>SVEN01000065.1 GCA_015057365.1 Lachnospiraceae bacterium | reverse complement strand
CCGATGTATTTGTGGGCCGGGATATGCTCTACTCTTACTCTTGCCTCTGTTAATGCTGTTGTATTCATGGTCGGTTCTCCTTTATTCGTGTAATGTTGGGGAAAGAACACCACTTGTAGATTCGCAAGACGTACCGGGCGCGGATTCTTCCGATAGGCTGCCGGTGTGCACCCGTAAGCATTCACAAAAGCTCTCGTCAGAGCTTCCTGGGAAGAATAACCGTATTTCACTGCGATATCTAAAATCCGTTCCTTGGTATCACGAATCTCCAAAGTCGCCATGGCAAGGCGACGTCCCGCAATGTAATTTTTCACCGTCATTCCCACAATCTCATGGAATTTCGTGGACACATAGTACGGCGAATATCCGATTTCCTCCGACATCCGGAGCAGGCTCGGGTTCTCCGTCAAATGCGCCTCAATCCAGTCAATCATGCGCTGTATCGTCTCGTTCCATTCGTACAAGCCGGTTCCCTCCTTTCACATTAAGGATAACACAACCGGAGAAGTATTTTCTTGATATCAGTTGCGAAAATTCCACAGCAAATTCACACAATCCGCCGTGGAGCCTCTACAGCAACACCGCACAAAAAGCTAAGCGACCCTATATCCGCTCCGTCCGTCCCACCTTTGCCTCCGGGGATACCTCCACCTGCTCGCTGTACTGCACAAGCTCTATCTCACAATCCGCGCCGATGGCTACCACACGTCCTGATACCCGCGGACAAACCACACCTTCCAGCGCAATCTCGTCACCCTCAATGGAGTTGTTCACACACACCGTACCTACCGTAGTTCTCTTGATCAAAGAAGCAAACAACGGCAGACGCGCTTTCTTCTTTTTTGCTTCTCCGTGACGCTTATAAATCACAATTTTGCTACCGCCGATGCTGCCCACTTCCATGCCTTTTTCATACTCAATGTCCACCTCCTCGGCGTTTAACAATCCTTCGCAGTCAAGGGCGCCGCGAATTTTTGCAAGCTCTGCTTCCACATCGCCGGATACTTTACTGTTTCCGGACACCTGGAGCTGCTTACATTTTACGTTGCCTCTGCAACCCATCCCTCCGGAAACAGCCACACGTTCTTTTGCTTCAAGGTCTCCGCCAAAGGAAGAACCGCCGGAAATCGCAATATTTCCCGCCGATACCTTTCCGGAAAAGCCGCAGCTTCCCGAAATATGAAAATCCTTCTCACAATCCACATTGCTACCGTTTGCCGAACCGGACACATACAGGTTTTTACAACGCACCGCATCTCCCAACTGACCGCTACCGCTGATTCTTATCGTATCATACTCCCCCGGCGTAATATGGCCGCTTCCCGAAATATTTAAATCCATAACAAATCTCCTTTCTCATCTACCCAAGTATCTCCCGGGTCACATCTCTAACTGCCCCTTTGCCATCATCAAGCAACACCTGCTGAATCTCACTTACGTAAAAGGTCTTATCTCCGTACAAGGTCTTTACCGCCAGTACCGCCTTCGCTTCCGACTCCTCATGAAACTGCTTTGACAGTTCATCCAGGGAAAAATCATCCTTCTGGCTCTGAATCAGCTCCACCCGCTCACAAATCAACTCCTTCGGAAAAAAGGTCTCCTGTCCGGTCACCGTGGCCTTCTTTAAAAACCACTCCTCGGGAATCAAGCCTTTTCGTTTCCAACGATACAGCGCACCGTAAGAAATCCCATAACGCTCCAAAAGCTCTTTCTTGGAAATTAATTCTTCGCCCATAGGCACCTCCTTTCGTAACATTGTTACGCCTTGTGTTTATGATAGCATAACAATGTTACACTGTCAACCACTTTTTTTAATACAATCCCGTCCATAACTTCGCAAGCGTGCCATGAATTATAATTCTAATTAATTCATCTCTTTGTATTGACATCCGCTAAAAACCTCGTATAATAGGAAAAGGGGCTTTCCCTTTTTCTTTTTGCAAAAAACGTTTGCGGTTGTTTCCCGGAAGGAATCTGTTCCTCTTTCTAAGTAACTCACCGCACAGAAAAGGAGTTATACATACAGTTATGTCAAACACAAAATTAATTACAGACTACACCACCGGCAGCGTACCGAAAAGTCTCATTCGCTTTTCCCTGCCGTTTATGTTGTCCAATGCCTTACAGGTTCTCTACTCTTTAGTAGATATGCTGGTCGTAGGAAAGGTACTTGGTACCAATGCCGTAGCCGGTGTTACCAACGGCAGTACCGTTGTTATGTTTATGACTATGGTAGGCCTAGGTTTTTCCAACGGCGGTCAGATTTATATCGCGCAGCTCATTGGCGCACAGCGTAAAAAGGAACTGAACAATGCCATCGGCACCCTGTTTACCCTCGTTCTCAGTCTGGCAGTCGTACTGACTGTGATCGGTGTTTTTATCGGCATTCCGGTCCTGAACCTGCTCAAAACACCGACAGAGGCATATGACCATGCCTGGAACTATTTACTTATTTGCACCTTAGGCAACGTGTTTACCTTCGGCTACAACATGGTGTCTGCGGTACTCCGCGGTATGGGAGACTCCAAGCGTCCGTTTATTTTCGTGTTGATTGCTTCCGTTCTGAATCTGATTCTTGATATCCTGTTTGTAAGATTCTTGCATTTGGGTACCTCCGGAGCTGCATTGGCAACCATTATGGGCCAGGCAGTCGCATTCATCTACGCATTGATTTACTTATATAAGAGAAAAGAAGCCTTCGGCTTTGATTTTAAGAGAAAGAGCTTTGCCATCGACAAATCTGCAGTAAAGCACCTGGCCCGTCTCGGTGTTCCGTTAGCCATCCAGAGCGGAGCCATTAACCTTTCCATGATGTATGTAAACTCTCTGGTAAATCAGGTACACGTTACAGCGTCCTCTACCTTCGGTACCGGTGTTAAGATTGACGACGTGGTAAACCGTATCACCTACGGTCTTACCCTGGCAGGAAGCTCCATGATCGGTCAGAACGTGGCCGCAAACAAGCAAAAGCGCGCCGCATCCGTTGTAAACTGGATCTTGATTTTCAGCGGTATCTTTTATGCATTGTTTGCGATAATCCTTCTCCTCTTCTCCGAGGAACTCTTCGGCTTCTTTAAGAGAGAAGAAGATGTCATCAATCCGGAATACATCAAGCAATTTGTAATTGCTGCCATTATCAGCTTCCCGGGCATGCTCCTGATGCGTGGCACCAACGCCCTCATGAACGGTATCGGAAACTCCAAGCTAAATCTGGTATTCGGCCTTTTGGACGGTGTAGTCCTTCGTATCAGCTTAAGCTACATTCTGGGTATCGCATTGGACCTGGGCCTGTTCGGCTTCTTCCTGGGCTACGGTCTGGCAGCTTACGGCACCTCCGTTCCAGGTATCATCTACTATTTGTCCGGCAAATGGAAGAATTATCGAATGCTAAAATCGGAAAACGAATAAGTCTTCTGTATCTCCGGAAGCACGATCTATGCAAACATAAAACAACGGGTTGCTCTGTATCTCGCATACAAAGCAACCCGCTTTTCTGTTCAAATTCAAACGTCACAACAAAATTCCGTCATTACAAATTCTTTACCAAATCCATGTACATCTCCGCTTCTCCGATAACCGGATGGTTTGCCAGCGCCTTTTCCATGTCTTCGTAAAGCTGTTCCGCCGTTTCCTGCTTTCTGTTCGCCAATTTCTTCGGTAGCTTCCCCTTTTTGGAATATACGAGCCAGTCAACAAGCTCCCTCTCCTCCTCCGTAAGCAAAGCACAATACGCATACTTTACACGTAAGATTGACATGTCCTTATTTTGTAAAAGCACCGGCATCAGCACTGCCCGGGTCGCTGCCACCTCTTCTAACGGAGCATCCTCCCGAAGCATACAGTACACCCGTTCCAAGTCAAAGGTATTCACAAACGCGAGCGGCAATTTCTCTTCCTGCAGTCCCATTGTTCCAAGCCATTCCTTTGCCTGTACAAACTCGTCCATCAGTAAATACCGGTAATACTTCATCAGTCCCACAAAACAGGTCAACGCATTTAACTGCGTCTCGCTATCCATAACAAAAAACTCCTCCGGCATATCCTTTACGGACATACCGTCACTCATCATGGCATTCATTTTTAGCTGTAAATAGAACGCTCTCTGATTCGCCCGTGACTGCTTGCAGAGCAGACAATTCTTGCCGTCATTCGGAATCCCCATAGTCATCGGAATGATATTCGTAAGTCCTAAAATCACACCTGCAAAAATAAAGATACCTGCCGCCCACCCCACCAACGGGCTGTGGGTCAGGAATAACAACGCCGCTAACAGACTGCTTATTATATTCAATACACCACCGCCCAGATTATACCAGACATACGGGTACTTTCCGTCCTCCTTCCACTCCGGCGGAGTCATCAGACACTGTCCCGGAATGCCCTTTACCTTTAATTTCTTCCGGATCATCTTTCCGTCCTTTTTCACCAACGTGAAAGAAAGCACGCGGAAAGACAAAAAATCATACCCGGTCAGCATTCCGAACACCATATGGCCGGCCTCATGAATGATTACATGTATCATCGACATAAGGTAAAACCAGAGAATCCCGGCAAATACATACAACACTTCCAGCCCATCCTTCACACGAAAAGGCGCCGGTATCTTAATCACTTCCGCTCCTGTTTCCATAAGAAAAACAGCAGCGCCTCCCAAGCATCCGCCGAACACAAAACAAATCAGTAAAAAAATCAACGAACCTTTGCTCCCCTTTTTCCGAAGCGTTCTCTTCTCCTTTACCAATTCCGTATAAATCGCCAGCTGTTCCGGCGTAATGCTTTCTTTCACATTCATCGGACTTCCTCCCCTGTTCTTTCGTATCGGACTTTTGCCTATTCCTCCTTTTCATCGAGGGACAAACAACAAACCAAGGCAGAGCCTTCGCCCTGCCTTACTAGTTTACCATTTTTCTCACATTGTTGCAATCCGCAATTTACACCGATGCTACAAACCAAGCAACAGTCCTACCTACTTAAATATCAACTGCAGAAAATTGTATAGTCCCAGCTTCGCAACCGCCGTCTCGTGTCCTCCCGGTACGATTTGTAACATCAGATTCTCTCCCAGTACCACCTTATCCGTCAGTTCCGTAAGGGGCATTAATGCATAATACCCGGCAGTCGCACAATTCATGTCCCTGTCTCCGCAGATTTCATAAATATAACCGATTTCGTAAGTATCAAATTTCTCAAGCTCCTTTGCAATATCCTCTCCCCAATAGATAGCGGTAGCCGGCGAAAATGCGCCGAAATAACTGATGATATCCAGACACTCACATAAACCTACGTTAATGCTCTGCATGCCTCCGAAGGAAAATCCGGCAATGGCACGGTGATCTCTGGCTGCTGTCACATCATACCCTTCCGGGCTGTACTCCGCATAGGTGGCATAATTTGCATCAATGTACGGAATCAGGTCATTCCGAAGCTCCAATCCAAAGTCCATAAAACCATCGGCGCTGTCGGACTTCTTTTCGTAATACACACCGCTTCTTCCGTTGGGAACCACCGCAATACACGGCTCGATATCTCCGTAATAAATCATGTTATCCAACACAAGCCTTACCGTAGAGAAATCGGTATGAATTGCCCACTCCGTTTCGTCTCCTCCGCCACCGTGCATCAGAAAAATCACATTATACTGTTTCTCCTCATCATAACCATACGGCAAATACACATAGGCCGGTTTTGTCATTTCCTCCCCGGTTCCGTAATAATCCTTTGTCGTATAGGTAATTTCTTCCACCGTTCCGGCTGCATCCTTTTTAAGTTTCCTGTACTCTGCAGGAATCTCGATTCCCTCGTTTTTTGCCGGCGCATGAGTCGGCTCCGGCGTGGCGGTAGGCGCCTCTGTGGGAACCGGTGTGACAGTTGCCTCCGGCTGTTCTGTCACGTTACCTTCTCCTCCCGGTTGCTCCGGTGATACCGTCGCCGTACTCTCCGGAAGGGGCGTCCCTCCGTCTTTTCCTCCTGCCGTGCCGCATGCTGCCATAGCACATAACACAACTCCGGCAAATACTCCCACCATCCAC
>SVEN01000020.1 GCA_015057365.1 Lachnospiraceae bacterium | reverse complement strand
GATATTTATTGATGATAGAAGCAAGAGATTAGTGCGTAAGAATATGCAACAGGAATAAGAGAAAGGCGGAAATGCGAAAGCAGGCATTTTCGAATAGGTGATAAGTAAAATGAAGTTAGGTATTGTAGGTCTTCCGAATGTAGGAAAGAGTACGCTGTTTAATTCTTTGACCAAGGCGGGAGCGGAGTCGGCCAATTATCCGTTCTGTACCATTGACCCGAATGTAGGTATCGTACCGGTGCCGGACGAGCGTCTGGATGTGCTGGGAAAGATGTATGATTCGGAGCGTGTGGTTCCTGCGGTTGTGGAATTTGTTGATATTGCGGGTCTTGTTAAGGGGGCATCCAAGGGAGAAGGTCTCGGTAACCAGTTCCTTGCCAATATTCGTGAAGTAGATGCAATTGTGCATGTGGTGCGTTGTTTTGAAGATACCAATATTATTCATGTAGACGGTTCCGTAAATCCGCTTCGTGATATCGAAACCATTAATCTTGAGTTGGTATTCTCCGATTTGGAAGTATTGGAGCGCCGTTTATCCAGAGTTATCCGCGGTGCCAGAAACGATAAAGCATTGGCAAAAGAAGAGGATATGATAAAGCGCCTTATGGCACATCTGGAAGCCGGTAATATGGCAAAGACCTTTGCGTGCGGGGATGATGAGGAGACGGAGCTTTTGGCAAGCTACAATCTTTTAACCGCAAAGTCTGTGATTTATGCGGCAAATGTTAAGGAAGATGATTTGGCGGATGATGGTGCGTCTAATGAATATGTACAGGCGGTACGCGATTTTGCGGCACAGGAAGGTTCCGAAGTGTTTGTAATCTGTGCTCAGATCGAGCAGGAAATCGCTGAGCTTGATGAGGAAGAAAAGAAGATGTTCCTTGAGGATTTAGGACTTACCGAGTCCGGTCTTGAGAAATTAATTCGTGCAAGTTACAATATTTTAGGTTTGATCAGTTATCTGACGGCAGGTCCGATGGAGTCCAAGGCATGGACGATTACCAGAGGAACCAAGGCACCGCAGGCTGCCGGAAAGATTCATTCCGACTTTGAGCGCGGATTTATTCGTGCCGAGGTGGTCAGCTATCAGAACCTCATTGATTGCGGTAGTATGAATGCAGCAAAGGAAAAGGGGTTGGTTCGTTCCGAGGGTAAAGAATATGTAGTACAGGACGGAGATGTGGTATTGTTCCGTTTTAACGTATAAGCTACAGAGTGACGATAAGTCCGGAGAAAGGCAGGTGATTTCGTAATGACACTGAGGTCGGGAGAGGTATTTTTTTCCGAACAAAGCGAGAGCGTTCTTATTCCGGAATCTGTTTCTCTGTTCGGATTTACAATATCGTTTTACGGTGTATGCCTTGTACTTGCTGCGCTTATCGGGATTCTTGTGATTACGGAGATAACCCGTCGCAAGCAGTATGATACGGAATTACATTTGACATTGATTACGCTGACTATTGTGGCGGCATTGTTCGGCGGTCGGTTGTTTTACATTTTGTTTGAATGGCAGACATTTTTGCAACATCCGTTGGTGGTTTTGAATTTCAGAAGCGGCGGTCTTTCTTATTTCGGAGCACTGTTCGGTGCGTGGTTTGCCGTACGAGGATATTGTCGCAAGAAGGATGCGGATTTTTTGCTGAGCGCGGATGTGCTTTGTCTCGGTGCCGCTGCGGCTACTCCTTTTGTATGGGGAGGATGTGCGTTTATGCGGGAGCCTTTGGGAAAGGCATATGACGGATTGTTTTCCGTACGTATCGACGCGGAAGGCGGAATGTTTGAAAACGGTGTGACATATGTATCTATGCATCCCGTGGCAATTTACGGAATCGTATGCAGCGTGGTGATATTTCCTCTGCTTTGTGTGCTGTCACGAAAGTTAAAGCAAACCGGTACCGTATTTTATGGGTATTTGTTGCTACAGGCGACAGAGATGTTTGCATTGGAATTTTTCCGGGCGGATTCTTATTGTATTTGGGGAACCGACATTCCGGTGAATTTTGTGGTAGCCGGTGTGATTCTTTTGACAATTATCGCAGGGAAAATACGGCAGATATCTTTGCAAAGTAAGTTGAAAAAGATTCGTTTTAACGGAAATTAATATCAGAAAGACCTTTTTAGAGCATTTAGGCGAACTAAATGCTCTTCTTTTTTTGAAAATCTTTTCATTTAGGGGTTGAAAAAAACAAAAAAGTGGAGTAGAATGGTGGTAGAAGTGGGGGGAAGTGGAGAGAAGTGGAATAAAGTGGAGCGAAAGGCGGTGAGTTTCATGTTCATGGGAGAGTATGATCATACATTAGACCCGAAGGGGCGTATGATTGTTCCGGCTAAGTTCCGTGAGGAGCTTGGAGAGCGTTTTATTCTTACCCTGGGCTTGGACGGCTGCCTGTTCGCTTATCCCATGGGAGAGTGGGAACAGTTTGTGGACAGGCTGAGAACTTTGCCGGGCACGAAAGAAGGTCGTCAGTTACAGCGTCACTTCATGGCGGGAGCCGCAGAGGTAGACGTGGACAAGCAGGGGAGATTTCTGATTCCGGGAAAGCTCAGGGAGCAGGCCGGACTGACAAAGGATGTAGTACTTGTAGGTGTGCTTTCGAAAATCGAGCTTTGGAGTAAAGAACGCTGGGAAGAAATCGAGGGCGACGGCAACATGGAAGATGTGGCAGAGAATATGGCACAGTACGGAATTAACTTTTAGGAGAGGACAGGTGATACCGAATGGCAAACGAACAGGAAATTGTATTCCGGCACAAGTCGGTATTACTGGATGAGGTACTGGAGCAGTTAAATATACGGGAGGACGGAATCTATGTGGACGGCACCTTAGGAGGTGCGGGACATGCCGGAGAGGTTTGTAAGCGTTTAAAGGGCGGTTCTTTTGTCGGAATCGATCAGGATGCGGATGCCATTGCCGTGGCAAGTGAACGTCTTTCTAAGTATCCTTTTGCAAAGGTGGTACGGAGTAACTACAGTGAAATAAAGACGGTATTACAGGACCTTGGAATTGAAAAGGTAAGCGGTATTTTACTTGACCTGGGAGTTTCGTCTTATCAGTTGGATACCGCAGAACGCGGTTTTTCTTACAGGGAAGAAGATGCACCGCTTGATATGCGGATGGACAACCGTATGGAAATGACCGCAAAGGATATTGTAAACGGTTACAGTGAGAAGGAGCTTTTCCGGATTATCAAAGATTACGGAGAAGACCCTTTTGCGAAAAATATAGCAAAGCACATTGTGATGCGCAGGGAGAAGAAGGAGCTTGTTACCTGCGGTGATCTAAACGAGGCGATTCGGGCAGCAATTCCGATGAAGATTCAAAAGAATCTGGGACATCCGTCGAAGCGTACTTTTCAGGCAATTCGTATTGAACTTAACGGAGAGCTGAGAGTGCTTCAGAATACGCTTGACGACATGATTGATTTGCTGGAAGAAAACGGAAGATTATGTATTATTACATTCCATTCTCTGGAGGACCGGATTGTAAAGTCCGGATTCAAAAAGAGAGAGAATCCGTGTGAGTGTCCGCCGAGCTTTCCTGTATGTGTATGCGGAAAGAAGTCTGCAGGAACCGTTATTACACGGAAGCCGATTTTACCGAGTGAAAAAGAATGTGAAGAGAACAAAAGAGCAAAGAGTGCAAAATTGCGGGTGTTTGAACGCAATTAGTGAAGGAGGAGTCTGCATGGATGCAAGAGACAAGTATTCTAACAGAGGTTATATGGTAGACGGTACGGCGGCACGACAGTTGCAGGTGGTACCGGATTATGAAAGAGAGCAGGTATCACGTCCGCGCGTAGCGGAACAGCAAAAGCATGCACCGAAGATGAGTCACGGAATAGATTTTCTTTCTATGACACTTTTGGTTGCAGCTATGGCAATTACGCTTTACTTGTGTTATAATTATCTTCAGGTGCAGGGTAACATCGTGCAGCTGGAGCGGGATATCATGGTGCTGGAGCAACAGCTGGATACCGTTAAGGCCGAGAATGCCGCACTGGAGGATGGTTTGAACGGACAGGTTAACTGGGAAGAGGTTTATATGACAGCAATCGGCGAGCTTGGTATGGTATATCCGAATCAGAACGAAGTGATTACATATAAGTCTACTGAGCAGGGACATGTAATACAGTATCAGGATATTCCGGAGTAGGAGCAGTGCATGGAACAGGGTGAAAAGAGAAAGAAAAAACGTAAGAGAATGACAGGCAAAATGCAGGCGACATTGTGGGTTGTATTTTGCCTGTTTCTTGTGGGTATTTTGGTTATTATGATACGAGTGGTTTTGGTGGGAAGCAATACGAGCTATGCAAAGGCATCGTTGTCTCAAAAGACCGGAACGGACACTGTGTTGCAGTACAAAAGGGGAGATATTCTCGATCGGAACGGAACCGTACTGGCAAAGAGCGAGAAAGTATATCACCTCATTTTAGACTCCAGGTTGATTTTGAACAACGAGGAGAGTATTGAGCCTACCATTCGTGCGTTATGCAATGTATACGGATACGGAGAAGCAGAGTTGCGTGCGTTGCTGGAGGAACGTAAAGACAGTGCATATTATCGTCTGCGTAAGTATATGACTTACGAAGAAAAGATACAGTTTGAAGAATATGAGAAGAATTTGCCGAAGGAAGCGGACGGTTCCGAGAATAAGGATAAGGGAAAGATTCTCGGTGTAACTTTTGAAGAAGAGTATTTGCGCACCTATCCTTTCGGAACGTTGGCGTCCCATGTGCTGGGGTTTGCAAAAGCAGACGGGGACGGCACCTACGGAATCGAGCAGCAGTATAACAGTGAATTATCCGGTATTAACGGAAGAGTATATGATTACTATGATGCGGATTTGAATGTCCAGCAGGAAACTGTTCCGGCGCAGGACGGTCAAATTATTGTTTCCACCATCGATGCGAATTTGCAAAGAATCGTACAGAAGCACACAGAAGCATTTTTGGATGAAATCGGTGCGAAAAATGTGGGTGTGATAATGATGGAGGTCAATACCGGTGAAGTGCTGGCGATGCAGTCCAATTACAGTTATGACTTAAATAATCCGCGTAGTCTTTCCGAATGGTATTCCGAGGAAGAAATTGCGGCGATGGATAACGATACTTATCTGGAGGCCTTGTACAAGGTATGGAGAAACTTTTGTATCAGTGACTCCTATGAGCCGGGGTCTACGTTTAAACCGTTTACGATTGCGGCGGCTTTGGAAGAGACGATTATTGATACATCGGAGACTTTTTTGTGTAACGGCGGCGAACAGGTGGCAAACTATTTTATTTCCTGTCATAACAAATGGGGACACGGCATGATTAATGCAGCCCAGAGTATTATGCACTCCTGTAACGATGTTTTGATGGAGGTGGCAAAGCGGGAAGGAAGAGAGGTCTTTGCGGGCTATCAACGCAGATTTTTATTCGGACAGTTGACCGGGGTGGATTTGCCGGGTGAAGTTCCGGGTATTTTGATGGAAGAGGCGCAGTTAAACGAAACCGAGCTTGCTACCGCAAGTTTCGGCATGTCCTTTAATACTACCATGATTCAGCTGGGGTCTGCCTTTTCTTCCATGGTAAACGGGGGCATTTATTACGAACCGCATGTTGTAAAGGAAATCCGGAATGCGGACGGTGTGGTAATCGAAAAGATTGAGCCGAAAGTAGTTTGCAGTACCGTTTCGGAGGAAACCTCCGAATTTTTGAGGGATGCGTTTTATCTGACCGTACAGGAAGGAACCGCAACCGCAGCAAAACTGGAAGGGTATCTGATCGGAGGAAAGACCGGTACGGCCCAGAAACTTCCGAGAAGTGAAGGAAAGTATCTGGTATCCTTTATCGGATGTGCGCCGGCGGATAATCCGCAGGTAATGATTTATGTAGTAGTAGACGAGGCTGACGATGAAGAGTTGCAGAGCAGGGCGTCCATTGCATCGGCGCTTGCGGCGGATATATTAGAAGAGTCGCTGCCGTATTTGAAGATATACCCGGATGGGGCGATTAAGTATCCGAGCTTTGTCATCGATGAAGAAGATGTAGAGATGCAAATCGGTGAAATCGGCGATACCGGCGTGGTATACGATCCGGATATGAATGAAAGCAATATGCAGGCTATCCCGGATGACATGGAATAGGTATCCTTCGCATAAGATTATAAAAACATTTTGCGGAGTACCATGAAGCAGATTTCGACCAAACAAAGGAAAACGGCGTTATTGGTAATAGGCATGTTGTTTGCGGCGACGCTGGGGCTGATGGGGAGACTGGTGTATCTGATGATTCTTCATTCGGAGGAGTATGCGGTACAGGCGCAGGAACTGCATGAACGGGAGCGAAGTATCAAAGCGGCCCGCGGTATTATTTACGACAGAAACGGTGTTGTTTTGGCAGATAATAAGCCGGTATGTACCGTGTCGGTCATTCATAGCCAGATAACGGATCCGGAACGGGTGATTTCCGTATTGTGCGAAGTACTGGGGCTTTCGGAGGAAACGGTACGCAAACGTGTGGAAAAGGTGTCTTCTATCGAGCGGATTAAAGCCAATGTAGATAAGGAAACCGCGGATTATTTGCGGAGCTTTGAGCTTGACGGTGTCATGGTGGACGAGGATTATAAGCGGTATTATCCTTTCGGTACGCTGGCGTCCAGAGTAATCGGCTTTACCGGCGGAGATAATCAGGGAATTATCGGTCTTGAAGTTAAGTACGACTCTATGCTTTCAGGTATTCCCGGGAAGATTTTGACATTGACTACGGCTCACGGGACCGAGATACCCAATGCGGCCGAAAACAGACAGGAACCGGTGGCGGGGAATTCTCTGACCGTTAGTCTGGATGTGAATATCCAACGGTATGCGGAACAGGCGGCCATGAAGGTATTGGAGGCAAAAAATGCCAATCATGTCAGTATGATTTTGATGAATCCGCAAAATGGCGAAATTTACGCTATGGCCAATGTACCGGAATTTGATTTAAACGATCCGTATACATTAAATACGGAATATGCCGCAAAGGCAACCTCTTCGGAGGTGTCGTCTAAAGAAAAGAATACATTACTGAATCAAATGTGGAGAAATCCCTGCATCAGTGATACTTACGAGCCGGGTTCCACATTTAAGATTATAACAGCCACCGCGGCTTTCGAGTTTGCCAAGGTATCGGTATCGGATAATTTCTATTGTCCGGGCTACAAGATTGTGGAAGACAGAACGATTCATTGTCATAAGGTGGGGGGACACGGAAGTGAGACCTTTGTGGACGGGATTAAGAATTCCTGCAATCCGGTGTTTATGGAAATCGGAGCAAGGGTGGGAATCGACGGATTATATGAGACGTTTGAAAAGCTTGGGTTGATGAAAAAAACCGGCATTGATTTGCCGGGGGAAGCATCCTCTATCATGCATAAGACGGAGAATGTAAAGGCAGTGGAGTTGGCCACCATATCTTTCGGACAGTCTTTTCAGATTACGCCGATGCAGTTGCTTTCGGCGGTCAGTACCGTAATCAACGGAGGAAATCAGATTACGCCTCATTTCGGAATGTATGCAAAGAATACGGAAGAGAATACGGTGAAAACCTATGAGTACAGCGGAAAGACAGGGATTGTTTCCGAAAAAACCTGTGAAACCATGAAGACGCTTTTAGAAGCGGTGGTGCATGACGGGACAGGAAAGCGGGCCTATCTTCCGGGATTTCGTATCGGCGGAAAGACTGCTACTTCCGAGAAACTTCCGCGAAGCTCCAATCAGTATATTTCTTCTTTTTTGGGCTTTGCTCCGGCGGAAAATCCCCAGGTGATTGCGCTGGTGCTGATTGATGAACCGGAAGGGATTTATTACGGGGGAACCATTGCGGCGCCTGTGATTGCGGAGGTATTTGACGAAGTGCTTCCGTATCTTGGTATTGAGCCTGTGTATTCCGAGGATGAGTTAAAACTTGACGGTGTGGGGACGTTCCCGGTACCGAATCTGGTAGGAATGACAAAGGAAGAAGTGAAAAAGCTGTTAAAGGCTTATGAAATCGGAGATGTTTATTATTCCGGGGACGGGGAAACAGTGACGGAGCAGTTCCCGGAGGCCGGAGAAGAGGTAAAGAAAAACACTACCTTGATTCTCCATATGAAATAGAATATAATGAGTGGCAGGAGGGTGAAACTATGGAGAAGCCTACGGTGCGAAAAACTGAATATAAACCGCAGACCTATTACGATTACAGCCTGCTTTTCATAACGCTTATACTGGTATGTATCGGTTTGGTTATGGTCTACAGTACCAGTTCATATTATGCGGTAAAACAAAAATTCGGAGACGCGGCTTACTTTTTTAAACGTCAGCTGATTTCCGCGGTTATCGGTGCTGTGGTTATGATTGTAGTATCCAAAATCGATTATTTCTTTTACATTAAAGGAATCGGGAAAAAGTATAAGATACGTTTGTTATTTCTGGCCTATGCTTTGTGTATCGGATTGCAGATTTATGTATTATTCTTCGGGGAAGAGGTAAAGGGTGCAAAACGATGGATTAAGATTCCGCTTCTCGGTACCTTCCAGCCTTCGGAGCTTACAAAGATTTGTGTCATATTGCTGGTGGCCTATATTGTATATGCCGCACCGAAGCGGCTGGATACGGTATACGGATTTATACGGGTATGTATTTATGTGGCACCGCTTCTTGCACTGGTTGCGGCAGAGAACCTAAGTACCGCGATTATTATTGCGGGTATTACGTTTTTGGTATGTTTTGTGGTTGCCCGCAGAAAAGGATATTTCTTTGTGGCGGGATTGCTTGCGGTAGGACTGGTGGCCGGATACATATTCATGGGTGAAGCTTTCCGAGGAGAGCGTATCGATGCATGGCTGAACGTAGAGACCCATCCGAAGGGATATCAGATTTTACAGGGATTATACGCGATTGCTTCCGGTGGCTTGTGGGGTAAGGGCCTGGGTCAGAGTATGCAGAAGCTGGGATTTATCCCGGAGTCGCATAACGATATGATTTTCTCGGTCATTTGTGAGGAACTGGGTATCGTGGGAGCTTTGGCGATTATTTTGTTGTATGTACTGTTGTTGTGGCGTTTGTTTGTGGTTGCGGTGAATGCAAGAGATTTGTTCGGTTCTCTTATTTGCGTCGGAATTATGATACATATTGCCATGCAGGTGCTGATTAATATTGCGGTAGTAACCAATACGATGCCGTCTACCGGTATTCCGCTTCCGTTTATCAGCTACGGTGGTACGTCACTGGTGGTATTAATGGCGGAAATGGGAATTGCGCTCAGCGTTTCCAACCGGATTGAATATGAAAGGTAACATTTTTATAACTACGGCATAGTATGACATAGAACAACACCCGGAGAGATGCTATGTCGTATGTGAAGATAGAAGGCGGAACTAAACTGGAAGGTGAGCTTTCCCTGCAAGGGTCAAAGAATGGGGTGCTGCCGATTTTAGCGGCATGCATTCTGTGCAAAGGAAGAGTAATATTAAAGAATTGTCCGGATATTTCCGATGTGAGAGACATCCTTTATACACTTTCTTTTGCCGGGGTAACGAGTACCTTTAAAGAGGGATGTCTGGATCTGGATACGACAGATGCTTTTCCCTATCGGTTCGGACCGGAGCTTGCGTGCAAGACAAGAGGCGGTGTATTGCTTCTCGGAGCATGCTGGGGACGTTTTCACGAGGCGGGAATGGCTTATCCGGGAGGATGTGTCATCGGAGCACGTCCCATTGATTTGCATTGCAGGGTGTTCCGGCAGTTGGGGGCAACTCTTTCGGAAAAACCGGAGGGGGTGTTTCTTTGCGGGTGTCCGGAGGGAGGCCGTGTAGTACTTCCTTATCCCAGCGTGGGAGCCACGGAGAATGCCGTACTGGCTGCAGTTTGTGCAAAAGGGAACACGGTTATATATGGGGCTGCGAGAGAACCGGAGGTTGCGGAACTTTGTCGTTTCTTAAATCGGGCCGGTGCTAAAATATGCGGCATCGGTACCTCGCGTATCGGAATAGAAGGCGTCAGAGGGCTTCGCGGAACGGAGTATACCGTATCCGGAGACCGGATTGTAGCCGGGACGTATCTGGCGGCGGCTGCTGTAACCGGCGGGGAGGTATGTCTTTGCGGAACCCGGCATGTGTGTATGAAAGGTATTGCGGAATATTTTGGGAGAATGGGGAATCGTATATACCGGGAAGCGGACCGCATTGTGATAAATGCACCGAAACGGCTGAAAGCGGTGCCCGGGATTGTTACGGCTCCCTATCCGGCATTTCCTACGGATATGCAGTCATTGACAGTAGCAATGCTTGCGACGGCGGAAGGAGACAGCTGCGTGGAAGAAACGGTGTTTGAATCACGTTTCGGCGTGGTGCCGGAATTACAACGGATGGGAGCGGACATACAAAGAAACGGTCAGTCTGTTTATATCCGGGGAATGGAACGGTTACAGGGGACGACCGTTACCGCAATGGATTTGAGGAGCGGAGCTGCGCTTGTGCTGGCCGGACTTGCGGCAGAGGGCGAGACCTGTGTGGACGGGTATGAATATATAGCCAGAGGATACGAGGATATCTGCGGAACAATGAGGCGTTTGGGCGCAAAGACGGTGCTGGCGGAGGAGAAATAAATGAAGATGGAGAGTAACTATGAGTAATCATACGGAAGAACAGCGCGGAGGAATCCGGTATTTGATTCGATTTGCTGCAGTGGCAGTGATTCTCGGTGCCTTGGTGCTGTTGTTTTACGGTGTGTTCCGGACGGAAGAAATTACGGTGGAAGGCTTGACCTATTATACGGAAGAGGAGTTCCTTGCGAAAATTTCGGAGGATGTTGCAAGGAAAAATACATTGTTGTTTCGCCTGGAACAGTTTCGGAACGGAGAACAGAGAGTTCCGTATATCGAACGATATGACATAACGGTGGAGGGAAAGAATGTTATTCATATCCGGGTGTATGAGAAAATTCTGGTAGGTTCCGTTAAGGTCATGGGACAGTATCTGTATTTTGATAAGGACGGTTATGTCACGGAGACCTCTGTGGAGCCGTTACCGGGAGTTCCTCTTGTGAAAGGATTGGAGTTTGACCGGATCGTTTTGTACGAAAAGTTGAAAATCCAGAAGGACGAGTTGTATGATATTATTTTAAATATTGCAAAGTTGGTCCGGGAATACAAGATTCCGGCAGAAAGCATTACCTTTAACGGAAAAGGTGAGGTGGAGCTGGAGGTGGGGACCTGTAGTGTGGCTTTGGGACGCCGGGTGGCATATGACCTGCCGATACAAAAACTGGCAGATATACTGCCTTCTGTTTCGGACCGGAATCTGTATATCGATTTGTCCGGATACAACGGAGGACCGGAGGATATTATAGCGAAACCGAAGGAAGAATAAAAAAAAGATGAAAATGTGAAAAAAATGCTTGCTAAATTTTCTATTTCAATATATGATATAGTATAGAGGATGGGGCATTATAGGAAAATAAACACAACATCTTGTTGTATAGAGGGTTGTGAGAGAATAAAAGGAGGAGTCACCGTGCTTGAAATTATGAACAATACTTCGGACGTAGCCGCAAAGATTTTGGTAATCGGCGTTGGCGGTGCGGGTAATAATGCGGTAAACAGAATGATTGAGGAAGGGATCGGCGGTGTTGAGTTCGTTTGTGTTAATACGGACAAGCAGCATTTAAAGAATTGCAAGGCATCCCAGTGTATTCAAATCGGAGAAAAGCTGACCAAGGGTCTCGGTGCAGGTGCAAAGCCTGAAATCGGAGAGAAGGCAGCAGAAGAGAACATAGAGGAATTAACCCAGATTATTAAGGGAGCGGACATGGTGTTCGTTACCTGCGGTATGGGTGGCGGTACCGGTACCGGTGCGGCTCCGGTTGTTGCGGGCATTGCAAAGGGTATGGGTATCTTAACGGTCGGTATTGTGACCAAGCCGTTTACCTTCGAACATAAGGTTCGTATGGCAAATGCCGTAGCGGGTATTGAGAAGTTAAAGCAGAATGTGGATTCTTTGATTGTAGTTCCGAATGACAAGCTTCTTGAAATCGTAGATCGTCGTACGTCTATGCCGGAAGCATTAAAGAAGGCAGATGAAGTATTACAGCAGGGTGTACAGGGTATTACCGACCTTATTAATCTCCCGGCACTTATTAACCTTGACTTTGCAGACGTGCAGACGGTTATGCAGGACAAGGGCGTAGCACATATCGGTATCGGTATGGGTACCGGTGAGCAGAAGTGCTTAGATGCGGTACATAAGGCAGTATCCAGCCCGCTTCTTGAGACGAAGATTCAGGGTGCAAGCCATGTTATCTTAAATGTATCCGGTGATGTCAGCCTGATAGAGGTAAATGAGGCGGCTACCGAGGTTCAGTTGCTTGCCGGTGAGAACGCAAACATTATTTTCGGTGCAATGTATGATGAGACTATGCAGGATCAGGCAGTGATTACCGTTATTGCTACCGGTCTTCAGGAGAACGGTGCGCAGGCACAGCGTATGAATACCCAATTCGGAGCAAAGGCTCCGGCACCGGGAGTATCCCTTCCGGGCTTCTTAAGTCGCAGTAATTTCTCCGCAACCAATACGGTTGCTCCGGCAGACCGCGGTACTATGGAGCAGTTCGATTACAAGTTTGATCCGAATGCGGTACGTCCGAAGGCAGCAACTACGGAGTATAAGCCGGTAGGTACGGCTCCGTTTGCGGCACGTTCCACTAATCCGATGTTCGGAAAGCAGGATACGGCTACGACAGAAAACGGTGAAGAGAAGATTAAGATTCCGCCGTTTATCCAGAACTATTCTTCCAAGAAGAAGTAAATTAGATATGAGATCATTCAAAGGCTACGCTTACGCGTAGCCTTCTTTGCGTGCAGGCAAAGTGAGCATGCGAGCAAACGGCGAGAGCATGCGCGAATTGTGTCGAATTTTATGTTATTTTGCGACTATAACTGGGAAAAATTTACAATATTTTACAGAAATTGTAAATGGAATGATGTATAATAGAGGAGCAAAGACAAGGGAGGTGGCGCAAGGTAAGAATTTATCTGGACAGTTACATAGCGGCAAGTGTTTGGATGCACCTGTTGTGTTTGGGGTTAACAAGTGTGATTTTACAAAGAAAAAGTAACAAATTTAAAAAAAGCCGATTGGTACTTGCGGCAATTTGCTGTGGGGGGATTGATACGGCATCGTTACTAATGTTTATCGTATCGAGAACCGGCGAAGGATTTATCTGCAGGGTGCTTATAGCAGTAGCAGGTCTTCTTCTCGGAGCAAGAATTGCTTACGGAAAGCAAAGAGTAATAAGCGGAAGTGTATTGTTGCTTGGTATGACAGCACTTTTAGCCGGTTTTTTACAACTGTTACCGGTAAAAAATATCGGATTGATTTGTCTGGTGGGAACGTTGTTACTTCCTTTTTTATTAAGTAGGATTTTGCAATTGTTTCGGACAAAGCAGACACAACAGTTTTTGTACGAGGCGAAACTTTGTCAAGGAGCGGAAGAAAAACGCCTGAGTGCGTTTATGGATACCGGAAACCGATTGCGGCTTCCGGGAAGCGCAATGCCGGTGGTGCTGGTGGACAGGACTTGTCTTACGGAGTGGATAAAAATGGCAGAGAGAACCATGCCGCAAAAATTGGTTTTTTTGCCTTATAAAGGAGTCGGAGGGAAAGGTTTTTTACATGGTGTCAGACTGCACTGTACCGTAATTGCAGAGGATGGACGGCAGATGTCCGGTGAGGTGGCGGCAGTTGCGGCAGAACATAGTTTATTTGTTGGTTGTGAATACCAAATGATATTGCAACCGGAAATTTTTGCAATGGAATGTGTAAAGAATACACGGGAAGGAGAACAATATGTTATTTAAAGTTTCGATACCGAATAGGTTTCAGTTTCGGATGATTCCGAATCTGACAGCATTATTAACAGGTCAGTACGGAGAGATTCATTATATCGGAGGAACGGAGGTGTTACCGCCACCGTATTCTCCGGAGGAAGAGGCGCGAATGATTGCGGCACTGGCGGAGGATGAAAGCGGAGAAGCTCGTTCGGACCTTGTGGAACATAATCTTCGTCTGGTGGTGTACATAGCAAAGAAGTTTGATAATACCGGTGTAGGGGTGGAGGATTTGATTTCCATCGGAACCATCGGACTGATTAAGGCCATCAATACTTTCAATCCGGAAAAGAACATTAAGCTGGCCACCTATGCTTCCCGGTGCATTGAAAACGAAATTTTGATGTACCTTCGTCGGAGCAGCAGACAAAAGTTGGAGGTTTCTATCGATGAACCGCTAAACGTGGATTGGGACGGAAACGAGTTGTTGCTTTCGGATATTCTCGGTACCGATGAAAACGAAGTGTATCGGGGACTGGAGGAGGAAGCGGATCGGAATTCCCTGTTTCAGGCACTTTCCTGCTTAAACGACAGAGAACGTCTGATTATTAATCTTCGTTACGGTTTGGAAAGCAGGGACGGCAACGAACATACCCAGAAAGAGGTTGCGGATTTGCTGGGGATTTCCCAGTCGTATATTTCGAGACTTGAAAAGAAAATAATGAAACGCTTGCGCAAGGAAATGATGATTGCCTGACAGAAGTTGACAAAAGCTTTCAGTATAAAGAGAAGCGCCATGGTACATCCTTAAATTAACAGTATATGAGAGAGTTTCCTCATGGTCTGTTAGTACAGGAGGGATGTGTCATGGCGCTTTATAAAGTGGAAATTTGCGGAGTGAATACAGCGAAGCTGCCGCTTTTAAGTAATGAAGAGAAAGAAACATTGTTTATAAAGATAAAACAAGGAGATAAATCGGCAAGGGAACAATATATTCATGGAAATCTGCGATTGGTACTCAGTATTATACAACGTTTTTCGGGGAATAACGAAAATGTGGATGATTTGTTTCAAATCGGATGTATCGGTCTGATGAAGGCAATCGACAATTTTGATATTACTCAGGGGGTGAAGTTTTCCACCTACGCGGTACCGATGATTATCGGAGAAATCAGACGGTATCTCAGGGATAACAATACAATCCGCGTCAGCAGGTCGTTGCGTGATGCGGCATATAAAGCGATTTATGCAAAGGAACAGTTAACAAAAGAGTTAAACAGGGATCCGTCCATTGCGGAAATTTCGGAACGTACGGGACTGACACCGGAGGAGATTAATGAAGCCTTTGATGCGATTCAGACACCGGTATCTTTATACGAACCCGTGTATAAGGACGGCGGAGATGCACTTTATATTATGGATCAGGTGTGTGATAAGAAAAGCGGTGAGGAGGTCTGGATTGAGGAAATCTCTTTAAAGGATGCCATGGGGCGTTTGCCGGAACGGGAGCGGATGATTATTGATATGCGTTTTTTTCAAGGGAAAACACAGATGGAAGTGGCAGAGGAAATTCACATTTCCCAGGCCCAGGTATCACGATTGGAAAAGAATGCATTAAAGGGAATGAAGAATTTTTTGTCTGACCGAAAAAAGGGAAGCTAGAAATCTGTCGGATATTGTAAAGATTTCTTTGCGTTTACTTGACAGTCCAAGTACAAAGTGCTAATATGAGTTGGGTTTTATCCTTGAATGGGTGGGAAAAGAATCCGAGAGGTGAGTATTATGATATTCGTATTGTTTGCACTTTGGTTGATTTTTAACGGAAAAGTAACCTTAGAACTTGTTTTGTTCGGCATAGTATTATCGGCAGCAGTGTATCTGTTCTGCTGGAAATTTTTAGAATATAGCCCGAAACGTGAGCTGCTTGCTCTGCGACTTTTGCCGCAGGGCATCGGCTACTTTTTTGTGCTCGTTTGGGAAGTCATAAAAGCAAATTGTTCGGCAATCAGCCTGATTGTTTCGCCTAAATATGAGGTGGAGCCGTTACTGGTTACATTCCGTACGCCGTTAAAGACGGATTTGGCGCGAACAGTGCTTGCCAACTCTATTACCCTGACGCCTGGTACCATTACGGTGGAACTGACCGACGATGAGTTTAAGGTACATTGTCTGGATAAGGAAATGGCAGAAGGGATAGAAGATTCCGTATTTGTCCGGTTGTTACTGAAGATGGAACAGACGGCGGGAAAGTAAGGAGGCGTACATATGGAAACAGCATATTCGGTGATATATATCGGTGCAATAATCGGATTTGCACTTTGTATTTTTTGTTGTTTGATTCGTGCCATTAAGGGGCCGAGAACCATGGATCGTATTTTGGCAATCAATATGATCGGGACCTTATCGATTATTATTATTGCGATTATGTCTCTGTATTTAGAGGAGAATTTTTTGCTGGATATCGATTTGATTTATGCAATGCTCAGTTTTCTTGCAGTGGTGGTTCTGACCAAGGTATATATGGGCGTGCACCGTCATGAAGAAATTCGGGCACAGAGAAGAGCGGAACAAAAGAAGAAGGAGGAGACAAAGTAATGGAATGGATACGTTTTTGTGTGATTGCATTATTTTTGGCAGCTTCTCTCGGGATGGCGGTCATTTCCGTGGCGGGTGTATTTAAGTTTAAGTTTATTTTAAATCGGATGCATGCGGCGGCGATTATCGATTCCTTTGCTCTGTTGTTGGCAATGGTCGGTGTTGCGGTGGCGTACGGTTTTTCCTTTGCGACGGTAAAGGTGGTTTTAATTGTTCTGTTAGTTTGGGTGGCAAGCCCGGTGTCCGGACATCTGATTGCCCGGTTGGAGGTAACTACGGACAAGCATTTATCCGAGGAATGCGAGGTGCGGGAATAATGGAAATTTTGGAAATGATTTTGTTATCCTTCTTGGTCGTGTGTGCGGTTTCCGTGGCTCTTTCCAAGAATTTGCTGACCTCGATTGTTATTTTTATGGCCTATAGTGTTATTATGTCCATTGTATGGATGATTCTGGAGTCTCCGGACTTGGCGATTACAGAGGCTGCGGTAGGTGCAGGTGTTACCAGTGTATTATTCTATATTACGTTAAAGAAGATTCACGCAATGAAGGGAGAAGAAGACGATGAAGCCGAGGAGTGATTATGAGCTTTCGTTATGGCGCCGTCTTGTCCGGTTCGTTGACGGTGAAACTTTGGCGGATGTGGAACGCCGCGCGGAAGAAAACAGAGAGCAGGATGCCCAGAGCCAGAAAAAGGTAGATGTGGAAGCGGAAATACGGTTCGAACAGGAGGAAAAGGAAGACAGAGAGGACCGGAAGCGTCGTCTGGAGATGGAGCATCAAAAAGAAGCGGAAGCATTGCTTGAAAAGTATAAGAACTGGCCGAAGGAACATGGTGTGAAGATTTTCGGACGGTTGTATGCGGTGATGGCAGTGTTACTTTGTGCTGTCGTTATTACCACATTATTGGTTACCGTGTCATATTTGCCGGAATACGGCAGTCCGAACAACCCGAACAATAACGAAGTGGTGGAAAAGTATAACAAGGACGGCTTATACGATACCGGTGCAACAAATAATGTGGCGGGCATGATTCTGGATTATCGTGCTTTCGATACCCTGGGAGAATCCCATGTTTTGTTTGTGGCTGCGGTTTGTGTTATGATTTTACTTCGTCTGGAACTGACCAAGGACGGAAAACCGACGGACGTAAAACGGGCGGAGGAAGAAAACGACCGTTTATACGAACCGAAAAACGATAAGATTTTGCAGCTTTCCGCAAAGATTTTGGTGCCGGTCATTATTATGTACGGTATTTATGTTATCTTAAACGGTCACTTGTCACCGGGAGGCGGCTTTTCCGGCGGTGCCATTATCGGTGCGGGCCTGATTTTATATGTAAATGCCTTCGGGTTTGAAAAGGCTACGCGCATTATGAATCGAAAGAACTATGCAGTAATTTCCGTGGTTCCGTTGTTGTTTTATGCCATTGCAAAGGGATATTCTTTCTTTACGGGTGCGAATCATTTGGAAAGCGGTATTCCGAAGGGGACACCGGGGGCAATTCTTTCCGGAGGTCTTATTTTGCCGCTTAACATTTGTGTAGGTATTGTGGTTGCCTGCACCATGTATCATTTCTATACGTTGTTCCGCAAAGGAGGAATGTAAGATGTTGGGGAATTTGTTTGCGAATTATTATGAAGCGGTATCTATGATTTTGTTCGGTATCGGCTTCACGACGTTGTTGTTAAACCGTAACATGATTAAAAAGATAATGGGACTGAACATTATGGATACGGCAATCTATTTGTTTTTAGCTGCAAAGGGCTACATATTCGGGAGGAAAGTTCCGATTGTAACAGGGGCTGTTCCGGAGCCGGAAAAGTATATCAATCCGATTCCGACAGGTCTGGTACTGACCGGTATCGTTGTATCCGTCAGTGTAACCGCCGTAATGTTATCACTGACCATTCGTTTGTACAGAAGATATCGGACGCTGGATATCGATGAGATTACGCGTTTGGTAAAGGAGGAAAAGTAATGGATTTTGTTTGTAATTTTCCGTTTTTCTGCATCGTGCTTTGTTTGGCAACCGGTGTGGTTTCTTCCGTATTAAAGCCGAAGGTGGCGAAGGTGGTCTCGGTTACGCTTGTTTCCCTGTGTCTTGTATGCTCTTTGTGCGTGCTGTTATATACCATCGAAACAAAAGAGTCGTTTACTTATATGATGGGCCATTTCCCTGCACCGTGGGGAAATGAAATTCGCGCCGGTGTACTGGAAGGTGTGATGGCGACCTTCTTCACGGTTATTATGCTGTTGGCATTACTCGGCGGAGAAAAGTATTTAAAGGTGGATATTGAAGAACCGAAGCAGAATTTGTATTTTGTATTGATTAACCTGCTCCTCAGTTCTTTGTTGGCTCTTGTATACACCAATGATTTGTTTACCGCATACGTATTTGTGGAAATCAATACCATTGCGGCAGGCGGCCTGATAATGATTCGAAGCAACGGTCATTCCATGTTGGCAGCAACGAAATATATGATTATGAGTTTGCTGGGTTCCGGTTTATTGTTGATCGGTATTACTCTGCAGTATGATTTGACCGGTCATCTTTTAATGAGTAATATTAAGGAATCCATCGGCGTATTGGCGACTAACGGAGAGTATACGGTACCGCTTACGGTAATTATCGGTTTGATGAGTGTCGGTATTGCCATAAAGAGTGCGTTGTTTCCGTTCCATGCATGGCTTCCGGATGCTTATGGTTACTCTACAGCGTCCTCTGCGGCGATTTTGTCCAGTTTGGTATCAAAGGCATATATTTTTCTTCTGATTAAGATTATGTACCGTGTGATCGGAACCGAAGTGTTCTGGAGCAGTAAGATTACCAATGTATTCTTTGTTCTGGGTGTGGCCGGTATGTTGTTCGGTTCTTTCAGTGCTATCAGGGAGCACGACATGCGACGTATGATTGCGTTTTCTTCGGTTGCACAAATCGGATATATTTATATGGGTCTCGGCTTCGGAACAGAGCTTGGTATGGTAGCTGCGGTATTCCATATTTTATCTCATGCGGCAACCAAGTCCATGCTGTTTGTGGCATGCAGAGGGTTATCGGAAGTATCGGGCGACAAAAAGGATTTTTCGGATTTAAAGGGCTCCGGTTTCCGTAATAAGATGGCCGGCGTGGCGTTTTCCGTCGGTGCGTTTTCCATGGTGGGTGTGCCGTTGTTTGCCGGCTTTATTTCGAAGCTTTATTTGACATCTGCCGCATTGGAATCCATGTCGGTGAAAATGGCGGTGGCAGTTATTGTTTTGGCGGTCAGCACGATTTTAAATGCGTTGTATTTCATTCGTGCGATGATTTCTATTTACACTCCGCGTAATGAACATTATCGGGATGCAAATTTTCGTCCGGGAAAAATCTTTTGTGTCGGCATGGTATGTTTTATAGTAATTAATTTTGTACTGGGTCTTGCTTCTTTCCCGATTATCAATGCGATAGAGCAAGGTTTACATATGTTTTCGTAACAAAGGAGGCAGAAGATGGGTAGAGAACTATTATTAATATTGCAGATTCTGTTTCCGGTAATCGCGGGTTGTCTTTTGTTCGTTCTGAACAGAAAAGGTAATCGTAAAGTACAGAAATTGTATATGTCTGCAGTGCTGACAATAGAATGTTGTTTGGTGTTAACGGGCGCTTTTGTGCAGGAGACAGCTGTAGAAGGGTTTTGCCTGACACCGTCGGTTAGCTTGATTCTGTGTAATGACGGTCTTTCTCGTGTATTCGGGGTATTGGTGGCTTTGGTGTGGTTGCTTGTAGGGCTGTATTCCTTCCGGTATTTAAATGAAACAAGAAAGCCGGTTATGTTTTACGGATTTTACTTGATTGCATTGGGTGTTCTGGAAGGCCTGGGACTTGCAGGAAATTTGGTAACTTTCTATCTGTTTTATGAATGGATGACCTTAATGACGGTACCGTTTGTATTTTATAACCGTACCGCAGAGGCAACCCGTGCGGGAAGAAAGTATTTATTTTACTCTGTAGCGGGTGCGAGTTTTGCTTTGGCAGGAATCTTTTTCTTGGCGGGAAACGCGGACGGATTACAGTTTGCGGGAAATGCTTTGAATGCGACCGCAAATGTTAAGGAAGTGCTTTTGGCAAGTATATTTTTGATTATCGGGTTCGGTACCAAGGCAGGTATGTTCCCGATGCACGGGTGGCTTCCGACGGCGCATCCGGTAGCACCTGCACCGGCGTCTGCGGTATTATCCGGCGTAATTACGAAGGCGGGTGTACTCGGTATTATC
Organism: Lachnospiraceae bacterium; assembly: GCA_015057365.1. Lineage (GTDB taxonomy): Bacteria > Bacillota > Clostridia > Lachnospirales > Lachnospiraceae > SIG307. The sequence continues at coordinate 23,694 of SVEN01000020.1, read as the reverse complement.
CGTAGTCTGTATTATGTCATCGGAGCGGATTATCTGGCCGGGACCTATGTACAGAACGTATTTTTAGTATTAGCGCTTGTTACGGTATTTATGGGTTCCATGCTGGCCTATAAGGAAAAGGTATTAAAGAAACGTTTGGCTTATTCTACGGTCAGCCAGGTGTCCTATGTGTTATTCGGACTTGCGTTGTTTACACCGGCAGGATATGCTGCAGCGTTGCTCCATATGATATTTCATTCCGTAATCAAGAACGGCTTGTTCCTGTTTGCGGGTACGGTGATTCATCAGACCGGTGAAGAGCGCGTGGACGGGTTGCGCGGTATGGGAAAATACATGCCGGTGAGCTTCTGGTGTTTTACCTTCGCATCCTTGGCATTGGTGGGAATTCCGCCGATGTCCGGCTTTGTCAGTAAATGGTATCTGGCAAAAGGAGCCATGGAGGCATCCGTGGGAGTATTTTCTTACATAGGACCGGCAGTGCTGTTGGTAAGTGCACTGTTGACGGCAGGATATTTGTTGTCGATTACCGCGGACGGTTTCTTCCCGGGAAAGGATTATGTAGAACCTACGCCGGAGCCGGGAGAAGGGCATGTATCCATGCTGATTCCTTGCGTTATTTTTGCGGTGTCTGCAGTACTGTTAGGTGTGTTTGCGTCTCCGTTGGTTGAGCTTGTAACAAAGCTCGGAACGAGTTTGCTTTAAGAGAGCGGAAAGGAGAACAAAATGAGTCAATATCTGATGTTACTTCCGATTTTTGTGCCGATAGTGTTCGGTGCAATCATTCCGTTACTTCGATTTGAAAACAGAAGAGCACGACAGTGGTATGTCGGCGGAGTGGCAATCGCAAATACGCTTCTCATGTTTTTGGTTATGTTTATTATTCGTCCGACGGGAGACTTCATGCTGCTTAATATGGCGGGGAAGCTTTCCATATCCTTTCATATGGATGGTCTGGGAAGTGTATTCGGTTCCCTGATTGCGGTTCTTTGGCCGATTGCGACCTTCTATGCGTTCGAGTATATGAAGCATGAAGGAAAAGAGAATACCTTCTTTACATTTTTTACCATGACTTACGGTATTACGGTGGGAATTGCGTTTGCGGGAAATTTGATGACGCTGTATCTGTTTTATGAATTACTGACCTTTGTAACCTTGCCGCTTGTTATGCACGGAATGAGCAAAAAGTCCGTATTTGCGGGGCGTCGTTACGTGACATATTCCGTAGGCGGTGCGGCGTTTGCATTTATCGGCATTGCATTTATTTTAACCTTCGGAGAAGGATTTGATTTTATATACGGTGGAGTATTGACCGCTGAATATACGGAATTACAAGAGCATTTGCTTCGTGTGGCGTACGTCCTGACTGCCTTCGGCTTCGGTGTAAAAGCAGCGGTTTTTCCGTTCCATATGTGGCTTCCGACGGCTTCGGTGGCTCCGACTCCGGTAACGGCATTGCTTCATGCGGTTGCGGTTGTAAAGGCGGGGGCCTTTGCAATTATTCGGATTACTTATTTCAGCTTCGGTACGGAACTGCTTGCGGGTACCTTTGCCCAGTATATTATTATGGGGGCGGCGCTGGTGACGATTTTGTTCGGTTCCACCATGGCGTTAAAGGAGCAGCATCTGAAACGACGATTGGCGTATTCCACCATCAGTAATCTGTCTTATATTGTATTCGGAGCAGCACTTATGTCTCCGAACGGTTTGACCGGTGCATTGACGCATATGGTAGTACACGGTGTAGTAAAGATTACTTTGTTCTTCTGTGCAGGAGCGGTACTTTATAAAACGGGACTGGAGTATATCTATGATATGCGAGGACTGGGAAAACGCATGCCGGTGACCTTTGCCTGCTTTGTGCTTTCATCCGCGGCATTGGTGGGTGTTCCGCCGCTTCCGGGCTTTTTGAGTAAGTGGAATTTGGCAACCGGTGCGCTGGCAGGGAAAAATGCTCTTGCCTATGCGGGAATTGCGGTGCTTTTGATTTCTGCGGTACTTACCGCAATGTATTTGTTCCGTGTTGTATTTGTCGTATGTTTTCCGTCTAAGACAAAAGTACAGCCGGAGGCAAAACGATGTGAAGCCAATGGATACATGACGGTGCCGCTGGTTCTTTTGTGTGTGTTGATTGTATTGTTGGGTGTGTTCGCACGGCCGCTTACAGAAATATTTGCATCTATTGCGAAGGGAGGCGGTATGTTATGATAGAATCCTTACGGTTTGCAACGGACGGATTTCGCGTTATATATGCATTGCTGGCCGCTCTGCTCTGGGTGATGACTTTATTGTTTTCGAAACAATATTTTTACCGTCACAGACATCTGACACGGTATTTTGTGTTTTACTTTATTACCTTTGCCGCTGTCCTGGGTGTGTTCTTTGCGGCGGATTTGCTGACTTTGTTTTTGTTTTTCGAAATCATGTCCTTTACTTCCTATGTCTGGGTGGCACAGGAAGAAACCGAGGCGGCGCTGCGGGCATCAAAGACCTATCTTGCGGTGGCTGTTATCGGCGGATTGTCTATGCTGATGGGAATTTTTATGCTGGACCATGCGTTTGGAACGCTTATGATTTCCGAACTCCGTCAGGCGGCAGGAGTGTTTTTGGCCGGAACGGGCGGAAATTTCGGAAACCGTCGGACTTATTTATATGTGGCGGCGGCTTTGCTTACGGTCGGCTTCGGCGGAAAGGCGGGGGTATTCCCGTTACATATCTGGCTTCCGAAGGCACATCCCGCAGCTCCGGCTCCGGCTTCCGCATTACTTTCCGGTATGTTGACCAAATGCGGTGTGTTTGGCATGCTTTTGGTAAATTGCCATCTTTTATTTGCAGATGCAGCATGGGGAAAGGTGGTTTTGATTCTGGGTACGATTACGATGGTGCTGGGGGCGGTATCTGCGTTGTTTTCCGTGGATATTAAGCGGACACTGGCATGTTCCTCCGTATCCCAGATAGGTTTTATTACCTTGGGAATCGGTATGATCGGTATTATGGGAGGTCACGGCATTGCTTTGCAGGGAACCGTGTACCACATGGTAAATCATACTGTACTGAAGCTGGTGTTGTTCCTTGCTGCCGGTGTAGTATATATGAATACCCATTCTCTGGATTTAAATAAGGTACGCGGTTACGGCAAAAAACATCCGTTTTTGGCGGTTGCTGTGGCCTTCGGAGGACTGGGCCTTGCCGGTATTCCCGGATTTAACGGTTATATCAGTAAGACGTTGCTTCACGAGAGTCTTGTAGAGCATATGCATCATCTGGAAGCGGAAGGATTACAGGCGGAAATCGGCATGTTTAAAACAATAGAGGTACTGTTTTTAGTTTCCGGTGGTCTGACTCTTGCTTATATGTTAAAGCTTTTTATTGCGATATTTGTGGAAAAGGGCGACGGGGAAGAAAAAGACAAGAGGAGCAGTATGACGATATTGTCCGGTATTGCTGTTTGCGGATCTGCTGTATTGATTCCTGTTCTCGGTTTGACTCCGAATGTGATTTTTGCGAAAATCGGTCATGCGGCGGAAGCGTTTCTTGGCCCGAATTATTTTTGTGCGACTCCGGTTCTGCACAGTGAAAGCCATGAAATACATTGGCTTGCCTTTGCGAATCTGAAGGGAGCTTTGATTTCCGTAGGAATCGGTGTTGCCGTGTATCTGTTGGTTGTGCGCGGCCTGCTGATGAAAAAGGTGAACGGCAGAAGGGTATATTGTAACCGAATTCCGGCGTGGATTGATTTGGAAGAGTCCGTATATCGCCCGGTAGTTTTGGCAGCATTACCGTTTGTGCTTGCTTTTTTCAGCAGAATCTGTGATACCTTGGTGGACGGTGTGGCCGGATTTTTGAAGGCTACGGTATTTGCACCGAGAAAACGTAAGATGTCCATATGGGTCGGAACAAAGGTAACTCATATGTTAGGAACCGTTATGGACGGAATTGTTGCGGTTTTAAATAAAACCTTATTTCATAATCATCCGATTACAAAATCCTTTGTATCGTTGTTTGCGGTGAGTGAATTGGAGGCTCGTCAGACCTTTTCGCTTGTTATCGGAAGTGTATCTTTCGGTCTTTTGTTGGCGGCAATGGGACTTGCAATCTCATTGATTTATCTGCTTTTCTAAAAAATTTTGAAAAGTATTGAAACTCGCGCGCAAATTTGGTATGATAGAGATAATAAATAGATGGGTAGGGGTTGGTTGCTGGGGCGGTAAAACGCTTTTATGAAAGAGTTGGCAACAGCCAGGAAAGGTATGGGGATTTATATGGCAGGTATTATTTCGGTAAATCACATCAATCCGTTTTTATTATCGGCGCAGCAGATTTTGGCGCAGGTTTGCAATATTCAGACAAAAGTAGGTCAGCTTTCGAAAGATAATGTTCTTATTGACGGAGAGCCGGTGTTTATTATTCTGGGAGTCACAGGGGAGATGACCGGACAGGTTTGTATTGTGTTTGATATGGCGGTCGCAAAGGATGTGGCATCCCGTATGATGATGGGTATGCCGGTGACTGAGATTGACGATATGGCCAAGAGTGCACTCAGTGAGTTAGGCAATATGATTATGGGAAATGCGGCCACATTACTTGCCAATAACGATCTCACAATCGATATTACGCCGCCGACACTGGGCATGGGAGCAACGAAGTTGTCTTCACCGAATATGACATCCATTAAGGTTCCGCTGCTATATGAAAGCGGAGAGGTTAGGTTATACTTCTTATTGAAACTGGCATAAGCACAGGAAATACAAAAAAGAAGGTGACGCAAAGAGCTTCACCTCTTTTTTTGAGATTACGATACTATGGTTTAGGAGATGGGTAATGAGTAAGGTTAAAAAGAATAATTATGTATATCAAAGTAAAAAAACGGAGGAGGAGTCCCGTTTTTGGAATAAGAAGCTGTATTTTCTTCTTGCGGCTGTTGTTGTAGTGCTTATCGGTGTAATTACGTTGATTTGTGTGGAAAAGAGTATGGAGAACAAACTTGTGGTAAACAACAAGTCTTCTCATAATATTACAGGCTTGCAGTTCTGGTATGAGGATGCAAACGGAGATTATATCGACATTATGGAGTTTGATTCCGTGGCGGCGAAGGAGAAGGTAACGGAGTCCACAGAGGACCTTGCATTATCCGAGCTTACGGGGGAGGCATGGCTGTCTATCCAGATTAAGTTTGAGGACGGCGGTGAGGCACTTTTACAGACCGGACAGTTTTTATACGGATTTGACGGTAAAATCAGTTTTGAGCTTACGGATACGAAGGACGAAGAGTTACTTGTCCGCATAAAAGCCGGTGAGGGATTGTTTAATTCCACGACCATTACCGGATGTGACGATGTATACTATATCAATCCGAAGGACGGCTATATCGAATAAGATATAGCCGCTTTGGCGTTGAATAGAATAGATGGGCGTCGATAGACGTTAGAAAGGATTAAAAGTATGATTACATTATTGAAAAACGGTGCGTATGTGGTAAACGGCGAAGTAATCGAAGATACCGCAGACGGCAAGCAGAAGGTAGCTGCTATGCTTGGTTCTGTTCCGGCAGCAGAAGAAGCAAAGAAGGCAACGCTTTCTTATGGGATTTTAGAGGCACACAACACCTCCGGTTCCATGGATAAGTTAAAGATTAAGTTTGATAAGCTCACCTCCCACGATATTACGTTCGTAGGTATTATCCAGACCGCAAGAGCCAGCGGACTCACCGAGTTCCCGGTTCCGTATGTTTTGACCAACTGCCACAATAGTCTTTGTGCGGTAGGCGGCACCATTAACGAAGATGATCACATGTTTGGTCTTTCCTGTGCAAAGCGTTACGGCGGCATTTATGTTCCGCCGCATCAGGCTGTTATCCACCAGTTCGCAAGAGAAATGCTGGCAGGCGGCGGTAAGATGATTCTCGGTTCCGACAGCCATACCCGTTACGGTGCATTAGGTACCATGGCAGTGGGCGAGGGCGGTCCGGAGCTTGTAAAGCAGCTTTTAAACAAGACTTACGATATCAATATGCCGAAGGTAGTGGGCGTACATATGACCGGTAAGCCGGCAAAGGGTGTAGGTCCGCAGGATATCGCACTGGCAATTATCGGTGCTGTATTCGCTAACGGCTATGTAAACAATAAGGTAATGGAGTTCTTCGGTGAAGGTGTTCACAACATGAGCGTGGATTACCGTATCGGTGTGGACGTTATGACCACCGAGACCACCTGTCTTTCCTCCATCTGGGAGACTGATTCCGCAGTGGAAGAGTTCTACGAGATGCACGGACGTAAGGAAGACTACAAGGAGCTTACGCTTGCGCCGGTAGCTTACTACGACGGTATCATTGAGGTAGAGCTTGACAAGATTCGTCCGATGATTGCAATGCCGTTCCATCCGAGCAATGTATACACCATCGCTGATTTAAAGGCAAACCTTGAGGATATCCTCGCTGAGGTGGAGAAGAAGGCTCTGGTTAGCCTTGACAATAACAAGGTTACTTATAAGCTTCGCGACAAGATCCGTAACGGCAAGCTCTACATCGAGCAGGGCGTTATCGCAGGTTGTGCAGGCGGCGGCTTTGAGAACATTTGTGATGCAGCAGACATCTTAAAGGACAAGTTCATCGGTAACGATGAGTTCTCCTTAAGCGTATATCCGGCCAGCCAGCCGATTTTCATGGAGCTGGTTAAGAACGGCAGAGTAGCAGAGCTTATGCGTGCAGGTGCTACCATCCGTACCGCATTCTGCGGACCGTGCTTCGGTGCAGGTGATGTTCCGGCAAATAACGGTCTCAGTATTCGTCATTCCACCCGTAACTTCCCGAACCGTGAAGGTTCCAAGGTTACCAACGGTCAGATTGCTTCCGTTGCTCTTATGGACGCTCGTTCCATTGCGGCAACCGCAGCAAACAAGGGCTTCTTAACCGGTGCAGACGAGCTTGACACCGTATTTACGAAGCCGGCTTACTATTTTGATTCTTCCATTTATGAGAATAGAGTATACTTCGGCGCAGGAAAGCCAGATAAGGATGCGGAAGTGAAGTTCGGACCGGGTATCGTTGATTGGCCGGCAATGTCCGCACTGACCGACGATATGCTTCTTAAGGTTGTTTCCGAGATTCATGATCCGGTTACCACCACCGACGAGTTGATTCCGTCCGGTGAGACTTCCTCTTATCGTTCCAACCCGCTGGGCCTTGCAGAGTTCACCCTTTCCAGAAAGGATCCGGCATATGTTGGACGCGCCAAGGAAGTACAGAAGGCAGAGAAGGCAAGAATCGCAGGCGCTTCCATCAGTGAGGCAAATGCAGAGGTTGCAGCAGCCTTCGATCAGGTGGCAAAGCAGATGGAGGTAAATCCGTCCGCAACCGAGATCGGTAGTGTGATTTACGCTACGAAGCCGGGTGACGGTTCCGCACGTGAGCAGGCGGCAAGCTGTCAGAAGGTTCTCGGCGGTCTTGCAAACATCGCAAAGGAATACGCAACCAAGCGTTACCGCAGTAACCTCATCAACTGGGGTATGCTTCCGTTCTTAATCGACGGTGAGTTGCCGTTTAAGAACGGTGACTACATCTTCTTAAAGGACATTAAGAAGGCTGTTGTTGAGAAGCAGTCCGAGATTACCGCGTATGTGGTAGGGGATACGTTAGTTCCGTTTACCGTACGTCTCGGAGAGCTGACCGATGATGAGCGCGAGATTATTACCAAGGGTTGTCTCATTAACTACTATAGAGGCTAACAGGAAGCAAACCTGTGGAAACGCAGGGACGCAAAGTCAGAGGTTTAAGAGAAACGATTATGGCGGCTCGACTGCAGGCAGAAGGCTTGCGGTCGGGCTGTTTTATTGGGGAAGGGAGCTTCGGGAGTTTTTGGATTTGCAACCGTGAGTAGCAGAAATTGTACGGTTGAAACGGTGGAGCTGTATTCGGGGATGTGATATGATGAAATAGGCTTCAAACCGGATAAAGTAAAAGGAGAGAATAAATGAAACAGAAGAAAAAGTGGTTGATACTTGCAATTGTAATCGGTATTTTACTGATCGGGGCAGGTGTTACGGCAGGCGTACTGTTTTTGAACCGGGACCGTACGGAGGATACGGACGGGAAAAAGAAAAAAGAAGAGAAGGAAATTGATGTGATGCTTGCTGCCCTTACTGCCGGGTATTCTAAGACGGATTCGGAGGCGGATACGGACGGGGACGGGATTCAGGACGGAGAAGAGGAACGGTTAGGACTCAATAAGTTTTCTGCAGATACGGACGGAGACGGTCTGGATGACCTGTACGAGCGTACGGTAAGCAGGACGGACCTGTTGTCCGAAGACACGGACGGGGACGGTTTGTTGGACGGGGAGGAACTTCTGGCCGGCCTTGACCCGAAGGAAAAGTGCAGTGACGGCAAAGAGGACGACAGAAAGCGTCTGTTTGAACGGGAGGTGGCCTTAGAGGGCGGTACGCTGTCCATTGAAGGTGCCGCAAATATCTATAGCCTGTATACAGGGCTTGAGTCCGAGTCCGGTCTTTCCGCTTTGCCTGGAATCTACGGAGAGGTGCATGAGTTCTATTTAAAAGGAAGGGAGTTTGAGTCTGCTACCTTAACCCTGACCTATGATGCGGAGCAGGCAAGGCGTCAGGGGTACACCCCGGAAACCTTACGAATCTATCAGGTGTCGGAACAGTTGGAACTTTTGCCGGTAGCATGTAAGAATGACGGAGTGGGAACGGTTATCGCGGAAATGGAGCACTTCAGCATGTATGCACTGGCGGACTCTACCGTTGCGGAGGCGTCTAAAACAGAGACGCCGCGACCGAAGGTGGCGATTCTCATTGATAATTCCGGCTCTATGTACGATATGGAAGGAAGCGATGCCAATGACCCGGAGATGAAGCGTCTGGCTTTGGCAAAGCAGATTGTGGCAAGTTCAAAGGATTCCTGCGATTTCTTTGTATCCAAGTTTACCGCATCCTATCGTGAACTTACATCGGAGTGGACCAATGATGAGACTGTTTTAAATGCTGCCATTGACGGAATAAATGAAAATGAAAATTTCAACGGCACTTATATTAATAATGCGGTGATTCAGACAACCGAGAAGTTTGAGAAGGAAAATAACGGAGAAAAGCGCTATATCATCCTTCTTACCGATGGTGCCACTACGGAAAGCGGGCTGTTTTGTTACGAGTTAGACGATGCAACCAAGCGTGCGGTAGCAAAAGGCATTACCGTCATTACCATCGGTTTGGGGAGTAAGGTGGACGCAAATTATTTGACAACCTTAAGTGAGGACACCGGAGGATTTTATATTTATGCCAATGTGGCGGATGCCCTAGAGTGTGTAAATGAGCGTATTACCACCGGTATGAATTATAACTATGTAGATGCGGATGATGACGGTGAGTTTGATTATGTATCGGTGGCCGACAGCGGATTTAATGTAAAGAGGGACGGTTTTTCCTTTAAAAACTATTATTTCTTTGACGGTACAAAGGTGGTAGAAGGACAGTGCTACGGGATGAACTTGTTTGCACAGTTATACTATCTGGGAAAACTTCCGATCAGCAGAGAATCCTTTCAGGGGCCGGATTATTACGGAAATTCCTATGATTTTTCCGATGTTCCGGGATATGAAGGAGAGACGGACCTGATGAGTAATAAGGTGCCGTTGTATGAAAAGTATAAGTTTACACGATTCGATTCTTTTAACCAATCGACAGGACAATGGAAACGGGATACGACAGATGAATCGCGTCTGGCACTGACAGATGTATGGAAGCGGTATATTGAAGACTACCCGCTCTTTGTGTTAAAGGAAGTTCCGATGGATGCAGGCTTTGTATGGAGTGACGGGAAAGAAGCCTCTTCCGGTGAAGTGCCGGCACTTACGTTTATTGATGTGGATGACACTACTTTAACGGGAAATGACCGGGAGATTTATGAATTGATTCGCGCACTGAACAATCTGATGGCCTGTCAGGATACGGAGAATATAGAAAAAATCGATATGTGTTACGGAATCAAGTGGGAAGACAGCCCGACCGCAAAGAGGGAACGGTTTGAAACGATAATACAGAAGGTGCGAGAAGGTATTCCGTTAATTATCGGGTCTCCGAACCATGTGGCAAATGTGACTCGAATCGAACGGAGCGTAGCCAATCCGTCGGAATATCGTTTCTATGTGTATAATACCAATTATCCGGGAGAGGAATTCATTATGACGGTTAGAAAAGAAAAATCCATTTCGTCTTTATTAAAAAGCGAAGGAGAGGATGTATGGGACTATGCCTTCTATGATACGGACGGAGTGTTCGGAAACAAGGGAGAACGAATTGATTTTATTGAGTTGTACTATTGGAAAGATTTATCGAAATGATGTTGTAAATGTTAGGTGAGATAAATAGTAAGGAGGTACGTATGAGGAAAATAGTGAAGATATGCATATTGCTGGGGGCAATGATACTCGGATTATCCGGGTGTTACAGAAAGACGGAGCTTTATGAGCCAAGTGATGAGGTGATTGCCGACAGCGGGTTTGATGTTAAAAAGGATGCGTTTCCTTTTGCAAATTATAAGGTATACCGAAAAGAGGAACTGGCAGACGGACAATGCTTCGGTATGTCGATGGTTACACAGTTGTATTACCGGGGATTGTTACCGTATTGTGAGGATGAAATTAAAGAGCGGAGATTGGACGGCATCATCGGTGGTGAAAAGATATCCGGTGAAGCATATGATTTGTCGAATTTATATGGCAACGATATTACAGCCGATGGATATTTGAAGAATAACATTCCTTTGGGCGAACGATTTCAGAGTGTCGGATATGAGCTGATTACAAATAAGGAAGGGAAGTGGCAGCGTTCTGCAAGTAATCCTGATATCTTAGTCCTTTCAGATGAAAGAAGAAGCCAGATAACGGATGACCAGCTGTATATAACGACAATGAAGGCCGCACCTGAAGGTGCAATATGGAATAGCGGAGACGGTAAAGCGTTTAAACAATATGAGGAAATCTTATTAACGCCGGATAAGTTGAATCACGTCAGTGGTGTATATACGGTTGAGGGGATACCGCAAAAATATGAATTGCTTTGTATGATTAATCATTGGCACGCAACGCAGGATATGGAGATGTACCAGGAAATTGACGTTTTGACCACAACAACGAAAGGAACCAATCCGCAGAAAAAGAATTTTGATAAGTTGGTGGAAGCGATTAATAAAGGAATTCCTGTTGTTATGTCCTGTGAAGACCATGCGGTAAATGCGATTCGTATCGAGAAAAGTAAAAATGACCCGATGCAGTATGCTCTGATTGTATCTGACAGTAATTATCCGGGGACTGAAAAAACAATTCTTATCAATGTGAAAAAGAAGGATAAGAAAGCAGAACTTGATTTGAATGTATTATATTTAAATAATGAGCAATTATACGAGTTTTATGATTATTACGGTGGTTTCGGAATGGCGGGGGCAAATCTCAAGCCGAAATTCTATTATTTGGACAATCCTCCTGTGACGCCGTATGTGACCGCGGAAGCGACTATGCCACCGGCACAATCTGCAGAGATAAAGTTGTCTGCTGATATGAAGGTGGGCGACGAGGTTTTATTCGGAAGATATGAGCAGGACAACAATTTTGAGAACGGTTCGGAGGAAATCATCTGGAAGGTAATCAGCGTAGAAGACGGGAAAGCGTTATTACTAAGTAAAGATTGTCTCGATGGCGCAAAGTTTCATGAATCCTATAGTACGATAACTTGGAAGGATTGTATCTTACGCAGTTGGTTGAATCAGGAGTTTTATAATACTGCATTTAATGATTCGGAGAAAGTTTATATACTTACATCGTTACTCACAAATGAAAAGGATGATAGATTCAATAATGCGTTTGACGGCGAGGATACAGAGGATAAAGTGTTCCTTTTAAGTAAAAACGAAGTGGAGAAATACCTTTCTGTAGAGGAACGATGTGCGAATGCAACAGAGTATGCAAAGAGTAAAGGAGTCTCGACGGGGTGGGGGAACCTGTTAACTGATTGGTGGATTCGAACCGCAGCTTGGGGAAACATGAAGTATGGTTTTTATATTTCAAATGGCGCATGGTCACAACAGGATGTAGATGATGTAAAAAGTGTTCGTCCGGCAATATGGGTAGAGTTGGGGAAATAATAAGAAAAACAAGATTTTTCCAAAAAATACTTGATTTTTCCTCGTTTCCGTGTTATAGTACATTTTGGTAGCATAAAGGTTGAGCAAAGAGTGGACACATTGTCCACTCTTTCTTGTTGGTTTGAGGAGATTTTATGGCAAAAAGAGACGATTACGAGCAGAAGACCGAGGCGCTGCTTGTGCCGATTATGGAGCGAACCGGCTTCGAGTTGGTGGATGTGGAGTATGTGAAGGAAGGCAGTAACTATTACTTGCGTGCCTACATTGACAAGGAAGGCGGCATCACCATTGACGACTGCGAGGCGGTCAGCAGAGAGTTGAGTGATTTGCTGGACGTGGAGGATTTTATTCCGGAGGCATATTTTTTGGAAATCAGTTCTCCGGGACTGGGCAGACAGTTAAAGAAGGATAAGGATTTTGCCCGCAGTATCGGCGAAGATGTGGAAGTAAAGTTGTATAAGCCGCTTAACAAGCAGAAAGAGTTTGAGGGAGAGCTTGTAAGCTATGATGCGGAAAACATTGTGCTTGGCATTTCGGAGGAGGAAACACTGACCATTCCGAGAGAGAGCATTGCAATGATAAAGTTAGCAATTCATTTTTAATTTAAGAACTAAAAACGATAAGGAGGATATTATGGACGCAAAGGAATTAATTGAGGCATTAAACCTGTTGGAAAAGGAGAAAGGAATCAGCAAGGATATTTTGCTGGAGGCAATCGAGAATTCTTTGATTGCAGCGTGCAAGAATAACTACGGTAAGGCAGATAATATTAAGGTAAATATCGACCGCAAGACCGGTGAGGTTGTGGTTTGGGCCGAGAAGAGAGTCGTAGAAGAGGTAGAGGACGAGGTAGAAGAGATTTCTCTTGCGGAAGCAACCATTAAGTTCCCGGCAGAAAAGTACGAAATCGGTGATATCGTAAACATCGAGGTTACCCCGAAGAACTTCGGCCGTATCGCGGCTCAGAAGGCAAAGCAGGTAGTTGTTCAGAAGATTCGTGAGGAAGAGCGTAAGGCAATTTACACCCAGTACAGCGAAAAGCAGAGAGAGGTTGTTACCGGTGTGGTTCAGAGATATCTCGGCAACAACATCAGCGTAAACTTAGGTAAGTGCGAAGCAATCCTTATGGAGAGCGAGCAGATTCGCGGCGAGGTATATCGTCCGAACGACCGTATCAAGGTGTATGTGATGGAAGTAAAGGAAACCACCAAGGGACCGCGTGTTACCGTATCCCGTTCTCATCCGGAGCTTGTAAAGCGTCTCTTTGAGGAGGAAGTAACCGAGATTCGCGACGGCGTGGTTGAGATTAAGGCGGTATCCCGTGATGCAGGCTCCAGAACGAAGATGGCTGTTAAGTCCAACGATGCGAATGTTGACCCGGTAGGTGCCTGTGTCGGTGTGAACGGTTCCCGTGTAAATGCAATTGTAAACGAACTCCGTGGCGAGAAGATTGATATCATTACCTGGAGCGATGATCCGGAGGTATTAATTGAGAACGCATTAAGCCCGGCTAAGGTCGTTTCCGTAACCGTAGATACCGAGGAGCGTACCGCACAGGTAATTGTTCCGGATTATCAGCTGTCTCTTGCCATTGGTAGAGAAGGTCAGAACGCAAGACTTGCGGCAAGACTGACCGGCTACAAGATTGACATTAAGTCCGAGCTTGCACAGGGCGGTTCCGCAAAGCCGAAGAAGAAAGCAAATACCGGATATTACGATGACATGGGCAACTGGATGGGCGAAGAATAGAAGAAGGGATTGATGTAGATGAAGAAGATTCCGCTTCGTAAATGTACCGGTTGCGGTGAAATGAAGACAAAAAAAGAATTGATTCGTGTATTAAAAACGCCGGAGGACACTATAGTATTAGATGTAACAGGGAAAAAGAACGGTCGAGGTGCTTATCTCTGTAATCAGATAGAGTGTTTCAGGAAAGCCAGAAAGAGCAAAGGACTGGAACGTTCCTTACAGTGTGCGATTCCGACAGAGGTGTACGAAGCATTGGAAAAGGAGTTGACGAGCGCCGATGCAGAATGAAGAAGCAATGCGTGAGGCTGTATCAAAGAAGATTTACTCCTATATCGGATTGGCGCAGAAGGCCGGAAAGGCCGCTGCAGGCGAGTTCTTAACGGAGAAAGCAATTCAGGAGCGTAAAGCAGAACTGATTCTTGTTTCCGAGGAGGCCTCCGCTAATACGAAGAAGAAGTTTATCGACAGTGCAACTTACTATTCCGTACCGGTTTATCTGTTCGGCGGAAAGGATGAACTGGGGCACGCGATGGGAAAAGAGTTCCGCGCGTCGTTGGCCATTACGGACACCGGACTGGCAACGGCAATAATGAAACAACTGGCATTTTTAGAGCATGAGGATCAACGACGGAGGTAAAATATACATGGCAAAAATGAGGGTAAGTGAACTTGCAAAGGAATTGGATATCCCGAGTAAGGACATTATAAGTTATCTGAACGGATTCGGTCTTGAAATCAAGAGTCATTCCAGCAATCTGGATGAAAAGCAGATTTCCATGATTCGCGGTATTGTATCCATTAACGGCGGAAAGCTGGATGTGGGAACAGGCTCCGATTCCGCAAAGAAGGACGATGCAGAGAAGAAGCCGGCAAAGAAGACCACAGCTGCTGCAAAGCCGGCAACGGAGAAGAAACCGGCGGAAGAAAAGAAGGAAGAAAAGTCTGAGAAGAAGGAAACGGCACCGGTAGAAAAGAAAGAGGAGCCGCGCATCAATATTTTAGGTAATGTGTATGTACAGCAGGCAGAGCGTCAGGCTGCAAAGGCTGCGGAAAGAGCGGCTCAGGCACAGAACCAGAGACCGCAGGGTGACCGCCCGCAGGGAGAAAGAAGATACGGAGACCGTCCGCAGGGACAAAGACCGCAGGGTGACCGTCCGCAGGGAGAAAGAAGATACGGCGACCGCCCGCAGGGACAGAGACCGCAGGGTGACCGTCCGCAGGGAGAAAGAAGATACGGCGACCGCCCGCAGGGACAGAGACCGCAGGGTGACCGTCCGCAGGGAGAAAGAAGATTCGGTGATCGTCCGCAGGGACAGAGACCGCAAGGCGACCGTCCGCAGGGAGAAAGAAGATTCGGTGACAGACCGCAGGGTCAGAGACCGCAAGGCGGCATGGGCGCAAGACCGCAGAACGGCGGTTTCAATAAGGACCGTTTCTTTGATAAAGATGCGGATAAGGATGCAGTGCAGAAGAGATCGGCAGCTCGTAGCCGTAACGACGGCAGAAACGGTGCTGCAAGCAGTATCAAGGCGGATTTTGCAAATGAACTGACGAAAGAGCAAAGAGTGGCGGCATTCAGCCATCGTGACCGCGATAAGGAAAGAGAAAAGAAGAAGGATCGCGAGATGGAAGATGCTTCCATGGAGAAGATGTTAAAGAAGAAGGACCCGAATCGTAAGGGTGCTTTCATTAAGCCGGAGGTAGTAAAGCCGGTAGAAGAAGAGATTAAGTCCATCGTAGTTCCGGAAGTAATTACCGTAAAGGAACTGGCTGATAAGTTAAAGCAGCCGGCATCCGCGCTGGTAAAGAAGCTGTTCCTTGCCGGTAAGATGGTTTCCATTAATCAGGAAATTACCTTTGAGGAAGCGGAAGAAATCGCTCTGGAATACGATTGTATCGCAGAAAAGGAAGTTAAGGTTAATATTGTTGAGGAGCTTTTAAAGGAAGCGGAGGAAGACGAGAGCTTAATGGAGAAGCGTCCGCCGGTAGTCTGTGTAATGGGTCACGTTGACCACGGTAAGACTTCCTTACTGGATGCCATCCGTGAGGCAAATGTTACGTCCCGTGAGGCAGGCGGTATTACCCAGCATATCGGTGCGTATACCGTTGAGGTAAACGGCGAGCATATTACCTTCCTTGATACACCGGGACACGAAGCGTTTACGTCTATGCGTATGCGTGGTGCGAAGTCTACGGATATTGCAATCCTTGTAGTTGCTGCGGACGACGGTGTAATGCCGCAGACCGTGGAGGCAATTAACCATGCAAAAGCCGCAGGCATCCAGATTATTGTAGCGGTAAATAAGATTGATAAGCCGAGTGCAAACGTAGAGCGCGTAAAGCAGGAGCTTACCGAGCACGAGTTAGTAGCGGAAGATTGGGGCGGTGATACCATTTTCGTACCGGTATCCGCACATACCAAGGAAGGTATTAACCAGCTTCTTGAGATGGTACTTCTTACCGCAGAAATGTGTGAGTTAAAGGCAAATCCGAACCGTAAGGCAAGAGGTCTTGTAATTGAGGCACAGCTGGATAAGGGTAAGGGTCCGGTGGCAACAATCCTTGTACAGAAGGGTACCCTTCATGTGGGTGACATCGTTGCAATCGGTTCCGCATACGGTAAAGTACGTGCCATGATGGATGATAAGGGCCGCAGAGTAAAGGAAGCAACGCCGTCTACTCCGGTTGAGATTTTAGGTTTGAACGAAGTTCCGAATGCCGGTGAAATCGTTATGGCATGCGAGAACGAGAAGGAAGCAAGAAATATTGCGGAAGCATTTATCGCACAGGGCAAGGAGCGTCTCATTGCGGACACCAAGGCAAAGCTTTCCCTTGACGGATTGTTCTCCCAGATTCAGGCGGGTAACATTAAGGAACTCAACCTTATTGTTAAGGCCGATGTACAGGGTTCCGTTGAGGCGGTGAAGCAGAGTCTTCTTAAGCTCAGCAATGAGGAAGTCGCAATTCGTATTATCCATAGCGGCGTAGGTGCGGTAAACGAGTCCGACGTTACTCTTGCAAGTGCATCCAATGCAATTATCATCGGCTTCAATATTAAGCCGGATAATCAGGCAAAGGAAATGGCAGATCGCGAAAAGGTAGATATCAGATTGTATCGTGTCATCTACAATGCAATCGAAGATGTTGAAGCAGCAATGAAGGGTATGCTTGACCCAGTATTCGTAGAGAAGGTAATCGGTCATGCGGAGGTACGTCAGGTATTTAAGGCATCCGGCCTTGGTATGATTGCAGGTTCTTACGTACTTGACGGTAAGATTGTACGTGGCTGTAAGGCTCGTATTTCCCGTGAAGGTGAGCAGATATTCGAGGGCGATTTGGCTTCCTTAAAGCGTTTTAAGGACGATGTAAAGGAAGTGGCAACCGGCTACGAGTGCGGTCTTGTATTCGAGAAGTTCAACGATTTGCAGGAGTTTGATCAGATTGAGCTTTATGTAATGGAAGAGGTACCGAGATAATGAGAAAAAACAGTGTAAAAAATACGCGGATTAATGCTGAGGTCCAGAGAGAACTCAGCACCTTAATCCGTGAGGAGTGCAAGGATCCGCGCATCCATCCGCTTACGTCGGTGGTTGCGGCGGAGGTGGCACCGGATTTAAAGACAGCGAAGATATATATCAGCGTATTGGGCGATGAGGAAGCTATCGCAAACACCTTAAAGGGCTTAAAGAGTGCGGCTTCCCACCTTCGTTCCAAGCTGGCGAAGTCTTTGAATCTTCGTAATACGCCGGAGCTGACCTTTGTGGGAGACCGCTCCATTGCGTACGGTGTGTCCATGTCAAAGTTAATCGATGACGTGACCGCACAGCTTCCGGACCGTTCCGACGAGGAAGAGACGGAAGAAGAATAAGAAGAGAGAAATGCGCTCGTTTCCGCGTAAGGGGGAACGGGCGTCATGTTCGATAAAGGAGGGGGATATGTTGGAGTTAATGAAGTTAGTGAATGAGGCAAAGTCCATCGCAATTGCGGGACATGTACGTCCGGATGGCGATTGTGTCGGTTCCTGCCTCGGCTTATATAATTATTTAACGGAAAATACGAAAGAGAAGCAGATAGATGTGTATCTGGAGTCGGTTCCGGCCGCATTTTCCTTCTTAAAGAATACGGAGACTGCATTGTCTGCGGCAAAAACGGATATGGTGTATGATTTGTTTATTGCGTTGGATTGCGGCAGCAGGGACCGCTTGGGATTTACGGAGGAACTGTTTCTTTCCGCAAAGCATACGGTAAGTATCGACCATCACATCAGTAATACGATGTTTGCGGAGTACAATCATGTGGAAGGCGAGGCAAGCTCTACCTGTGAGGTGCTGTGCGGATTTCTTGTAGATTCCTGTATCAGTAAGGAAACGGCGGAGTGTCTGTATCTCGGCATTGTGCATGACACAGGAGTGTTTAAACATTCCAACACCTCCCGTAGAACCATGGATACCGCAGGCGGTTTGCTGGAAAAGGGTGTATCCGCATCCCAGGTCATTGACGATTCCTTTTATCGTAAGACTTATATGCAGAATCAGATTTTGGGACGATGTTTGCTTGAGAGCATTTTGCTGTTGGAAGGAAAAATCATTTTCTCGTGCGTGTCCCAAAAGATGATGCAGCTGTACGGCGCGGTTCCGGCGGATTTAGACGGTATTATCGACCAGCTTCGTGTGACGGCAGGTGTAGAAGTTGCGATATTAATCAGGGAAGAGGGCGTACAGAATTATAAGGTCAGCATGCGTTCCAACGGTAAAGTAGATGTCAGCAAGATTTGTTGTCTGTTCGGCGGCGGTGGTCATAAAATGGCGGCCGGCTGTACCATGAACGGTTCGATACATGACGTGATTAATAACCTTTCCGGACAAATCGAGCATCAACTTATGGCATACTCGGAATAGGAGCGGTGCATGGACGGAATAATAAATATCTATAAAGAGGCGGGATATACGTCTTTTGACGTGGTGGCTAAGCTTCGCGGCATTCTTAAGGAACGTCGGATGGGCCATACGGGAACGTTAGACCCACAGGCCACCGGAGTACTTCCTGTGTGTGTCGGAAAGGCTACCAAGCTTTGTGAATTGCTTCTGGATAAAGAAAAGGCCTACGAGGCGGTGATGTTTCTCGGAGTTACTACGGATACCGAAGATATGACCGGTAAGGTTTTGACGAAGCAAGAGGCAAAAGTAACCGAGGAAGAAGTACGAGCTGCGGCAGAGAAGTTTACCGGTGTATACGGGCAGATTCCACCGATGTATTCCGCGTTGAAAGTGGACGGGAAGCGTTTGTATGAGCTGGCCCGGGAGGGTAAGGAAATCGAGCGGAAGCCTCGTGAGGTGGAAATTTTTGAGAATACGCCCCTTGCATTTGAAAAGGATGCGGAAGGATATGTTCGGACGGTAACCTTGCGTGTGAGATGCTCTAAGGGTACGTATATCAGAAGTCTGCTTCGTGATATGGGCGAGTATCTCGGTTGCGGAGCTTGTATGCAGTCTCTTGTACGGACACAGGCGGGTGCGTTTACAATCGAAACAGCCGTGACACTGGACGAAGTGGAGCAGGCCAGGGATGAGGGCCGACTTACGGAGATACTTCTTCCGATAGATTCTTTTTTGATGAAATATCCGGCGGTACACGTAGTACCGGAGTTTGAAAAATATTTGTACAACGGAAATCAGTTAGATTGTTCCATGTTGTCGGAGAATATTGCTCCGAAGAACGGCGATGGGTTCCGGCTGTACGACACAACAGGAAAATTAGTCGGACTGTATCTGTACCGTAAGGAAAAAAAACAGCTACAGCCGGAAAAAATGTTTTTACCTTAAACCGAAGGAAGGTGAGTCCGGTGCTTAGAATAACAAAACAATCCGAATATCTTCCGGTACAGACTGCGGTTACGGTAGGCAAGTTTGATGGATTCCATTTGGGCCACCGGAGTTTGCTTTCGGAAGTATTAAAAGAGAAAGAAAATGGTCTTGCGTCTTGTGTGATTTCGTTTTCTGCTACAGTAGATAATGAGCGGAGTTTGATTTATACCAAGGAAGAACAACGTAAGCTTTGTGAATCCATGGGGATTGATGTATTGGCGGAATATCCTTTGAACGAATCCCTACGGGAGATGACGGCGGAGCAGTTTGTAGCAGAGATTCTTTGTAAGAAGCTACAGGCAAAGGTCATTGTGGCAGGCGAGGATTTTAGGTTCGGGAAAGGCCGCTTGGGAGACGTAGCTTTTTTACAGTCTCTGGAGGAAAAATACGGCTACCGGACGGTGTGTATACCGAAGGTAACGGAGGAAGACGTACGTATCAGCAGTACCGTAATACGAGAATTGCTGGCGGAGGGAAAGATTGCTGAGGCTAACGGCCTTTTAGGACGTCCTTACGCGGTGTTCGGTGAAGTACTTCACGGAAAGAAGCTGGGGAGGACACTTGGATTTCCTACCATGAATCTGATTCCGTCTGCGGAAAAATTATTGCCTGTTTATGGAGTGTATGTAACGAGAATAAACGTAGACGGGCAGTGGTTTGACGGAATTACCAACATCGGCCTCAGACCGACGGTGGATTCGGACCAGCAGGTAAGCGTTGAGACTCATTTATTTTCCTATGACGGAGACTTGTACGGGAAACAAGTGGAAGTACAGTTTATTGAATTTTTACGTCCGGAGCGAAAATTTGCGGATGTAGATGCGTTAAAAGCAGCTATGTTTGATGATGTAAAAAAAGCAAAAGCAATACTTGAAAAAATCGAAGGAATCATTTAAAATAATAGTGTTCGTTTTTTTTATGACAATGTGAGAGCTACATAAGAGGAGGAAAACATGAACAGTATGATATTTGAAGTCGTTATAGCATTGGCGGCAGGGTTGGGACTCTTTTTATACGGTATGAAGCTAATGAGCGAAGGTCTTGAAAAAGCAGCAGGTGCAAGACTTCGTAAGATTTTGGAGGCAGTGACCAAAAATCGTTTTCTTGGATGCTTGATGGGTATTTTATTTACTGCGGTGGTACAGTCATCCAGTGCAACGACTGTGTTGGTTGTAAGCTTTGTAAATGCTACTTTGATGGATTTGTTCCAGGCAGCCGGTGTTATTTTAGGTGCAAATATCGGTACTACCATTACTGCACAGTTAATCGCATTTAACTTAAGCGATGTGGCTCCGTTCTTCTTAATGGGCGGCGTGGTCATGGTCATGTTCTTTAAGCAACCGATGGTAAAGCGTATCGGTGAGGTTGTGTTAGGTTTCGGTATGCTGTTCTTCGGTATGAGCGTTATGTCCGGCGGTATGGCGGAATTAAAGGAATCCGCTGTCATTAAGGATGTAATCGGTTCCTTAACCAATCCGTTCCTT
The DNA here is from genome assembly GCA_015057365.1 of Lachnospiraceae bacterium. Classification (GTDB taxonomy): domain Bacteria; phylum Bacillota; class Clostridia; order Lachnospirales; family Lachnospiraceae; genus SIG307. The sequence continues at coordinate 2,449 of SVEN01000020.1, read as the reverse complement.
GCGGTATTTGTGGGCTTTATCGTTACTGCGGTGCTTCAGAGTTCTTCAGCAACGGTCGGTATCGTACTGTTGATGGCTTCGCAGGGATTGATTCCGTTAGAAATTTGCTTCTTCATTATTCTCGGATGTAATATGGGTTCCTGTGTATCCGCACTTATGGCAAGTATCGGCGGAAAGAAGATGGCAAAGCGTGCGGCGCATATTCATTTTATTGTAAATATTATCGGTTCTGCGGCAATTATGATAGTACTGTTCTTCTTGAAAGACCAGATTGTAACGATGATTACTTCCATTTCTACCGCTATGGGTATAGAAGATGTGTATGTAAACGGTGTCAATGCAAAGATTGCCCGAGATGTTGCAAATACGCATTTGATTTTCAAAGTATTCCAGGTACTCATCTGTTTCCCGTTAGTAAATCCGATTGTAAAGCTGACCTACAAGATTGTTCCGGGCGAGGACAAGAAGGCAGACAACATGCATCTCGAGTATATCGGCGAGAACAGTGTATTCTCCACCACGGCAGCTCTTCCGAATATCATCGGAGAGACGACGCGTATGGCAGATATTGCCATTGCTAACTTATCCAAGGGTATTGATGTATTGTTTTCGAAGGATGAAAAGGCAATCGAAGAGATTTACGAGACCGAGAAGTCCGTTAATTTCTTGAATGAGCAGATTACCAACTACCTGGTAAAGGCAAACCAGTTGTCTCTTCCGGTTGAAGACAGAAAGCTCCTCGGCGGATTGTTCCATGTGGTAAATGATATCGAGCGTATCGGTGACCATGCGGAGAATATGGCGGATGCGGCTACCCAGTTGATGAATGACAACTTAAGCATGAGTAAGTATGCGGAGCAGTCGATTCGCGAGATGTTTGAAAAGACAAAGACACTTTTACAGTATTCTTTAGATGCATTTGAAAAGAAGCATGAGGAGCATCTTCGCGATATCCTTTTGTTAGAGGATGAAATCGACGAAATTGAGCGCCAGCTTCAGGAGGCACATGTAGAGCGCTTAACCCGCGGCGAGTGTGATGCGGAGACAGGTATGATTTATACCGATGTGGTTTCCAATATCGAGCGTGTTGCGGACCATTCCACCAACATTGCATTCTCCATTATGACGGATGTAAAGAAGCCGGAGCTTACGGACTAAGATATAAGCTGTTTTGAGGAGGTTACGTTTTTCGTAACCTCCTTATTTAATTATATTTAGAATTTAAAGAAAATAATCATAAAAGGTTGCGTGAAGAGTACATAACTGTTATAATAGGTTTGTCCTTTTGCATGAGGTATTTTGCGAGAATACGGTAAAGATATTGCGTTTATGAAGGAATGAACAAATATAAAATGTGCGGAGGACAAAATGAATCAGGAGAAACGATTCAGAAAAGTAAAGTGTATTTTCAAGGCCTGTGCCGGTGTACTGCTTTCGCTTGTTATGGCGTTGCAGGGTGTAGGTACGATAGCAAACGTAGCAAAGGCCGACGGTAGCAATGTACCGTTTCCGGTAAATTATGACCCGAATGAGGGTATGATTCACTACGGACATTCCGGTGAGGTTGGAATGCGTCCGGAAAACGATGTCAATAATTATTACGAGGCCACCGATCGTGTGGTCTATTTCCCACGTGATGTAATCAACGATAAGGATGAATCCGGTAACAAATTGTTCCCGGACTATGACCCATCCAATCCGTATTATGACTATACGGATATGTTTAATCATGCCCTGCAAAAGGCAAGAGACTGGGACAATGCCGCTGTATTTGTAGAAGATGGTGTGTACTACTTTACAAAGTCCGTTTATTTGTCCGGAAGTACATCGATTAATGCGGTTGCAGGAAAGACCGCCTTTGTTATCAAGCCTAATTATCAGGATGTAGACGGAAATTCGGTAGAAACCAACGGATTTTTTACTAATAAAAATCTGAAAGAGACTTATACTTGGTATTCTTCCGCAAAAATCAGCGATATCGTATTCGTTGTGGAAGGAACACACAGCTCCTTCAAGCCGACCAGCTCCGTCGAGAACATTATGAGCAATTTGTTAAGCGACGATATCCAGGCTGTAAATGAGTTTTCATTGTTTTATCGTGTTCGAACAAAATATGCTGCAATTGACAATATTGCTGCCAGCGGTTTTGAATCCTTCATGCGTTGGACCTTTACAGACATGCTTACCAGAGTAACCAGTGTTACGGTAGGTCCGACCCGGTATGTATATCGGGGGGTTCAGACCAACGATGCGTTCTTTTATGACGGTTATTATTACGGCGGATACTATTCTGAAGAGGACATCCATACCATTCCGGTTTTTCAGGTGAATTTCAGTATGGGTACCACCGTATTTGCCAATTCCTACATCGGGAACTATTATTTTTCCCGAAGCGGAGCCGGATGCTGGTGTCCGCATACAACATATTCCAATCTGACCTTGGAACGTA
>SVEN01000019.1 GCA_015057365.1 Lachnospiraceae bacterium | reverse complement strand
GACTTGTAATCAGCAGGTTATCGGTTCGAGTCCGATTATCGGCTTAAAATTTTGGATGGGTTCCCGAGTGGCCAAAGGGGGCAGACTGTAAATCTGTTAGCGACGCTTTCGAAGGTTCGAATCCTTCCCCATCCACTTAACAAAAGAATAATTATCATCGCGGGGTGGAGCAGTCTGGAAGCTCGTCGGGCTCATAACCCGAAGGTCGTAGGTTCAAATCCTGCCCCCGCAACTCAGTAGAAAGAAATTCACTTTTTACGATACCATGCCCAGATAGCTCAGTTGGTAGAGCAACGGACTGAAAATCCGTGTGTCACTGGTTCGATTCCGGTTCTGGGCATTATTTTTTTGTTATTATGGGCTACTAGCTCAGGCGGTAGAGCACTTGACTTTTAATCAAGGTGTCGCGGGTTCGAGTCCCGCGTGGCTCAGTAAGGCTTCCAAGATAGGCTTGGAGGCCTTTTTTGTTTATATGAAATAAAAGTTACTTGTAATCTTTCTGAGATGGAGTTACAATATAAGTGAGAGAACAGTCATACCGCATATTATTGGAAAGGAGATAATACAATGGATGTAGCTACAAAAAATACCGTTGAATATTCCGTAAATAATAGCGTGAAATCCGTACTTAATATGCTCGATGAAGCAATCGACGAGTATGAAAGAGGAGAATTTATTTCAGAAGAAGAGGTATTTCAGGAGCTGGAAAGTATTAAGTAAGATGATAAAGGATTATACGATAAGATTTCTTCCAAGTGCCCGAAACGACTTAAAAGAATGGTCTCCATTCTTCGTGTGCTTAAAGACGGAATGAACTGGCAATATTTAATAAGGTCGTGGATTAAGCAAAATAGTGAACAGAAATAAACGGAATACGTTTGGGATCCCACTTGAATAATAACAAAAAAGCAATCGTAGGATTGCTTTTTTTGTTGGTTTTCTTGTATAATAGGCATAGAAATATTGCATAGAAAACATTATGTTTTAAATAGAATGATGGTCTTATATTGTGGAAAGAGGAGTTTGAATGAAGAAACAGTGGATCGTTGAAGCAGTTTATTTTATGGCGGCTTTGATATTCATCGGAATATGTATCGGTAGCGGAACAGAGCGGGAGAAAGAAGCCTTCGGGACGAACGTCACAGCCACGCCTGCAGTGGAAGTGACCGAGGCGCCGGAGCTGACGCAGGTGCCGGACAAAAAGGATGAGACAGCCGCAGCACCGGTGCGGGATACCATACCGGGAAGTGAAACAGGAGAAGTTCCGGATACGACACCGGGGGCTATGGATGGACAGGATGCGGAGCCGACGCAGAATCCGGGGAACGTATCGGGAGAGAATCCGGACAAGCTCACCGAGGAGAATCCGTCGGCTACACAGGAGCCTTCGGAGAATGTGGGACCGGTCATAGAACCGTCCGATCATCCCAACAGTATGCCGGGAGCAATTAAGATTATAAACGCGAACTATGAGGAATATTCCAACGATAAAAAGGCGTGGTGGTTTCGGCGAAATACGGACCACAAGCCGTCCGGAAGCGGGGAAGAGTTCCCGATTGGGCCGTATTCCGCTTATTATTTGGACAAGAATGCACAGGAGGAGGATAAAGTCATTTATCTGACCTTTGACTGTGGATATGAGAACGGTTTTACACCGTCGATTCTGGATACGTTGGCGGAAAAAGACGTGAAGGTCCTGTTCTTTGTGACAAAGGACTTCATTGTAAAGAATCTGGATTATGTAAAACGGATGAAGGATGAAGGACATCTGGTGGGCAATCATACGGTGCGGCATTTGAGTTCTCCGGATTTGACACCGGAGGAGCTGGAGGCGGAGTTACATGAGGTGGCAAGAGTGATGGAGGAGCAGACCGGCTATCCGATAGACCCGTTTTTCCGTCCGCCTATGGGCGAGTACAGCGAGCGTACCTTAAAAGTCACACAGGATATGGGCTATGCTTCGATTTTCTGGAGTATTGCGTATTACGACTACGACGTGAACGACCAGCCAGGAAAGGCGTACGTGGTTGATCATTTCAATACATACCACCATAACGGCACGATTGTGCTAATGCATAACGTCTCCGAATCCAATACTCAGGCGCTGGGTGAAGTGATTGATAATTTGAAGGCGGAAGGATACCGGTTTGCGGAACTGACAGAGATTGTCAGGGAGTAATATTAGATTTACGTACGAGGAGAGAGTATGGGAAAATCCGTGATATTAAAAAAAATAGAAAAGGTAACAGAAGAACAGATACAAACAGCGCTATTTGCCGGACTGGCACTTTTTGTTTTGGTTTTTCCGCTGGCAAAATATATATGGACGTATCATGTGAGAGCAAATCAAGTACAGGAGATATTTCTAATTTTATTGATGCTCTATTTTCTCGCGGTACTTGGAATTGAGTATCGGAATAAAAAAATCCCACTTCGAAATATTGCAGCATGGGCAATAATCGGAATGACAGTTTTCGGTTTCATATCCTGTGTATGGAATGGAGATTACGTAAACGGAATATACGGTGATGATTTTCAAGGTGAGGGATTAATAACTTTAGTTAGCTATTATGCGCTGTTTTTTGCGGCTGCTCACCTGAAGAAAAAAGAATATCGTCGCTGGTTATTTGGTTTTATCTGTTTATCATTAGGATTTATAGCGTTATATGGGATACTTCAGTTTTTTCATGTGCCGTTTATGATACATAACGTAATTAAAGCGGCTATATTACCGACCAGAAACCAAAATTATTACGCAGCATTTCCGGTGCTTTTTCTTGGCCTTTTATTCGGAATAATATTATATGAAGAAGCCAAGGGGAACACATCAGGGAAAAATATGATCATATGGCATGTATTGGTAATGATAGGATACGGCGCATGTATCGGATCAGATTCTATGCTTGTCTATATAGGGCTTATTATGCAGTTTTTACTTATGATTTTTCTGGAGTGTTTTAGAAAGGAAAAAAGATTTGGGACAATCTTCCTTTTCCTAGTAGAATTTGCGGTCGTGTTTGGCATTTTTGATTTGCTATCGGGAGGGCAGGCAAACGAAGAACTATTTTCTTTAACAAACCAGATTAAGCAAGAAGGAACAATACTTGGGGATTCCGTGGGAAGCGGTAGAATGAAAATATGGAAGGAAACGTTGAAATTGATTCCAAAAGATTGGGCTTTTGGCTGTGGCCTTGATAAATTTGTGATAGATTGCGGTACGGCAGAAGCGCCATATTTGTATAGTGATGCTCATAATGAGTACCTTCAAATGTGGGCGGAACAGGGATTTTTTGTGGTTGCGAGTTATTTGGTATTTTTATTTTCATTATTTATTCCGGGATGTTTGCAGTTTATTAAAAAAGAGGAATATGACTCGGATTTTGTAAGCAAAGCTGCCATGTTTGCTTTTTTCGGATACATAGCACAAGCTTTTGCAAATATCAGAGTGCTACAGGTAGCACCGTATTTTTGGCTTTGTTGTGGATTATTGTACGTTCGGAAGCGTCAAAACAAGAAAAACGAAAAGGAATCCGAAGAAACAGGATGTTGAGAAAACAAAGGGATTCTACAGATTTTTTTTCTGCTGCGAAAAAAAGATTGAAAAATTCTTGGTTTTGGTGTATAGTGATGGTATCTGAGCATTTATAACAAACGATATTATTTTAAGGAGGATTTATCCATGAAGTTTTTTATCGACACTGCAAATGTAGCAGACATTAAGAAGGCAAATGACATGGGCGTTATTTGCGGCGTTACCACCAACCCGTCCCTGATTGCGAAGGAAGGCAGAATCTTCGAAGAAGTAATCAAGGAGATTACCGATATCGTTGACGGACCGATCAGCGGTGAGGTTAAGGCTACCACTGTAGATGCAGAGGGCATGATTGCAGAGGGTAGAGAGATTGCAAAGATTCATCCGAATATGGTTGTTAAGATTCCGATGACCGTAGAAGGCTTAAAGGCTACCAAGGCTTTGGCTGCAGAGGGTATCAAGACCAACGTTACCTTAGTATTCTCCGCTAACCAGGCACTTCTTGCTGCAAGAGCAGGTGCTACCTACGTTTCTCCGTTCCTTGGCAGACTTGACGACATCTCTATGCCGGGTATCGATTTAATCCGCACCATTTCCGATATGTTTGCTATGTACGATGATATCGACACTCAGATTATCGCTGCAAGCGTAAGAAATCCGATTCACGTTACCGACTGTGCTTTAGCAGGCGCTGACATCGCTACGGTTCCGTATTCCGTAATCGAGACCATGACCAAGCACCCGCTCACCGATCAGGGTATCGAGAAGTTCCAGAAGGACTACATCGCTGTATTCGGAAAGTAAGGAGGTATTTTACATGAGTACGATTGATAACATGTCTGTAAACGCGATCCGCGTTCTTGCAGCTGATGCCGTACAGAAGGCTAATTCCGGTCATCCGGGTCTTCCGCTTGGTGCTGCTGCTGTTGCTTACGAGCTTTGGGCAAAGGAAATGAAGCACAATCCGGCTAACCCGGACTGGGCGAACAGAGACCGTTTCATCCTTTCCGGTGGTCACGGCTCTACTTTGCTTTACTCTTTATTGCATTTATTCGGCTACGGTCTTACCAAGGAAGATTTGATGCAGTTCCGTCAGCTGGATTCCCTGACTCCGGGTCATCCGGAGTACCGTCACACCAGAGGTGTTGAAGCTACCACCGGCCCGCTTGGTGCAGGTATGGCTATGGCAGTCGGTATGGCTATGGCAGAAGCTCACCTTGGCGCAAAGTTCAACAAGGATGGCTACAAGGTAGTTGACCACTTCACCTATGTATTAGGCGGAGACGGTTGTTTGATGGAGGGTATTTCCTCTGAGGCATTCTCCTTAGCAGGTACCCTTGGTCTTAGCAAGCTTATCGTATTATACGATTCCAATAAGATTTCCATCGAAGGAAGCACCGACATCGCGTTCACTGAGGATGTTGAGGGCCGCATGAAGGCATTCGGCTTCCAGACTCTTACCGTAGAGGATGGTAACAACTTAGAAGAGATCGGTAAGGCTATTCGTGCTGCTCAGGCGGAGACCACGAAGCCGTCCTTCATTATCTGCAAGACCCAGATCGGTTTCGGTTGCCCGGCAAAGCAGGGTAAGGCAAGCGCTCACGGCGAACCGCTTGGTGCTGATAACGTAGCAGCTATGAAGGAAAATCTCGGCTGGCCGTCTCAGGAGCCGTTCTTTGTACCGGACGAAGTATACGCAAACTACAAGGCAATCTCCGCTGAAAAGGCAAAGGATGAGGAAGCTTGGAACAAGATGTTTGCTGAGTACTGCGCAAAGTATCCGGAAATGAAGAAGGCTTGGGACGATATGTTCAACCTTGACATTGCAAAGGATTTAATCAACAACGAGGAGTTCTGGGCATTCGACGATAAGCCGGAAGCTACCAGAAACCTTTCCGGTGTTGTTTTGAACCGCTTAAAGGATTATGTTCCGGCATTAATCGGTGGTGCAGCAGACCTTGCTCCGTCCACCAAGACCTATATGAAGGATGCAGGAGATTTCTCCAAGGACAACTATGCAGGCCGCAACTTACACTTCGGTGTTCGTGAGCTTGCAATGGCAGCAATCGGTAACGGTATGACCTTACACGGTCTTCGTGCCTTTGTTTCCACCTTCTTCGTATTCAGTGATTACGTAAAGCCGATGGCAAGACTTTCTTCCATCATGCGTATTCCGACCACTTATGTATTAACTCACGACAGTATCGGTGTTGGTGAGGACGGCCCGACCCATGAGCCGATCGAGCAGTTAGCTATGCTTCGTGCTATGCCGAACTTCCACGTATTCCGTCCGGCAGATGCAACGGAGACCATCGCAGCTTGGTATTCCGCAGCTACCTCCAAGGAGACCCCGACTGCATTAGTTCTGACCAGACAGAACCTTCCGCAGCTTGCAGGTTCCTCCAAGGAAGCGTTAAAGGGCGGCTATGTTATCGCGGATTCTACGAAGGCTACTCCGGATGCTATCATCATTGCTTCCGGTTCCGAGGTTTCCCTTGCTGTAAATGCAAAGGAAGAGCTTGCAAAGACCGGTGTAGACGTAAGAGTCGTTTCCATGCCGTGTATGGATCTCTTCGAGGAGCAGAGCGCAGAGTACAAGGAAAGCGTTCTTCCGAAGAATGTTCGTGCAAGAGTAGCGGTAGAGGCTCTCATCGACTACGGTTGGGGCAAGTATGTAGGCCTTGACGGTGCTACCGTAACCATGACCGGTTTCGGCGCTTCCGCTCCGGCGAATACCTTGTTCGAGAAGTTCGGCTTCACCGTTGACAACGTAGTAAAGGCTGTTAAGAGCGTACTGTAAGTTGTAAAACAATTTCAAAAGATGTGGGCAAACCCGTGGAAATGCGGGGGCGCAAAGCCAGAATCTAAGGATATTTCGTATCTATGATAGTCCGGTTGCAAAAAAATGCGACCGGACTATTTTTGTCGTTTTCTGGGAAACCACAAGGGATTGTGTAAGAAGAACGAAAAAAACACAGAATATGCGAATTGACAAAAAAATAGAACGCCAAAGGAAAATTTTCTGAAAAAATATGAGGTTTATACGATAAAAACACTTGAAAAACGACAGATTCTGTGTTATAATAAGGACAAGTAAAGAGAACGTGAATAGAGTCGAGTAGGGAGAGAAAGTGTCGGTATTAACAGGCGAAGGGGGACCGGTAGATGAGTTCCACTGCAAGTGAAGGATTCGGACGGAAAAAGAAGCGTCTCGGTGATATGCTCGTAGAGGCCGGAGTTATCTCCAATGAGCAGTTACTGATGGCGTTAGAGTATCAGAAGCAGCAGCCGAAGAAGATACGTCTCGGTGTTGCTTTGGTAGCAAAGAATTTCACCACAGAAGAAACGATTATCGACGTTTTAAAAGACCAGCTGAATATAGAGTCGGTATCCCTGGCGGGAGTAAAGATTCCGCAGGAGATTACGAGACTTGTTACAGATGCGACTTTATTAAAAAAATATGTAATGATTCCGTATGCTTGGGACGATAAAAATAGCAGCGGTATCAAGGTGGCAATGGAAGACCCGATGGACATTATGGGTATTGACGACCTTTCCATTGTAACCGGTATGGACATAGTTCCTGTCCTTGCTACCAATTCCGAAATCATGCGTACCATCGATAAGTATTACGGTGGCCAGGAAACGAAGGCCATGGCAGAGCGTTTTACTCAGGAGCGCGGTGAGAAGGAAGAGGAGGCTAAGGCCCAGGAAGAGGCTCGTGCCGATGTAGAAAATTCCCCAATTGTTATTTTAGTTAAGACAATTATCGAGCAGGCCGTGCGTATGCGTGCTTCCGATATTCATATTGAGCCGATGGAGACGATTATCCGTGTCAGATACCGTATCGACGGTGTTCTGCAGGAGATTAATAATTATCAGGTGGCGTTACTTTCCGCTATCATCGCTCGTATTAAGATTATCGGTGGTATGGATATTTCCGAAAAGAGAAAGCCGCAGGACGGTCGTATCACGCAGATTGTCGACCGTATGGAGTACGATATCCGAGTGTCTATCTTACCGACGGTGTTCGGTGAGAAGGTGGTAATGCGACTTACCTCCAAGCAGACACTTTCCAGAGATAAGAAGAACCTTGGCTTCTCCGATGTTGAAATGCGTAAGTTCGATCGTATTCTGGCAAACCCGAACGGTATTATCTTAGTTACGGGACCGACCGGTTCCGGTAAGTCCACGACGCTTTATACGGCGCTCAGTGAGTTAAATACCTCGGATGTTAATATCATTACCGTAGAGGACCCGGTGGAGGCCAATATCGACGGTATCAACCAGGTTCAGGTAAATGTAAAAGCGGATATGACCTTTGCGGCAGCCCTTCGTTCTATCCTGCGACAGGACCCGGATATCATCATGATCGGTGAGATCCGAGACGAGGAGACCGCCAGCATCGCGGTTACCGCGTCTATCACAGGTCACCTTGTAGTAAGTACCCTGCATACCAACAGTGCAGCCAGTTCCATCGGCCGTCTGGCGGACATGGGGATTGCTTCCTACCTTTTGGCGGACTCCATCGTGGGAGTTATCGCACAGCGTCTTGTACGTCGCTTATGTACTTGTAAGCAGGAGTACGAGCCGACACCGGAGCAGTGGCAGATTATCGGCGAGCGTACGCCGGATACAAAGATTTATAAGCCGTGCGGCTGTCCGCAGTGTAACGAGACCGGTTATAAAGGACGTATCGGTGTATATGAGATACTTCCGGTTACCAATAAGGTAAAACGCCTGATTTCCCGCGGCGCAGCCGCTGAGGAGCTGGAGGAGCAGGCACTGGCGGAGGGTATGAGTACCCTGCGTATGAGTGCGGCCCGTCTGGTGCGGGAGGGCATTACCAGTATAGATGAGTTGTTGCGTATCGCATACGCAAATGAGGATGATATGTAAAGGAGTTCCTATGGCAGAGATTGATTCCCTATTACTGAGAGCAAAAGAACTGAAGGCATCCGACGTACACCTGACGGCGGCTATCCCGCCGAAGGCCCGTATCAACGGCAAGCTGGAGTCTATGACGGACGAGGTGCTGACACCGACACGTCTGCAGGAGCTGATTTTCCCGATTTTGAATACGGCAGCGAAGGAACGTCTGGATCAGTTCGGCGAAGCGGACTTCTCCTATGCGATTCCTGGTGAGGGGCGTTTCCGAGTAAACGTATTTAAGCAGCGTGGCGTGTATGCCGCAGTACTTCGTCTGGTAGGTACCCAGGTGCCGCCGGCGGACCAGTTAGGGATTCCGAAGGAGGTACAGGAGCTGATTCACAGAAAGCGTGGATTGGTATTGGTTACGGGACCGACCGGTTCCGGTAAGTCCACTACCCTGGCTTCTTTAATTGACATGATGAACAAGGTGCGAAACTGTCACATCATCACTCTGGAGGACCCGATTGAGTATCTGCACTCTCACAAGGAGGCAGTCATCAATCAGCGAGAAATCGGTATGGACTCCAAGAACTATGCCGGTGCACTTCGAGCAGCACTCCGTGAGGACCCGGATGTTATCCTCTTGGGAGAAATGCGAGACCTGGATACCATCTCCACTGCCATTACCGCAGCCGAGACCGGTCACCTGGTACTCTCTACCTTACATACTACCGGTGCGGCAGCGACGATTGACCGTATCATCGACGTATTCCCGACAGGGCAGCAGCAGCAGATTCGTCTCCAGCTTAGTAACGTATTGGAGGCGGTTATCTCTCAGCAGCTTCTCCTTAACAGTGAGGGCAATGGTCGTGTAGCAGCCTTTGAGGTTATGTTCGGCAGCCCGGCTATCCGGAATCTCATCCGTGAGAGCAAGACTCACCAGATTAACGGTCTCATTCAGACCAGTAAGAAGCTGGGTATGGAGCTGATGGATGACTCCCTGTACAACTTGTACATGAAGAATAAGATTACAAAGGATACTGCGCTGTCCTATGCGCAGGATATTATCAATATGCAGAAACGTATCTACTAAGGAGCGGAAAGGAGCATAAGGATGACGGATTACATATATACCGCCGTGACAAAGGACGGTAAGAAGGTTAAAGGCACCATATCAGCCAACACCCAGAGCCGTGCCATGGCGATGCTCAGAGAGCAGGGGCTCGTTCCTACCAAGGTAGAGCAGCAGACGTTGTTAAACAAAGAACTTAATATTTCTATTGGCGGCGGTGTAAAGCCGCGAGACCTCAGTGTCTTTTGTCGTCAGTTCCAGAGTATCCTGGCAGCGGGCGTCACGATTGTAGAGGCTCTCGGTATGCTGGTGGACCAGACAGAGAATAAAACCTTTGCGAAAGCTATTAAGGAGACCCAGACGTCTGTGCAGAAGGGTAGTACTCTGGCGGAGGCTATGAAGGCCCATCCGAAGGTATATCCGCCTATTTTGGTGAACATGGTGGAGGCGGGCGAGGCCTCCGGTAGTCTGGAAACAGCTATGGAGCGTATGTCCGTGCAGTTTGAGAAGAGTGCTAAGTTAAAGGCTCTTGTAAAGAAGGCTATGATGTACCCGATTGTGATTATTATCGTAGCCATCGGCGTATTGATTGCCATGTCACTTCTTGTTATTCCGCAGTTTGCAGAGATGTTTGAAAGCATGGGCTCGGAGCTCCCGGGGATTACGAAGGCGGTTATGGCCTTCAGTGATTTCCTGATGCATAAATGGTATTTGTTGATTTTAATCGTTGTAGTAGTGGCTATTGCAGTGACTGCCTTTGCCAAGACAGAGACAGGGCAGGTGGTGTTCGGTACCATCGCCATTAAGGCACCTATCTTCGGTAAGCTGTCGGTAAAGACGGCGTCGGCCTCCTTTGCCCGTACCATCAGTACGTTGATGGCGGCAGGTATCCCGTTGTCCGAGGCGCTTGACATTACGAGCCGTTCCATGAAGAATATCCACTTTAAGCGGGCTCTGCAGGCGGCGAAGAAGGAGGTAGAACAGGGTACGAACCTCAGCGAGCCTCTCCGCAGAAGCGGACTGTTCCCTATGATGATTCCGCAGATGATTAAAATCGGTGAGGAGACCGGTAATATCGATGGTATGCTAATCAAGGCAGCAGACTATTACGAGGATGAGGTAGAGATTGCTACCGGTAGCTTGACGACCCTGATGGAGCCAATGATTATCGTGGTGTTAGGTGCAATTGTAGCAGTACTGGTACTCGCCATGTACATGCCGATGATTGATATGTATAGTGGTATGGAGGAACTGTAAAAAAAGGAGTACCCTATGAAAAAGAAGAATCAAAACAAAGGATTTTCTTTAGTAGAGCTTATCGTAGTCGTGTTAATTATGGGAATTCTTACGATGGCATTAGCACCGCAGGTAATGAAATGGGTCGTTGCTGCGCGCGAGAGTGCAGATGCCCGGGCAAAGGATAACTTGAAATCTGTCGGTCAGGCGGCGATTGCCGATTATGAGGGCACAGGTGGGACTCTTGCAGATGCAAACTATATCGTGACTTCCGGCGGAATCAGTGCGGTAGGAGGAACAGACCCGAATGTCGGCATGATTGCATTATTGACAGAATATACAGGCGGGGATAAGCCTCAGGTACAAAACGAAAGCGGAAAAGTCTTTCAAATTGAAATACAGGATACGGGACTGGTTACAGTGTCCACGGTATCCGGAACCTATTAAGGTTAATTCTATTCCCGGGGGGCGCCTACATAACCGGTACAGCAATGTACGCAGGCGTAGGGGAATAGTTTAACATAAAAAAATTACACAAAAAGGAGAGAAAAAGTATGAAGAAGTTATTAAACAAGAAGAACAACAAAGGTTTCTCCCTGGTCGAGCTCATTGTAGTAGTATTGATCATGGGTATCATCGCAGTAGCACTTGCTCCGCAGGTAATGAAGTGGGTAGGTACCGCAAGAACCAACTCTGATGAGAATACCGCTAAGGACATCAAGTCTGCAGTACAGGTTGCATTGGCTGATTGGCAGCAGAGTAGTACACTTCCGGCTTCTGGTACGGACTATACCTGTACTATTAATGGAACTAGCACCACTTTGACTGATAGTACTGGTTATACTGGTCTGTCTGCAATGATTACAGAAGTAATGGGCGGAGATTACCCGAAGCCTGCAAAAACAGGTAGCGGTGGATTTGTAGTTACTGTTTCTGGTGGTAGTGGTAAAGTTAGTGTTTCATACTAATCATTGAGAATTTTCCCCCCCCCGGCGGCTTTGCCGCCGGGACGGGAAAACCTTTAAGCACAAATTTAGCCTAGGATGAATCCCCAACGAATCTCTCATTTTAGAAAGGACCAGTCGGTATGGAAGGATACGAAGTGATAATTTATCCGTTAGTATTTCTTTACGGAATACTGATTGGCAGTTTCTTGAATGTTTGCATTTACCGAATTCCAAAGCATGAAAGCATCGTGACGGTTCCGTCTCACTGCATGAGCTGTGGTTATGGGCTCAAGTGGTATGACTTAGTGCCGGTGTTTTCATGGCTTTGCCTGGGCGGCAAGTGCCGGAAGTGCAAAGCGAAGATTTCCGTGCAGTATCCTCTGATAGAGGCACTGAACGGAGTATTATGGTTGGGTACTATTTTCCTTCGCGGTCTGACCGTAGAGGGAATTTTGTACTGTCTATTGGCTTCTGCACTTTTGGTAATTGCAGTAATTGATTTCCGTACCTATGAGATTCCTTTCGGACTCAATGTGTTCATTTTCTTGTTGGGAGTGGTGAGACTGTGTACGGATATAAAGAACTGGGCGCTCTATGTGGTGGGCTTTTTCCTGGTTAGCGGTATGTTTTTACTGGCGGCCTGGATTTCCCTGAAGTTCTTGAAAAAGGACGGCATGGGCGGCGGTGACGTGAAGCTGATGGCGGCAGCGGGATTGCTCCTTGGCGGACCGAAGATTTTTCTTTCTATGATGATCGGCTGTGTATTGGCAGTCATTGTACATCCGATTCGGATGAAGGTGTCGGGTGAGGACCGGCAGCTGGCCTTCGGACCGTATTTGGCGGTAGGGATTTTGATTGCCGCACTGACGGGCGAATGGATCATCAATGCGTATTTAGGGATGTTTTCTCTGTAGTCGGACAAACGGGTGACGGGAGAGAGAAACTCATATGACATTTCAGCAGCGTATGAAATGGCATGTGTTACTGAAATGTTATATGTGGGTACCACGAACATAAGGAGGGTTTTATGGCAAAAACAATAGTTAGTATAGAGATAGGCCTGACACAAACCAGATTGCTGGAGTTGGAAGTGGGCAGCAAGGTACAGCGCGTACGGAAAGCGGTTGTATTTGACACCCCGCCGAATACCATAGAGGATGGTTATATCCGCGAAACGGATGAGTTTGCGGAAAAGCTGAGTATGCAGATGCAGACAGCCGGCATTAAGACGAAGGATATTATCTTTACGATTTCTTCCAATAAGGTAATCAGCCGTGAGGTTACGGTGACCGCCTTGAAGGAGAAGATGTTAAAGAATATTGTGCAGGCGGAAGCAACCGACTATTTCCCGATGGATATTTCCGATCACGTGATTTCCCATACCGTTATCGGTCAGGATAAAGAGCAGAATCAGTACCGTTTGATGGTATATGCGATTCCGGAGACATTGTTACAGTGCTTCTACATGTTGGCAGAGGCCATGAAGTGTAATGTCCTGTCCATGGATGTAACCGGTAACTCTATGTTCCAGTGGTTGAAGCGTTCTACCCTGCAGGATGTCAGTCTTATCATGCAGATGAACGAAACCGCTACGGTGGTAATGGTACTGGATAAGGGAGAGCTTGGTGTACAGAGAACGGTCAATTACGGTGTTGCTACACTGGCGGATGCGTTGCTTGATTCTCACTGCTATGATGAGGTTACCACGCAGGCAGAAGCGTTAAAGATGTTGCTTGACGGCGAGTATCTCACGATTAACGCCCAGATGGACGAGGAATGGGAGAAGCGTGAGCTGGCAAAGATTCGTGAGAATCGTTTTAAGCGTATTGAGAATGAGCAGAACGGCGAGGAGAAGTCGGACAACGAGTCCAACGACATGAGTGTGGAGCGTATCCTTTCCGACGGAGATATTTTAAATCGTCGTATTTCCGCAAGACAGGATGTTTCCGAGGCAGCAAGAGATATCGTGGGCCGTGTACGCCGAGTAATCGAGTACTTCAGCACTAATCATCCGGATTCTCCGATTGAGAAGATTTACCTCACCGGTCTGGCTACCTCCGTACAGGGCGCAGATGCCTTGATTTCGGATGAGCTGGGTACGCCGGTTGAAATTCTCGATGTAACCGAGGGCGTATTGTTCTCCAAGTCGGCAGTAGAGTATGAGCAGAGAGGCGCAGAGTTCCTGGCCTGCTTCGGTGCGGTAGTAAACCCGTTGGGCATGCGCCCGGCAGAGGCTATCTTAAGAGAGAAAAAGAAGAATATCGCTATTTTGTCCGGTACGATCTTTATCGCAGCGGCAGCGATCATTGCGGGACTGGTAATTAAGACATCCCTTGATATTAAGTACGAGAAAGAGATGAAGGCGTTGTTTGAGCAGAACATTGCAGAGGCGGAAAGCATTGAGGACCTGTATGCGGTGTATCTTGCAAGCCAGGAGTCCATTGAAAGTATGAAGGCGACGGATGCACTCAGCTTCTCCATGGCAGAGCAGCTCAATGATATTATTGCAGCTCTGGAAAAGGCGTTGCCGGCACGTTCCTTGGTACACTCCTTCTCTATTACGGGAAATTCCATGACGATTAATTTCTCCACGGTTACCAAGGATGAGGCAGCAAAGGTATTGATGCAGTTAAAGACGATTCCGTATATTTCCGATGTTACCATCGGCGGTATCGTTGAGAATGTAGACGAGACCACCAATCGTACCGAGGTAGTATTTACCGTAAACTGTATCTTGCAGAAACCGGGAGAAGTACCTGAGGGCGAGGGTTCTGTCGAGAATACAACGGAAGGAACGGAGGTACAGTAGCATGGAGAAGAAAAAAGGCAATGAAATGCAGATTTTCCTGTTGATGTTGGCACTGGTAGTTATCATAGTAATTGTTGCCATAAACTATTTGTACCGTCCGCTTCTGGCGGAGCGTCAGGCACTTCGTGATGAAAACTTCGAGTTAAATAAGCGTTACATCGAGCTTTACAACATGGGTGTCAACGAGGACTATTGGAAGGACGAGATTAACAAATCCCGTGATGCGATTTCCAAAGTACTGGACCGATACAGTGCAGGTAATACTCCGGAAAAGAGTATTAAGTTTGTCAGTGACATGGAAGCGGATTTGGAGATGCGGGTACCGGATGTTACCTTCTCCGCTCCGAACCTTCTGACCAGCGTAACCATGCCGATGGTACAGGATATGGGCGAGGAAAGCGGAAGTTACGCAATTTCCTATTATGACGTTAGTCTTTTGAAGGAGACCTTATCCTTCAACTACAGCGGTGATTACGACCAGTTAAAGCGCATGTCGGATTACATCAATGCAAATGCGGAGCGCATGAACATGGAATCAATTACCGTAAACTATAACAGCGAGACGAATTTGTTGGACGGTAACATTGTTCTGAATCTGTACGCCGTAACCGGTACGGACAGACAGTACGAGGAGCCGGACATCACGGGCATCCGTCTCGGCGAAGAGAACATCTTTGCAAATTAATTTTATAAAGAGCGAGAGTAAGATACAGGCGAAAGTCTGTATCTTGCCGTCGTTCCGTGGGGAGGGGTCCCTGCGGAGCCGGCCTGGAAGAAAAAACAGGAGGTAGGAGCATAATGATAACGAAAAAAAATAATAAAGGATTTACACTGGTGGAAGTCATTGTCAGTATGCTCGTGCTTTCTATTGTAATCAGCTCGGTACTGACAGCATTTTCGCTTTCCGCAAAGGCGAATGCAAAGACGAAAAAGGTGCAGAGCGCAGAGTCTTTGATGGAGGATTTACTGGAGCTGGCAAGCGCCGTAAAGGACAGCAGCGAGTATGCGGATAAGGTGGCGGGCTTGTTCGGCGGAAGCAGAGGAGCATCTACCTGGGAAGACAGTAATAAAGTAGAAAAATGTACCGTCAGCGGTGTAAACAAGGGTTCTTATTCCTACAGTGTAGAGATTATCCGGGATACGGAGCCGGACGAGTACAACAGCATGAACACCACATCCGTGGTGAGCTTCGGTGAAACGGGAAGTAAGTCTGTGTTGATAAATGCCAGTACAAACGGTACTCTGTTTATGCCGGGGGATGCCGAGAACGGCTATGATACAATGGCGCTAAATGAATTTGTTGAAATGCGTAACAGCAAAATCAGAACAGATAATTTGGCGTTAGGTCCCACCGCGACGCCGGCACCGGAGATTGATATGAACGTTATGACAGCTACCGAGTATGAAGCGGCTATCAATGAGATTAAATCAAAGATTGACAGGGATGTATATCTGGAGACGGTGTTGAGACCTTCCGGGAAAATGGAGCTGTTAGCATATTTTTCCTATGAAGCGCATTCTTCACTGGTGTTAGAGGATACAGCAACGCGAAGAATAGAGTATCAGTTCTTTTCCTCCGGAGAATTTAACAAGGCAGGCGATACTACTCCGGGAGCGGAGAAGCTGGACAGAGTGTATCTGTTGTACTCACCGGCGGAGGCACATTGGGAGACAGGTATAACAGATTCGAGCATGATTTATGATATCAGAATTTATGACGAGCAGGCGTTGCTGGCAGCAGATGTTTTTGTTGTATGCCAGGAGGCTTCGGCAACGATTAACAGCGACTTAGCCGATAAGAAATTAAACGAACGTTTTGGAAGTGCGCCGAGTATCAGTGTTTCCTTCGCGAAAAGAGGCGAAGGCGTTGCTGCAAAATCGCCGGCCCGGGTAGATTTGTATTGCCCGGCAGAGATTACTTTTGCCAGCGGAGTATCAAATGTGTCGACGCATAGTCATCAGATGATTGCAGAGAATGAAGAAATCCGCGTACAGGAGCTGACGATTGCCATTAAGGACTCCGACGGGAATACGGTTGCAACCGATGTTGTGGCGTGCTTGCAATAAGAACACGGATTAGGAGGGAATACATATATGAAGAATAGGTCGATATTAAAAAGTAATAAGGGCGGCGGTCTGATTCTTGTTATCGGTTGTGTGGCACTCTTGTCCCTGATCGGTGCCATGCTGTTGGTGGTAACTACAAACAATCGTAAAATGAAGGATTTGGAGCTGCAGATGCAGAAGAGCTTTTACGGTGCGGAGAGCGGTTCCGATGAGTTGGTATCCCAGTTGGAAATCGAGGCGGAGGAGGCGTTAAAAAAGGCCTTTGCAGACCTGATGGTTCAGTATTCCAATCTCGACACGACGGATGCCAGAAACAGCCGTTTTGCTGAGTTTTTCCAGACTGCGTTTTACGATGAGGTAACAGAGAGTGATGCGGCAAGAAGCTTGATGTGTAAGGCATTGGGCGGCGACCCGGAAACAGATGACTTGGATGCATTGGAGGTACAGGTGGCTTTCGGTTCTGTAGAAACCGTACCGTATGCGGCAGGATCGGGCGAGGATTCTACACAGATTTGTATTAGAAATGCAACTTTTACTTATTCTGCAGGCGGAAGCCAGACCTCCATCACTACTGATATTATAGTTGATGCAAAGATTCCGGATGTGGAAGGTAATATGGTAGATACCATTGCCTGTGATTTTACGGACTTTGCAGTTATTTCCGGGGCAGATGTGGTTACGCCTTTGAATACTTCGCAGACCATTGAGCTGGAAGGTAATTTTTATACAAAGAGTTCTTTGCTTCACCGCAGTGAAAACATGGTAATGAATGTAAATAAGGCGAAGAAGTTTTTAATTGCGGGAGACTTGGTGATAACAAACGACGCCATCCTGAATATTAACACAGAATCCAATGCAAGCGGCGACGGTGTTTGGGCGAACAATATTGAGGTGTCCGACGGCGGAGAGCTTTACGCGGATTCGAACTTTTATGTATCCGATGACCTGATTATCGAAAAGTCGGGGGCAAAGATAGATATTGACGGCGGCGAGTATATCGGCTATAGCGGTTATAACAGCGGTGGAACGGTAGACCCTTCTGCACTTAGCAGTGCGATTACCATTAATAGTGCAAAGGATATTTCGTTGGATTTCAGCGGAACAACAAATCTTGTATTAAACGGTCGTTCCTATATTCACGATACTCTTTGGAGTGCGGGGGGTGTGGCAAATGCCCTCGGTATTTTGCAGGGTGAGTCTGTGGCATACAAGGATATGCAGAGTATATATCTGGTACCGAGTGAATGCCTGGTAACGAATCATAATCCGATGACCCTTACGGAGTTTAATGCTCTTACAGGCTGTCTTATGACGGATGCGCGGATTTCCTATAAAGATAATTATAATAATGAAGCATATTTTGATTTCAGAGAGTATCTCGGCAGGTCCACAGTTCCGGGAGATCCGGATTATGCACTGATTGAGGATAATTATGTAGTACGTCATGTAAAGCTGGACGGCGGTACTACGGAGTTTGTATATTTGTACCTGAATTTCCCGACAGAGAAGGATGCACAGGACTATTTTGCAGCATATATGGCTGTGCCGCAGCTGGCAGCGCCGATGAAGTTACGTTTGGATACGCTCGGAAACAGTACTGTTAAGCTGGCGCAGAACAACTATACCTTAGCAAATGCATTCCAGTATGACGGGACCGTGACGGAGTCAACCTACGGAATTCAGAATGCGACAACGAATTTTTCCAAATTGGCAAGTGACAGCCTTTTGGCAAAGCGCAGAACCAGCGGATTATTTTCCAGCTTCCGATTGAACGCGACCTCTACGGTGGACAGAAATTATGATGTTATTACCGAAAGAATTTTGAAGATGGACAAGTTTAATCCGTCCAATCCGACTTGTCCGACGCCGGATACCTGGATTAAGAACACTTATACCACAAGCAGCGGTACCTATGATTTCTGGGTGTATAACGGAAATGTAACGATTGATAATACGGTACCGGCAAACAGCGGTATTATTTTAGTAAACGGAAAGCTTACCTTTAGCGGTACGTCTAAGACTTTTAACGGCCTGGTATTGGCGACCGGAGGAATAGAGTTCAACAGTGAAACTACAATAAAGAGTGATAAAGCTGCGGTAGAGGCACTACTGACCGTGCCGGAGGTACAGGAATACTTCAGAGCAACCGGTGGTAGCAGTACTCCGGCAAGTCCTTACCTTTCTTCCGAGGCAGTTTCGATTTCCTTCGATAATTGGCAGAAGAATTAACGGATTATTCATAACAGAGCAGACGGAGGAAGATATATGGAGATGAGCAGAAGAAAATGGAATAATGCGGGCATGTCACTGGTAGAGATTGTGGTGGTGGTGCTGATTATGGGGATTCTTTCTGCAGGAGCAGTCGTCGGATTTTCCTTTATCCGGAACAGAGACGCCTCCAGTGCTGCAGAAGCATTGCTGACGGCGTTAAACAGGGCAAAAATACAAACCACCGCATCGGACGGAGTAAATGATATTACACTCCGCGTGGTGGCAGATGGCGATGGGTATAGTGCGAAGATATTAAAGAGCGGAACCGTGATTGATGAGGTAGAAATCGGAGACAGTGCGTTGACTATCGTGGCAAAGAATGACGACGGAAGTATTTCAAAGACGGTCAGCGGAACGAATGTCTGTGATATTACCTTTCAAAAGTCCAACGGAGCGTTTACCAGCAACTATACGAAGTTGATTGTAACAGGATCAAAGACGGTGACTGTACGAATGGTGACGAGTACAGGACGCAGTTATATAGAGTAAAGGAGGAGGGGCTATGGAAGCAAAAAAGCATAAGGTTTTGGCATCCAACGGCGGTTACTCCTTGGTGGAGTTGATTGTTACCGTACTGATTTCCGGAGTGGTAATGCTGGCAGTGATGGGATTTCTGACCTCCGGATTGAATCACTTCCGGAATGTAAATTCCGAATCGCTTTTACAGATGGAATCCCAGATGACGGAATTGTTTGTGACGGAGCTGATTCAGGAATCCACAGATTTTAAAAAGGTGACCGATTTGCCGTCGGGAGTATCTGCGGCATTGGAGGTAGAGCGAGGCACCGAATACTATATACTGGCTTTGGTAGGAAATGAATTGCGGTTCGGTACACCTACAACAGGGTCAACCGTAAGCGAGAAGGTAGCGAATGTGGCGGCACAGGATAGAAACAAGACCTTTCTGGCACAGTATGTAACAGACTTTTCTCTGGCTTCGGGGGGAGAGACTTTCGATGATGCGAAGAATAACTTTTTTCAGGGCACTCTTGTAACGATAGAATATCAGGTGGATCAAAAGAGCTATACGAGTTCATCGTTGATTAAACTTCAGAATATACAGAGAAATTAGGAACAAGGAGGGAAAATCCATGACCAGGAAAACGCGAATAATCATCAGTTTGGTTTTGGTTTTGGTTGCGTTTGCGGCAGGTATTGCGGTATTTGCGGAATCGAATTCCGACCGTAGTGCGCAGGCAGACGGTACTGCAACCACGCGATATACGAAGAACACGGATGGTAAAATCGATCCGCCGCCGTCAGATCCGACAAAGGCAAAGGGAACGGCGGAGAATCCGTTCTTTATCTTAGAAATTGTCCCGTACGAAGCAATGGGTACCATTGGTTATCAGATTGCGGGATGTGAGCCGATTAATATGCAAAAGGCTGCTTATGCAGGTGCGGATATTCCGGGAGAAGGTCATACCTATACGGTAGCTTCTACCCGTACGGAGTATTTATGGGCATCGGAAACGAAGCCGTCCTATTATCCGGATTCGCCGCAGATTGTTACGAATGTACCGCAGTACGGTACTATGAAGTATGTAAGTGACGGTAGCGGAAATTATAACATGAAAGCCGATCCGGTTCCGAATTATTTGTATGTAGAGGCACCGGATGATTATACAGGGACAAGATATAAGTATGTAGGCGGACTGCCGGCGGAAGCAGCGGACGGAAACCTGATGCGTTTAGTTCAGGGTGGTACGGCAAAGTATGAGCCTGCATCGGGCGGTACCGGCGGTAATTATGTGTGGACGCCGCTTGACGCACAGACCTGTGGCACTATGTCACCTGAAGAAGCGGCACAGTACAACGTGAACTATGACGAAAAGGGTGAGTTTAAAACTGTAGTCGAAGGGGTAGAGTGCTATAAGATTGAGGGAATTAAAGAGTATGTACATAACAACTACTTTTTAAAGGAGAGTGTAGGTCTTGCTTATGAGTTTGACGATACCGGTAAGCGTATTCCGTATGTAGGAGGCTCCGGAAGACCGACATTAGAAGAGAAAATCGCCGCTTATCATAGTGTGGTTTACACAGTAACACCGGAGGATTTGAATGTTGTAAAGAACGGAGTACTGGTAAACAAGGCGCTGATTGAAAGAGCGGATATGATTAGTATTTCTTCCGTAGATTCTACCGGTGTTGCAGTGGGAATCTATGAGCAATTTTTGGGTTACAACAATGTAAGTTATGACAGTTCGGGATTAAAGCGTGAGTTAAACCGTAAGATTCTGGACGGAACGGATATCAAGACGACCTTTAAGGATAATCCGTTAGACTGGCCGGCGGCTTTGGAAATTTACAAAAGAGCCTCCAGTGCAACAGATCCGTTGCCGATTATCTGGGATACCCATACCTACAGCAACTTTACCGAGACCTTTAAAAGCAATGTAAACTTAAAGATTGACGGAAAGGTAGACGGAAAAGTAAACGGCTCTCAGGACAGTATGTTTAAGCTGTACCTGATGTTATATGAAATGTCCACTCCGTTGTTTGAAAGCTTTTTCGGAGATCCGGCATCGTTCCCGACCGTTTCTTATGACCTGACGTTTAACGTAAACGGGACGAATGTAACAAAGACCTTTACCACTCCGTTGTTAACAGATTATAAGAAGGATGGAAACCATGCGGGGCAGGAAGGTGGCCAGCGTTACTGGGCAAATCAGACATTGTATCCATGGAAATCCGGTATACTTCCGAATAAGACTTCTTTGGATGATGCAGCCAACGTGGCTATTTTGGATGTACTTGGAATAATGAACAACGGTGGTGGTCCGATGTTCCACTATAATTCCGGTGACGCGCAGAATATGGTACGTAACGGTATTCATATTTTCGACGGTAGTACCTATCTTACTACCGGATTTATGAGCGATTGTGGTGTGGATAATGACCAGTACGGCAGAGAGGTATACGAGTATTTTGAAAGCATTCAGGACCCTCAGCCGGAGACGGATTTATCCACGGCAGAGGTATTGTACTATCTGTTAAACGGTCTGGAGAACGGCCCGGGTGCCAGAAATAATTACGATTACAAGGTATTGGAGCTTCAACCGGTTGCGAAGTATAAGGGAGGCACCACCTCCGGTACAGTGACAAATGATGCATTCTGGAGAGCATTTATTGCCAACTATGCCAATACCACCGGTAATGTTACCGTAGACCGCATGTCCACCTCTGAGTTTATCGGTAAGCATGTGGAGTGTACCAGTGAGTATGATTTGATTTATATCGGTGTGAATACTTTATCGGATAACTGGTGTATGGATTTCTCCGGTACGGATTTTGTGTATGCACATTCCGGTCCGGTGATTCAGACAGATACCCAGGCAATGCGCGGTTGGTTTGATCCGGTTGCGGATACCGCGGAACAGTATTTTCCGTTGTCCGGTAACGATTTAACGAAGCTTGCGGAGCAGCAGTTGATTGACTTTATTCAGGCGGGAGGTCCGGTATTATTCGGAACCGGATTCTATACCAATGAGAATGCAACGGCAATAAATGATAACATCGACCGCAACTCCAATGTATATCATTTTGCGGACACGTATGCAACGACTCCGATTTATGAGTATGCGTTAAGTAAGACATCCACCCGTGTGGCAACCGAAAATGCATTGCGTCACGGTCTGGTAAAAACCCGTCGTGTATTCCTGACGGATGTAACCACACCGAGACTGTATGACGAAGATGCGTCCGAAGCGAACAAGTACCTTTCCGGTGAGAACTTAAACTTTAGGTTTAAGCTGAACGCTCCGGCAGGAACGAAGTATCAGGTAGAGCTTTATATTGATAATAACGGAGACGGTGTATTTACCGAGGATGAAAGAATGTCCGGTGTAAGTGTCAGACAGGACGGTCACGGAGGCGACGGAAGTAATATTGTATATGCCGGATGGAATTGTGTTGTTTCAAGAGCAGTAGAGGACCGAAACGGTTCCGTTGCCTGGAAGTTGGATTTGGTAAATACAAGTGATTTTTATGCCGGTACGGCACCGGAGGTGAAGGATCGTATTGTTCATGCATCCTTGACCGGTTTGTCTGCTATTAAGGAAGGTACAAAGGAATCCTTGCGTATTTTGCAAATTATGACACCGGGTAATACCTTGGAGCTTCCGCAGGATGGAGAATTTCCGGAAACTATGACGGAAGCCCAGGCGAATACCGTAAAGAAGAAGTTCTGGGTATGGACCAGAGACATTAACGGTCTTGATCTTACCTTTTATCGTATGACAGAGGACCAGTTAGTACCTTTGTTAACCGATCCAGAAAGCGGTAATCCGGACTACCTGAAGGATAATTATGAGATGGTTATTCTCGGTTTCGGCGATTGTTATAAGGGTGTAACGGAGGAAGCTGTACTGAATGCACTGGAAGGCTTTATGGAGGCCGGGAAGGCGGTATTGTATACCCACGATGCATCTTCCATGATCGGTACAGATGATGATGCCAGCTGGGGTAAAGAGATAACAAAACGTTTCCGTGATCGCTACGGCATGGACCGTTATGATGTAAGTACCTATAAGGCAGCAGAAGTGCTGGCTTCCGGAGAAAAGCGTGCGGATTATCCGTATGTGGCGACAGCGTATGAAAGTGCCATCGGAAAACTGTTATTAAGAGACGGTACCGGAGCAGAGGTTTCCGATACTCTCGGCTCTGATGACGGTGGCTATGCTCTGACGCAGGGACTGACCAACGGTCATATTTACCGTTACTTGCGCTTGACAAGTAACTTGTTGACAAAGAAGATTTCCAAGGTTAACACAGGTGCGATTACCAATTATCCGTATAAGATTCCGGATACTATCGAAATCGCAAAGACCCATCCGCAGTATTATCAGCTGGATATGGAGAATGAAGAGGTAACCGTATGGTACTGTCTCACGGGAGCCGATATTTATGAGCATCCGAATGATGTAGATAAGATTAAGAGCTTTTATAATTCTACCTCCAACGATGTGCGCAATAATTATTACATTTATAACTACGGCAATGTTACTTATTCCGGTATGGGTCATAATACCGAGATGACAGACTATGAGATAAAGCTGTTTATCAATACGTTCGTTGCGGCATACCGTGCGGCGGGAAGGTCCACAAAGATTGTAGTAGCGAATAATGACGCTACCAAGAATGTAACCGGAGGAGAATATTTCCTTTGTGTAGACGTGGATTCCGCAAATAGCGAAGCGTTACTCGGTGGCGAAGAGATGGGTGCGCTCTCTTCCTATCGTAAACAAACGGCAGTAGATGAATCCAATGCAGACGCCGGTTATAATTTGGGTGAAGAGGTAACTGCAACGTCCAAGCGTGTAGAGTTCTATATTGACGACGGTGGTACGGTAGGAGCATCCAAGTATGTTCTGAAGTTTTATTTAGACGGCGCTACGGACCCGACACCTCTTGCGGTTTTCAGAAAGTCTGACGGAGTGTTTATGGACGGAAAAACGTCAAGTACGAAGTTATTGGCCGGAGCCGGCAATATCTATTATGTAGATGTGCCGATGAAGCTGGAGACTGTGGATGGAAAGACAGCGGTAACTACCACAAAGATAAAGGTGGAAATCGAAAAAACCTATAAGGTCGGTTCCTTATGGGTACCGGCACCTCCGGGAAATACCTATGTCAACATCATCCCGCGTGGCTTGTTCGACTTAGACTAATTACTTATTACAAAAAATATAAGCGACAGAAGGAGTCCGCCGCACACAATCTGCGGCGGACTCGTTTTTCCCTTAGTGAAATAGGAGTATGGGTATGGCAAAGATACTGATTGTGGAAGATGATAACAAAATCGCACGGTTTGTGGAGTTGGAGCTACGCCACGAGGGCTATGAGACGGAAACGGCGAGTGACGGTAGAACCGGTCTTGCAAAGGCTCTTTTGTCGGATGTGGATTTGGTCTTGTTGGATATCATGTTACCGGAATTGTCCGGCATGGAGGTCTGCAGACGTATCCGTCAGGAGTCGGAGGTGCCGGTTATCATTTTGACGGCAAAGGGTGACGTAACGGATAAGGTGGCCGGCTTGGATTTGGGAGCAAATGACTATATGACGAAGCCTTTTGCCATAGAGGAACTGCTGGCGAGAATCCGTGCGGTATTGAAACCGAGGGGAAGAAAGTCTCCGGCAGAGCAAATGCTTTCGTATGGAGATTTGACGGTAGATGCGGCAGCGAGACGGGTCAGTTTCCGGGGCGGTCCGGTTTCCCTGACAAAAAAAGAATTTGATTTATTGGTGTATTTGTTAAGAAATAAGAACCGGGCGGTGGCCAGAGATGAGTTGTTGTCTGCTGTCTGGGATTATGACTATGCGGGAGATACCAATGTGGTGGATGTGTATGTTCGGTATCTTCGTCAGAAGATTGAGGAACCGTACGGAATCCGGTTGCTGGAAACAGTGCGGGGAGTGGGGTATCTGATCAGAGATGAGAAGGAAGACTAGGAAAACAAATATAAAGCAATCGGGCGTCGGGTCTTTTGCAGGGCGTATTGCTCGTATGACGGCAGCGGTATTTTTGTGTATGGGAGTGGTCTTAATACTGGTGTTCGGAGGAATACGATTACGAGGCGTCCGTAAGGCGTTTGAAGAGACCGGAGAGAGGTTTCTTGCTGCCTTTTTAGCGGAACAGCAGGATGATACGTTTCTGCAGGAACAAGGCGGTACCTTTCGACTGCGTGCGATAGATACCGGGAAAGAGATCTACTGTGTAGGAGAGCCGAGGGAATATTTCTTTCTCGGAGCCTGGGCGTTTCCGGAAAGGGGAGGAGAACGGGTACTGCTCGGCCGGTATCGGACCTCGATTGTGGTGTATGATGCAACCTGCGGGGCGGAATTTATATTCGATTGCTCGGAGGATTGGAAGGAAATCACCGGACAACTGGTATGGTTCGGGCTATGGTATTCGGTAGTTGCCGCGCTTGCCGCAACAGCAGTATATCTGATTGTGAAGACCACCCTGCTTTCGGCATCCAAGATGTCGGACCGGGTCAATCGGATGACACTGCAGAATCTTCACAGTAACCGGCTGGACCCGGAGGCAACGGAGAAAGAATTGCGGGAGCTGGCAGAGGGAATTAACCGGATGCTGGACCGGATGGAGATGTCCTATGAGTCCCAGAAGCAGTTTGTTTCGGAGGCGTCTCATGAGCTTCGTACGCCGATTACGGTTTTGCAAGGATATTCCTCCATGCTGCGCCGATGGGGCGCGGAGGATCCGGAGGTATTGGCGGAGTCCGTGGAGGCCATCGAGTCCGAGGCGAAGTCTATGCAGGATTTGGTGGATAAGCTGTTGTTTTTATCCCGGCATGAGAGAAAAAAGCTACCCTTTGCAAAGGCCCGTTTTGATATGGCTGAGGTGGTGCGGGAGCTGGAGAAAGAGTTCAGCTATATGACGGAGGAGCGGCAGTTTGAGTGTCCGGTCTGTGAATCGGTTTCCGTATACGGAGATCGTCAGATGCTAAAGCAGGCACTTCGCGTGTTTGTGGATAATGCGGTGAAATATACCGGAAAGGGTGACCGGATTTCCGTTTTTTGCAGAAATAAGAACGGAGCATGTGAAATTATGGTGGAGGATACGGGCATTGGTATGAAGAAGGAAGAGCTGGAGGGGATTTTTACCCGCTTTTTCCGGGCGGATACGGTGCGCGGAAAAAATATAGACGGTCACGGACTGGGGCTTTCCATCGCACGGCTGATTGTGGACGGTCACGCCGGGAAAATCACCATCCGGACCCAGTATACGAAGGGAAGCTCCTTTTGTATAATGCTTCCGAGACAAAGGGGAGGTTGAGAAGGAAAGGCAGGAGAGCAGTATGGGATGTACACTTTGTCCGCGACGGTGTCCGGCGGACCGCAACCGAGGAGAGTACGGATTTTGCGGTATGAGTTCGGAAGTCTATGTGGCAAGAGTGGCTCCGCATTATTGGGAGGAGCCGTGTATTTCCGGGGAAAAAGGCTCCGGCACGGTGTTTTTCTCCGGGTGTAATTTGCGGTGTGTGTATTGCCAGAACCATAAAATCGCGGCGGGAAAGGCCGGCAGACGGTTGTCGGTTGCACAGCTGGCGGAGGCGTTTTGCTCCTTGCAGGAGCAGGGCTGCCACAATATTAATCTGGTGACTCCCAGTCATTATATTCCGCAAATAGCGGAAGCACTTCGTATGGCACGGCTTTTTGTGCCGGTGGTGTATAATACCTCGTCCTATGAGAGCGCAGAGGCGCTCCGGGGTATGGAGGGGCTGGCAGACATTTATCTGGCGGATTTTAAGTATCCGGATGAAGCTGCCGCAAGAAAATATTCTCATGCACCGGATTATCCGGAGACGGCGAAGGCCGCCATTGCGGAAATGGTGCGGCAGGTGGGCACTGCGGAATATGAAAAGGACGACAGGGTGTGGAAAAATGCCACCGAATATCCCGACGGAGCGCTGATGCGCCGGGGAGTAATTGTACGTCATCTTCTGTTACCGGGCAGAACAGAAGAAGCAAAGCAGGTACTGCGTTATTTATACGATACCTACGGGGATACCGTGGCGGTCAGTATTATGAATCAGTATACACCGCTTCCTCATGCGGAGGGTTTTCCGGAGCTTTGCAGACGCGTTACGGAGGCAGAATATGAGGAGGTTGTAGAGTTTGCATTAGAGCTGGGAATCGGGCATGGATTCTTTCAGGAGGGGGAAACAGCGGAGGAAAGTTTTATTCCGGATTTTGAGGAACAGTTGTCTGACAATTTTGGGCCGAAAAGGGAGAAAAAATGATAAAATCGTTGTCAGATAGTGAAGAATCTATTGACGATTCGGGATAAAGTTGCTAAAATAGTAGTAGAGGGAATTTTATTTACTTTATACTAATTAGTTGCCTTAATCTATATAAGTAGAGGAGGTTTTTCCAATGAAAAAGAGAAGAAGTTTTGGAGCTTTTTCTTTACTGATGGTGGCGACGTTGTTTCTGACAGCGTGCGGCGGAAGTAATCCGGGTTATGTTTTACCGACCCTGGCTCCGCGTAATACACCGACACCGGCAGTAGAGGAGCAGACAGGCCCGACGCCGACGACAGCGCCGGATGCAAACAATTTAAAAATCATCGAGCTTGACGGTGAAGATTACAATCAGGTATCGAATTTTTCGGTACGTGGTATTTGTTCCGCATCGGTAAAGAAAATAGGACACAGTGGGGAGTTCTCTTTCTATGTATCCGGTCGTGAGGATGCAAACAGCTGCGTATTCCTTGATTTCACCGATGCCGACGGCAATTTGAAGAATGTTTCCGGTAAGAAGGTGCACGTGGCAGCCTGGGTATACCAGGAGACCGGCCTTCCGGCAGATTTCGTATGCAGATTACAGGGTAAGAGACCGGACGGTATTACCGAGTCTCCGGAGTCCATTTCCATTACCCGTGTTCCGAGCGGTACTTGGACACTGATTGAGGGTGATATTCCGGTATATTCCAATTTGGTGAATCCGAATATCAGTATCGAGATGTCCTCTTCCAAGGATCCGTACTATTTTGATGATATCCGTCTGACCTATGACCCGTACAGCTCTATTCCGGCGAATACGTCTTACGGTTCCAGCAACTTTGACGGTGTTTTTGCTGATTTCGAAGACCAGTCCAATCCGTTCGTATCCAGAGGTACTGCGGTACCGAAGGTGGTAAGCGGTGGTTACAAGGATAGTTATGCACTGTCTGTAAGTGAGCGTACCGCCGATTGGAACGGTGTGCAGATTGACCTTAGTGAGCATGGTTTGGCGGGCTCCAAGATTTGGGTTAAATATGCTGCTAAGCACGATGCAAAGCAGAAGGCACGTGTCATTTGTTCCATGCAGTGGACCGCAGTCGGTTCCACAACCGAGAAATATAATAACATAACGACGACGGAGTCGGCTCTTCCGGGTAACTGGGTAGAAGGTTCCGGCAGCTATACGATTCCGACGAATGCGGAGACGGTGATTATCTATTTTGAAGCAGAAGGCACGGCTGATTTTACCTTGGATGACATTGTGATTAGCGGCAAGGATCCGGCACTTGGCGGAAACCAGGGCGGTAACCAAGGCGGAAATCAGGGTGGTAATCAGGGAGGCAATACCGGTGCAACCATTGATGCTTCCAAGTATACCATCATCCACTCCTTAAAGGCGGAGAAGGATATTGAGTCCCAGATTTTCGTACCGCGTGGAAGTGCTACTCTTGAGATTAACAAGAGAGGTTATTCCGGTTCCTGTTTCGAAGTTAAGGGACGTACCCAGGCTTGGAACGGTCTCGGTATCGACTTTACGAACTTAGACAACAAGTCCTTTGATGTTATCGGTAAGGAAGTTTACATTTCCTTCTGGGTATATCATGAAGCAGGTTCTCCGATGGATTTCTCGGCGACCTTACAGGTAAATAAGCCGGATGGTACTTCTACCTGGCCGGAGAGAGTTGCCGTAGAGGGTATCCCGAGCGGAAAGTGGACCTATGTGGAAGGTACGGTTCCGGTATATGCGAACGTAAAGGTTCCGCAGATTAACTTCGAGCTTCCGGGCTCCGATACCGCAGACTTTATGATTGATGAGGTTAAGATCGGTTACGATCCGAAGAGCAGCGTTGCTGCAAATCCGGATTATGAGGAGCAGGCAAAGATTCCGTTCGTTCCGATTAAGCTTGATTTCGAGGATAACGAAGCATATTTCCAGAGCCGTGGTAGCAGCCAGCCGTCCCTTGTATACGGCGGTCACGAAAGTAATATGTGTATGGCAGTAAAGGGACGTTTACAGAACTGGCACGGTGTACAGGCAGACTTGTCACAGTATGATTTGGCAGGCAGAACCATTGACGTTACCTATTGGGTATACCATGAGTATACCACGCCGTTGCAGGTTAATATGACGGCAGAGCAGAATGACGGTGAGACAACGACATATACACCGATTGTTACCGGTACCGAGATGCAGGATGGTAAGTGGATTAAGTTCAACAATACATATACCATTCCAGAGGGTGTTAAGAAGTTGATTGTTTACTTCGAATCCCCGAATGAAACGGCTGAGTTCTATATCGATGATGTATCTATTACATTACAGTAATGAAACAAATTTTGGGCCACGCAAAGTAAGCGTGGCCCTTTTTGTATGAAGCGAAGACGGCGCATAATCACATTGTAAAAGAAAAATTAAGATTCGATTAAAAATAAAATATTTCAAAGTTTGTTCATAAGTTAATGATATGATAAGAATAGGAGAGAAGTACCGGTGTTGGGGTACAGAATACCGTTATTAGCGGGACGATACATATTGTTTTTAAGATAATTACGGAGGTAGTTTGTTGGACAACGAGAACAGATATAATGAGAACAGAACGGAAGAGAGCGGGAGCCGGGTTGCTCCGGAGCGTCAGTCTTTGAGTAAATATGTGCCGGCGCCGACGGCGTCGTTGGATGAGTGGAAGCGAATGCAGTTGATTTATTCGGCAGCATTAAAGGAAGTGAATACGAAGCTGGAGATTTTGAATGCGGAGTTCCAGATGGCCCATCGGTACAATCCGATTGAGCATCTTTCTGCCCGGATTAAGTCTCCGGAGAGCATCGCCAAGAAGCTCCGTCATCAGGGAAGAGCGGTGACTGTGGAGAATATTGTACGCTATATCAATGATGTAGCCGGGATTCGTATTATTTGTTCCTTTACGTCGGATATATATAAGATTTCCGATCTGATTCGGAAACAGAGTGATGTAAAGGTGTTAAAGATTAAGGATTACATCGCAAATCCGAAACCGAACGGTTACACCAGCTATCATATGATTGTGTCGGTGCCGATTTTCTTGTCGGATATGACCATCGATACGAAGGTAGAGATTCAGATTCGTACCATTGCGATGGACTTTTGGGCAAGTCTGGAGCATAAGATGTATTATAAATTCGAAGGCAATGCGCCAGAGAATATCCGCAGAGAGCTGAAGGAATGTGCGGATTTGGTAGGTTTCCTGGACCGTAAGATGATGGCGATTAACGAAGAGATTCAAAAGTACAGCAACGAGGAAGAAGAGGGCGTGTTGATTTCCGAGTCCCTGCGCAGGTTGTACGGTATGGTGAATGAAGAAAACGATGTGAAGGAGACTGTGGTGCAGGACGGGAAGCCCGCGGTTGTCATTGATTTGGATGAGGCACAGCTTCGTCGCGTAGATGATGAGATGGAGGCGACGGTTGCGAAAAAGAAGCTGTTTGCCATGCCGAAAGGGCGGAAAGCTACCATGAAATAGGCAGTTTTAAGGAGATACAAAGGAAGCAGGAAGGACACCGGGGAAGAGGGCCGGGTTCGGAAGTGCTTCCTTTTTTGTTAGTTTTTTGACAAAATTTTCAAGTAAGGGCTTGACAAAGCCCCTGTTCTGTGATAAGCTACATCCGTAGTTAGTCGTGACTAACTGAAAGGATATGATGAGGGAAGAGATTCCCGGGAGGTTGGTATGACGTTAGCAGAAGCCAAGGTAGGCGAAGAATATATTATTAAAGAGATTGCTACGGATGATGAAGAGCTGGACGCATTTCTTTTTACGCTGGGCTGTTACAGCGGGGAGCCGGTGACGGTGATTACCCATTTAAAGCGTGCGAGTGTTATTGCCGTAAAGGACGGTAGATACACCATTGACCGAGAGCTCGCTTCGGTGATTATGGTTTAGTTTTTTATTACACGACAGTTAGCCTCTGCTACCTAAGGCGGAGGTACATAAATTATATAAAAGCAGTAAGGAGGAGCAAGGATGAGAATCGCATTTGCGGGAAATCCGAACAGCGGTAAGACGACCATGTATAACGCACTTACCGGCAGAAACGAAAAGGTAGGTAACTGGGCGGGAGTTACGGTAGACAAGAAGGAGAGTAAGATTAAGAAGAGTTTATATGACGGCTCCGAGGAGTTGGTAGCGGTAGACCTTCCGGGTGCATATTCCATGTCACCGTTTACTTCGGAAGAAAGCGTTACCAGAGACTACATAAAGAATGAGAAGCCGGATGCAATCATCAACATTGTGGATGCAACAAATTTGAGTCGTAGTTTGTTTTTTACCACACAGATTCTGGAGCTCGGAATCCCGGTGGTTGTAGCGCTTAATAAGAGTGATATTAATGTAAAGAAGAAGACAAAAATCGATGTAAAGAAATTGTCGGAGAAGCTGGGGTGTCCGGTGTATGAGACAGTCTCTACTACCTTTAACGAGGAGGGACTGAAGGAGGTTGTGGCAGCAGCGGTAAAGGCGGCAGGTACGGTGCAGAGGGCTCCGTATGAGCAGGGGAACATCGATTTAACGGATAAGGCTTCCGTAGTGGCTGCGGATAAAAAGCGTTTTGCTTTCGTGAATAAGGTTGTGGCGGAGGTAGAGACCAGAAAGGTGTTCACGAAAGATAAGAATGCCCAGGATAAGCTGGATGTAGTGCTGACTCATCCGATTGCCGGTCTTGCAATATTTGCGGTAATTATGTTCCTGGTATTTGAGATTTCTCAGGCATGGGTAGGCCCGTTTGTGGCGGATGCATTAGTCGGTTGGTTGGAAACCTTCCAAGGCTGGGTCGGTGGTTTTTTTGAAAATGCAAATCCGCTTTTATCCGCCCTTTTGGTGGATGGTGTTATCGGCGGTGTCATTGCTGTTATCGGCTTCCTGCCGTTAGTTATGGTAATGTATTTCCTCATTGCGTTGTTGGAGGATTGCGGTTACATGGCAAGAGCAACCGTGGTTTTGGACCCGATTTTTAAGAAGGTAGGGTTATCCGGTAAGTCCGTGATTCCGTTTGTTATTACGATCGGTTGTGCGGTGCCGGGAATTATGGCAACCCGTACCATTCGTAATGAAAGAGAACGCAGAGCTACGGCGATGCTGGCTCCGTTTATGCCGTGTGGTGCAAAGATTCCGGTGATATCCCTGTTTGCGGGTGCATTTTTTGCAGAGAATAAGGGAATTATCAGCTTTGTTGTATATTTTGTCGGTATTGCCTTGATTTTCCTTGGTGCTCTTCTGGTAAACAAGATTACAGGAAACAGTGCGAAGAAGTCTTACTTTATTATTGAGCTTCCGGAGTATAAAATTCCGAGCCTGTGGAGGGCCTTTACTACCATGTGTGGCAGAGGCTGGGCTTATATTGTAAAGGCAGCTACCATTATTCTTGTTTGTAACACGGTGGTGCAGATTATGCAGACCTTTACCTGGAGCTTTACGGTGGCGGAGAGCGCGGATGAGTCCATTCTTGCCTCTATTGCAGGTCCGTTTGCGTATCTTTTGGTGCCGGTAATAGGCGTACTTTCCTGGCAGATGGCAGCGGCGGCGGTAACCGGTTTTATTGCAAAAGAAAATGTAGTAGGTACCTTGGCGGTGTGCTTTGTAAGCCTTGAGAATTTGATTGATACCGAAGCATTGGAATTGATGGAAGGTGCAGGTGCAGAGGTTGCTGCAGCGTTTGCTATTACCAAGGCGGCTGCATTGGCGTACCTGATGTTTAACTTATATACCCCGCCGTGCTTCGCGGCAATCGGAGCAATGAATGCCGAGATGAAGAGTGCGAAATGGCTCTGGGGAGGTATTGCGTTGCAGCTTGGTGTAGGCTTTACCGTGGGTTGTCTCGTATTCCAGTTCGGTACGTTATTTACTACCGGAGGCTTTGGTAAGGGCTTTGTGCCGGGTATGATTGCCATTGCGGTATTTGTGGTAATTGTGGCAGCAATGATTGTGAAGACGAACAAGAATCTGGCAAAGGAACGTGCGGCAAAGCAGCGTGCGTAAGAGTTTAGAGAAGGAGTTTCCTATGGAGAATGCAATTCTAATTATTGTGCTTGGCGCTATCCTCGGCGGAGCAATTGTGTATATTGTAAGAGCGAAGAAGCGCGGCGTAAAATGCATCGGTTGTCCATCGGGAGGAAGCTGCGGAAGAAACAAGGAAGGTTCCTCATGTAGCGGATGCAGCAGCTGTAGCAGTGGCAGTGCCGGTTGCGGATGCGGTTGCGGTGATAAGGAAGACGATGCGTAGAAGACTTATGACAGCCATGAGGAGATGAAGCAGAAAATAGTAAAGTAAAAGGGCCTCACCGTATCCGGTGAGGCCCTGGTTTTACTCTTCCAAATATTCTCCTAATATTTCTCTTGCCAACGACCAGGTATCTTCCAAAGTAAACACCGTGTGTTCCGCACGTTTATGGATGCCGTGGAGCTGCAACAGCTCTTCCGTATATTCCGACAAACGGTATGTGGAGTAGGTACCGTCTCCTACCTGTTCACTGTAGTGGGTAACCACCGGAATAACGGAGCAATCAGAGATTTCAAAGGTTCCGTCCGGGGTTTCGGTAACGGTGACATTGGCCATTCCGCCAAGGAGGCGCGGTGCTTCGATCTGACCGGAAATAAAGTTGCCCAGGGAGTAGAAGACAAGCATTTTTTCGCCGTCCGGACGGTCAATCCATTCTACCGGCTCCAGTACATGGGGATGTGTCCCGATGACAAGGTCTACGCCTTCTTCCGCAAAAATATTGGTCCAGGCAACCTGGTTTTTATCCGGCTTGTAGACGTATTCGGTGCCCCAGTGCGGGAACACGATAACAAAATCCGCTACTTCCTTTGCCTGCCGGATCTGGGAACGGATGTAATCCCGGTTATTCCAGGTGAGCAGGGTAACCAAGTGCTCTTTTCCTGCCGGGATTTTGATGCCGTTTAATCCGTAAGTATAGTTTAGCATGGCAAAACGGATGCCGTTCTTTTCTACGACGGTAACGGTATCCTGCGCTTCCTTTGATTCATAAATTCCCAAAACCGTAATATCAGGATATGTGTTTTTCCAAAACTCCAGGCAGTGTTCCACTCCCTTGTCTTTTTTATCCATGGTGTGATTGGTGGCGTGAAGTACCACATCAAAGCCTGCGTTTACGATAGCGTGTCCCATGGCATCCGGAGTATTAAAGGTCGGATAACCCTTGTATTTAAACTGGTCGCCTCCGAAAATAGTTTCCTGATTGATAATTGCGATGTCTGCGGCGCTGATTTCCTCGGTTAGGTGTTGATAAAAGTGATTAAAATCGTAGGTACCGTCTTCCTGTAAGCCGCCGAGCAGGGTGCTGTCGTGAACCAAATCATCTCCCACCGCAAGTAAGGTTACCTGACGAGGTTCCGGTGTCGGTGTGGGAGCGGGTGTCGGCGTAGGTGTCGGCGTGGCTGTCGGCTCCGGTGTGGCTGTCGGTTCCGGTTGCTTTGTAGGCGCCAGAGTCAGACTGCTGGTCGGTTCCGGTGTGCCGGTCAGATTCGGGCCGGGAGAAAAAACAGATGTAACCCGGTTACAGCCGGATAACGCAAAAAGGAAGAAAAGCCCGCAAATGATATAACGGGCTTTTACGTATTTTTTATTTTGAAGGAAGTGTTTCATGACAAACTCCTTTCAACGGTATCATTGGTGTAAGGTATCATTGGTGTCGGAAGTATCCTCCGGGACTTCGGTCGGCTCAAGTGTCGGTTCGTCAGTCGGCTCCGGATCCTCCGTCGGATGGATATTCGGTTCGTCAGTCGGCTCCGGTTCCTCCGTCGGAGGAATGATCGGTTCGCCCGTCGGTTCCGGGGTCGGACTTGGCTCCGGAGCTTCCGTCGGAGCAGGAGTCGGAGTCGGCCGGTTTGCGGCTTCCTCCCGCTTCTTTTCAAAAGCAGCGATCTCTTCCTGCATAATCTTGAAATCTTCTTTGGAGAGATAGGACCAGTATTTTTCCGGAACCGCAAGGAGATATGTGGTCGGAATGGCGCCGTAATATTCCTCCAATGTAATGTTTTGTTCTCTTAAATAGGTAGCCAGTTCTATGCCTACATAGCGGAAGTGCCACGGCTCAAAATTATAACCGGTAATTTCTTCTTTGCCCTCCGGATAGCGTAAAATCCAGCCGTAACGGTGGGCGTTTTCCAGAAGCCATGTATAGTCCGGTGTTTTTAAAAAGTCGAAATTGTTTTTATAGCCGGTGGCTTCACAGCAAAGGTCAACGGCCAGACCGGTCTGATGTTCCGAGGTACCCTCCAATGCATGATAGCGTGATACTTCATAGTAGCCGTAGGTTTTCAGGTTCCAGGAGTAAATGGCTCTTTGCAAATTGTAGGAACGGAATCCGCAACGAAGTACCAGATGATGACCGTCATCTTCCGCAGCCGCAAACAGCTCTTCTAAGGCGGTGGCGGCAATCGGTTGCAGGTAACGACGCTCGTTGATACCTTTATGATAAATCTCAACCTCCGGCTCTACCATATACGGAATGTATTTGGAAGAAAGGGGATATTCTTTGTTTACCAATAGAGTATAGGTGGCTGTATCGGTGTTTAAGGGTGCCGCTTCCGGGTAATTGTAGGTAAGGTCCCCCGGCTTTTTGGACTGCACCTTTTTATTGCCGAGAGGAACCTGCGTCGGTTTCGGTGTCGCAGTCGGCGCCGGTGTGGCTGTCGGTTCCGGGGTAGGAACCGGTGTCGGAGTGGCAATCAGCTCGTAGGGAGACGGAAGCCGTTCCGGGTATACTATATTTGTAAGGTCGTAGGTTTTTGAAGGTACGGTATGTACGCCGGAATACATCGGAAATCTGTAATCCGTTTGCATATTTGTACGAAAATCAGGAAACCCACCCAACAACAATGTATTTATAATAAAAAATGTAATCGCTTTTTTCGTATTCATAAAAAGCCTCCAAAGGGTACATACTACGTTGATTGTAAGATTTATCGGAAAAAAAGTCAATGGAAAATCTTTGATTTTATGCAAAAAATTATACAGAAAGACAAAGAAAAGCGGGTTTGAGTTGCATGAAAGAAAGAAACACAGTATAATGAAAACGGGAAACTTAGGAATCCGGTGGAAAGAGGTGCAGGAAAGATATGAGTATCCGGAAAAAACGTATGGGATATCTGGCCGTAACGGTGCTCTTATTTGTTGTTGAATTGTTAATTGCGTTGTTTGTGCATGACAATTTTATACGTCCCTATGTGGGAGATGTGTTGGTAGTGGTGTTGCTCTATACATTCGTACGTTTTTTTATTCCGCAGGGGGTTCGCCTCCTACCGTTGTACATTTTCTTGTTTGCTGCGGGAGTGGAGGTGTTGCAGTACTTCCGGATAGCGGAGGTGCTGGGACTTTCGGATCACCGGGTGCTGTCGGTGGTAATCGGGTCGGTGTTTGATGTGAAGGATATTGTGTGCTACGGAGTGGGATGCGCACTGCTGGGGATTTATGAAGGAATTCGGATGCGTAGGTAAAAAAGAAAAAAGGTTTGACAAATCTTATAAATCGTGCTATAATCGGCACAAATAGTCAAAGGCAGTGAAGGAAAGAGTAGGTAACGAAGGGCTTTACAGAGAATTCTGCGTTTGCTGAGAGCAGAAGAGTGAATACTTACCGAACATGGTTCCGGAGCTTCGCACCGAGGAAATGTTTCTTAGGCTGCGACGGGTACGCCCGTTATCGTGTGCGACTGTAAACCGTAAGGAAGCAGTCAGTGAGGTGTATTTCGTGAGGAATACATGAATTAAAGTGGTACCACGGAGTGATAACATCCGTCTTTAAGTTCGCAGGAGCTTAAAGGCGTTTTTTTTATTTGCGTGCAAGCTAAGTGAGCATGCGAGCAAATCGCGAGGGTGCACAAGGTCCGGTGGACCTTGGTATGCACCGACCGAAACGAAGTGTAGACGGGGGCGGTGCAAAGCACAAGTGCACGCAAAC
Source organism: Lachnospiraceae bacterium (assembly GCA_015057365.1). Lineage (GTDB taxonomy): Bacteria > Bacillota > Clostridia > Lachnospirales > Lachnospiraceae > SIG307. The sequence goes on along the minus strand of SVEN01000019.1, from coordinate 10,089 downwards.
ATGCAATTGAAAGGAGACAAAATTATGAAGAAGAAACTTACAGCACTTTTCGTAGCAGCAGTTTTAGCAATCACTACTTTAGCGGGTTGCGGCAAGGACAAGGGAATTACCATTGCGGTTCCGAACGATACCACCAATGAGGCAAGAGCATTGCTTCTTTTGGAGGAACTTGGGTATATTACCTTAAAGGAGGGTGCAGGCATTACCGCAACCGTAAGAGACATTGCGGAGAATCCGTACAATCTTTCTTTTAATGAAGTGGAAGCGGCACAGCTTCCGAATGTATTACAGGATGTGGATTATGCGGTAATCAACTCCAATTATGCAATTTCCGCAGATATCAATCCGGTGGAGGATTCTCTTGCCATTGAGGGCGCATTTTCCGCTTACAGCAACATTCTTGCGGTAAAGGAGGGCAATGAGTCCACAGATAAGATTAAGGCCCTTGTAGCGGCTTTAGAGAGCAAGGCAGTAGCTGATTATATCGGCAAGACCTATGCCGGTGCGGTGGTCAGCGTTGTGGCTGAGCCGGGAGACGGTTATGATGCTTCTGTGGATTACACGGCATTGGCAGGCACCAAGATTTCCGTTGCGGCTTCTCCGACCCCGCATGCGGAGATTTTAGAGCTTGCCAAGGACATTCTCGGGGCAAAGGATATTACCCTTGAGATTATCGAGTACACCGATTATGTACAGCCGAACAACGTGGTTGAAAGCGGCGAAGTGGATGCAAACTACTTCCAGCATACCCCGTATTTGGATGATTTCAATGCACAGAACGGTACGCATATCGTGTCTGCGGTTTCCGTTCACGTAGAGCCGATGGGCATTTACGGAGGCAAGCAGACATCTCTGGACGCTATTAAGACACAGGAGTAAACATCCGGTGACGGAGGTGAAGTCATGATAGAAATTAAGAACTTGTCCAAAACCTTCCGGACAGCGGCCGGAACGGTGGAGGCATTAAAGAATATTTCCCTGACTGTAAACGACGGTGATATTTACGGTATCATCGGTATGAGCGGTGCGGGAAAGAGTACACTGGTACGTTGTATCAATATGTTGGAGCGTCCGACGGAAGGGTCTGTTTTAATGGACGGACAGGACCTGGGAACGCTTTCTAAGAAGGAGCTTCGCAAGGTTCGCCGAGATGTGACCATGATTTTCCAGGGCTTTAACCTTTTGATGCAAAAGACGTGCCTTCGGAATATTTGCTTTCCGCTTGAACTGGCCGGAATGAAGAAAGAAGACGCAAGAAAACGTGCGAAGGAACTTCTCGCAATCGTCGGTCTTCCGGATAAGGCAGGAAGTTATCCGGCTCAGTTATCGGGTGGTCAGCAGCAGCGAATCGCCATTGCAAGAGCCTTGGCCACACAGCCGAAGGTGCTGCTTTGTGATGAAGCAACCAGTGCGCTGGACCCGAAGACCACCCATGATATTTTGGAGCTTTTAAAGGATATTAACGAGCGTCTCGGTATTACGATTATAATTATTACCCACCAGATGAGTGTGGTGGAAGAGATTTGTAACCGCGTGGCGATTTTGGACGGTGGTGTAGTGGCCGAAGAGGGTGAGGTTTCCGCGGTGTTTGCGGATCCGCAGTCCGATGCGGCAAAGCGTCTGGTGTTCCCGGACGGGGAAGAGGAAGTGGTTCCGGTGCATCCGGGCGAGAGAGTTCTTCGCGTTATATTCAACGGGGCAATGGCAGCGGGGGCACCTCTTATTACCCAGATGGCCATCGATGAAAAGATTGCAGCAAATATTTTGTACGCATCCACAAAATGTCTCGGAGATAAGGTATACGGCAACATGCTTCTCGGTCTTCCGGAAGAGGAAGAAATCGTGCAGCGTGCAATTAAGTATCTGACCAAGGGTGGAAATGTGCTGGTAACGGAGGTGACGGGAAATGCTTGATAAAATGTTTACTCCGGAGAGTCTGGAAGAGGCATGGGTAATTTTAAAGGAAGAAATGCTGTTTGCATTGTGGGAAACCACCTATGTAACGGTATTGGCGACGGCCTTTGCCATATTGCTCGGATTACCGCTTGGTATTTTACTGGTGGCCGGGGAAAAGGACGGAGTGCTGCCGCTTCCGAAGGGTGTCATGCATGTGTTAAATGTGGTGATTAACCTGCTTCGTTCCGTTCCGTTTTTGATTTTGATGATTTTGGTATTCCCGTTAACGAGACTTATTGTGGGTACCTCCGTAGGAACCACGGCTTCCATCGTACCGTTGGTCATTGCGGCGTTCCCGTTTGTGGCGCGCTTGGTAGAAAGCAGTCTTCGTGAGCTGAATCCGAATATTATTGAGATGGCACAGAGTATGGGGGCGTCCCCGATGCAGATTATTGTGAAGGTGATGTTGCCGGAGAGTATACCGTCTCTCATTTCCAATTTTACCATTGCAATAACCACGATTCTCGGATATACGGCAATGAGCGGTATTATCGGCGGCGGCGGATTAGGTAAGATTGCCATCAACTACGGATATTACCGTTATAAGTATCTTGTCATGTTAATTGCTGTTATCATTCTCATTGTTCTGGTGCAGGTGTTCCAGAGCGTGGGAACGAAGCTGGCGGTAAAGTTAGACCGGCGGGTGAAGCGTTAAAAACATGAGATAAAAAGTATAAATGGCTGAGGGATATCTGAAGGATAAGTCCCGGGGCTGAAATAAAAGAAATAAGAAAGAAGGAAAAACTATGAGTAAGAGACCGTATTATATTACAACCGCAATCGCGTATACCTCCGGTAAGCCGCACATCGGCAACACCTATGAGGCTATTTTGGCGGACAGCATTGCCCGTTACAAGAGATTTCAGGGCTATGATGTATTTTTGCAGACCGGTACCGATGAGCACGGTCAGAAGATTGAGGAGAAGGCTGCTGCGGCAGGCGTAACTCCGAAGGAATTTGTAGACAGCGTTTCCGGCGAGATTAAGCGTATCTGGGATTTGGTGGACACTTCTTATGATAAGTTTATCCGTACCACCGATGCGGACCATGAGGCCCAGGTAAAGAAGATTTTTAAGAAGATGGTGGACAAGGGTGACATTTACAAGGGTGCTTACGAAGGAATGTATTGTACGCCGTGTGAGTCCTTCTGGACCGATTCCCAGCTGGTGGACGGCAAGTGTCCGGACTGCGGACGTGCGGTGCAGCCGGCAAAGGAAGAGGCATATTTCTTCAAGATGAGCAAGTATGCGGACCGCCTTATCGAGCACATTAACACTCATCCGGAATTCATTCAGCCGGTAAGCCGTAAGAATGAGATGATGAACAATTTCCTGCTTCCGGGCTTACAGGATCTTTGTGTATCCCGTACCTCCTTCAAGTGGGGTATTCCGGTGGAAGAGGACCCGAAGCATGTGGTTTATGTATGGCTGGATGCGTTGACCAACTACATTACCGGTATCGGCTATGATGCGGACGGTAATCCGACAGAGCAGTTTGGTAAGTTATGGCCGGCAGATTTACACTTAATCGGTAAGGATATTATCCGTTTCCATACGATTTACTGGCCGATTTTCCTTATGTCCCTGGATATTCCGCTTCCGAAGCAGATTTTCGGTCATCCGTGGTTACTTCAGGGCGGTGACAAGATGAGTAAGTCCAAGGGTAACGTAATTTATGCGGACGATATGGCTGACCTGTTCGGCGTAGATGCGGTACGTTACTTCGTACTTCACGAGATGCCGTTTGATAACGACGGAACCATTACCTGGGAGCTTTTGGTGGAGCGTCTCAATGCGGACCTTGCAAATACCTTAGGTAACCTCGTAAACCGTACCATTTCCATGAGCAACAAGTACTTTAACGGTGTGGTTCGTAACGGCGGTGTGGCAGAGCCGGTGGATGAGGAGTTAAAGGCTCTTGCTCTTGAGACCCCGGGTATTGTGGAAGAGAAGATGGAGAAGCTTCGTGTGGCAGATGCCATTTCCGCAGTTTTCAATTTGTTCAAGCGTTGTAATAAATATATTGACGAGACCGCTCCGTGGGCGTTGGCAAAGGATGAGGCAAACGCAGACCGTCTGGCTACTGTGCTTTACAATCTGGTAGAGAGCATTTGTATCGGTGCGTCCCTTCTTAAGTCCTTCCTTCCGCGTACCGCAGATAAGATTTTTGCACAGTTAAATGCGAAGGAGCGCAGTGAAGAAGAATTAAAGACTTACGGTTTGTATGTGTCCGGCACCAAGGTAACGGAGACTCCGGAAATTCTCTTTGCCCGTCTGGATGCAAAGGAAGTCATGGAGAAGGTTGCCGTGATTCAGGAGAAGCAGCGTGCGGAGGCAGCGGCAGAGGCGGCTGCGGAAGCAAAGCGTCTCGGTCTTCCGGTGCCGGGTGAAGAAGAGAAAGCAGAGGAGTCCGTGATTGATATTGAAGCAAAGCCGGAAATCACTTACGATGATTTTGCAAAGCTGCAGTTCCAAGTGGGAGAGATCATTGCCTGTGAGGAAGTAAAGAAGTCCAAAAAGCTTCTCTGCTCCCAGGTAAAGATCGGCAGCCAGGTAAAGCAGATTGTGTCCGGTATTAAGCAGCACTATTCCGCGGAAGAAATGGTGGGCAAGAAGGTAATGGTTTTAGTAAACTTAAAGCCGGCGACTCTTGCGGGTATCGTATCCGAGGGTATGCTTCTTTGTGCCGAGGATGAAAACGGTGAGCTGGCACTGATGACGCCGGAGAAGAAGATGCCGGCGGGCGCAGAAATCTGTTAACAAAGGGACGCCTCTAACCCCGGATAGTTCTCCAGCGCAAAACCTCTCAAAAGAAAAGGGGACTTGTCTCGTCTTCCGGATGTAAGTTTTTCTAACTGCTCCGGGAGAGACAAGTAAATTGGCTTGCTACCGTTCCTTACGCGCCGTCCGTGGCGCGTTCGTCACTTGCTCAAACCTCCATGTTTGAGCATAGCAATGTGCAAGCGGAGCACTAAGAAAACCTAACATCCTGCACAAAGTTCCAAGTCCCCTTCTCTTTCGAGAGGTTTTGAAACGGAGTGCAGACCGGGTTAGAGGCTGTTTTTGAAAAGGTTACCTTCTGAGATCGATTTCTGCGGGGGAAGAATGGTTATGAGGAAATAGAGTGTTGTTTTGGTTTTGGAACCAAAGTGAAATAGAGTATATTTTTTAGAGAATAGGGGGTTTTTTATGCCGCCGGGAAGAAGAAGTTCAAGTTCGAGTAGTTCGCGTAGCAGAAGCAGCTCGTCGCGCAGTCGGAGCAGCTCGTCAAGAAGACGGAGCAGTTCGTCTCATAGTAGCTCCTATAGACGTTCTTACAGTAGCAGTAGGAGTACATCAACGGTTTTTTCGGGAAGGTTACGGAGCAATCAGCCTACGGGGATTCCGTCACATGTAAGACAGAAGTCAGTGCTGATGCGTTGTAAAAACCATGATTATATGTATTATAACGAGGCATGGACGGATGAGAAGACGGGGGTTTCTTACCGGAAGGGTTATTACGATGAGAACGGAACCTATTACGATGCGGATAGTATCGTCTTTAAGAAGCCGGATGGGTCTTACGAGGCGCATTATGTGTGCGACTATTGCGGTACGGAGCTGGAGGCCAATTGGAAGGAAGGGTTCTACCCGACTTGTCAAAATTGCGGTGCGGAAATGAACAAGACTCCGGTGTATATTGATGAAATTGTCAATATCGATACCGGGGCGGTTTCCTACAGTGACTCGGGTGAAATGGCAAAGAATATCTCGAATCGTTTGCTAAAGAGTATGCTGCTTAGTTTTGCCATGCCGATTGTTATTATGGTTATTATGTTTGCCACAACAGCTAAAATGAACAGGGAGACCGATTCGTTCTTCGAACGTGTGATTTACACGGAGAGCGCCCCGGTAGAGGAGTATGAACCGGTAGAAGAGACGGAAACCAATCTGGAAATTTACGGAACCGATATTTATCTGGATGAGATTTCGCCGGATATTTACCGCATTTGTGATGAGGAAGAGGACTACGAGAAGCATCTTACCTGGGATTACGGTGCCCGGTCCTATTATGATTATGACAGCGACTGCTATTTATGGTATAATACGGATGTCAGCCCGAATTTATGGCAATATTGGTATGATGATATTGCGGGAGATAATTACTACGGTTGGATGGAATGCGAAGGCGAAGACTGGTACATCGAAGTGTCCGATACGGATTGGGAGCTGTACGAAGGAGATACGGACGGGCTTTGGCACATAGAGAATTCCTTTGACTAAAGTAAAATGAAAGAGTTTGTTTAAGAAGCCTTAAGAAGTCGGAAAGATAAGGTTAATGTTTCTGTGTTAGAGTGATATTAGGGATATTGTAAGTGATCTCGATGGGGCAAATGCACGTGAAGAGCTTACTTAGTTTTCTGATATCGGTTTACATAGGAGGATTAACGGATGGGTATAAAAGGTTTATTTTCGAGACGCAGGAAGTCTGATTTGGACAGGCTTACGCGTTGTTTATCAAAGGAGAGATTGTCGGTGGGAGAGCGTATGAAACGATTAGAAAGGAGCAAGGGGATGCAGGTGTTTTTGTGGATTACCTTGGCGGTTCTGCTGTTATATGCCGTATTTTCTTTGTTGTACACCACGGTGGTGGTGTATGCCTCCGGTACCGGCACTTCTTTCTTGTGGTTTTGGCCGCTGACCTGTGTGATTGCACTGGTGGTAGCGGTGTTGCTGTTTCTTACGCTGACGGGACGATTGCCGCAGCTTAGGACGACAGCGGTATGGCTGTGTACATTGTTCTGGATATTTATAGTGGTGTTTCTTTCTGTGGAGGCGGTGGTGTTTTCTGCAGGAAGAAAGGCGCCTGCGGAGGATGCGGAATATGTGATTGTTCTTGGGGCACAGGTGCGGGGCGAGGTGCCGACCTTGGTGCTTTCTGCCAGAATCCGGGCGGCAGCGGAGTATTTAAATGAACATCCGCAGGCAATAGTCGTGGCATCCGGAGGTAAGGGCGGCGGCGAAAACATCAGCGAAGCGGAAGCAATTCGCAGAGGACTGGTGCGGCTCGGAATTTCGGAGGAACGGATTCTGATGGAGGATCGTTCTACCAGTACGGCGGAGAATTTAAAGTTTTCCGCGGAAGTAATACAGAAGTATGAATGGGAAAAGTCAGGAGCGCAAGCACCGTTTTTGTTTTGTGGAAATGCGGAGTCAGACATTTGTTATGTAAAGAAAAATGTAGTGCTGGTGACCAATGATTTTCATGTGTTCCGTGCGGTAAAGCTGGCGAAAAATTTAGGATATACCGGTGTTTCCGGTCTTGGGGCTACGGAGTTTTTTGCAGTAACCATACAATATTATGTGCGTGAGTTTTTTGCAATCGGATTAGAGATATTCCGAGGAAATTTTTAATAGCAGAGGTAACCTATGATTTTTGATACCCATGCCCATTATGATGATGAGGCGTTTGATGAAGACAGAGATGCGGTGCTTTCTTCTTTGCATGAAAAAGGAGTGGGCACGGTGGTGAATATTTGTGCAAGTCCGGCTTCTTTAAAGCGGATTTTGTCGTTGACAGAGAATTACTCCTTTGTGTACGGTGCAGCCGGTATTCACCCGGATCATGCGGGAGAACTGACGGAGGAGATGTTCGGGGAAATTTCCCGACTGGCGGATGAGGAGAAAATTGTTGCCATCGGAGAAATCGGATTGGACTATTACTGGGATACGGCACCCCATGAGGTACAGCGGCAGTGGTTCTTGCGCCAGCTGGATTTGGCGATGGAAAAGGATTTGCCGGTGGTGATTCATTCCAGAGAGGCGACGCAGGAGACATTAGAAATTATGCGGGAAGCATATAAAAAATCCGGAGGAAAGCTCCGGGGTGTCATTCACTGCTTTTCCGGTTCTGCGGAAATTGCAAAGGAATATACCGACATGGGCTTTTATATCGGTGTGGGTGGTGTAGTGACCTTTAAGAACGGAAAGAAGCTAAAGGAAGTGGTGGAAACCATGCCTCTTGATAAGCTGGTGATAGAAACGGATTGCCCGTATCTGGCACCGGTACCGTATCGGGGAAAACGGAATGATTCCACGCTTCTTAGGCATGTAATAGAGGAAATTGCGGCTCTGCGGGGAATGACTGCAGAGGAAGTGGAACACTTGACGGAGACCAATGCGAGGCAGTTGTACAGACTTCATTAAACAGACAGGAGTTTGTGCGGAGGAGGCGTTCGGGGTTACGACAGAGACGGCGGAAACAGTCCCGGAAACGGGGGAAAGGACACATATGGCAACCTTAGGAAATCCAAAAGAAACCATAGCAATTTTAAATAAATACGGGTTTAATTTCCAGAAGAAGTTCGGTCAGAACTTTTTAATTGATACCCATGTCCTGGAGAAGATTATCCGTGCGGCGGACATAACAAAGGATGATTGTGTGCTGGAAATCGGGCCGGGTATCGGGACCATGACTCAGTATCTGTGTGAGAATGCGGGAAAGGTCATTGCGGTGGAAATCGACAAGAACCTGATCCCGATTTTAACAGAGGATACCCTTGCGGCGTACGACAATGTAAAGGTTATTAATTCCGATGTGTTAAAGCTGGATTTAAAGAAATTGGCGGAGGAAGAGAACGGCGGACGCCCGATAAAGGTGGTGGCAAATCTGCCGTATTACATTACGACGCCGATTATTATGGGATTATTTGAGGCCGGTGTGCCGTTGGCTTCCATCACCGTTATGGTGCAGAAGGAGGTAGCGGACCGCATGCAGGCGGGACCGGGCAGCAAGGATTACGGTGCCTTGTCTTTGGCGGTGCAGTATTATGCGGAGCCGTACATTGCGGCAAATGTGCCGCCGAATTGCTTTATGCCGCGGCCGAATGTGGGCTCTGCGGTGATTCGGCTTACCCTTCACGGAAAGCCGCCGGTGGAGGTTGCGGACGAGAAGCTTTTATTTAAGCTTATCCGAGCGTCCTTTGCCCAGCGCAGAAAGACGCTGGTAAACGGTCTCACCAATTCACCGGAGCTGTCCTTTACGAAGGAAGAAGTGACAAAGGCGTTGGAAGCCTGCGGATATTCCCCGACGATACGAGGAGAGGCATTGACGCTTCAAGAGTTTGCGAAGCTGGCAAATGTGTTTGCGGGAACAAAATAATATTCATTAGGTAGAAAAAACGAAACGCAAGTCTTGTGTATAAGACTTGCGTTTCGTTTTTATTGTTTTACACAAAGGGAATAAATCGTTTAAAATCGGCTATTATTTGTGGGTTACGGAATTAATCAGCTTTCTCAGTGGTGAATACACGAAGAAGGTAATTACGGAAGCGCAGGCGTATTTCAGCAGATTTGCCGGGAATACGGAAAGCCACATGAGCGTGCCTTCGTTCTTTACCAGGGAGTTTGCACCGGTTGCCATGCCGAGAATGGATTCCATGTCAAGATGGAAAGCCTTCATGTATACCGGAAATACCACAAACCAGTCTAAGACAACTGCAGTCACAGAGGCAAAGACGGTTGCAACGAGTAAACTCAATACTGCGCCGCCCTTGGTGCGTTTTACGCGATAAATCAGGCTGGCCGGCAGCACATAGGCAAGGGTAAACATTAAGTTTGCCAGTTCACCGATGCCACCGGTAATGGTGCCGTTTAATACGAAGTTCAGTGCGACCTTAATACCGCCGATGACGCAGCCCCAAACCGGACCCAACATGTATGCACCTAAAATAACCGGAACATCGGAAAAGTCCAGTTTGATAAAGGGTAATGTAAAAAAGATGGGGAGTTCGAACAGCATGAGAATTGCTGCCAAGGCACCAAACATTGCCGTAATGGTCAGTTTGGCTGTGGTTGAGATAGACTGAGAGTTGCTACTTTTGGTGTTGTTCATAGTTGTATCCTCCTTTTTCCCATCCGGACTATACCGTCGGTACCGGAATTGACTTAAAGTCTCACCGGTTCGGCTCCCTTTCGGAGTTCGTGGACTATACCACCGGTCAGGAATTTCACCTGCCCCAAAAGAATAAATAGTGCGGGCAAAGTGAGCGTTCACTTCGCCCGCATCATTAAGCATACAACACTCTATGCGGTTTGTAAAGAAAAAGTTACAAAATATTTGGTTAAAATTCTACTTCTTTTCCGGTACCGCAAA
>SVEN01000064.1 GCA_015057365.1 Lachnospiraceae bacterium | reverse complement strand
TGATAGCCTTTGCAATCGGAACGAATTCCTTAATCATATCAGCACACTCTTCAGCGGTACCAACCGGGTACTCCGGAATGTATGCCTTTAAGTTACGAAGCTTTAAGTTGTAGCTTGCGTTAAGTACGCCACAGTAAGCGTCGCCACGGCCGTCCATAAGGTCGTTCTGGGACTCCTCTGCAGCTGCACAAATCATAGCCGGACCGTCGAAGTGCTTTACAAGCAAGGTCTCAGCGATTTCCGGACCGAAGTTACCGAGGTATACGCAAAGTGCGTTACATCCGTTCTTCTTTAAATCCTCAACAGCTTCTAACATCTGAATTTCGCTCTCTACGATACATACCGGACATTCATAGATGTCATCCATACCGTACTTTGCAGCGTAAGCAGCAACAACTGCCTTTCTTCTGTTAACGGACAGGCTTTCCGGGAAGCAGTCACGGCTAACAGCAACAATACCGATTTTTACCTTTGGCATATTGTTCATTTTAGTCTTCCTTTCTGATAAAAAATTTGTTTTGTAACGATACAGTTACGCTACCCTCTATTATAGTTGTTTTTAGGCTTTCTGTCAATAATCGGCATAGTGTTCCATGAAATTATTTGTTGAAATATATTACGACATGTTTTACTATTTTTATGACAAATCTACCACAGATTTGTCGGAACACAGAGTGTCGAAAAACTTTTCAAAAATTTTCAAAAAAACATTAACCGATGACAAGCTCTCGATACTATATGTATGAAAGCTTTCGAAAAAGGAGAACAAAAATGACACAAGAATTCGCATCCGAACTGATCACGGAAAACCTGACCGCAATTTACGGTTACGCGTACGGCCGACTTTATGATAAAGATAAGGTCGAGGACCTGGCCTCCGAGATTGTGTGTGAGATTTTAGCTTCGGTACAGAATCTGGAAAAGGAAGAAGCGTTTTGGGGCTTTGCCTGGAGAATTGCAGAAAACACCTTCCGTAAATTTATTAAGCGGGAAGAACTGCGAGGCAGAACCGAAACTCATTCCGAAGAGGAATATATGGGAAATTATATTCCTGCACCGGAGGCGGAGTATCTGGAAGCAGAGGAGCAGGATGAGCAGATTTATTTGCTGCGTCGGGAGTTGTCCCTGCTGTCAAAGATCCACAGAGAAGTGTGTGTGGCCTACTATGTGGACAACAAGAGCTGCAGTGAGATCGCAACGGAGCAAAATATCAGTTTGGAAATGGTAAAGTATCATTTGTTTAAAACACGAAAATTATTGAAAGAGGGTATCGGTATGATGAGAAAATTAGGCGAAAAGAGCTACAATCCGGGAACATTCAGACTTGACTTTTGGGGTGATTGGAATCACTATAATGATTTATTCCGCAGAAAATTACCGGGAGCGATTATGCTGGCGGCGTACTATACGCCTATGAGCATGGAAGAGTTGTCTATGGAGCTTGGTGTATCCGCACCGTACTTAGAGGAGGAGCTGGATACCTTAGAAGCGGCAGAGGTACTGGTAAAGGTGGGCAACAAGTATCAGACCAATCTGGTGATTGTGACGGATGCGTATGAGAAGGAGTTTGTAAAAAATACCGCATCGGTGTATGCCGGTGTGGCTGCGCAGGTGTATGAAAAGGCGGTTGCTTTACTGCCGGAATTCCGCTCACTGGACTTTGCGGGAAATGCATTTGATAACAATCGTTTGTTGTTTGCAATGTTAAATATCGTTATGGTGAATGCATTTAATCAGGCCGGGGAAAAGTCTCCTCTCGGAAAGATGCCGAAGCTTGCCTTGGGTGGAAACGGCTGGATTTTCGGATGCGATAACGACTATGTGAACTATCATTTTTTGGGAGTTACCATGGAGACATGGAATCAAGCGGGCACGGCGTGGTTCTCTGCGGAAAATTACAGCGTGATTGAACGTTGCCAGCGGTATTCCCATAACAACTTCGGAGAACGGGCAGAGGCAATGTGTGCCGCGGTATTAAACGGAGAGGCAGACAGGGACAGTGCGGTTTTGCTTGAGTTGATCGAGAAGGGCTTTGTTACCTGCGCGGACGGTGTACTTTCCGCCAACTTCCCGGTATTTACTGCAGAGGTTTACCGGAAGGTACAGGAACTGGTGGCACCGCTTACGGAGCTTGTCTGTGACTGTATGCTTCAGATATCCGAACGGGCAGAGAAGCTGTTGACGGAGCATGCACCGGCAACGGTGAAGAACCAGTGTGGCGACGTGGCGAAGATTCATCATCGTCTGGATGTGGCGGCGTTTCTTCTGGAGAAGTTGATAGAAGATAAGAAGCTCACCGTACCGACGGAGCAGGTGCCGCTGGCTGTGTGGGGCGTGAGAGCGTAAAGGAGAATTGACAACGGCAGGGACCATAATGGCCTCTGCCGTTGTCTCTTTGTAAAAAGCGATGTTTTGACTTGTTTTTTTGCCGTAACCGAGTAGTGTGATAGAAAAAATGAAAAAAATTTAAAAAGTACTTGCATTTTTGAAAAAGATTGGTTATAATATCATTCGTGGCTGTGACATACAGCGGAATATTTTTGGGGTATCGCCAAACGGTAAGGCAACGGACTCTGACTCCGTCATCTCAAGGTTCGAATCCTTGTACCCCAGCTTTAAGCATCGCGATTGCGGTGCTTTTCTTTTTTCTTGACTTTTCCCCCACGATATATCATACTTATATTCAGAAAGAAAAGGAGGTAGTAACGATGCAGGAGGTTTACGAGTTTTTAAAGAAGGCAGGGACCTATTATCTGGCAACGGTGGAGGGCGACCAGCCGAGAGTAAGACCGTTCGGTACGGTCAATATTTTTGAGGACAAGCTTTATATTCAGACCGGAAAGAGTAAGCCGGTATCCAAGCAGCTTGGAGTGAATCCGAAGGCAGAGGTTTGTGCGTTTGTGGACGGTACATGGATTCGTGTGGCAGGCGAGCTTATTGAGGATGACAGAAGAGAGGCACGTCAGTCCATGTTAGATGCATATCCGCATTTGCAGGCCATGTATTCTGCGGATGATGGAAATACCCAGGTGTTGTATTTTAAGGATGCCACGGCGACCTTTGCAAGCTTTGGCGGGGCGCCGAGAGAAGTGAAATTTTAAAAGAGAAAACACAGAAAAGCGTAAAAGCAGAATACCGGGAGGAGGTCGTCATGGGACAGTTTTCGAAAGAAAAAAGAAACGGCGGCATCCTGCCGGTATTTCTTTGGATATTTTTGGTAGTAACGGTGGCTGTTTTCCTGATTCTGACAGCGGCGTTTCTTTCCCAAAACGGAACCTTTGCGGAATGGAAGAGCCGGTATGCGGAGTGGAAAGAGGACCGGGAGGCCACGAAACGTGCCGAAAGAGCGGGAGAGAAAACGGTGCACTATTTCGGTCCTTCCGATGTGGCGGAGTATGAAAGCTGGCTTGCGGGAACGTGGCAGGATATTCTGTCGGAAGCATACGAGGGAGAAGAAGGGAATGGATCGGTGCGGACAGAGAAGGACCCGCTTCGGGAAGCGTTGACTGCCAGTCCGGTAAACGGCTCCGAAGGCTGGTGGAATACGGCGAAGAAGCTTTCCCAAGATGTGACGCTGTATGCGCAGGCCAGGACGCCTTTGTACGGGGCTCCGGATGCGAAAGGGACGGTCTCGGGCTACGGCATGGCAGGAGAAGCATTTTCCCTTTTGGCGGTACTGGAGGACGGCTGGTATGTGGTATCGGACGGGGCGTTCTACTATTGTAGTCAAGGAAAACACTATACCATGGTACAGCTACAGGCAGAGGAGCCGGAGGCAGCAGTCACCGGGAGGGAGAAACAAAAGGTGTTCCACGAGGTTGATACGATTCTTCAGAATCCTGAACTTCCTCACGGCTGCGAGGTGACCGGTTTGGCAATACTGCTATCTTATTACGGAATCGAGGCGGATAAGTGTGAACTGGCGGATGTGTGGCTTCCGAAGGGGACTTGGGGACAGACGGACTTCAGGAAAGCCTTTGTGGGGGACCCGAGAAAAAAGAAGGCCTCCGCAGGCTGTTTTGCACCGGTGATTGCGGATACCGCCAACCGATATCTGGAAGAGGAAAAACTCCGGAGAACCGGCAATGAGCCGGCAGAGAAGCAAAAAGCCGAAAGTTTGTCGGAAAAAAACGGAGCAAGCACCGGCCTGACCGCAGTTGCGAAAGAGGGAGTTTCTTTTTCTGACCTACTTTCCATGGTTGAAGAAGCTCCGGTGTTGGCCTGGACCACCATGGACCTGCAGGCACCGTACATTGCCCAGATATGGGAAGTGGACGGAGAGGAGTTGTACTGGCAGAATTTAGAGCATTGTGTGGTGCTCACCGGGTATGATGCCGAGAAGGGTATCCTGTACGGCACAGACCCGCTGTACGGGCCTTGTGAGTATGACATGAAGCTGTTTTCCATCCGGTTCCGAACCATGTATTCTCAGGTGGTGCAGATGGTAGAAGACACCCCTTAAGAAAATATTAAAACTTTTCGGCGCAGGAAATCGTTGACAGCGACCCTGCGCCATGCTATACTCAAACTGTATTAAGCATACTAGTACAGTTGATGAGCTTATAGAAACTACGGATAATACCATCGGAAAGGAGGAGGTGCGGGTTGATTATTATCGATTATACGGACCGGAGACCGATTTACGAGCAGATTGTGGAGCGGTTCCAGAGTCTGGTGCTGTGCGGCGTTTTGGAAAAGGATGCGCCCCTTCCCAGCGTACGGAATCTTGCCATGGAGCTTTCCATTAATCCGAATACCATTCAGCGGGCCTATACGGAGCTGGAGCGCAGAGGAGTAATTTACGCAGTAAAAGGAAAGGGAAACTTTGTGGCAGATATGCAGCCGCTGCTTGCTCTTCGGGAAAAGGAAGTAAGAGAGGAAGCAGAGCGGTTGGTACGTAAGGCAAAGGAAGCCGGTATGACAAAGGAAGACTTGAACCGGTTGTTTAACGCGGCGTGGACGGAGTCGGCGAGGACTTTGACGCCGGAATCGACACAGGCAGGTGAAAAGAAGCAGGGGCCGGTGCCGGAAGACGGATCGAAATCGATGCAGCAGGCTGCGTCGGAATTAGGTGTAGGAGGTGAAGCGGATGATTAAGGCAGAAAACGTGGTGAAGCGCTTTGACGGAATACTGGCGGTTGATCGTGTTTCCGTAGAAATAAAAGAGGGCATTGTGTTCGGTATGGTAGGAACCAACGGCGCCGGTAAATCCACCCTGCTTCGTATGATAGCGGGCGTGTTAAAGGCAGACGAAGGAACCATTACGGTGGACGGAGCGCCGGTATATGAGAATCCGGCGGCAAAGAAAGAAGTGTTCTATATTTCCGATGATGCCTATTACTTAAACAACGGTACGCCGGTGGATATGGCTGATTATTACGGTGCGGTGTATGAGAAGTTTAACCGCAAGCGTTACCTGGAGCTGATGGACCAGCTGGGACTGCCGCTGTCCCGGAAAATCAGCACCTTTTCCAAGGGTATGAAAAAGCAGGTATCGATTTTGCTGGGGGTTTGTGCCGGGACGAAGTATTTGCTTTGTGACGAGACCTTTGACGGTCTGGATCCGGTGATGCGTCAGGCGGTAAAGAGTATTTTTGCAAAGGAGATTACGGAGCGGGGGCTCACGCCGGTGCTGGCATCTCATAATCTCCGTGAGCTGGAGGATATTTGTGACCATGTGGGGTTGCTCCACAAAGGCGGCGTATTGCTTTCCAAGGATTTGGAGGAGATGCGTACCGGCATCCATAAGCTGCAGTGTGTATTTGCGGATGAGGAGCAGGAGGCAAGAGTATTAATGGGATTGGAAGTAGTCAATAAGGAAGAACGCGGTCGTCTGAAAACTCTTACGGTGCGCGGCGGTCAGGAAGAGATTGCAGCCCGTGTGGCAGCGGCGGAGCCGGTGTTCTTTGAGATGCTTCCGTTAACCTTGGAAGAAATCTTTATCAGTGAAACGGAGGTGGCAGGATATGACTTCAAGAAGCTCATTCTTTAAATTATTAAAGGAAGATTTGCGTCAGCGTCTGTGGACGATTATTTTGGCGGCTATTGTATTTCTGCTGCCGGTGCCGATTTACATTGCCATGGAGATTTCAAGCTCCAGAGGCTTTGGAACAGGGATGTTGGATAATTTTGCCAGACGTCTGGCAGCGCCGATGGCGTATGACAGTGTGTGGTTGATAATGGTGACGATTTTCGGTGCATTTATTTGTGCGGTCAGCGGCTTCGGATATTTATTTTCCAAGAAGAAGGTGGACTTTTTTCATTCTCTTCCGGTAAAGCGTGAGGCACTGTTTGCGGTACGCTATATCAACGGAGTGCTGATCTATCTGGTACCGTATGTGGCCATGGCAATGGTAAGTATCTTTATTATCACGATTACCGGGAATATGAAGGCGGTTGTATTTCCGATTGTGTTAAAGGGGCTGGCAGTACATCTGCTGGGCTATCTGGCTCTTTATACCACGCTTATTTTGTGTGTGACCTTTGTGGGAAACTTCGTCGTGTTTTGTGCGGTCAGCGGATGGGTGTTCGGCATTACGCCGATTATTCTGTTGGTCTATGGCTGGTTTGAGGAACAGTTCTTCCGTACCTATAATTACATGGGAGATGCTCTTAGAGACCGCATACATGCGTTACGGTTTCTTTGCCCGGAGTATTTCTATGTGTGTTCGTGGGATGCAGATGCTCGTTTGACATCTCTGCTGTTACAGGAGTTGGCGTTTGTAGCGGTTTTGACCGTAATTACCCTTCTTGTGTATCGGGCAAGACCGTCCGACGGTGCG
>SVEN01000018.1 GCA_015057365.1 Lachnospiraceae bacterium | reverse complement strand
CCTCCAAAAATGTATTAAGAATAACCTCATCATATTTGGTATTATCATCATCAACAAAATATTTCATCAACTCAACATCTTGCTTTTCCAACAATTTGTACTCCATAATATACCTCGCCAAATTCAAATTCTTGCGTGCTTTCAACTCTTCACAAAGCTGAAAGTTGGGAGTTCTTATAATAACTCCCAATATTTAAACTCATATCCAGCTTCTGGTTCTCCGATAGAATAACCCAATGTCCTCGTCAAGCGGGTTTTAAAAAGTTGCAACCATTCATTCCATTCTTCTTGTGGCATTTCAGCATAACATTTTTCTATTTCATCCCATACTTCTTGCGGTGCTGAATAATGAATATTGAGATTTACATTAAAAATAGCCATATCCTTACCTCTCAATCAAATTCAAAGTTCCCTTCCCTTTTCTCCCCCTTACTCCTCCAATAGCATCGCATAAATCTCTCTCTTTGACACTCCTCTATCCGCAGCCACGGCCTTCATAGCGTCCTTCTTACTCATTCCCTGAGACAAATAGCGTTCCATATGCTCCTCAAGACTCAACTGTAAAAAAGACTCCTGCTCTTCCTTCTTCAACGCTTCCCGGTCTGCGCCTTCGATGACAAGGACGCATTCTCCCTTCGGTTCGTTGGTTTCGTAAAATACAAGAGCATCGGAAAAAGTAGTACGGAAAGCTTCCTCATGCTTTTTCGTCAGTTCTCGACAGATGGTCAAACGACGGTCTCCTAAGGTCTCCATCAGCTCCGCAAGGGTCTTTACCAACCGGTGCGGGGCCTCGTACAGCACAATGGTGCGGGTCTCATCCACAAGTTCTCCCAGTACATCCTTCCGTTCCTTTTTGTCCGTCGGCAAAAAGGCTTCGAAGCAGAAACGTCTGGTCGGCAAGCCCGATAAGGTCAAGGCCGTTACACAGGCACAGGCTCCCGGCAGCACCGTCACCGGTACACCTGCCTCATATGCCATCTTTACCAGCTCCTCTCCCGGATCGGAAATGCCCGGCATCCCCGCATCGGTAACAACCGCAATGTTCTTTCCTTCCAGCAGCTGCTCGATGAGCTGTCTTCCTTTGTCATATTTATTAAACTCATGATAGCTGGTCATGGGCGTCTTAATCTCAAACCGGTTCAACAGCTTAATGCTGTTGCGGGTATCCTCCGCCGCAATCACATCCACGTTTTTCAATGTTTCCAATACACGAAAGGTGATGTCGTCCAAATTTCCGATTGGGGTCGCACATAAATACAACGTTCCTGCCATGATTCTTTCCTTTCTTAGTATCCATAAATCCCGGTAATATCCTCGTGGTATACGCCCGGCTCCTTAAACACGATAATCGGCGGTTCCACCGTCACCCGCGGGCGTCCGCCCTTACTGGCCTCAAGAAGCACCATATTCGGTTCTTTGTCCACATACGGGTGTACCAGTTGCATCCGCTTTAATTCCAGCCCGTGGGCCGACAGGCAACGGATAATTTCCGCCAGGCGGAACGGCCGGTGTACCATAAAAAAGTTACCTCCCGGCTTTAACACATAGGCTGCCTCCCGTACCACATCCTCCAAGGTACACAGCACTTCATGCCGGGCAATGGCCTTCGGCAGGTCCGGATTTTGCAGCCCGTGCTCCGCCGTCATATAAGGCGGGTTTGTGGTCACTGCATCAAAAGAAGCCGGTCCGAAAATCCGGCCGGCTTCCTTAATATCTCCGACGCAAATGTCAATCTTTTCGGTAAGACCGTTCACCGCAACACTTCTCCGTGCCATGTCGGCACTTTCTTCCTGAATTTCCAAGCCCGTGAAATGCTTTCCCGGTGTCTTTGCCTCCGTTAAAATCGGCAAAATCCCGGTACCTGTCCCCAGATCCAGCACACGGCTCCCCGGCTTAATCCGGACAAAACCGGATAAAAGCACCGCATCCATACCGAAGCAAAACCGGCCCGGATGTTGAAAAATCAAGTATTCGTTTCGTTGCAGTTCATCGATCCGTTCTCCGTCCTTCTTTAGCTGCTCCGCTAATGCATAGCGGGCAGTAAGCTCCGGAGAGCGACCGTTTTCACCTGTCTGCGTCATAAAAATCCCCTTATTTCTTTGCTTCCTTGCGTTCTAACTGCTCCAGAGCATGAAGCTCATCGTCCATCTGAACACGCTCCTGCTTTCTGCGCGGCTTAAACTTCAAGTCGGCCACTTTATATTCACGAATTTCCTTTTCGTCGTTATCCAAGGTCACAATGACCTTAACCAGCTGCTTTAAGACGCTGGTGCTCTGTACCTCGCCCCGTAAACCATCGGAGGTGGTTACGTACTCACCCACGGACGGAAGATGGCTGTTAAGCTCCTCATACGCCTCTTCCTCGTTCTTTAGGCAGCACATGAGTCTGCCGCATACGCCGGAAATCTTCGTCGGATTTAAGGACAGATTCTGCTCCTTTGCCATCTTAATGGACACCGGAATAAACTCGGACAAATAGGTATGACAGCAAAGAGCACGTCCGCATACGCCGATACCGCCGAGAATCTTCGTCTCGTCACGAACACCGATTTGGCGGAGCTCAATACGTGTCTTAAACACCGATGCCAAATCCTTTACCAGTTCACGGAAGTCTACACGCCCGTCTGCCGTAAAATAAAACAACAGCTTATTATTATCAAAGGTATACTCGGAATCGATTAACTTCATCTCCAAGTTATGCTTACGAATCTTTTCCAGGCAAACCTTAAAAGCTTCCTTTTCTCTGGCCGCATTCTCCTCCTGGGTCTTTACGTCCTCCTCTGTAGCCGGACGAAGCACCGGCTTTAACGGCTGGGTAATCTTCTCCTCCGGCAAATCTCTTATGCCCATTACCACATAACCGAATTCCACGCCTCTTGCGGTCTCTACGATAACATTCGAGCCCTGCTTTATATCAAACTCCAGCGGATCGAAGTAATATACCTTACCCGCCTTCCGGAATCTTACACCTACAACCTTCATTCTTCCTAAACCTCCTTCATATATAACAACAGCAATTCCAGCGCATTCTCGAAATTCACGTTAGACTTCATACGCTGTTTTACCTGTTCCAATGCTTCTACAATACCCTGCAGATTTTCAAAGCTCCGCTTCCCTGCCTGGGCAGCAATCGCCTCCGGCTGGTCCCGAAACAAAAGCATATTTAAATTCTTTGTAGCCTTATATAAGAGCACATCCCGGTACCACAAAAGAATCATTTCCAAATACTCGTCTGCCGTATCCTTCTTTGCGGCAAAGAGCTTTACCTGTTCCATAATCT
This sequence comes from Lachnospiraceae bacterium, assembly GCA_015057365.1. Lineage (GTDB taxonomy): Bacteria > Bacillota > Clostridia > Lachnospirales > Lachnospiraceae > SIG307. The sequence goes on along the minus strand of SVEN01000018.1, from coordinate 46,085 downwards.
CCGCCATGGTCATCTCGTCCACGTGCTTTACCAGATGCAACACCTCATCCCGCTGCTCCGTAAAGGCCTCGGACTCCGCAAACCGCACGGCACGCCCCGTAATCCCTCCGGAGAACGCCGCCGCACTCTCCGCCAAATAATCCGGAACTCCCTTTTTCTCCATCAGAAACTGCTTGATTTTCTCCGTTGCCACCGGATGAAAGGTTAAGAGCACACAACGGGATAACACCGTTTGTAAAAGCAGCTCCTGCCTTGTGACCGACAATAAAAACACCGCATACTCCGGCGGTTCCTCAATGGTCTTCAGAAGAGCATTCTGCGCCTCCTCCGTCATCTTCTCGGCTTCGTCAATCAAATATATCTTATATGCACTGCTGTAAGGCTTAATCTGCACATCCGCAGTGACCTGCTCTCTGATTTCTTTGACACCCAAGGTCCCCTTCTCCCGCACCACCGTTTTAAAATCCGGGTGATTTCCCGACTCAATCTGCTTACAGGACTTACACTTGCCGCAGGCCTCAATGCCGCCTTCTTCACAAAGAATGGTCTTGGCAAAGGCCTCTGCCGCAAGACGCTTTCCGCTCCCGGCTTCCCCGCACAACAAATACGCATGGGAAAACTTCTTCTGACGGATCGCGTTCTGCATATGATGAATCACCTGCTCGTGTCCGATAATCTCCTTAAAATCCGCCATAGGAACCCCTCCCTTCCGTTACACGTTACCATCCGCCTCCCGTTGTTACCGCAACACCGGGTTCTTCCGCATCAGGTAAAAATATCCAAAAGCAAGCCTCGGATTTCATCAATCCGGCTCAAAATCATCAAATGGTCCTTCTCGTCCTTAATCAGCTCCGCTGCCAGCTCGTCCAACGTCTCGTCTACCAGACGAATCATACCGTACACACGGTGTCGCCCTCTGCGGTCCAGGAAATTCTCACGGGAAAACTTGTGAGACCGGGTCACGATTTCGTTCATAAAATCCTTAATGAGCTCTCGGTACTTTTTCATATCCCGCACATCCATATGCTTGGCAATCTTCTTTCCCTGTAGCGTAATATCATCCATCAGGGAATTCAAACGTTCCTGCAGGGCCGCCTCTTCGATTTTACCGGCAAGCATAAATTTAAACGTACCGTCGGCCTCCGGTGTCTGCTTCGGCAATTCCACCGGTTCCGGCTGTGAAATCTGATTCACTTTCAAATCCATTGTGCTCACCTCCCGGACGTTCGCTATACAGCCTGTTCTCTATACAGGCCTATTCTAACAGTATACCATAATTCCGTATATCACGCAAACAATATTTCCGAAATCCCCGGAAGCATCCGTTCCTCTTCCGACACTTACTTCTTTAATGCCGCAATGTCACCGGCTATTTCTTTTACGCACTCATCCAAATCCGTATTTTTGTACCGTCTAAAAATGCCGACTCTCTTTAGCTCTTCCTCGGAAAAATCCTGCTGATCCGCCAAAAAGCGGCGACACACCTCGTCATAATTCGGCTTTGCCTGACGACGTTCCCTGCAAACGGAGCGCCACAGCCTTTGGTCATCTTCTACCTCAACATAAAGCGGCAATACAACCTCCGCACCGTAAAACTTCTTTAATTGCTCATATCCGGATAACGTGGAAATAAACAAATAATCCTGCTTCTTTACATCTATTTGACCGTCATCTGCCGTAAAATAATGCCAATCCCCTACCACTGTATGGTAGGTTCTGGATTCGATTACTTTTCCCTCGTTCTGTAACTTTTGCCACTTCTCTACACTGACAAAAAAATATTCCTTTCCGTCAGCCTCGCCTCTTCGAATCGGGCGGGTCGTGTAGCCCACCACCGTATGCAGTGCAAGCTCTTTCATTCCGATTAAACGCTTAAATACCGTATCTTTTCCGGTGGCACTTTTGCCCATCAGTACAAAAATTTTACCCATGGTATCCTCCAACAGTTTCTCTACTCTCATTTTTACATATTTTACGGAAATTTGCAACTAGCATTTGCCCTTGAATTATCTGAAAAAAAGAGGTATAATATAACAAAATACACACATTTGATAAGGAGGACCACACTATGGAATTATTAATGGAAATCGACATCCGCATCAAAGGCTCACAGTTTGTTGCCGGACACACAAGGGATGTATGTATGATAGAGTTCGACGGAACCGCAAGAGGTTCTTACTTTAACGGCGAAGTTATCGGCACCGGTGTCGACACTCAGAAGATTGAAAAAACAAAGGAAATGGTGTTATCCGCCCGTTACATGTTGGACGGTAAAGATGCCGCCGGCAACGACTGCCGCATGTTCATCGAAAACAACGGCGGCGATTTCAACAACTGCAAGCCGACCATCTACACCAACTCCCCGCTGCTTGCCGACTGGGAGACCTCCGACCTGACTGCGAAGGTCATTCCGAACGATAGCGGCGTATTGATTCAGATTTATAAATAAACATAACAAAGATAACGTTTCGCTTGTTGCACAAGGAAGTGTCGTCATTGTCACGACACTTCCTTTTTTTGCTCCAACACACTAAAAGATCTCCTTTTTTTCTCCCGTCGTCCCGAAATCCACTCTTTTTCAAAATTTTTTTGCGCGCAAACCCGCATAAAATAAGGGTTTCCGAACATCCCGAAAAAAATTTTTAAAAAAATTCAAAAAAGTGCTTGCATTTTTTAAAGGAATGGTATATAATCGTTTTTGCGCTCAGGGATGAGCGGTAAACAAAATAAGCGCGACTAGCTCAGTTGGTAGAGCACCTGACTCTTAATCAGGGTGTCCAGGGTTCGAGCCCCTGGTCGCGCACTTGGAAGGTCCTAGAGGTTGCCGTAGAGCAGGTTCTGGGGCTTTTATTTTTATTTTGATAACATCCCAAGAAGTTATCCAAACGGCAGAAAGTGCTTGACAAGAAATCAAAATCGTGCATATAAATAATAAGGATAGGCAAAAGGAATACACGTGTCATTCAGGCACAAATTGAAAACCCCGGGGGTGCGATCCTCGGGGTTTCTTTTGATTAAATGTTGTTTTTCGTTTTTAGCTTTTAAAACTTCCGTAACACAATCGTAAAACCACCCCTATAGACTTCTTAATATATTTCATGTTATGATAAACACATACTTCCAAACATAAGATTTACTTTAGGAGGATTTATGACAGAACAAGAACGTATTTCCAAAATCGAGCATTCCCTTGCCGATTTGGAGCAACAACTTTATGATTTAAAATTTGAAGTAAAAGATTTAAGGGATAGCCGGCAAACCATCGGACATACTACTGCAGAAACAGATACCGAATGTATCACCTCCGATATTCCGGCCGCTACCGTTCCGGAAAGTGCTTCCGCACCTCATCCGGCACCTGCACCGGCTTCCGCTCCTGCGCAAAAGCCTGTACAGTCGAAAACTGCCACAAAGTCAAAGTCTACCTCCAAATTTGAGGAAAATCTCGGTGGTAAGGTCATGGGTATAGTGGCTGCCGTTCTGGTTTTCGTAGGACTGTTTTTATTCGGAAGTATGCTGTACGAACGTCTGGGGGATACGGCCAGAGTTGCGATTCTTTTTATCGTGAGTTTTCTTATCCTGGGACTCGGCCTGTTTTTCGAACGCAAACGTAAGAGTTGGTTTACTACTTCCCTTGTGGGCTGTGGTTTCGGTGCTATTTACATCACACTATTTCTTACGGCACTGTATTTTGGAATGTTTGAAGTAGAAGTTTTATACATATTACTTTTCTTCTGGCTACTGGGAACCGGACTGTATGTATTTCTGCGTCAATCCTTTACCGTGGCGCTTTTGGGTCAGATCGGAATCGCCTTCTCGGTAATTTTCGGTTGCCTGGGCATCGAATCGGGAGCACAGTTTACCTTCCTTTGTATTTATTTTACGGTGTTGTCACTACTCTATTTATGGGTTGTACTATGGCGTTTTCTTCCGAATACAGAGAACAAACCGTATTCCTGGATTCACCTGACCGCCTTTGGCCTGAATCTGATTCAGCTTTGGGTACTTGCCGCAAATTACGGTTCTCTGTTCGGCGACTACGGAGAATTCAGTGGCAACAATCCTACCGCCGCTACCCTTTTATGCATCTATTGCCTAGTATTACCGTTGTTCTTTTTATTACGCCGAAGAAGTTTGGCAGGCCTCTCTCTGCTGCCTCAGCTTTATGAACAACGTACCATTAATAAAACAACGTTTCCTGTTTATAAATCCGGAACAGGCTCCGTATTCCTTTTTACAATATACCAGATTATCGTATGGATTGTATTCGCTTTGATTTCGGAGTGCTTATTCGAGGCTGAAGTTCCGACGGTACTTTTCCTGCTTGGCGGCTTGCTTGTTGCCTACCTGATTACGGAATTATTCGGCACTACGGGCACCGAAGCAAGAGGCAGTACCATTGTAAATGCAACTGCGGTTTGTTTCACGCTTATGCTGTATGACATTCCGCTCCTGCTTGTACTCCTGATTCCGATTCTGTTTTGTACTGTTACAACGCTGTTCGGTATATTCGGAAACGAATGTCCGTTACGTTCGGTACTTAATTCCGAATCTCACCGTTGGGAGTACCTCTGTACACAGGAATCCGGCCGCTGCTTCGACAAGATTACGGCCTTTGCATACCTCTTTCCGATTTTGTTTTCCTACGAATACGAAGATCCTTCTTTTATCCTGTTTTTGATTGCGGTATTCGGAATCGCTTACTTTACCGGAAGCTTTGTTTTCCTCTTCCGGAACGGATGGGAGCACAGATTCTCAAACGCTTGGAAAACGGTATTATACGTATTCGGAATGTTCTATGTATTTACGACATCCGCATGGATTTTCGGGAACATCATTGAGGAAGACATCCCTCAAATGGCACTGGTTCTTAGCCTCCTTGTGCTGTGTAACTGTGCCGTATACTATACGAATTTCCGCAAAAAGCTTGACGGTAGCGACGTTATAGAACCGGTCATCAACTGTTTTGTACGTGTTGTTCATTCCGCTCTCTGGATTTGGGGCATTGCCCTGCTTCACAGCAGCGCCATGGAAGATCATCCGCTCCTTTGTATCTGGCTGGTTATACTTACCCTATACCTTTGCGGTAGCGGCCTGTACGAGCAATATAAGCAATACAGCGGAAAAACGGGACTGGGCATCTATTTCGGCCTGCGCATAACGGTATATACCATTGCGGTCATGACTGCATTTGAAGGTGTGGAAGGCTATTTCATCAGTTGTATCCTGCTGATTCTCGCCGTCTTTTTCGTACTGGCAGGCTTTCCGCTTCGTCTGGCACCGCTCCGTATTTACGGACTTTGTCTCGCCATGTTGGCAGTTATAAAATTGCTGATGATTGACATAGAGCATGACAACTCCATGGAAACCGTACTTTGCTTCCTGGGTGCCGGTATTTTGTGTTTTGCCATCAACTTTATTTATAATCACGTAAAAAAGAGATTCAAAAACGAGTAAACGAATCTTTTATCTTCCGGAACCTCTGTCTTAGGGCAGAGGTTCTTTCCTGTTTAAAACCGGAAATCTTATGCTTTCCATTCCCGGACAAAAATGGTATAATTACTTACATCAAAGGAAACGGAGGACTACCAACATGAAGCGTTTGCTAGCATTTCTTTTCATATCGGCCATACTCCTACTTTTTTCCGGCTGTTCCGGCAACGCTACCCCATCGGAAGTAACGCTTACCGAGCCGGACGGACTACCGGTAGTTTCCATTCAAACAAAAAACGCCGACAAATCCGTCATGGACTTTGTAACCAAGCCGGTCTCCACCCATGTAGCCGAATCTATTTCTTCCTGGACACCGGGATATGTAATCCCACCATCCCCGTATTACGAGGCATGCACCGTCACCCTGACGGATGCTGATCAAACCGTATTGTTAGATGCGGTCAACGCCGATGTGAAGGTACGGGGCAACTGGACCACCTCCTACGACAAAAAACCTCTTCGAATCAAATTCGAAGAGTCACAAAATATGCTGGGACTAAATGATGGAGCCACATTTAAGAACTGGCTGCTACTGGCGGAATATAAAGACTTCTCCATGCTCCGCAATAAAACGGCACTGGCCATCGCAAGAGAGCTTCTTGCGGAAGACGGACTCTACGCCTCCGATGCCGCCTTGGTGGAGGTAGTGATTAACGGGCAATACTGGGGTGTTTATTTACTGGCAGAACAGCAGCAGGTCAACAAAGACCGCGTGGACATTACAGAACCGGAAGCCGGCTACACCGGTACGGATATCGGATATTTTATGGAGATGGACGGCTACTACATGCACGAAGATCCTCTGCAACAATTCTTTGTAGATTACGCAGACAACGCACCTCTGATTCCGTTTGACGGGAAAGGCGGCGGCGGATACACCATGAAATGCTTAAGCGACCCGGAATACGGCTACAAGAACGAAATCGGAATCACAATCAAAAGCGACATCTATTCCGAAGAACAACGTGACTTTATTGCTTCCTTCGTAAACAACGTCTATTATATCATGTATGCCGCGGCTTACGATGACGAGGCCTACATATTTAACGATACCTATACCGACATCACTTTCACCGATAAGATTTCCCCTCGGGAGGCTGTGGAACGCGTCGTCAACGTCTCCTCTTTGGCAGACGCCTATCTCATTAACGAGCTTCTCTGCGATGCGGACGTTTACTGGTCCAGTTTCTTTTTCCGTGTGGATTTCGGCCCGGAGGGCGATAAAAAACTGACCTTCGAAGCTCCGTGGGATTACGATTCCGCCATGGGCAATAAGGAGCGTTGCGCCGACGGCACCGGCTTTTATGCCGCAAATATCGTACCTGATGTAAACGGAGGTCCGGGACGGGGCGGAGACTATAACACCATCAATCCGTGGCTGGCGGTACTGGCCTACGAAGACTGGTATCAGGCTTTGATACGTGAGAAATGGACGAGAGCTTATGATTCCGGTGTCTTTGACCGGGTTTATACCGTGCTGGAATCCGACCAGGCACAGTGTACCGATGCATTTGAACGAAATTATCAAAAATGGGATAACATCAACAATCGATCTTCCTTTAGCATCGAACTGTCCTGGCAGTCCGCCGCATGCTACACTCAGGCGGAAGCCTATGATTTTCTTTCGGAATGGCTGAAAGCAAGAGTGGAATTCCTAAACGATTACTGGCATTCCTGATTTACGGTGTCACTTTCCGGGTATCGGGTGCAACCTCTTACCTCCGGCCCTTTCCACAGATGCTGTCACTCCACCGGCATATGGTACGACATACTTCACGAAAAGAACGGCGCAGACATAGATATTGTCTGCGCCATTTTATATTTCCCGTATAACTCGATTCGTTATTATGCTTTGCATAGAACACGGCATCTCTCTTTCCGCACAGGGAACTATCCTTTTCCGGTATTTCTTCCCCATATGCAAACTCTCTCTTACCGTATCATATTCTTCTCTGCTTCATAGGTTCCTTTTCTTTTATAGAAATTTTCAAAATGACAAACCTCTATAGATTGCGCTCTATCGCATCCGCAAGCTCTGCTTTGGATACCGCGCCGCGAATGCGCTCTGCCTCAACTCCGTCCTTAAAAATAATCAACGTCGGGATGGACATTACCTTATACTCCATTCCGATATCCTGGGCTTCATCTACATCCAGCTTATACACGCCGGCCTTTCCGGCATATTCCTCGGCCAACTGCTCTACTGCCGGTGCAATCATCTTGCAAGGTCCGCACCAGGTCGCAAAAAAATCCACCAATACGGTACCCTTTACATCTGTGACTTTCTCTTTAAAGTTCTCCGATGTTAAAATCTCTGCCATAGTTCTCTCCTTTCCGCATGCCCCTCGGGCATACCTGCCAAAAATCTTGCCGGTTCTCCGGGTTCTTTCTTTAGCCTCTTACCGGCTTTCTTGCCACCATCCGGTGAATCGGATTTCCGAGAGCGGAAAATTTCTCCTCATACTCGGTCATCACATTTCCTTCTGCATACGGGCTATGATGTAAATCATAGGTTACCTCGGTCAGCTCCCACCCGGCTTCCTTTGCCTCTTCTACGGAAAAATCAAACAATCCGCGATTATCCGTCTTAAAGCAAATCTCACCGTCTTTCTTTAAAAATTGCTCATAACGTGCCAAAAACTCCCGGGAAGTAAGTCTTCTTTTTGCGTGCCGGTCCTTTGGCCACGGATCGGAAAAATTCAAGTAAATCCGGTCTACTTCTCCCTCCGCAAACACATCCGGCAAAATTGCCGCATCCACGGAAAGAAATGTAAGATTGTTTAACTCTTCTCTTTCCTTTTTCTTTTCCACCGCACGAATCAATACACTTGCGTATTTTTCCACGCCGATATAATTTATATTCGGATTTTGCTCGGCCAACGTTGTAATAAACTTTCCCTTTCCCATACCGATTTCCACATAAAGCGGCGCATCGTTTCCGAAATATTCCTTCCACGTTCCCTTTTTTTCCTGCGGATTCTGAGTTACGTATTCACTGACCGCAATTTCTTCTCTGGCACCTTTTATATTTCTGAGTCGCATAACCCCTCCGAATGTTGTCTCTTTTTTGACTTCATTTTATCATAGTTTTTCCCAAATGACAACTTGCTTTTTTATCCCCTGCATGCTATAATTTTCATACAACTTTTATACAACTAACAGACAACTTTTTCACATTATTACAAAGGAAGGTGTACAGCTTTTGCCGATTAAAAATTTACTGAAACACCGGCGCATTTCCCAATGGATTGTAAATTCTATAAATAACGGGCATTTTAAGCCGGGAGATAAACTTCCTTCCGAGCACGCCCTGGCGGAACAGTTCGATACCAGTAGGCAGACTGTGCGGCATGCCACAGAGGAACTGGTACAACGCGGCCTACTTGCCAGACAGCGGGGAAGCGGCACCTATGTATGCGGCACCGCATTTCAGGAAGGCTATACTCCGAAGCGCATCGGTGTCATTACAACATACCTGGATGACTACATTTTCCCGGGCATTATCCGGGGCATCGAAGATGTATTAACCTCCCAGGGATACTCGATTTCCCTCGGCATTACCCACAACCGTCATACAGACGAAACCGCCTGTATGAACCGTATTTTGGAGGATAACGTATGCGGCCTCATCGTAGAAGGCACCAAATCCTCCTTCCCGAGTCCGAACCTTCCGCTTTTCGAAGAACTTCGTTCCCGGGGTGTTCCGATGGTATTCTTAAACGGGTATTACCGTGAGTTTTCCCAGTGCGGCGTATTTCAGGATGATGTCTCCGCCGGAAAATTATTGACCGAGCATTTACTGGAAAACGGTCATCGCAAATTCGCCGCCATCTTTAAAGCGGACGATTTACAGGGCCTGAAGCGCTTTGAGGGAATGTCCCTTGCACTTACGGAGGCCGGTATTCCGATTGACGACCAGCGAATTCTCTGGTTTACCACGGAGGATATTCCGGATTTGTTTTCCGGAGAAATGGACTCCTTCGTACTGAAACGTCTGGGCGATGCCACTGCACTGTTATGTTACAACGACCAGATTGCAGCCGCAATCACCGAGCTGTTAAAGCGAAACAACCGAAGCGTTCCGGAGGATATTTCCCTGGTCAGCTTCGATAACTCCCCGCTTGCTGCGGACATGGCTTACGGCTTTACCTCCGCAATTTATCCTTCGGCAGAAATCGGCAACGCCGCCGCAAAGCTTTTGCTTCGCTGCATCAGGGACAATACATTACGGGAACATGTGCGTCTTGCACCGGATATTTGTTATCGTTCCTCCGTCCGTAATCTTGCGGATGAAACCTAATAAAATATATTAAATATCAAAGGAGAATACATATGTTAGAGCAATTAAAAAAAGAAGTTTACGAAGCAAATATGCTTCTTCCGAAGTACAGCCTCATTACCTTTACCTGGGGCAATGTATCGGGTATCGACCGCGAAAAAGGACTTGTAGTAATTAAGCCGTCCGGCGTAGAATACGACAAAATGACCGCCGACGATATGGTTGTTGTGGACTTAGACGGCAATCGCGTCGAAGGCAAGTTAAATCCTTCTTCCGATACCCCGACCCACATTGAGCTTTATAAGGCATTCCCGAACATCGGTGGTGTTGTCCACACCCATTCCCGTTGGGCAACCACCTTTGCACAGTCCGGTCGCGGTATTCCGGCCTTCGGAACTACCCATGCGGACTACTTCTACGGTGAGATTCCGTGTACCCGCAAAATGACCCCGGAAGAAATCAAAGGTGCTTACGAAAAGGAGACCGGCACCGTTATTATCGAACGTTTCAACGAACTGTCCATCAATCCGGATGATGTTCCGGGAGTTGTTGTTTACAGCCACGGTCCGTTCACCTGGGGCACCGACCCGCACAACGCAGTACATAATGCGGTTGTTTTAGAAGAGATTTCCTTTATGGCTTGGCATAATCTTGCCCTCAGCGGCGGTACGCTTCCGCAAATGCAGCAGGAGCTTTTGGATAAGCACTATTTAAGAAAGCACGGTGCAAACGCTTACTACGGACAGGGAAAATAACAAAGGAGTCTTTTCATGGAAAAGATAGAACGCAATGCGCCTTGCTGGTGCGGCAGCGGCAAAAAATACAAAACTTGTCATGCTGCCTTTGATGATAAGTTGAAGAAATACGAAAAGGAGCCTTATCCGCTCCCTACCAGAGACCTGATTAAAAACGCCGAACAAATCGAAGGAATCCGAAAGAGCAGTAAAATCAATATTGCGGTGTTAGACTATGTGGCAGAGCATATCCGTATGGGCATGTCCACCGCAGAAATTGACAATCTGGTATACCGAAAGACCACTGAGCTGGGCGGTATCCCGGCACCGTTAGGCTACGAAGGCTTTCCGTGCAGCTGCTGTGTATCCATCAACTCTGTCGTTTGCCACGGCATTCCGAGCGATGATACCTTTTTGGAAGACGGTGACATCGTAAATGTAGACGTTTCCACCATTTATAACGGATACTTCTCCGACTCCTCCCGTATGTTCCTCATCGGTAATGTCAGCGAGGAGGCCCGTCGTCTGGTAGAGGTGACGGAACAAAGTCTCCAGGTAGGTCTTCAAGAGGTCAAACCATGGAAGCGTCTGGGAGATATGGGCGCTGCCATTCACGATTTCATCCGCAAACACGGCTACACCGTTGTCAAAGAAATCGGCGGACACGGCATCGGACTGGAATTCCACGAAGAGCCGTGGGTCAGCTACATTTCCAAGCGCGGAACGGAGATGCTTCTGGTTCCGGGTATGGTATTTACCATTGAACCGATGGTAAATATGGGAAAGGATGATATCTTTATTGATGAAGAGGATGACTGGACCGTATATACCGAGGACGGCTCTCTATCCGCCCAGTGGGAAATCACCGTACTGGTGACCGAAGACGGATATGAAATCCTAACTTATTAAGCTTTTCTTTACCCTCTCGACAAGAGACCGATTTTACACTATAATAAGAGCGTGGTATGCAGTTCATATCACGCTCATTTATTTTGGGAGGATATCATATGTCGTTTACACATAAATCAAACCATAAGCACTGTCACCGCAAGCTTTTCCTTGCAGTGTTACTGTGTTTTTCCGTATTTGCGGGGCTTTCTTTACCGACAATTTCTTATGCCACCGAAGAAAATCCTGCTATCGCGGATGACCTTCAATGGCCGACAGGCCCTCAGCTGTCTGCGGAGGGTGCTATTTTAATTGATGCCGAAACCGGCGCTGTTTTATATGAAAAAAATGCGGAAATGCGCTTATATCCGGCCAGCACCACAAAACTGATGACAGCGTTGCTTGCACTGGAAAATTCCGCCCTGGGAGAAACCGTTACCGTTTCCCATAATGCGGTTTACGACATCGAGGTAGATTCCAGCCGTATCTGGGTGGATGAGGGCGAACAACTCTCCATGGAGGATTCCCTGTACGCACTTATGCTTCCTTCCGCCAACGATATGGCTTATGCTATCGCGGAACATGTAGGCGGCACAAAAGAAGGCTTTGCACAGATGATGAATGATCGCGCAAAAGAGCTGGGCTGTGTCAACACCCATTTCATGAATCCTCACGGACTGGACGAGGAAGAGCATTATACGTGTCCTGCGGATTTGGCACGAATCACCCGGCCGCTACTGAAAAACTCTGCGTTTATAAAGATTTCCGGTTCAAAGAATTATCAAATTCCGCCGACCAATCTTTGCAACGAGTCCCGCTGGGTATTAAATACGCATTTGATGATTCGCGGCGCCCAGCCTTATGACGGTATCATTGCCGGCAAAACCGGTCATACAGACCTTGCGGGAGCCAACCTGGTTACCTGTGCAAGACATGGCACAATGACACTTATTGCCGTTATCATGAAGGCTCCGGATGACACCACCCTATATAACGAAACAGCCGCTCTTTTAGATTACGGCTTTGACAACTTCACCACCTACAATATAACCGACGAACAGCTTGTCCTTAACAACGATGTTCCTCCGCTATTTAACAACGAGGATACCGTACAGCTTATGAACAGCGATATCGTTACCACAGATTCCGGTTCAGTTGTATTACCGTTTTCCGCTTCTCTTTCCGACGTAAAGAAAAGTGTTTCCCTCACCCAGCTTTCTTCTTTTGCGGAAGGTAAAAACACCATCGGAAAGGTCACTTACACCTACGGCACACGGGTTGTCGGCTCCGCAAATATTGTTTATACCAACGACGGGCCGGCCTTTACTCTTCAGCTTTCACCGGAAGACGCCCCGGACACCACTCTTTCGGAAGGGTCGGATACTTCGGAAACCGGTAACGAACAAAACAAAACCGAAGATTCTCCCAAAAAGACCCGTAAGGCCCTGATTATCGGGATAATCCTCGGTTGTATCTGTTTCTTTGTCGGTGTTTATATCATATTTGTAGAGCTTCCTTACCGCAAAAAGCGTGCGGCTTACCTTGCAAAACGCCGCAACGGACGTCGTTAATTGCCCATTGCTGCAAACAACGCCGCAATATCGTCTGCGGACAAGGTCTTATTCGGATCGGACAAATCTACGCCGGAGGACGCTAACGCGTCTTCCGGTTTTTCTTCTTCCTCCGGCTCCTCCGGTAACTCTGTTGTCTCCTCCGGCATATCTTCTGTCGGCTCGGTCACATCCGGCATTGCAACTGCCTGTGCAAGCATCGCTTCGATATCATCTGCCGGCACCGGCTCTCTGTCAAATGTTGCCGGTACACCGACCTCCATATCTTCGATGATCTCTTTGATTTCTTCCAGACTATCCAGAGTGGTACCCAACTCTGCCAGAATCGCCTCTCCGTTATCATGTATCTCGGCCCGCAAACGTCCCAATTCCTCCCGTTCGCTGAGAGCCATCTGCTTTGCATTCTCCTTATTATACATAACCAGTGTTTTTACTGCCGTTTCCTGTGCTTTCATCAGCTCCGCAATCTGTTCCCGCAAAGCTGCAATACCGCTTTCCATAGCCTCATGCTGCTTCTTTACCGCAATATAAACGCCCTTTTCCGCCTTCTCGTTTCCACGCATCAGTTCCGCCATGCGGTCAGCCATCAGAAGCTCTGTCGTCTTTTCCGTAGCGGACGGAGCCTCCTCCTTCGGACAGAACGCAAAAAACACGGACGCCGCCAAAAGTAACACTCCCGCAATACCGGCCATCCAGATATACTCACAAAATACCGTCAGCGCCATGCCGGCAAAAAATACTGCCATGACAAACAATACAAAACTCAATTTTCTCTGCAACTCTTTTTTCATAAGACCTCCCCCGATGCTTTCACAGGAAGCATAAGCTCTTTTCTTTTATCATAACACACTCTGTTTCCGGTGTCAAAAAAAGATGAGGAATTTTATATTTTTTCTGTCAAAAGCTCCTTTTTCGCCTCATTCCACGAAATCTTGGTAATTACATATTCGCCCCGCTCATAGCCGTAACCGTCTCCGGCATCCTCATACAGGAAAAACTCCGCATCGTTTCCCTCGAAAACACGATACTCCATACATTCATTATCGAGCAATTTCATCTCATCCGTACATTTCGGAATGCTGTTTTCGCGATACATCGGCAGTATACTTCCTTCGCGCACAAACAACGGAATCCGTTCAAGCGGCGCTTTCGCATCTATCCATTGTCCGCCGTCGTAGCTCTCCTCTGTCCAGAAATCATACCACCGTTCTCCCGCAGGCAAGTATACCTTTCGCGTCTTTGGAATATCGAAAAGCTCCAAAGAGCCTGCCTCGTAATACATCGGCGTCGTTACCGGACATACCATCAGACGGTCTCCGAACAAATACTGGTCCTTACAATCCGATACCGGTTCATCCTCCGGGAACGCAAATACCAGCGGCTTCATCATCAGCTCGTCATTATACCACACCGCTCCGGCCAAAGAATAAATATACGGCAACAATCGATATCGCAGTCGGTTCACTTCCACCAATGCATCATAGAACGGTTCTCCCGGTTCCCCAAATGCCCAAAGCTCCCTGCGGCAATCCGTTCCGTGAGCTCTGAATATCGGTAAAAAGCATGCCCATTGTGACCATCGTACATATAACTCGCGATATCCCAAATCCTCCGTTCCGGCTTCATAATCTCCCTGCCAGAACCACTGACTGCCGGATTTTACAAAAAAGGCTCCGATATCCGTTGTCCAATACGGCAGTCCGGTTGCACAAAATCCCAAACCGGCTGCAATCTGCTTTTTCAAAGTACTCCAACTTGCCTCCGTATCTCCCGACCATAAAATCGTTCCGTAACGCTGCTGACCGGTATAACTGCTTCTGGTAAGATTAATCACTCGTCGTTCCCTCGAGCCCCGGGTCTGTTCCGTCCTTTCCCCCTCATATAAGGTCCTTGCATGACATAAAGCATAGGCATTGGTAAGCCACGCCGGCATATGGTTCCTTGTCGCCTCCACATATTCGGCATACAACTTCGCCGGTTCCGGGCGATACTTATGATTCCATTCCGGCGTAAAAGGTTCACTGGAATCGCACCACCAGGCATCGATTCCGTGGCAAAACAATCCTTTCTTCACCTGCTCCCAAAACAGCTTTCTTCCGCTTTCCGAAAACACATTATACGCGTTACTTCCCGGAAGCAGGAGCTTTTGCTCTTTGAATTCTTTATAGTTATCGCACTTTTCATCCATCGTCGGCCAGACGGAAATCATAAAACGTATTCCCATCTTATGAAGCCGGTCCACCATCTCCGTCGGATTCGGAAACCGGGTTGCATCAAAGGATTTTTGTCCCCAAAGACCGTCCTCCCAGGAAAACCAGTCAAGGACGATTCCGTCTATTCCGAGCCCTCTCTTTCGGTATTCTGCGGCCACATCCATTATCTCTTCCTGCGTTTCATAACGTTCCTGTGACTGCAGATACCCGAAAGCCCATTTCGGTAACATTGCGGCTTTTCCCGTCAAATAGCGATATCCCTTTACAACTCCGTCCAACCCCTCACCGTTAATAAAATAAAAATCCAGTTCGTCATCCGCCTCCGTATAAAGATAGGACCCTTGCTCCGTATCCTGAAAAACCATCGGACTGTAGGTATCCGTCAAAATACCGTACCCTTTACCGGACACCAGCATCGGAACCGCTATCTTCCGGTTCGCCTGATGAACATATACCGTCTTTCCTCGAAGGTTCAAAATCCCCTCTTCATGCTGCCCCAATCCGTATAACGCCTCATCCTCCTGCCATTGCAAATGGAGCCTTGTATGAAAAAATCTTTCTCCCTTTACACGGGTAGCCTCTTTAATCACTTCCTTGGTTCCGTCCGGAGTCACAATTTTTTCAATAACCGTCCCTTCCTCTCCGGCCAGTTCGTAGCTCTGAAACTCCTCCAGTTCCTTACTCTCTTTGTCACGTTCACGCAATAAAAGTACTCCTTTGCCATCATAATAAACAAAAGAAGCGCTCTTTTTTTGAATCACAATCCGAAGCTTCGGCGAACAATACACTACAGTCTCCCCATCTTCCCTATAGCTCCAGTCTCCCCATCCCGTTTTTTGAATCACACCCGGCTTCTCACGGTCGGAAAAAAACTCCCGCTCCGTGTACGTAACTCTTACAATCCCGGCAGTCTTCGGCTCGATTCTGTGCATTCCCCGCTCGGAATATAGGAAAAGACAATCCCCCTTACGATCTGTCTTTGTAATACAACATGATTTCCACGGTATTGCTTCCAACATAATTTCCTATCTCCTTTCTGCTGCCTTCATTTCTGTGACATGACAACCCACCTAGGCTCTACTTTCTTTATAATGCGGTCAAAGTATCTTCTACCTTCTTCAGTAACTCACGCACCTTCAAGTGCTGCGGACACTTCCGTTCACAGAATCCGCAATCCGCACAATCCTTAATCGTTGCACCCGGGTTCTTTTCGTTGTTTACATAATCCAAAAAAGATTTTTTCGCAAGCTCATGTAAACCGTATACATTGTGATAGGTATAAGCCTGGAAAATGCGCGGAATCTGAATGCCCTTCGGACACGGCTGACAATATCCGCAACCGGTACAATAAAGCTCGGAAAACTTCTTCAGATTTTCCAGTGCATCTCCCACCTCACGCCACTTTTCTTCGGTCATCGGCTCTTCTAAAGAAGCAACTGCCGCATTCTGGTCTACCATCTCATAGGTCTGCATACCGGAAAGAGCACAGCAAACACCCGGATTACCGAGAACAAAACGGAAGGCCAACTCATAGGTGTTTAAATTTCCGCTACCGAGACGCTTTGCAAGCTCCGTCGGAGCCGCAAGACGTCCGCCGCCTACCGGTCCCATCACCACTACACCCAGACCCTTTTCCTTGGCATACCCGATCATCTCTTCATTGGCACGGTCCAAAAGATTGTACTGCAACAATACCGTCTCCATTTCCGGTGCATTGTCTATAATATACTTTAATGCCTCCGGCGAATCATGGAAGGAGAACGAAATATGACGAATCTTCCCCTCCGCCTTTAATCTCTTTGCTTCGTTTAATAATCCCAACGGCACAATCACTTCATCAAATACCTTACGATTGATGCCCCAGAAATGATAAAAGTCTACATAATCCGTGTCAAGCTTTGCCAGACTCTTATCCAACATTCCCTCAAAGTCCTCCGGCTTCTTCACACGCTCCAGCGGACACTTCGTAGAAATATACACCTTGTCACGAATCGGCTTCAATGCCTTTCCTACCGCAATTTCACTGTTCTCATGACAATAATAAAATGCCGTATCAAAATAATTTACACCCAAATCGTAAGCATGACGAAGCATTGCATCCGTCTTCTCCTGATCCACTTCAAACTTACCATCGCCCAAATCAATCTCCGGAAGACGCATACAACCGAAACCCAAGGTAGAAATCTCCACTCCCGTATTACCGAATTTACGATATTGCATAACAAAACTCCTTTCCTCTTTCGAAATCAAAAACATTAAAATATTGTTCTACTAAAGTATATCATACTCATGTATTGTTTTCAACGAAATTTCATTATAAACACCTATTTTCCCTATCTTCCGTCAATAAAACACGGGATGCCGCCTCGCGACATCCCGTATCACTATTTAAATATTTTGTTTTATTTGAATATATTATCTTTTCCCGTTATCGCGCCGTTACTGCGCATATTCAAAAAACCTTACTTTGCATATGCCTTCAATTGTTCTGCCACATCGGTCTTCTCCCACGGAAGATCCAGATCCGTACGGCCGAAGTGACCGTATGCCGCGGTCTGCTTGTAAATCGGACGACGAAGATCTAACATCTTAATGATACCTGCCGGACGAAGGTCAAAATGCTTACGGACAATTGCAACCAACTCCTCATTGGAAAGTTTACCGGTACCGAAGGTATCTACCATAACAGAAGTCGGCTGTGCTACGCCGATAGCGTAGGAAAGCTGAATCTCACACTTCTTTGCAAGGCCTGCCGCAACGATATTCTTTGCCACGTAACGTGCCGCGTAACATGCGGAACGATCAACCTTCGTACAGTCCTTACCGGAAAAAGCACCGCCGCCGTGACGTGCATATCCACCGTAGGTATCTACTATAATCTTACGACCGGTCAAACCGCTGTCTCCGTTCGGTCCGCCGATTACAAAGCGGCCCGTCGGGTTAATAAAGAACTTCGTATTCTCGTCAATCAACTTCTTCGGAAGCACTACATCAAATACATACTTCTTAATGTCTTCATGTATCTGCTCCTGGGTCACAGTCGGTGCATGCTGGGTAGATAATACTACCGCTTCCAGACGAACCGGTTCTCCGGCCTCGTTGTACTCCACCGTTACCTGGGACTTTCCATCCGGACGAAGATACGGCAGGGTTCCGTTTTTACGCACCTCGGAGAGTCTCTTGGTCAATCTGTGTGCCAGGGAAATCGGATACGGCATCAACTCCTCTGTTTCATCGGATGCATAGCCGAACATCATACCCTGGTCACCTGCTCCGATTGCCTCGATATCCGCATCGGACATCTTATTTTCTTTTGCTTCCAAAGCCTTGTCTACACCCATAGCAATATCCGCAGACTGCTTGTCCAGCGTTACAAGTACCGCACAAGTATCCGCATCAAAACCGTACTTTGCTCTGTCATAACCGATTTCACGCACCGTATCACGTACAATCTTCTGGATATCCACGGTAGCCTTTGTGGTTACCTCACCCATTACCAATACAAGACCGGTGGTACAAGCGGTCTCACATGCCACACGGCTCATCGGGTCCTGTTCCATCATTGCATCCAGTACCGCATCGGAAATCTGATCACAGATTTTATCCGGATGTCCCTCGGTTACCGATTCGGACGTAAATAAAAACTTATCACTCATCTTTTTCTCCTTTCGTTTGGGGAACTTGTGCCATACAGGCTTGGGTTTTGCCCTTACTTACACTTCGCCTGCACGCAAAAAATAAGTCCGTAGCTCGCGCGAACTACGGACTTGATACCAATAAAAAACCAAATCCCTTATTGTTCGGTACAACGTACCGCTCAACTTGGCACCTTCCCGTACGGGGGTTGCCGTGACTTCGCAGAGCCTTTACTCTCCATCACTCTTAATAAGAGTTTTACTTATGAAATTATGTTTGTAACACACTCAGAATACACCATGTATCGGATTTCGTCAAGTAGAAATTTCCCAATCGATGTAATCCTATAAATTTTCCGCAATCCTCTTCGCCAGCTCCGCAGCCTCACCGTCGGCATACTTAACCATCGGCGGCGGAAGCTTTACACCGTCCGCCTTATTGCGCGGAATCACGTGGATATGCAGATGGAATACAGTCTGACCCGCTGCTTCTCCGTTATTTTGTAAAATATTGATACCGTCACAACTTACTGTCTTCTTTACTGCGTTTGCCACCTTTTTTACTGCAGGCATTGCTGCCGCAAGCAACTCATCATCTGCCTCCAGAAGATTTGCCGCATGCTCCTTTGCAAGCAAAATCACATGTCCTTTTGCCACCGGACCGATGTCCATAATAGCACGAAACTTATCATCCTCATACACCGTTGAAGACGGAATCTCGTTCTTTAAAATCTTACAAAAAATACAATTATCCATTATCTGCGCTCTCCTTTTCATCTACAATTCTACACCAACGTCTGAAACCGGAACATCATATCAAACTGTCTGAGAAGCTTAAAATCGCCCTTTGCTGTAATATCACCGGACATAAATGCTCCCTGGAAGGTTACTCTGCCGTCCACAATACGTTCCATTACGGCACGTGTCAGCTTTGCATTGACATCCGCTGCCGGCACCTCCTCCGGATAACTGCAGAACAACCGACCGTCTCTGATTTCAATAAACAACGTACGTTCATTATCCGCAAACTGCAGTGCATACTTTACGGAAAGAGATTCCTCCGGCGCATGGAAATTCGTTCTGAGATTTGCAATAAACTCCATCTTCGGATCCATTCCGGCACTACTCTTTTCAAACATTCCCTTAAACATCTGGGAAAGTTCCTCTATGTCTTCTTTCTGGCGTTTTACGTATTTATCATCCGATACATACTTGGACAGTTCCTCGCTCTCTTGCGGGGTGAGCGGAATCGGCGACGCCGTCATATCTCTTGTAATTAAATTAATGCTACTCGGGAGCTGTAACTCCTTTCGGGACACTGCCCTGTAAAAATGCTCTGCCCTTTTCTCGATAAGCTTTGCATATTCGGTATTGGTTTCAAACTCCACCTGGTTTTCCACAAAGGTACATACACCTTCCGCCACTTTTCCTCCCAGCAACTCCCAGGAATTACGAAGCGCGCTCTCGGACCGACGTTCCCCGCAGGTTGTGGCAACCACCACCGGCATCATATACATATTCTGCAATTTCTTCTTATCGGCATATAACCAGCACGCATCCAAAAACTGTTGCATATATCCGCCGATTCCGTACCACTCAAGCGGCACGGCAAGAATCACGCCATCCACTTCCTTTATGGTACCGGACAATGCCGCAATTTCATTTTTCTGCTCGTATAAATTGTAACGGCGTACCTGTACGTTCAACTCATTCAGTACTTCAATCAGCTTATTTACAACATATATCGTAGGATCCTCAATAACACCCCGTCCGCCGTAATAAACCGCTATCTTCATATACCACCTCCGGAATCCGTGCCCTGCACCCTTCTTATCTGTATACATATTAAGTATAACCTTTTTTCCCGATTCCTTCAAGTGTAATCTTAGCGATTTCTCCCCAAACCGATAACATCCTTACTCCCGGTTTTCAAAATATACAAACTCCGCATCCGCAAACCAAATACGATCCCCGTTTATAAGCGGAGCCTGCTCCTGCACTTCAAGCTCACGTCCGTTCACTTTTGTTCCGTTGGTACTGTTTAAATCCGACAGCAATACCGTTTTGCCCTGTCGAATAAACTTTGCGTGAAAACGGCTGACGGTATCCTGCGAAATCACATAATCCATATAACCGGAAAGGCTCCCCACATAAAACGGAAACTTTGTCAAAAAGATAGTCTCCCCGTTTCTCTGGGAAATAAGAGCCGGTTCGCTTTCCGTGTTCTTCACGGATAACACCTTGGTATATTTCGGTTCCCACTCCGGCGCAGGCTCTCTGACATAGGAAACCGCCGGCAAGTCGTATCCCCTGCCTTCTTTTTCTCCTCTCGGAAAACGTATCCGCTCTGCTTCCTTCCTGATTCGTTCCCAGAAACTGTTTTTCCGTGTAGGTTTCCTTTCCCGGACCGGCAGTTCCTCTTTTATTCCCCGACTTCTTCCCTTTCCCGCAATTGCTTCCGTAGTTATATCCCCGGAATACACACCCTGCGACCGTTCCGGTTTTGCATACTCACATCCGCCACCTATACCTGCATCCGTTTTTTCGGCCTGTTCCCTCAACTTTTCACGGATACGTTCCAGCGTCATATCCGGCTCCTGAAGCTGCATGTACAAGGCATAAACCATAGCAATGGCCCGTTCTTCCCTGTAATCCACCCGGTTCAATAATACCTCAAACAGCTTTCCCAACTGCTCCGCAAACGCAAGGTTATATTCCGGGTAATAGCAAAGAGTTACCTCGTACTCCGGAATACGAAGATAAATGTACTCGGGATCAAGAATGAAGTTATCCTCCGCAAGCAAGTATTCTCTTCCTCTTCCGAGAACCTCCAGAATGCCGTCCACTACCTTTTCTATCTGCTCCGCATTCATCGGAACCCGCTCGAACGTCATGGCCAGATTCTTTTTTCCGGTAATCTCATACTTATATACATCGGTCCGCTCCGACCGTACCATAGAGAGTACCCCCGCAGGTTTTGCCCTTTGCACCATTTGCTCCTCAAAGGCATCTTCTGTCTTTTTTAATAATAAATATGTTTTCCCGTCCGGTTCCTTCCTGTACTCTTCCCCGTTTATCACCGTTTTTCCTCCTTTGCCCGTTACTTCGAAAAGAAATCAAATGCCGTATCTGAAATTCTTATAAGTTGTGATGTTTCTATCGTACGCTCATGAAACACCTCATCATACAGCTCTGCCGCCTGCTGTTGTACCAGCACATACCGATATACGGTCAGCTTTACCAGTAAAAACACAATCAGTAACATCATCGGATACAGTAATGCCGCCTCTACCGTCATGGATGCCCTCACCCTCTGTTTCATTCGTTACCCTCCTAAATACACCTTTCCATCACCCGCATGGTAATATATCCCAAAAAAAGAAAGGGCAAAAACGGAATTCGACTTTTTTTCCCTGCCTTCTTCGCAAGCAAAAGTATCCCCGAGTATATACCCGCGTACAATGTTGCAAGAAAAGTAAACATCACCGTTTCCAATAGTCCAAACGCCGCTCCGCACACAAGAACAATCACAGCATCTGCCATACCGATAGCTTCCTTTGAAAAATAAGCAAACATCATAAGCACTGCGCCTATCATGACACCGCCCAGTGCAGACTGCCGGCTCACAGCCCCGAATTGCCCTGAGACCAGTAAACAAATCGACGCTATCAATAACCCGCAGGGCATAACCCCCAAATGCCTTTTATCCTGTAATGCCAGCCACAGCAGTGTCGGGACAGCGCATAATTCTCTTACCATCCTTCCCAACGACTCCATCAAGAACCTCCTTCTCTCTTTCCGCATTTACTGCATGCACGATAAGTTTGCTCTACTTCAGCCAAATCACACTCTTTTACAGTCCGCTTAATCGCGGAGCAGGTGGATACCGCATGATATCTGGTTCCGTATTCCGTAACATAAACCTGCAATCCGTTGTACAACACAGGGTCACAAAACTCACACGCGTAATACTTTGCGCCCGATGCATTTCTTTTGCTTCCCACATATTCCGACATTATCGGTGTCGTATCAATCTTTATGTACGTACATGCTCTGTTTCTATGATACACGCTCCCGTGCTCTGTCATATAAACCGTAGTTTCATTTTCCTCTTCGTCTTCCGCCTGCCCCGATATACTTCCTTCCCCGGTCCAGTCCCGATATACCAGCCGCATCACGTAATATCCGCGACTCCTCTTCGTCCATACATTCGGAGGATTTACCCAATAATAGATTTCCGCATTGGTTTTCGCACCGGAAGCCTCCGTATTCACCCAAATGCCGCCAAACCCCTGCGCCACTCCCGCACATTTCAAAATGTCCTTATCGCACCTGGCATGAAACATTGCGGTCATCGCCACATCCTGTACAATTTTCTGATCAAAAAGATCCAGTAGTGTTTCCGCCACCGCATTTTCCCCATTCGCCAAACGCTCCGCCACATAAGAATAAGCCGCAGCCTCTCTGGCTGCCGTAAGTCCCGCCTCGGCTATTACCACTTCCGCACGTAACACATAAAACATCTGTATCAGATACATTACCGCAAAGAAAAAAACAGGAAATGCCACGGATGCTTCCACCGTTACGGATGCATTTTGATATCTGCTCTTACAATTCCGGCCCAACGATTTATTATGAATCTTTTCGCAAGCTTTTTTAGTGAGTAGTCGAAAAAAGTATCTCGGATAAACAAAACCGGCAATAAGAGTAGGGGAGGAAAAGAGTAATGCCGATTTTGCAGGAATTTTTTCTTGGTCACGAAATAACATAAGAACAGATATCAAAATGCACCTCCTTCCTTATCATTCATAAGCATATACATACGGTCTCTCATCTACACGATACAATATTTTCCACACGCAATGATTCAATCGGAATTCCTTTTGATAGATATTCCGCATATTTTCCTGAATCAAATCCGCCGCTCTGTACTTTTTATCCTCCTTCGGTGTCAAAAACAAAAAGAGATGCAAAAATTCGTTGTATCCGAAAGCAAGACCTTTGTCATCCTTTTTCTGTTTTGCTTTCTCCAACACAAAGGTTTTGGAAAACATCAGGATTTCTCGAAAGGACAGACTTCCGCCGTTTTTTCCCGGATATAACAAGAGTCTTTTCCCTTGCAGAAAGGCCGCCGTATCAATCATTGCCTCCTCCAACGCCCACACAAAAAGCAGAAGAAAGACTACAATACTTTTTAGTGCCGGCAACCCGATGATCCCGCACGCCGCTAACGCCGCCTGCTCAACGGGCGCTTTTCGGGTACTGTCCGTGTACAGCGACACAAAATGTAATATGGTTCGCACCGCACAAATCCGCATAGCCACCGAGGAAAGATTCTCTTTATCCGTAGCCTTTCCCGCAATAAGATACTCCTTCTCATAAGAAAGTGCTCCTACCCCGTTTTCCTCAAAGAAATCACCGAAATGGGTGACAAGGTACGAGTGAAACAACATCGCATCCGAAGCATCGCTTAACACAGCCCCCGCGGATATATCCTCCGGAAGCAGCGTTTTCATTTCATCAAAAATAGCGCCCATGTCCGTCCCCAACAAGGAAAAAATGTCAAAGCCTTCGTCTTCATACCGGAAGCCGGAAGGCAAATAAGAAGTATCCAATTCCTTCTCTGATAATTCCTTGTTTGTTAAAAAACCCAGAAAGCCTTCCGCCACCTCTTCGGATATCATCGATTCCACTCCGTCATACAGATTATCTGCCAAAGACATCTCACCGTAGTTTAACTTCAATCCGTAAAAGGAATACACTCTTATCGATGACGCTTCTTTCTTCAACTCGGAGACCGCAGAAGAAAGTGCAGAAGAATACGTTCCTTTTATCCGGACCGATATATTCCACAATGCGGACATATTTCCTAATAACGTCTGCTTCATTTTATCAAAGTCAAATCCGTCCAAATCCTCATAAAACAGATAGGTATCCAATTCCCTTCGGTACTCCTCTACCGCTTCTTCACCGATTACAAGACTCAACGAATCCAGTACCGCCTGGCAAGTCGCCTTCACTTTCTTTGCCTTTGCCAACTCTGCCCGGACTTCTTCCGCATAGTCATAGGATTCCTCACATATATCCCGGACTTTTTCACATTGCTCTACAAACTTCTCCTCTTCGTCCACAAGCTTTTCCGCCGTTTTTCTCTGACTTTTTGCCGTCTTTTCCAAGGACCGTTGCTCCTTTTCCAACAGGTCCTCCTCTTTTTTCAGCTTCTTCTCATCCTCTTCATACTGCTTCTTCTCGGACTCCATACGCTCCTTTTCTTTTTCCAACGTATTGACCCGGACAGTCAGCTCAGCGATTTCCTCCTCATCTCCCTTTGTCAGAATCAATTTCCCCAACTTTGCCGTATCGGAAATATACTGAAGCGATGTCTCTTTGATACTCTTCTCAAGATTCTCGATTTTGGGCGCCAGCACACCAAGCTGTCCTCGGACTCTCGCCAACCCGCTTCGGCAAATCATTTCCTCATACTCCCTCACTTCCATCTCCGCCGCAAGCGTCTCTGCCCGTCCGGCAAGGGATACCAATGTATCGTAAGGATTCTCATGATTACTCAAAAAAGCCTGATACACCTGAGTTCTGTCAAAATATTTCGCCGCTCCTTCCGGATCGGTACTGAAATACTTCACATACGCATCCTTTTGAAACGCAACATTTTTACCACCCATAAATTTCTCGTATTTTTTTATTTCTACCCCGTCTACCAGTTCAATCAAACGTAATATTTTTTCATCCACTTTTGCATATGCGGTGTCGGTGGCTGCCTTTGCCGCCGCAATCTCCAAATGGGCGTTGGCTTGCTCCGTCATCCCCGCAAATTCCGCCAAGGTAGATATTACCTCAGGCGCGGCACGATACTTCATGGCGGAGACTGCCTGACTATGAAAACCCTCCAGTTTGTTGTCCGTTAGCATTAAAACATTTGTCACATCAAACTCTGCACCGGAGCGAATCAGCAAAGACTTCTCACCCTCTCTTTTTTCCGTCATGTATGCGATATCATCCGCAATACTTTGCTCTGTGAACTCCGATTCCTCTCCCCACGACGGCACTTCTCTTCCGAAAACATGGTACTCTTCATATAACGGAGCCAGATACGCCGCAAAAAAATTCTCTACCGCAAGTCGGGACGCGACCGCATGATAGGAGGCTCGCGCGGTATACGCCGCCATCTCGAAAAAGGAAATAATAAAGCTGAACATCACCATAAAAACCAAAGAAAAGTATACGGTAACAGATCCCTTTAGCTTCACGATAATACCTCATTCATGCTCTTTTCCAAAGCCTCCATTGCCTTGGCAACCATACTTCCCAACTGCTCTTTAAAAATCAGGACCAATGCAATCAACACCACCAGAATCAAAATAACCTCAACTACACCCACACCTTTGTTATTTCGTAAAATATCTTTCATCCCATGCTCCTCCTGTTCTGCCATCCTTTTGTTACATCGAAAAAAACGCAGGTATCATGACCACCGCCATTACCAAAAACAACATCCCCATCATCGGGAATAAAAGTTTTGTCTGTCCCTCTTCCCCCTTTTTAGCTGCACGTTCCCGATGCATTTCCCAGGCCAGACGTACTTCGTTTTCCAAATTTTTGCGCAGGCCACCGCTACCCTTTTGTAATTGGCTGACCAGTAACGATGCACATCGTAAATACGGTTTTAGTCCAATCCGTCTTCCGAAAGCTTCATACGCCCGCGCCTCTGAAGTTCCGTTTTTCAGTTCCCCTACAAGCACTAAAATCTCCTCTGCAATCGCGTTTCGTCTTCCTGCTTTTTCCGCCTTCGCACGATATTCCGCGCCTAAACGCTCGAAACTCCCCCGCAAACTCATCCCGGCACCGGAATACAACGTAAGCTTGGTAATCAGCCGAGGATACTCCGTCAGCAGCTCTTCTTCCCGTTGCTTTCGCTCTTTTTCCTTTTCCCGGTGCTTAGAACATATCAGCACAAACGGAATAAATAATATCCCAACAGCCAATATCCCCCATGAAAAGCCGGACTCCTCCGGCCGTCCCACCGTCACCGGACCGATTGCATCCGGAAGATAAAAGCCTTCTTCACCGGTCGTCTTTTGCTCCAATGCCCGCAGTTCTTCCCGCGCAACGTATAACAACGCCTCTTTACTTCCTTCCTCATACGGCAACACTTTCACCGCAAACCAATGCTCCCGTTCTTCCGTTCCATAACTCATCCCCGCTTGAAGATACACCTCACAAGGGTCCTTTAAATGCTCCCTGTGTACCGTTCCGTCCTTTGTTATTACCTCATAATCTGAACTGCTCCATCGGATATCCACACCGGTTTCCGGGATCACTTGCGGCAACACAACCGATTCCGATAACACTGCGCAACCATCCTTCTCTATTCCAAAGAATTCATTCAGAATACAAACCGTTTCCGAAAATGCCTCCCGGACTTCTTCCTCCGTCCGTTCCCTGGATGCCACCTCTAACGTCCATTCTTCTGAATCTTCCTCTAAACGAAGTGCCACCGTCTCCTTCTTTATTCCGCTTTCCGGCCTTGTAATCCATACCCGCGTATCTTCTTCCTCTTCCCTGTTCCGGAGCAAGAGAAATACTGCCGTCATAAGAACAATTACTCCGATCAGTGCCCATTGTATCTTTTCTTTCTTACTCATAGTCCTCCTTTACAACGACACTGCCGTTACCTTATCTACCGCCAGGGAAAGGAAAAAATAAATCACCAGCACCACCGTCATTACACAAACTCCCACCGCATTGTGATACAACGGCGCCAGAAAATCCGACATAAACAGCCGCAAATAGATGAGCATCGCAAACGGCATACATTTCATTACCTTTGCTTCGTATTCCCTACTATGCATAACCGACCGGATATAGCGAAGAGTCTCCTGCTTATCCCGAATCACCTGCTCCGTATTCTCGATTACCTGTTGCACCGCTCCTCCGGTACGTTTTGCAATAAACAGGACCTCCGCAAAATCTCCGACATCCTCACACAGAGCTTCCTCTGCCCACTGAGAGAACACCGTCTCCACCGTTGTTCCAAGCTGCATTTTCCGTTCCAAACGTGTAACAGCCTGTAAAAACGGCTCATTCTCTTTTAGGGTCGTCAACATTCCCTTTTTGCCTTCTCCCACCGCCTGTTCCAGGGAATACCCAACCAATAGCGCCTCCTTCAAAAAGCCCAGATACTCTACAAAGTACTCCTGCTCCTTTTCCTGCCTGCGTTGCCTTTCCTGCTTTTTTGTCCGCTTCCATAACAGTCCCACACAAACCGGTATGCACAGCAATCCCCACACACTTTGAAAAAACAACCAGGCAATCAAGGCCCCCAGACCGGCTCCCTTTCCTATTGCAATTACTTTCCAATCGAGCGCTTTCCCTATTCTTTTTGGTTTCTTTGCCATTCTATCCTTCTTTCCGAAATCTTGATCCGCCCAGATACCGTAACACCGCTTTCGCATCTGCTTCTTTTGCTTCTTCAAACACAGGCCGAAGCACTATCTCACCATCACTTAAGCCGTCATTTTCGCAAATCTGTAACACTCCGCGACTCCCGTCTCCCCGCCTGTATAACTGAATAAATACATCTATCGCGGAAGCAATCTGTTTCCGAATGGCATACAGAGGAATGTCGCTTCCCTGTAAAACCATAGTCTCCAACCTGGATAACATATCCTCCGCAGAATTGGCATGACCGGTTGACAAAGACCCCTCATGGCCCGTGTTCATAGCCTGCAACATATCCAATGCCTCCGCACCCCGCACTTCTCCAACAATAATACGGGAGGGGCGCATCCGCAGCGCTGTTTTAATCAAATCCCTGACACTGACTGCACTGCATCCTTCGGTATTAGCCTTCCGCACCTCCAACCTTACCAGATTCGGAATTGTCCGGATTTGCAACTCCGCCGCATCCTCTATGGTTATGACCCGCTCCGTCTCCGGAATGTACGCAGACAAGGCATTTAAAAACGTTGTCTTACCGGAGCCGGTGCCGCCACTGATAAAAATATTTCTTTTTTGCTGTACCGCATGCTCCAAATACTCTCTTGCATCCTCGGTTACCGCTCCCAGTTCCACCAATCGGTCCATGGTATACGGCACCTTCGAAAACTTACGAATCGTCACCGCTGGACCATCTAAAGAAGCGGGAGGAAGTACGATATTCACACGGGAACCGTCCAAAAGTCTCGTATCCGCAATGGGACTGGCTTCATTGACCACCCGATTCGCTTCCGCAGCCATTTTTTGAATTACATCTCGAAGTCTCTCCTCGGAGGAAAACTGCTTTTCCCACAAATACAGCTGTCCCCGTTTTTCATAAAAAATGTGCTCATGGCCGTTTATCATAATCTCCGTCACCGAATCATCCGCCAACAATTCCTCTAAAATGTCCAATCCGCGGATTCCGTGAAAAATCTCTTCCTTTAACCGAATCTTTTCCGAAAGCGGCAAATAATGTTCCCGCCCGTACGCCAAAACGGTTTGTTCGATTGCCGTAAGCACTTGCTCATCCGTCAATTCATCCGACAGATCCAACCGTTCCAGCGTCCGCTTTCGTATTTCCTCCGCAACTTCCCGCAATTGCCTCCCCTCCCTTTTGTACCGCCTCCGCAAAGGTTTCCTCCGACACCTGTCCGAGGGCTTCCTTCACCGAAAACTCCAGCATTCCGGAATACAGTTTTGTTTCTCCGCTCTCCTTTAACTGGCGTCGAAAATCCTCCTGAATATTTCTCCCCTGTTCCGTTTCCCACACCGGAACAAGCACGGAATCACAACAATTCAGTACGTTTCTTCCTGTCCTGTCAAAGGCTCCGACAGCCACAAAAAAGGCCTCATATTCCGTATCCCATCTGTCGCTTTGCAATAACGCCTTTATATCCTCCTTGGCAACACTGTCCAGGTCCGTATACCATCGCACCGGGCCGATACTGTCCATGTTTTCCTCGTACCGCAGCAGGTGTTGCAACGAAACCCTTGCTCCATCCTTCTCCTGCCGGACAAAATACAGAGCCTCCGATAATCCGTCTTCACCCGTCCTTTTACAACTACCGAAGGGGAACAAGGAAAGGTACAGTACCTTTCCTTTTCTACCCAGCCGTTTTGCAATTTCACGGGAAAGAAGCTCTGCTTCACAACCTCCTGCCGGAGAAAAGAAACCAAGTACCGGAATCCTTTTTTCAACCTCTTTTTGCTCGGTCAAACGTCGTACGATTTCCTTCACGGAACCGTATCGGTACAGTAGGAAGAGATCCCCTCTGTCCTTGTTTTCACTCAGCCGGAACAACTTCACCTTTGTTCCCAGTGTCACCTCCAATACTTCCTTTTCCAATGCTTCCGAAGCCACTACGGCATACACTCCGTCGGTTTTCATATACCCCTTCGCTTCCTCCGCCGTCGCAAATAAAACCGCACGATAAGGAAACGTACGACAAGCATTTAAATACAAGGCCAACCGTCTTCCGTACTCCGGCATGTCATCAATGATTACAACCAGCTTTTCCAACGACACCCCTCTTTCGTCTTTTGTTATTAAATTTGTGTGGGAAAAAGACCTTCGTTTGAAAGTCATTTGCTCGAATCGAGCTTCGATACCATCATCATAGACCCTTTTTTCACCAAAGTCAACCGCTTTGACACAATTTAATATTTTTCGCCTTTTTCACCAAACTTTTTCTGTTTTTTTGTGAAAACTGACGAATTTTTCTCATTCAAATACCAATATAAAACCCGCTGTTTTCGCAGTTTTAAAGCACTTTTCTCTCCCAAAAGATTACAAATCGTATCTTTTCGGTATAATCCTTTTAGTCACCGTCTATACTTACAATAAAATACAGAAAGAAGGATGGTCTATTATGTCGTCACCGTTTCGCAAAAAAAAGAAACTCGAAAATCCTCTCTTAAAAGAGTTACACGCTACCCGTCTGGAATTGGAAACCGCCTATTCCATATTTGAAAATGCCGTAGACCCGGACCTGGTATCCAGCAGCATCTACCGTATCAACGCCGTGCAAGAACGATATCAGTTCCTGTTAAAACAAATAAAAAAGACCGAGGCAGCCCTACAGTCTTTATAAAATCTCCCGCAGAGGGGTTTTTTCACTATTATGGTGTTTTTTTATTTTCTTCTTGACACCTCTCCCCCTCTTATGCTATCCTAATAAAAAATTTAAGGAGCACACAGATGAATCAGAGCAGACAGACTTATGCGTATATTATTTATTACAGACGTATTTGCTTGTAGCCTGTGGGTCGCGCAGCTATAAGCCGATAGGTCTTATATGTCTGTGCGAAAATAAGAGCTCTGGTTTTCTATAGAAATCTTACCGCATCGGACAGACAGACCTGTTTGATGCGGTTTTTATTTGTCACAAACGACCGCACTTCTGATTCTTTGTACCCGTGAAAAGGAGGACATTATGAACCCAAACGTAACACTGACTTTAGCCACCGAAAAAGACGCAGAACTCATTCACCTGATGAAATACGAGGCATTCCTTCCTCTTTACGAGATTTACCGGGACGACGAAATCAGCCCGGTGAAGGAACCTATCGAAAAGGTTATTGCCATACTGGAACGGAAAGCCTCCGAGTACTACATCATCAAGGCAGACGGTCTTCCGGTAGGTGCCATCCGTGTATGTCACAGGAAACGTGACTATGAGCCGCCGGCGGGTGAGATTCCGGCTTACATTTCACCTCTCTTTATTTTACCTCGTTTTCAGAACAGAGGCATTGCTCAGATTGCGGTAAAAATGGTATTTGACCTGTACCCGGAAGCCACGGTTTGGAGACTGGATACCATTAAGCAAGAAGCCGGAAACTGTCATTTCTACGAGAAACTTGGCTTTGTAAGAACCGGAGTGGAACATGTTGTAAATGACAAAATGACTTTGATCGACTATGAGAAAAAGATGTAAACACCAAAAGGAGACCTCATCATGAAATGTATCTTTTGTAAAATAATAAACAACGAATGCCCTTCCCGTATCGTCTATGAAGACGCCCATACCATTGTTTTTATGGATATTGCAAAAGACGTAGACGGACATATGGTTGTTGCACCGAAACAACATGTGGCAAGTCTGTTTGATTGTGACTCGGAAACCCTACATCATCTGACAGACACCCTGCAAACCGTTTCCAAGCATTGTGTGGAACAGTGTGGATTTGAAGGAGTCAATGTACTTCACGCCAGCGGAGAAGCTGCCGATCAATCCGTTCCGCACTTCCATTTCCACCTGATTCCGCGGAAGAAGGGAGACGGTATCGATGCATGGCCGAATTTTGGAGGGGCAAAACGGGAGATTGAAGATGTATTTCAGGAACTGCGAATGAAATAAGTTTTCCATTGTTTTCACCCCTGCACTATATTATAATTATCTTAATAAGGAGGACATGCCCATGATTACCGATACCTTTGATAACAAAACCAATGCCATCATCACTCCGCAGCGCGTCGCTGACGCACCGAAGATAGATGCCTGCATCCAGACCTTCTCCTGGAAAATCGAGGAGTTTGTGCTGGCGCATTTTGACTGTAAGAAAATTGCTTCCATCTGGTCCGTGACCGGGGAAACACCGGTGTACTGTATTGAATACAAGGGCAAGCGTTTCGCCTTTTTTAAGACCTATGTGGGTGCTCCGGCCAGCGTTGCCAATTTGGAAGACGCCCTGCAATTACTGGATACCGATAAGTTTATCGTGTTCGGCGGCGCCGGATGCCTGAACAAAGAAATCGCCCGGGGCAAGGTGATGGTGCCGACTGCGGCCTATCGTGACGAAGGCACCTCCTACCACTACGCACCGGCAGCGGATTATATTACCGTGAAAAACGCCGATATCGTTGCAAACTTCATGGAGGAAGCCGGACTTCCTTATGTGAAGGGAAAGACCTGGACCACCGACGCCTTCTACCGGGAAACCACCGGAAACTTTGAAAAGAGAAAGACCGATGGATGCATTTCCGTGGAGATGGAATGCGCCGGACTGCAGGCAGTGTGCGACTTCCGGGGCGTTGATCTCTACACCTTCTTTACCAGCGGCGATTTGTTAGACGCTCCGAAGTGGGATCTGCGTAAAAAAGAAGGTCAGATTGTAGGCACACAACATGACGCCGGACATTTTGATATTGCGCTGGAACTGGCGTGGTACGTGGTAAATCAATAGCTTTTTATGCAAACCAAATTCCCAAAACAAAGGCTTGTCTGTCATACCACATTTATATTACAACATAACAAAAATTTTTACATTTTCATGCAACCAAACCCACCCATTTTGCGAGTAGATAGGTGAAGAGCTCTATCAAAGGAGGGAGGTACAAAGGATGGACGATACCTGTATCAAAACAGAACACGAACCGAAGAAAAAGAGCCGCACAGTATTTTGGATATGCGCGGGCGTCGTAGCAGCATGTCTGGCACTGCTGTTCCTGACTCCAAATCCCTTGAATCCCTTCCATACAGAACAGGAGGGGTGCATCCTTCTGCCGACTCCGACTCCGGCGCCGGAACCAAGCCTTCAGATAAGAGCCTTTGCCGGTGATAACCGGGTTCGGAACAATGCAACGCTCCTTATAAAGGATACCATGTACGAATGGCCATGGGAATACGAGATTATTTGCGCCCAATATCCATGTGTCCGATATAACGACATTACATATTACTGCAGAGCCTCCTATTCCGGAGAAACACTTTCACAGGATTGGCTCGGTAACAAGCTGGCTGACACCATCGCCCAGAGCACCGATAACACCATCGCTTGTGAGCTCTACGAAATCAAGGGAATTACCTCCGACCGTTTTCTCGCCGTAAAATATGCGGACCATGACGAATACTACGTCTTTATGCAGACGGAATACTTTCCTCCTGCTACTCTCGGTGAATTAATTACAAGCCTGAATCTCCCGAAGACTTTTCCGTTTACTGCGTTTTCTGTCACAGACACAGGATTGAAACGGTACGGCATTACTGCGGAAGGAAGTAATCTATTGTGGAGCTATTTTTCCCTCACCTATGCGGCCTCCCCTACTTTGTCCAACGAACCGGGCCCCGACAGCCTTCCGTTAGGCAAAACCATTCTTAGCTTTACTGTTGATGCGGAGGCCCTCGGCGTAAGTAATCTTTCCTGGTGGCTTACCTCCGGCGGATACTTATGCACCAATATTGAAGATTACGGATACTACTATTACTTAGGTGTCAACGAGGTCAACGAGCTGAAACGAACTGCACTTTTACATAAAACAGAAGCCCCGGAACCGGACAGTTACCTTCTCATCGGAGAAATTATTGACATCAAGGATAACTTCATCATCGTAGACGACAGCATTTTCATGCAGAACCCGTCCCAGGGCATGCAATTTATGGTTACTCTGGACGACATCCGTATGAAACGTCATCTACTTTGCGACCGCTTATACATCGGACAACACGTACAACTCCGGCACTCCGACCCGGTAAAGACAGACCCGACGATTATAACAACCGCTTATGAACTTTACAGCGGTCAAATTCATAGCCTGGGAAACATCACAATCAAGGAGTAAGTAAATAGGTGAAGAGCTCTATCAAAGGAGGGGGGTACAAACAATGGATGATGCACAAATTGTAGAGTTATATTGGGCCCGTAAGGAATCCGCCATAGAAGAAACCGAAGCAAAATACGGTTCCTATTGTCGGTCCATTGCCCTGAATATTTTACATAATCCGGAGGATGCGGCAGAAAGCGTCAACGACACCTGGCTTTCCGCTTGGAACAGTATGCCGCCCCACCGCCCGTCCGTGCTGTCCTCCTTTCTCGGAAAGCTCACAAGACGCATTTCCATTGACAAATGGAGACGTACCACCGCAAAAAAGCGGAGCGACGGACAGATGCCATTGATTTTAGCCGAACTGGAAGACTGTATTTCCGACGGAAAAAGTATTGAGGAGGAAACAGAACGCAAGCTCCTTACAGAAGTCATTGCCACTTTTGTAAAATGTCTGCCGGAAACGGAACAAAAGGTATTCCTGTGCCGGTACTGGTATATGGACTCCGTAGGCTCCATTGCCACCCGGTTTCGTTTTTCCGAAAGCAAGGTAAAGTCTATGCTTTTCCGCACCCGGGAAAAGCTCCGCACCTGCTTAGAAAAGGAGGGTTTAGTATGAATACCGATGATATTTTAAATGCACTCAATGAAATAGACGATACCTGTATTCAGAAGGCAAGAGAACCGAAAAAGAAAATAAGCCGTAAGGCACTTTGGATATCCGTAGGAGCCGTGGCGGCATGTCTGGCTGTGCTGTTCCTGACTCCCAATGCTTTGAATCCGTTTTATAAGGAGCAGAGACCTTCCTTCACTTTGCCGACACTTCCTCCGACCGCAGAGGCCAGTACTTCCGGGCGGGATTATAAATCGTTCGGCATGGTAGTGCGGGACGAGATGATTAGCTGGGGTTGGGAACGTCGTACCCTCGCCGAGCGTTTTTCTTCCATTCACTATAACGATACCAATTATCAGCTTCAAGAAAATGTCTTTGAGGAAGAAGTGAAGGTTCCCCTTTCCTTCCTCGGAGAAAAACTGGCTGACGCCACCGCCATGGGACGCAATTGGCAGACCGAAACCGACTACACGATAGACTGCAGTCTATATAAGATTGCAGGGGTAGACCCGGACCGGTACCTCGCAGTACAATATGCCGGAGAAGAAAATGCAGGGGTCTATTATGTCTTTGTGCGAGAGGATGCTCCTCTACCGGCTACCTTGGGAGAATTTATTGCCGCGTTAACTCCTTCGGAAACCCTTCCGCTTACAAGATTTGAATACATTACCCGGGACAAGGAAAAGGATCAGAAAATCACAAACGCCTATAGCCTGAGTCCGGAGGACAGTAAAGTAGTCTGGGATATGATTACCGAGTATGCTTCCGCAAGAACAGAAACCGATATCTCACACCGTGGCTCAGAGGAACATATTTCCGTTTATGCCTCTCCTGAGGACGCATCCTCCGCTGCCAGAGGACATTCCAGAAAATACTTCTCTTTGTGGGACGACGGTTACCTCTCCGTCTACATTGAAAAATACAACTACCATTTTTCTCTCGGCCAAGAGGCTGTGGCAGAAATTCAAAAATATATTCTTTCCCACAAAACAAAAACACCGGTGGACAGCATTAAGACCCTTTACGGCGTAGTCACCGAAATCGGAGAGGATTATATTAAAATTGACGATACCATTCTGATGAAAGACCCGGAGGAGGGTATGGAATACACCATTTATACCCACGATATGCACGTAAAGCGCCACATCATCGACGAGTTGATTAAGGTGGGAAGCCACGTTAAAATCCTGCATCGGGACATCTCTATAGATCAACCGACCGAGATACAAACCGCATTTTATCTGAGAAAAGGCGGGTTCGTATTTGATGGAGACGAAGCTGAAAAGGATTCTCCGGCAGAACCGACAGCGACTCCATATGAAAGATTCCCGGCATCCCATGTACCGGAATAACACGTATCAACACATATCGGAGGTTTCCACCATGGATTACATTTTTATCATCGGCCCCAGTGCCGTAGGAAAAACCACGCTGGCAAAGGAACTGTACAAACACTATCACGGCGTGTACTTTGAACAGAATATGGTGCCGGAGTTTGAAATCCCGGAAGGAGTAGATGACATCGGCGTTTACGAAGAGCAGCTTTGCTGGGACAATGTGCTGCTACAGTTAAAGTTCTTCTACGAAAAAGGCCTGCGAAACATTGTAGCTCTGGACTTTGACGATGTTCGCACCAGAGAGCTTCCGATACTTTTTAAGGGATATCAATTTGTTACTTTGAAGCTGGTTTCCTCCGACACGGAGCAGACCAAACGCCAGATGATACATCGCCACAATAATGAGGGCGGCCTCTTTGTTCCCGATTATGTAGAACGGGCAAACGCTGTTATTATGGGCCGCACTCTTCTACCGAACGAAGTGCAGATTGACGTTGCAGGGAAGACAAAAGAAGAAGTGTTGCAGGAAGCAATTGAAATCATTGATCATTTTGTGCCGGAAACGGAGTACGAGTATGTACTTGACGATGAAAAGAACTATTTGTCTTGGGTGCAGAGTAAGAAGTTGGTATAATACGGAGGTTTGAAATGATAACGTTACAAAGGCTGACTCGATTCACATCGGTCAGCCTTTACATTATTGTCACCTTCCATTGACAAAACTACTCCTACAGGAGTACCTCTGAGCATATTGTGGCAACATTCAAATCGTATCTCTTACTACCGAGGTAATTTCTCCCTACACCTCTCCGCCAATTTCCTTGGTTCTTCTGCTTCTACCTCATACCCTCTTTCCTCTAACCACACAACCAGCGTTATCCATACCTCATAGGCCTTCTGATACTCTCCCATTTCTTCACAACAGAAGCCCTTTGACCACAGCACCGCTGTCATTTCGGAATCTAAAGAAAGCGCCTTATCCCAACACGCAAAGGCCTCCTCGCAGTTTCCCACCCGCTTGTACAAGTCTCCTCCGTAAGCATAAAGCAGTGCCTGATCCGGAAACTCTTTTTCCGCTTTCTGAAATACCTCTAAGGCCTTTTGATTGTCATTGGCATAAAGATACGCCACAAGCAAATTGATATAGCAATAAAAATCATGAGGCTGTTCCGTAAGCTTCGCTATTTGTTCTTCGATGTTTTTCTCATTCTCTCCTACCTGAGAACGCAGTAACATCCTCTGCCGCACGATTTGATGATAAACCTCCGAGGCATTACTCTCTCCCATGGCAAGACCCGTTTCGAATAACCGAAGTGCCATCGCCTTACAATCCGCCATATGATACTGATACAAAATCCCATACAAACGCAAATCGTTCATGGTGTACTTTTTGCTTTTCAGTAATCCCGCAAACTCCCGCTCCGCATTATAAAAATCATGGAGATCACGACTTGCTTCATATACCGACAAAAGCCGCGCTGCATAGTTTTCATAAGCCACCGAGTGCTCCTTGTACAAATCATCCACAGTCACACAGTACAGCCTAGCGATTTCCGGAAGCATCATCACATCCGGCATGGTGGACCCACACTCCCAACGGGAAAGAGATTTCGGCGAAATGTTGAGTAGTTGTGCCGCCTGCTCCTGAGTGAAATTTTTCGCAATTCGTAATCGTTTTAAATTTTCTCCAAAAGTATTTTTCATAGGATTCACCTTCCTTTATTTTCGATTTATCAGCTGATAAGCTTATTATAAAGGAAAGTCTGGAGATACGCCACCTCTCGGATTGAGGGGAGTGTCTCGGAAAATGAGAATCTCTGTCCCGTTCACACAAATATCATAGGTTTCTGTTACACTGAGTATTAGATAACTATAACGATACTCTTACCTGGGAGGATTTATGATTTCACTACGCTTGATGGAAGATACCATGGATGATTACAACGCACTACGCAGTTGGTTTTTGGAGCCGGAGTTACAAAAATGGGTTTGGTGTGATGAAGAAGGTGAACCGCCTGTTTCTTTGGAGCGTGTCATTGAAAAGTATGGTCCTAGAGTAAAGAATCCCACCGATGTGTTTCCGTATTTTATTTTACGGGACAGTGAGCCAATCGGCTTTATTCAATATTATTTCAGTAACGCTACCACCATCGGTCTTGATATGTGGATCGGTATTTTAAAGGAGCGAGGTAACGGCTACGGTACCGAAGCATTAAAGCAGATGGTTCAGGTCATTCGCGAAAAGCACCCGCAGGTAACAGAAGTTTTCATTGACCCGGATCCGGATAACATCGCTGCCATCAAGTGCTACTTAAAAGCAGGTTTTCAAGATACGGGCGAAACCATCTGGGATGACGGTGATGACTGCATGTTGTTAAAGATATGTTTTGAAGATTAGTAAAAAACAACGACTTCCCTCGTCTTTTGAGAAAAAGAAAATAAAAGAACCACCATATCTGCAATTTTGTCTCGCAGACATGGTGGTTTTCTCTTTATCTCTTACGCCACATAATCCATAATACAATCATACCAATGTGCGTAATCTACTTCCTCACCATAATCGGAAATGCCCTCTGCACGTTCTTTATCTCCACATCGATATAGGTACCGCCAAACTCTCCGTCTAACGTCCAGTTGATTTCTTCTCTGCTCTTTATCTTCAGATATGACGTCTTAAAGGACTGCATACAAATCGCATCAAAGCTTTGGCGCAGCAGGGAGATGACAATGTCGTTCAGCTCCGCAAAGGTGGCCGGACGTCGAATTAAAATCACCTCGAATTTTCCGTCGTCAAAGGAAACGTCTTTTCCCGTAATATTTTTAAAACCGCCTACGCTTAAAGAGTTGGTCACCATGCCGTAGATGTAATTGCCCCGCATGGTTCCCTCATCGCACTCAATCTGCACCTCGTAGGACTGAATGGAGGACAAGCTCTTTACGCCCTCCAATATATAGGCCACGTGGCCGAAAATGTTTTTCCACTGTTGGTTCGTAGCGTAGGATACATCCGTAAACAGTCCAAAGGCCGCCACATAGACAAAATTTTCGCCGTTAAAATTTCCGGCATCGCACAAAAACGGCTTTCCCTTCGTAATAATTTCCATAGCCTCCGGAATGTCATCCGGCAATCCGAGACTTCTGGCAAAATCGTTGGTACTGCCTGCCGGAATATAGCCAACCGGGGTGGCGACGCCGCTTTTCATAAGGCCGTTCACCACTTCCCGCAATGTACCGTCACCGCCGCTACACACAATCAAATCATATTGTCCGGCATCCCGGGTCTCCACCAATCTGCAGGCATCGCCCTGTGCCTGAGTCGGATACACCGTCACCGGATAATTAACTTTCGTAAAAGCATCCACAATCTCATGAAGGTTTTTTACAACCGTTCCTTTTCCCGCCTTGGGATTATACACAAACAAGGTCCGTTTTATTTTGTTCTCCGATAGCCTCTCCATATTCCGATCCTCTCCTATCACCTTATTATCTATATCCCCTTCCGCCCAAAGTATACTACGGCAAGGAAAATTTTGCAAGTATGATGCGCAAACTCCTTCGGCATGAACTTTTTTATCCAAATATGACACTATCGTTTCCACCCTCATCTATGCTATAATTTATCCAAGGATACGCGGATTCATTCTGTGCTTCCGTAAAACAAGATATAAGAAAGGAATTACAACTCCCATGAAACGAGCATTTCGCGCCGGTCTGGCCACCGCAAAGCTGTGCTTAAAGGAACAAAGCTATTTCGGCTTTGCAAACCTTTTAGCCCAGTATCTTTTGCAGGCAGGCAGTCTGGCTGCACTGTTAATGATATGGCGTTCCCTGTTTTTACAAGGAGTGGACCTTGAAGGAATGCGGCTCTCACAATTTTATACTTACACGGTACTGTCTACTATGCTGGCACCGCTGTTAAACATCCATACTCCGGCCTCCGGCTGGCTTCACGACGGTACCATGCTGGGCCTGTACCAGCGTCCGGCGGGAGTGTTTGCACAGCTGGCAGCTCATACGGTCGGCGGCTGGGGCATGCGTCTTCTGTGCCTGTCTCTGCCGGTACTGGTGATTTCCCTGCTTTGCGGACTTGATCTTCAACCGGCAAGTCTGTGGTTTTTCCCGGCATTGATATTGTCGGTATTGCAAGGCTTCGCAGTGGACTTTTTATTTGCCTGTTTACTGATTCGTATGAAAAATCTGGAATGGACAGTACATTGCCTCAGGGAAGCTCTGACGGCACTATTTACCGGTTCTTTAATTCCCTTTGCCGTACTCCCTTGGGGCATCGGTGACTTTTTGCAGCTGTCCCCCTTCGGTACACTGGCCGGTGCACCGTTAGCCATTTATACCGGATTATCAGAACCTGGAATTCTTCTCATTACACAAATCATCTGGAACGTAATCTTATGGCCTCTTGCCATATATTGCTTTAAAGCTTCCGGAGAAAGGATGGTGTCCTATGGCGGATAATATCAAAGGGTTATTCCGGCTATGGAAGCTATACGCCCGCATGGATTTGATCTGGCTTTTGCAGGACAAAGCCACGGTACTTCTTGTGGTCATTACGGAAACCTTAAGTAACCTATCCGGCATGGCGGGAGTACTGCTACTTGCCGTCCGGTTCGGTGGCGTAGGCGGACTGACCGCCGATGAAATCTTATTTATGCTGGGCTTTTTTGAACTGGCGGACGGCCTTGGCTGGATGCTGTTCGGAAATTATAACGTGATTCATATCAGCCGACGTATCGGCAGAGGACAGGTGGACCACATGCTGATTCAACCGAGACCCCTATGGATGCAGCTTCTTACGGAAGGCTTTATGCCCTTTTCCGGCTGTCACGGCGTACTTATCGGTATTGCCCTGACTGTAATTGCAGTGGCACGGCTTAACATCACACTGTCTCCGGTCTGGTTTTTACTGCTGCTTTACTACCTTGTAATTCATATCGTACTGCGGCTGTCCCAAAGCTTCCTTTACGGCTCTGCTGCCTTTTACAAGCCGGTGGCCTGCGAGGAAATCTCCAGTATGATTTTAGATATGAACAGCCAGTTGGGACGGTTCCCGCTGTTC
Source organism: Lachnospiraceae bacterium (assembly GCA_015057365.1). Taxonomy (GTDB): domain Bacteria; phylum Bacillota; class Clostridia; order Lachnospirales; family Lachnospiraceae; genus SIG307. The sequence goes on along the minus strand of SVEN01000018.1, from coordinate 4,716 downwards.
GGGCTACCGGGGTGGCTGGGTACTTTGTTACATACCGTACTCCCTATCGGCCTACTGGCCTATTTCCCGGCATTGGCGTTACTCAAGGACCTAGGGAAGCCTACAGAGCTTGCCTTTCCGTTTGTCGTGGCAAGCCTGTTTCTCACCGCCGCCCTGATTTGCTTTAAGAAAGGACTGAATCATTATGCAAAATACAGTTGTAACCGATACAAAGAAATGGGACATCGTTGTTGATATCTCCGGTGCCACCAAATATTTCGACCAGAACCGTCCGGTCTCTTTATTCAAACGGGAAAAGCAGCGCATCTACGCCTTAAAGGATGTGTCGTTTACCTTACAAAAGGGCGAGTTTGCCGCCTACGCAGGACCTAACGGTGCCGGAAAATCCACTACATTTAAGCTCCTGTCCGGTATGCTCTGTCCACAGGAGGGAACCGTGTCCATTTTCGGCATGGACCCGAATAAATCCCGTATCCCGGTCATGCGCCGCACCGGCATCTTGTTCGGCAACCGTAGTGAACTGTGGTGGGACCACCCGGTTCGGGCTTCCTTTGAGTGGAAAAAGGAAGTCTGGGATATTAAGGAGGCGGATTACGAGCGGGTTCGAGCGGAACTGACAGAGCTCCTTTCCCTGGGAGACCTGTGGAACAGCTACGTCAGAGAGCTTTCCCTGGGCCAACGCATGCGGGCAAACCTGGCTCTCATGCTGCTCCACGAACCGGAGCTGGTACTTCTGGACGAACCAACCTTAGGGCTTGATGTCCTTGCCAAACGGCAGATGATTGAGTTCCTCAAAAAAATCAACCGTGACAAGCAGGTTACCATTCTGGTTACCTCCCACGATATGGACGACTTGACGGAAATGGCCAACCGCATCCTTCTCATCAACGAAGGACAGCTGGCCTTTGACGGCGACTATGAACAGCTTATCCGCATGACCGGCGACAACCGGGTGATTAAGCTCACCGCGAAGGGGGAAGCCCCTATCCTTTCCGGCGCAGACTATGTGGGTACGGAAGAAGGGAAACATCTGTACCGGTACGACGCAAGTAAAACATCTGTCTCGGAGATATTCGGGAGTATTTCAAAGATACAGGCCGTGGAAGATGTGGAACTGGGACATGAAGCCATTGAACAGGTGATTGCGAGATTGTATGAGGATTGGAGGAAGACGGAATAAATGAAAGCAGAAATCAATAAAGACATCGAACTGGTACAAGTCCTGGTATATCTCTCTGAGCAGCAAGACAAAACGATTCAGTGCATCAATAATAAAACCTACACCACCGCTATTTCCACATGGTTCGCACCATACAAAAACCATCCGGTGGTTCAAATTACAAGGGATTTAATATGTAACGAGAACTTCATACATATTCGGCCTTTGCAAGCTATTTTGTCTTTAAAAGATATCATTGCAAACCCGGAACATCCTCTTTATGCCTGGGGAACTGCGGTTAAAGATTTTAGAAATGCTTCCGAATTTGATGTCTTTTTCGAAAGTCAGACTGACTATTATCAATGGATACAGGACCATATCGCTTCCTGTGATTTTGATACTTGGGTAGGCTTTATCGACACTTACTTTCGTCAAAAACCGGATGAGTTCCGGCTTATCGTTTGCCCGCTTGCCGGAAATTACGGATTCTCTATGGAGGAGAATGGAAAGAATGTGGCTTACACCGTCCGCTTTATGCCCAAATACAACGAGAATGGCACCCCGGATTGGAACTTTGACTTTTTTGCAAAAGGAATCGCTCACGAATATGCTCACTGCTTTGTAAATCCGGTGGTGGAAGCTCATGTGGATTTGATAAAGAAGCATCCGGACTTTTTCGCAAAGCACAAGGATGTCCCGAACTTCTATAATACTGATTACGCGATAATCAACGAATACTTTGTAAGAGCATTCCAAATTCGCTTTATGGAATGCAATCATGCGTTGTTTCCGGGATTTGATATTGAGAAAGAGTATGAGTACCAAAGAAAGGCGTTTCTGCTTATTGATAGTTTCGTGGAGGCATTACAGGCGTTTGAAGCATCGGCTGTGAGCTTTTCGGAGTTCTACTTGGCGAGGATAGAAGGGCTTTTAGCTGAGACTACAGCACATTAAACATGTGAGGAAATATTTATGGATAAACTAAAAACAGTTACAGAAAATTTTGTAAAACATAGCAAAGCCATTTTAGGAGACAATCTGGTGGGAGTATATCTTCACGGCTCGGCTGCCATGGGCTGTTATAACGATGAAAAAAGTGACATTGACCTGTTGGTTGTGATTCATAACGACATGTCCGATGAAGAGAAATGCCGATACATGGATATGGTTGTGGAACTAAATACATATGCGCCGACAAAAGGGATTGAACTCAGTATTGTCAAGAAATCCGTTTGCAAGCCTTTTGTATATCCCACGCCCTTTGAATTACATTTTTCTGTTGCACATTTAGAGTGGTACAAAAGCAACCCTCAGGATTATGTCCTGAAAATGAACGGTACCGACAAGGATTTGGCAGCTCATATTACGATTCTCTATCATAGAGGTGTATGCCTTTGGGGCGAAGAAATTCCCGACGTATTTGAGGCTGTTGACGAGAACGCATATTTTGACAGCATTTGGTATGATATCGAATGTGCGGAAGAGGATATCCTTGAAAACCCTGTTTATGTAATCCTCAATCTGTGCCGGGTTTTGGCATTCAAAAAAGAGAAATTGATTTTGTCAAAACAGGAAGGCGGTATCTGGGGAATGTCTCATGTTCCCGAAACATACAGCAGCCTGATACAACAGGCGTTGAATGAATATGCTTCCGTCGGCACCATGGAACTTAACGAAAAAGAAGCTGTGGAATATGCAAAGTATATGATAGCGCAAATTAATACCATGAAGATAGAAAAACTAGCCGTACATGCTTTATATCGTTTGACCGAGTTATTTGAATATAACAATGTGGAACAAATGATATCCGAATGCACCCGTGATATCCAAAATGGAAGTATTGATATTTTTGTTTTGTATGATAAAGATATTTTAATCGGCGAACTTCATGTAATGTATGTAAATGACGATGAAAACTTTGCCGTACGGGGCAAACGTGCGTATCTGTTTGCATTTCGGGTTCGTAAAGATTTTCAGAATAAAGGGTACGGAACCTATCTCTTAAAAACAGTTCTGGCTCTGTTAAAAGAGGACGGATATTATGAATTTACGGTCGGGGTGGAAGATGATAATTCCAGAGCGATTCATATGTATCAAGCACTGGGATTTACTGAACTTCTCCTTAGAAAACAGGAAGAGTATCAGGGCGACGCATATGAATATAATTTGTACCTGAAGAGGTAAAACAAATACCGATAAGTTGCAAAAACAAGAATGGAGAAGAACATGGCAAACATCTATTTTATCTCCGGTCCCTGCGGATGCGGGAAATCAACCCTCGCGGATGCTTATGCGCAGCATTTAGTGAAGGTGGAGAAACAAACACGGATTTATGTAATTCACGGTGATGACTTCCATCACGGTTTTGTTGGCATGTACGAGGAAGATGCCTTTTGTGAAGAAGAACAGGCTACCAATCCATTGGCATGGTCTCAGGTTTTGAAGTTTAACTGGGAATGCATTTTGGATGTAGCCGGAAAGGCATTGAAGCGCGGTTTGGACGTTGTAATTGATTACGTGGTCGAGGCTGAACTCCCTCTGTTACAAATGCTTGCAAAGGAACAGAATGCGAGGCTGTATTATGTAGTGCTTACAGCATCGGAGGAGTCCATCACAAAACGTCTTAAAACCCGAGGAGATGATGAACTGATTGAGAGAGCACATTTCTTAAAAAAGAAACTTGACAATCTTTCGGAAAATCAGGGACATCTCTATGATAATACAGGGAAAACCGTCGCAGAAGAAGTTACAGAGATTTCGAAGAATATGGAAGATTTTTGGGTGCAGTAGACGGATACGTTTCGTATGCTACAGTATACAAGATCAAAGGAGGAAGAATAAAATGATTTACTATAAAGACGAAAACCTAGTCATTCGCAATATGGAAGAAACGGATGACCGAATCTTTTATGAGGAATATACCGCTCAAGGATGGCACCCGGAACTCGGTGAATGTCTGATGAGACTGAAAGACCAGGACGAAGGAAAATGTGTTGCTTTGACAGCCGTATATCAGGGGCATCCCGCGGGCTCTGTGTATGTGTATCTGAACGCTCATGAAGGACCATTCATGGGGAAGGGTTGGCCGGAAATCTTTGATTTTAACGTGTTGAAAAAATACCAACGGAAAGGAATCGGCAACAAACTGATGGATGTAGCAGAGCAAATTGCCAAGCAATATTCGGATATCGTCTGCCTCGGTGTCGGTCTGTGTGATGCCTATGGCAGTGCCCAACGGATGTATGTTAAGCGCGGGTATATTCCGGATGGGTCCGGTGTGTGGTATCAGGGTAAACAATGTATCCAATATGAGACGGTTTGCACCGTTGATGACGATTTGATTTTGTATATGTCAAAAACACTTTAATCCAATCATGACACATCTCTGCCATTGAAAAAACGCTCTCTTTATGCTAAAATACCCTTGATACAGTTGTTTTTCATCACGAGAAGGGAGTGAGTTTCGTGGATTATCGTTTAAGAGGACATAACTTAACAGGATTTGATCAGCTCCGTGCAGCTTATATCTAAGCGGCAGTGTACGGAGCGGTATCGCC
>SVEN01000017.1 GCA_015057365.1 Lachnospiraceae bacterium | reverse complement strand
TAACCTCCTTTGGTTTTATGTGGTTGGCGAACCTACATAATTATACCACTGGAGGTTTTTTACTGTAAGCTGAAGCAGCTGTGGACGCACCTGCATAGCAGGTGGTTTATTAAAAGATGCTACACAATAATAAAGCTTCTGCTATTGCCGAAGCTACAAAGGATGCGGATTCCGCCCTCACCATCGGTAAAGAGGCAATGGACCGGTTACACCGGCATGTGGAATCTTCCATTCGCGCCAACGACGAAATGAAAGAATCGGTAGCACAGCTTCAATCCAAAACCAATCAGGTAAAAACCATTACCGATGTAATTCTTGGCATTTCCAGCCAGACAAACCTGCTTGCATTAAATGCATCCATCGAAGCAGCACGTGCGGGTGAAGCAGGAAAGGGCTTTGCGGTTGTTGCGGATGAAATACGAAACCTAGCGGAACAGACCAGAACCGAAACCGAGAACATTACCAATATCATACAGGCCTTGTCTAACGAAGCACAGGTTATGACTGAAAAGGCAGAGCATACCGTTAAGATTGCCAATGACGAAAGTAGCTATGCGTTGGAAGCAGAAGCCCAGTTCACACATATCTCCAAAAAGATTGCAGAACTGGCAGAGCATGTAACAGAAGTGGAAGCCCTGATGCAGACCTTAATTACTGCAAACGCTTCCATTGCAGATGGTATCAATTCTCTGTCGGCTTCCAGTGAAGAACTCAATGCAAGCACCCAGGACGTATGTGAAACCAGTAACCAAAATGTAATCTCCGTGGATCAGTTCGCAATTTCCCTGGATCACATTCATTCGATTATTTCCGAGTTGAGTTCCATTGTTCAGTAAAACCAACACCATATATCAAACTAATCTCTTCTAAATCAAGCCCCGTGGAAGTCACACTCCGACAACTCCACGGGGTCTTTTTTTCTTCTCTCTCCCTTGGTTTTCAAACTACATACTTATGCGTGGTACTTTCTCTTTCAAGAAACAGGCTTTGGCGTTCAAAATCAACTTGTAAGAGGATTCAAAAAGAAATGCCTCGGGACCTCCGAATTATCCTATCTGCGTAGGATGTTAGACTTTCTTATTGCTTCCTTCATAACATAGCAACGTCCGGACACGGATGTCCGGACGAGCGTCCCAATAAGACAGGAGGTCGCATTGGGACCGGTTGCGTCACTACGTCGTAAACTTACCTGAAGCAATTAGAAAGACTTCATCCGAAGCCCATAGATAATGAGGATGTTCCGAGGCATTTCTTTTTAGACCATTCAATACCTGATTTTGAACACCAAAACCGTCCCCTTGTGTGCAGGCGGTGCTTTGCACCTGCCCCACCTCGCGACATTGTTGCTCGGTCGTGGGCGCGTTCGCATTATCATTTTTCGTGCAGGCTACGCGCTTTGCGCTCTCCCACGCACTTCGCAGCATAGCTGCTCAGTCGTGGGCGCGTTCGCATTATCATTTTTCGTGCAGGCTACGCGCTTTGCGCTCTCCCACGCACTTCGCAGCGTAGCTGCTCAGTCGTGGGCGCGTTCGCATTATCATTTTTCGTGCAGGCTACGCGCTTTGCGCTCTCCCACGCACTTCGCAGCGTAGCTGCTCAGTCGTGGGCGCGTTCGCATAACTGCGCAACTGCTTGAGAGCAAGCTCTCGCAGTATGCTCGTATGCTCACTTTGCCTGCACGCAAAAAGGGCCACGCACAAGTGCGTAGCCCCTCTAAAGCTCTTATAAAATGTTAGCCCTTTACAGAACCGAGAGCAACACCCGCGATAATGTACTTGGACAACAGGAAATATACAATAAAGAGCGGTAATACCGTAAGGGACAAGCCCAGGTATACGGAACCGAACTCCGTCTTGTAAATATCACCCTTCAGCAAGTTAACCATCATCGGCATGGTGAACTTTTCGGTATCCGTCAACAATACGGACGGAATGAAGAGTTCATTCCACTTCTGCACGAAGGCGAAAATCGCCTGAGTTGCAATCGCCGGCTTCATAATCGGAATTACGATACGGTTAAAGGTAAAGAACTCACCTGCACCGTCGATTCGCGCTGCCTGTACGATTTCCAACGGCAATGCCGGCTCCATGTACTGCTTCATATAGAACACTACCGAAGGCGCTGCAATCGCCGGGATAATGAGCGGCAGGAAGTTGTTGTTCATGCCAACAGAATACATCATCTGATAGAAACCGATGGAAATAATCTGGGACGGAATCATAAGCACTGCCATAATAAACGTAAAGAACGCTCTTCTAAGCTTCCATCTGTAGGCTACGATAGAGTACGCCGTCATGGAAGAGAAATACACGGAAAGAGCCGTTGCACCCGTGGATATAATCAAGGAATTGAAAAATCCGGTCATAGCGTTAAAGGACTTGGACATAATGATGTCCCAGTTTCTCATCAGGTACTTGGACGGCCACAGTCCCAGAGAATTCGCGTTAATCTCCGGTGTGGAACGGGTACCGTTCATAAACATGATCCAGAACGGCAGGATACTCAAAATCGTAAGGAGAATGAGTAACACATAAATCCAAAAGTGTGCAACTATAGAGCCTGCTTTATTCTTATCCTTAGCCATTACTGCACACCTCCCTTAGCCTTTTGTTCTGCTAAAAACTTCTTGTATTCTGCCTTAAATTCCTTCTCCTTGGCCTTTTCAATCTTATGCTGAGCGATTTCATCCTTATCACGAAGCATAAAGAAGATAATTGCTGCCAATACCGCAATCATTGCGAACACCAGCATACTTGCTGCGGACGCACGGTTATATAACTTACCGCCCTGGAAGGACATCTCAAAGATATATCCACTCAGAGTACGGACATTTCCTGTATAACCGGTCTGGGAACCGACGATGAACGGAATATCGAACATGGTCATACCACCGATCATACTGGTTACAAGAGTAAACAGCATAATAGACTTTAAGTTCGGAAGGGTAACAAAACGAAACTTCTGCCAACCGTTGGCACCGTCGATATCCGCCGCTTCAAAAAGCTCCGGACTGATGCCGAGAATACCGGAAATCAAAATAATCATGGTATAACCGTACCACATCCAGAACTGAATGAATGCAACAATGGCACGCGCCGGCCCTGCCTGAGCAAAAAAGTTTATATTTTCGTCAATCACTCCCAGCATTTTGAGTATATCATTTACCGGGCCTTTGTTATAGTCAAATAACTTGGTAAAAAGCATTGCAATGGTAGCCGCTGTAATGATATTCGGCATGTAGAACAACACTTTAAAGAATCCCTTACCCCGAATCTTATTACGGGTGCTGGTAAACCATACCGCCAGTACAAGTGCAAGTAAAATCTGCGGAACAAAGTTTACACTCCAAATAATACAGGTATTCGCTAAACTCTTCCAGAAGTTCGGATCATTAAGAACAAACTTATAATTATCAAAAATCGCTAAGTTTCCTTCTTCATCTCTCAGGAGTTCAACCTTTTCTGTCGGTTCAATTCCCATCATTTCTTCCTGAGCAATCTTCATCTGAAGTCTGTCAGTCATATTGGTAAATCCGATTCCGAATGTATTGAAAATCGGATAAATCATAAATATCAGGTATGCAATGCAGAACGGAAGAGCAAAGATATACCCCCACTTTGCATAACTAACTCCTTTTTTCTTATTCAAAGCACTACCTCCAACATAAATCCACAAGAGAATCCGTACAAACAGCTCTCTTGCTACAAATCAGAAAAGGGGCGGACGGAAAACCCGTCCGCCTCCTTATTTAAGCATCTTTCAAAAATATTACTCGATACCTACCTTAGACTTAACGTCTGCCTTGAACTGTGCGATAGCACCGTCACGATCAACAGTACCTGCAACGTATGCACGAACTGCATCTCTCCAGCAACCATTGATTGCTTCGTCGTACTGAGTCATATTTCTACCGGTAGCGTAGTCACCAGCCGGAACGAAGTACTCGAACATGTTCTGTCCACCGAGGAATCCGGTAGCACCGTCAGACTTCTCCATTACTACTGCGGAAGCTACGGTATCCTTGGTGCTGCCATCGCCACCACCGAAGGTGCCGTTAGCCCACTGATACTGTAAGCTGTTCTCGTCGGTATCAAGAGTAATCCACTCGATGATGTCAGCAACAACTGCCTTCTTATCATCGCTCATCTTATCTACAGCGCCCTTAGAGGATGCCACATAAGTACCACCCCAACAGAAACCTACCGGGGAGTTGGTAACAGCCCAGTCACCGAAAGTTCCTTCCGGTTCCGGAGTTTCCTTATCGTTACCGCAGTTGTCACCCATGGTGTAGTTGATTAACCAAGCCGGACCGAAGAAACCGAAAATCGGCTGCGGGCCCTCGCCCTTCATGTCTGCAAACCAGCCATCCTGCCAGTCCTGGGTCTCATTGTGCCAACCGTTATCCTTTAACATCTTGGAGATGTCAAGTAAAGCTTCTCTCTTCGGGTCGATGGTAAGCTTGCCATCAACAATCCATGCCTGATCAGAGCTGTTCTCGATTGCGTGCCAGATATCACCGTCACCGGAAATGATACCATAGCCCTTAGCCTTTAATTCCTTAGCTGCTACCCAGAACTGATCCCAGCTCTGAGAACCGCCACCGATCTTCTCGGAGATTACAGCCGGATCATCGGTTCCCCAAGTATCCTTTGCAAGGGAACGACGGTAGATGAAGCATCCACCGGTTGCCTGATACGGAAGAGCTACTACCTTGCCGTCAGCCGGTCTGGTACCGATTTCGGAAGCGTAGGTAGCGATCTTAGCGTCTGCAAGTCTCTTGGTGGTATCAATACCAAGATCATCATAGGTTGCTGCGAAGCCAGCTGCATCGCCCTGCGTATACTTTAATACGAAAGCTGCCTCTAAGCCGTAGATGTCCGGAGCGTCGTCGCCCTTTAACATTTCGTCAAGAGCCGGCTGATACTCCTGGTTGGTGGTTGCTACGATGGTTTCCTTCATGGTGTAACCGAGTTCCGGATGCATGTCAAGGTACTGCTGTACCATCTTCGGAATCTCGTCGGTGAAGGACATAACGTTGATGACCTTCTCTTCCTTCTTACCACAGCCAGCAAACATGGTTGCTACCATAGCTACAGCAAGAAGACCTGCTAATAACTTCTTTTTCATAAATTGCCCTCCTCTTAAAATGAGAAAAAAAAATTTTATAATGTATATGTAACACATAACATTATCGATTGTAAGGTGTCGCAGAATCGTCATGTATCACTTTGCACAATCTGACCCATTTTTGACACAGCTTTATTATACATCATGATGAACCATTTTGCAATGCCTTTTTGTCTTTTTTTTGCATTTTTCACAATGTGGTCCCATGTTTTGCATATTTTCGCTGTTTTTTCAGGTGGTTTTTTCTATTTTTCGATAACGGTACCGATTCATTCAAAACCGCGGTATTCCTAGCTTTCTCCGTTCAAATCGAGACCGATGACCTCCCATATGGCCTCGTTCGTTTCGATAACCGCCTCGCCTCTCCACTGCTCATATAATTTCTTGAATTCCTCCTCCTGACGGAGCGCAATCAGCTCTTCTTTCTTGGCAATGGTGGCATCCTCGTCATATTCCGATACACAATAGAAAATATAATAGCCGTTGTCCGTACGCAACTGCATCGCTTCTCCGGCACTTAATCCGTAGGCTGCCGCAAACTCCTCCGGCAAATCGCCCTCCCCCACCATCATATCCAAATACTGCTTATCGTCGGTATTGGCATAGGCCAGGGAATAAAAGTCCTTCGTCGTCTGCGCCTCCGCATACAAAGCATCGAACCGGTCCAGTGTGGCAATCAGCTCCTGCACCGTAAGTGCGGAACGATTTCCCAATTCGTCTTCATGGTAATTCTTTAGCATCAGACTCTGTATATGCTTCTGTGCCGCCTCCGTGTCGGAGATATCCGTATCCACATTTAATGTTACACTGTCGTAAATCTTCTGGGCCAGCGCGGTATCCGTATAAACACGCTCCACGTCTTTTCTGGCAATTCCGTACAAGGCAAGTGTGCTGTATTCCGCCTTGCCCATATACTCCTCGGTACGCTCCGCTACACGATTTTTCTCCTCGCTATCCAGTTCGATTCCGAGGCGCTTTGCCTGGGCACATACTATTTTTACATAAATCATCTGCTCAAACGTCCGGTTTTTTACCCATTCTCCGAGGGTACTGCCATCCTCCGCCAGAACATACTGCCAAATTTCTTCTCCGTAGGCGCTTTCATATTCTCTCTTCGCAGCCTGTAAATACAACATGGCCTCCCGGTAATTTACCTCTGTTCCGTCAATGGTCACTACCGCCTTATCCATGTATTCCGTGCGGTCCACAGGCCCTGTCGGTTTTCCGTCTCCCCCCGGTATTTTATCGCATCCGGCCAGACCGAGCAGCAATATCCCGATCAGCATCCCGCCCCACAATCTTTTCTTCATAAAACTCCTCCTTTTATCCGATGGTTCCCGTGTCCTCAGGTCAACTCTTCCTTCATTATCTGTAACAATTCCTTCAATTCCTTTAACACTGCCCGCACATCCGGCCGCAGGTTTGTTTTGCCCCGGAGTACCGCAAGCTCGTAGAAAAACTCCGGTGTTCCCTCCGCAGAAAACTTCAAACGTCCGTTAAACTTTTGAATTACATTCGGAATCCGCTGAACAATAATATTCGCCTTCGGATACAACACCAACCGCGCCTTCGGACCATGCCAGATAAGCTGTGTCACATAGACCTCATGGGCCAGATTCCGAAGCAATGCAATCTCAAGCAGCCGGTTCACGCTTTGCGGAATATCACCGAACCGGTCAATCAGCTCATCCTGCAGTTCCGCCAGTTCCTCTTCCGACTGTATCAACGCAATCCGTTTATACATATCCAGCTTCTGCACCTCATTCCGGATGTAGCTTTCCGGAATATACGCATCCGCCTCCAAATCTACCGTAGTCTCAAATTCTTCTTCGACCGCGGTATCCCCCTTTAATTCCTTAACGGCATCATTTAACAGCTTGCAGTACAAATCATAGCCTACCGCTTCCATATGACCGCTCTGTTCCGCGCCGAGAAGGTTTCCGGCACCGCGGATTTCAAGGTCACGCATAGCAATCTTAAAGCCGGAACCCAGCTCCGTAAACTCCTTAATAGCCTGCAGTCTCTTTTCCGCAATCTCCTTTAACATTTTATCGCGCTTATACATCAAAAATGCATACGCCGTACGATTTGTTCTTCCCACACGGCCCCGAAGCTGATAAAGCTGGGACAGTCCCAACCGGTCCGCATCCGCGATAATCATCGTATTTACATTGGAAATATCCAGACCTGTCTCGATAATGGTGGTGGACACCAACACATCGATTTCGCCGTTGATAAATCCGTACATAATCTTTTCCAGGGTACGTTCGCTCATCTGTCCGTGAGCATAAGCCACATTGGCCTCCGGCAACATCTTCTGAAGATTCGATGCTACCTCATCAATGCCATGCACTCTGTTATAGACATAATATACCTGCCCGCCTCTTGCCAGTTCTCTGCAAATGGCCTCCCGTACCATTTCGTCGTTTTGCTCCAATACAAAGGTCTGAATCGGCAAACGGTCCACCGGCGGCTCTTCCAGGACACTCATATCCCGGATACCGATTAAGCTCATGTGCAGTGTCCGCGGAATCGGCGTCGCCGTCAGGGTCAGCACATCCACGTCGCCCTTTAACTGCTTGATTTTCTCCTTATGAGCAACACCGAAGCGCTGCTCCTCATCTACAATCAAAAGTCCCAGATTCTTCGGTTCGATATCCTTGGACAACACTCTGTGGGTACCGATGATAATGTCTACCGTGCCCTTCTTAAAGCCTTCGACTACCGCCTTTTGCTGCGCCGGCGTCCGGAACCGGGACATCAGTTCAATGCGCACCGGATAATTCATCATACGCTGGGTAAAGGTATTGTAATGCTGTTGCGCCAGAATTGTGGTCGGCACCAGTACTACCACCTGTTTTCCGTTGGACACCGCCTTAAAAGCCGCACGAAGGGCCACTTCCGTCTTTCCGTACCCCACATCGCCGCAAAGCAAACGGTCCATAATCCGGGTGCTCTCCATATCTCGTTTAATCTCTTCAACGGCCCGGAGCTGATCGTCGGTCTCCTCATACGGGAATAAATCCTCCAGCTCCTTCTGCCATACCGTATCTTCGTCGCAGGCAAACCCTTTTTTCGCACTGCGAAGGGCATACAACTCTACCAAATCCTTCGCCAGATTCTTTACGGCACCCTTAACTCTCGTCTTCGTATTTTTCCACTCCACAGAGTTAAGCTTATTTAATTTCGGCTTCTTTGCCGCATCCGCCGCCGCATATTTTTGTATCACATCAAGACCGGTGGCAGGCACGTAAAGATTACCGCCGTCACCGTACTCAATCTTTACATAATCCTTAATCACCCGGTCCACTTCTATCTTTTCGATGCCCCGGTAAATTCCGAGACCATGATTTTCGTGTACCACATAGTCTCCGAAGGATAGGTCCGAAAGACTTCCGATGTGCTGTCCGTCGTAGGTTTTGTGCTTCTTTTTCCTCTTGTGCTCCGTACCGAAAATATCGCTTTCGGAAATCACGGCCCACTTAATCATCGGGTATTCAAAGCCCCGGTGTACACTGCCGCTCCCCACCAGGATTTCACCGGGCTGCACCTCCCGGTCCGGATCCTCACTAAAAAATGCAGAAAGCTCCCGCTCGCGAAGCTCCCCCGCAAGGCGCTCCGCGCGAAGCCTGGACGCACAAAGCAGCACCACCCGGTAACCGCTCTTTTTCCAGGCAGACAAATCCTTTACCAGAAGCTCGAAATTATTATTATAGCCCGCCACGGAACGCACCGTCAGATCCAGACGCACCGCCGGTGCCAGGTACGGCAACTTCTGCTCCAGCGCAGACAACAGCACCGTATTTCCTTTGCCCATATTCGCAAGCAACATCTTATAATCGAATACCACATCCGCCTGCCCCGGCAAAATGTAACCCTTTTCCAAGCGGCCGGTCATGCTCTGGGAAAACTCCTCCGCCACCGCATCTCCCTTTTCGACAAGTCTGGCCGGTTCATCCAAAAACAAAATCGTCTCTTCCCCGAACCAATCAAAAAAGGACACCGTATCCTCGTAAAAATACCGAATACAATGGTCTGCTCCCGCAAGGCCGCCCATATAGGAAATACGCTCGCAGAGTTCCTCCGTCTCTCTGCGAAGTCTCGCGCCTTCTTCCGTTTTCATTTCCTTTCGCAAGGCTTCTACCTGCGTTTCCGCCTCTTTCCGGAGTTTTTCGATACCGGTCTGTTTTCTTTCTTCGGACAAAATCAACTCCGTGGCAGGATAAATACAAATCTTCTCTACCCGGTCGATAGAGCGCTGGTTTGTTACATCAAAATAACGGATGGAATCAATCTCATCCCCGAAAAACTCAATTCGAAACGGCGTCTCCTCCGTCAAAGAAAATACATCCAAAATACCGCCGCGAACCGCAAACTCCCCCGGGTGTTCCACCTGTCCCTGACGTTCATAACCAAGCATCGACAGCCGTGCCGCCAAATCGGTCAGGTCGACCTCTTCCGCCTCGGTAAGTATAATACAATTTTCCTTTATATAAGAAAGAGGAAGCACATGGTCAATACCTCCGTCGATTGTAGTCACAATCGTCACCGGCGTTCCTTCCGCCAGCTTCTTTATTACCCGCATCCGTTCCCTCACCAAGGTATTCCCGTGAATGTCCGCGCTGAAAAAGATAACATCTTTTGCCGGATAATACACCACCTCCGGATCGTACAACCGGTAATCCTCGCAGATTTCCTTTGCCTTTAAATCATTGTAGGTCACGATGAGGCGCACCCGGTACTTTTCTCCCAGGGCATGCACAAAATGGCATTTCTGGGAATCGATACACCCCGTTACGGCAACAGGAGTCTTTTTCCGCAGCAATGCCTCTGTACATTCTTCATATTCTCTTAACGCCTTTAACGGTTCGGTATAAGTACGCATACTCCTCCTTACAGGCTGTTACTCCTGTTCATGGCTGTTTCGATTCCATCCTTTAAAATCATTCCGCAGGCCTTGGCCGCATTGCCTACCGCCTCTCTCATAAGCGGAAGCTCGTCGGTCTGAAAGCGTCCCAGCACGTAGTCCGCCAAATCCCAGCCCGCCGGCTTTTCTCCGATGCCGATACGGACTCTGGCGAACTCTTCCGTTCCCAGTCTGGCGATGATACTCTTCATGCCGTTATGTCCGCCGGCACTGCCCTTCGCTCTCACACGAAGCTTGCCCACCGGCAACGAAATATCATCGTATATTACTATGATATGCGCCGGGTCGATTTTATAGAAATCCGCCGCTTCTTTAATACAGTCTCCGCTTAAATTCATATACGTAAGAGGCTGTACCAAAAGCACTTTCTCCCCTTCGATAACTCCCTTTCCGCAAAGCCCCTTATGCTTTTTCATGTCTAAGGAAATACGGTACTCATCACAAAGTCTCGTAATCGTATCGTACCCGATATTATGTCTCGTTCCCGCATATTCCCTGGTTGGATTGCCCAGTCCCGCAATTAAATACATGGTATTCCTTCCCGGCACCGGAACTCATCCCTGTGCCTTTTAATTATAGCTGCTGTGGTAAACCTTTCCGTTTTCCAGCTCTACGTTATTATAATAGAACAACTCCCGTACGGTCACAATCTGGTATCCTCTGGCAACGAGCTCCGGTAAAAGCTGTTCTATGGCATCCACCGTGAACCAGTGAATATCATGCATCAGTACGATTTTTCCGTCTCCCGCTTCCGTCAATACATGGTCTACGATCTTTGCCGTATCCCGGAAACTCCAGTCCTTACTGTCCAGGTTCCAGGTAATAAGCGGCGCATAAGAGTACTCCTTGACCAAATTGTTATAGGAACCGTACGGCGGACGTATCATCGTCGGATACTCGCCCGTCAGTGCATATAAATTGTCCCGTGCCTTGACAACCTCATCCGTCAACTGTTCTAACGTCAAGGTCTTCAAATCCTTATGGGAATAGGTATGGCTGGCAATTTCATGTCCCGCTTCCGCCACCAGCTTTACCGTCTCTTTATTGGACTCCGTAAAATGAGAGCGGTCCCCTAAAATAAAGAAGGTTGACCTTGCATTATACTGCTCCAAAAGCTCCAAAAGCCGCGGTGTCTGCTGAAAATGCGGTCCGTCATCAAAGGTCAGCGCAATCATCGGCTTATCCGGGTCCAGCTCACGGATACTATCCGCTACCACCGTACCGTTTTCCGTCACCGCCATATAAGTATGAAGCGCAATGTACGGAATTGTAATCTCCCGACGCTCCTCCTCAAGTTCATAATAGAACTTCACACCCTCTGCCGTCAGCAAATACTCCGAAAACTCCTCACGGGTGCCGGAAAATGTGCGTTCCGGCTTCTCGGCCGATTCTTGTCCTTCCGAAGTCTCTTCCGACTCTACCGCCAACAGCTCATTCACCTGCTGTGCCACATACAAATAGGCCCGATCGGCAAACAACTCCCGGGGATTCTCTACCGGTTCACCTTTCTTCTTATTATATATCCAAAGACTCGTCTCCGCTTCCGTTTCTCCGTCCGCCTCCGTCTCGATATAAAACAGAACGGAATACAACCCGGCACACTCGCCGTCTTCATAGTCAACCAAAACCGTACAATACTCCTCTTCCCCGGAAAACTCCGCAAGTTTTTCCGTCAGCAGATTTTGTGCCGCCTGTTCTGCCGCACTCTCCTCTGCGGTATTCTCTCTGCGCGGATACCGGAGACCGTAAGCTACATTTCCACTATAGCCGTATTGCTCCGCTACCTCTCCCGCATGGGCATGCTCCGTTACAAACTCTGCCTGCGGCATCGGTGTGGCAGTGGCCGCCGGCTGTGTGACTTCCGGGTTCACCGGTCTCGTTACCGCAGAAGTCCCCTCCGGTCCCTTCGATACATCCGCAAATACATCCGTATTCTCCGGCACCTCCGGCTTCGACAAATTTAATGCCCATTTTATCACAAAAAACGTCAACAGCAGGCCCAAAACGCACCAAGAACATAACAGCACCCTGACCAGTGTCGACATCCGTTTTTTCTTCCGTTTCATAAAGGCTCCCTCCTCTGTAATCCCGCCCTGTTACCTCTTCTAGCTTACTCCAAAAAGTCGGAACATGCAAGCCCCATTTTTTGTCTTTGCAACAACGCAAAAGCGGGACTGCAAAGAGCAGTCCCGCTGAGTATATCGATTTAGCCCATGGTATATCGATCGTCTTTTTGTACGACTATCTTGACCTTTCCGTCCTCTCCCACATATTTGGAATTCGGACGAATCGTGCCACGACTCTCGACAATACAGTTCTCAAGATACGTATTATCACCGATGTGTACATCATTTAAAATAATACAGTTCTTAATGGTACAATTGTTACCTACGAAAATCTTCTTAAACAATACGGAGTTTTCTACCACGCCGTTGATGATACATCCGCTGGACACAAGGCTGTTCTTTACCACAGCGCCCGGATTGTACTTTGCAGGAGGCAAGTCATCAATCTTGGAGTAAACATCCGGATATTCTTTATAGAAATAATTACGGATATTCTTATCCAGGAAATCCATATTCGTACGATAATATGCATCTACGGAAGCAATGTTGCTCCAATAAGTATCCATTTTGTACGCATAAATCTGCTTTGCATCCTTGTAACGAATCAGGATATCTTTTACAAAGTCAAAACGCTCTTCCTTTGCAGCCTCTTCCATCAATTCAATCAACTGACGGCGACGAATGACATAAATACCGGCAGAAATGGTACTGCCCACCGGAGCCAGCGGCTTCTCCTGAAGATCAAGAATACGTCCGTCTCCGTCGATTTCTACGATACCGAAACGATCCAGTTCGTCTTCCTTCTGAATCTCCGTGGTTACCACGGTAATGTCAGCCTTTTTCTCAATATGATACTCCAGTACCTTATTGTAATCCAGCTTGTACACACAGTCACCGGATGCGATTACCACATACGGCTCGTGGCTGTTACGAAGAAATGTAAGGTTCTGTGCAATAGCATCCGCCGTACCGCGATACCAGAAACCGTTATCATTTGTAATCGTCGGCGGGAATACAAACAAACCGCCCTGCTTACGTCCGAAATCCCACCACTTAGAAGAGCTTAAATGCTCGTTTAAGGAACGGGAATTGTACTGAGTCAGTACTGCCACCCTCTGTACATGGGAATTGGACATATTACTAAGTGCGAAATCAATGGCACGATAACTTCCCGCAACCGGCATTGCCGCAATTGCACGTTTATTGGATAATTCCTGCATTCTGCTGGAATTTCCGCCCGCCAGAATAATACCTAATGCTCTCATACACGGTCACCTGCCTTAATAATATTTTCACCGCTTGCAAGAATGCCTCTCGGATAATCGTCTGTGGTAGTTCCTCCGGAAATCGCAGTGTTCTTTCCGATCTTCACTCTGTCAGGTACGATGGAGTTCTCGCCGATGGTTACCATGCCGTTATTGTAAATATCCGGCTTCCAGGAATTCGGCACCTCATCAAACACTCCGAGCTCACAACCTTCACCGATATAGCAGTTCTCGGCGATAATCGCCTTATTCACGGTTGTATTGTCTCCGATTACGGTTCCCTTCATAATGATGGAATCCCGCACAACGCAACCCTCTCCGATGACTACGCCCGGTCCGATTACGGAATTGTAAACCTTACCGTAAATCTCGGCGCCCTCACCGATGATTGCACGTTCAATTACACTGTTCTCGGAAATATACTGCGGCGGAATCACTTCCGACTTCGTATAAATCTTCCAGAACTCCTCATATAAATTGAACTCCGGAATTAAATCAATGAGCTCCATATTGGACTCCCAGTAAGACTGTAACGTTCCTACATCCTTCCAATATCCGTTGTACTCATATGCATAAATACTGCCTCTTTCATGGCAATACGGAATAACATGCTTACCGAAGTCACAGCCCTTCTGATCGGAAAGCTCGATAAGTGCTTCCTTTAATACCTTCCAGGTAAAGATATAGATACCCATGGATGCCAGGTTGCTACGCGGCTGTGCCGGCTTCTCCTCAAATTCGAGAATGCGCTTCTCCGCATCGGTAATAGCAACACCGAAACGGCTGGCTTCTTCCATCGGAACCGGAATCGTCGCCAGAGTAACATCTGCTTTCTTCTGCTTGTGGAAATCCAGCATTGCCTCATAATCCATCTTGTAGATATGGTCACCGCCCAGAATCAGCACGTATTCCGGATTGTAATACTCCATATACTTTAAGTTCTGATAAATTGCGTTCGCCGTACCTGTATACCACTCACTGTTCTTACTCTTTTCGTACGGAGGAAGAATGGATACACCGCCTACGTTACGATCCAAATCCCACGGAATACCGATACCGATATGCGTGTTTAACCGAAGCGGCTGATACTGTGTAAGAACACCCACGGTATCTACGCCAGAATTAATACAATTGCTGAGCGGGAAATCGATGATACGATATTTACCGCCGAATGCCACTGCCGGCTTTGCAATAGAGGATGTCAGCACACCCAGACGGGAGCCTTGTCCGCCTGCCAACAGCATCGCGATCATTTCTTTTTTAATCACGTCAATCACCTCTTGTTTCTTATAATAATTTACCCTACATATAGTAATAAATCTGCGTACAGACGCATATACTTATAGTAGTTATAGTATAACACATTTTTCATCGAAAGTACACGGTTTTTTCTACAAATTCCACAAAAAATTTGTTTTTTTCCACATTTTCCTTGTGAAACATTTTTTTACCAATCAGTTTTCATTTATTCCGGTTCCTCTTCTGCGTTTTTGCTGTCTACATTTTAAACATTCCGTCATCTCCGCACTTGCACATAATTCAAAATATGCTATACTATTTACTATCTAAGACAGAGTAAACCCTTAGGAAAGGAGTTTTTTCATGTTCCGGATTACATTTTCAAATCCCGTATCGGTTCATTTTATCGGCATCGGCGGCATCAGTATGAGTGCTTTGGCCGAGCTTTTACACAAGCAGGGTTTTAGCGTCAGCGGTTCCGATTTAAAAGAAACCCCGCTCACCAAGCATTTAGAAAGTCTCGGTATTACCGTTTCCTATACGCAACAGGCTTCTAACATTACGGAAGAATGCTCCGTAGTCATCTATACCGCTGCGGTTCATGCCGACAATCCCGAGATGGTACGGGCCGCAGAACTTTCCCTCCCGATTCTGGAGCGAAAGGACCTGTTAGGCCAAATCATGCAACAATACCGTCACGTAGCAGGCGTTGCCGGTTCTCACGGCAAAACTTCCACTACCTCTATGCTTTCCCTGATGCTTATGGAAGGTGAGTTAGACCCGACGATTTTGGTCGGCGGTGTTTTGGACGGCATCGGCGGCAATCTTCGCATGGGATCCGACAACTACCTTGTAGCGGAGGCCTGCGAATATTGCAACAGCTTTTTGAGCTTTTATCCGACGGATGCAATTATACTTAATATAGAAGCGGAACATTTGGATTTCTTTAAAGATTTGGAAGATATCCGCCATTCCTTCCGCCGATACACCGAAATCCTTCCGGAGTCCGGAACCCTAGTCATTAACGGCGACATCGAGCGACTTTCGGAACTGACGAACGGTCTGCCGGCAAAGGTGCTGACCTACGGTCTTTGTAAAACCCCGGAGCAGTGTGCTTCTTATGATTACGCGGCAACCGACTGTTCCTTTGACGCAAACGGCTTCGGCAGCTACGACCTCTATGAAAAAGGACAGTTGTTAGGCAGAATCTCCCTCCGGGTAATCGGCATGCACAACATTTCCAACTCCATGGCAGCTGCCGCTTTGGCTTTTTCCTACGGTGTATCCTTTGACGCGGTGGCTGCGGCATTATTAAAGTACACCGGAACCCATCGTCGTTTCGAATACAAGGGAACCGTAAACGGCGTCCGTGTCTATGATGACTACGCCCACCATCCGTCGGAAATTTCTGCCACTTTAAGTGCGGCTCGCGCCTGTGTATCCGGCACACAAAAGCTTTGGTGTGTCTTCCAGCCGCACACGTTTTCCCGCACGAAGGCCTTTTTACCGGAGTTTGCGAAGTCTCTGGCACTGGCAGATACCGTAGTTTTAGCGGATATTTACAGCGCTTCCCGCGAAAAGGACCCGGGAGATATTTCTTCCGGAAACATTGCGGAGCTCTTAAAAGAAAAAGGTAAAGAAGTTTACTATTTTCACTCTTTTGATGAAATCGAAAAATTTTTATCGACCCATTGCGCACCCAATGATTTGTTGATAACCATGGGGGCCGGGGACATCGTAAGTGTAGCGGAATCGTTCGTTTCGGCATAATTATCCACGTTATCCACAACCTTATCAACACTTTTTGTTGATTTCGGTTGTGGATTTCTTTTTTTCCGCGTCATTTTTCTACAAAAATAGACCGACAAAAGTAGAACCTTGTTTTTCAAGGTTTTCGGACAAAGTTAATTTTACTTTTACAAATCCGGTTCGCTTTTTTCCACATTATCCACACTATCCACAACCCCCACGGGGGACATCCCCCGCAAATTGCTTTTTCCCGAAATTGTGGTATACTCTGGGTAACGATTTTACCCCATAGGGGTATTTTTGAAGGGGGAACTTTTATGGACGGAATTTCGGTATATTCGGAAGACACCAGAACCACGCTGGTTCCGAACGAGTTTATCGATTACTATATGCCGCGGGCCAACGGAGCCTTTGTAAAGGTATACCTATACCTGCTTCGCTGTTTGACCGCTCCGGAGGCCGGATTCGGTATCGGTGTAATTGCGGATGCTTTGGACGAAACCGAAAAGGATATTCTCCGCGCACTTCGCTATTGGGAAAAGGAAGGGGTTCTTTCTCTGACCTGGGGTGACGAAAACGAAATCCGCGGAATCAAACTGAACCGATTGACAAAGCCGGTAGCGGAGACCGTAGCCCCGGTGGCTTCCGCACCGTTGATTACCGCTGCGACTGCAATGGCACCGGAATCTCCTGTTTCCGCCGCCACACGGCGTACTTTTATTCCACCGGAGATTACGACTCTTCCGGATTATACGCCGGCTGAGCTTGATGCCTTTGCGGGCAGAGAAGATACCAACTGGTTGTTACATGCGGCAGAGAGCTATCTGGAGCGCATGTTAAAGCCTGCGGACGTACAGCTGTTGTTCTTTTTACATGACGAGCTTCGCTTTTCCAACGAACTGATATTACATCTTTACGAATACTGTGTTTCCCGTGGCAAAAAGGCACCTTCCTATATTCAGAAGGTAGCTCTTTCCTGGCACGCGGAGGGCATCGACACCGTAGAAAAGGCAGAGGAGCGTTCCCTACAGTTCGACTCCTGCTACACAGCCGTTAATCGTGCCTTTGCCCTAAACCGGGCTCCCGGCATTTCCGAGCGTCGCTTTTTAAATCGTTGGAGTTCCTTCGGCTTTTCTTCCGATTTAATCGAAGAAGCCTGCAGTCGTGCTCTGCTGTCCACATCGCATCCGGACTTTAAATATGCGGACAAGATTTTAGAGCGTTGGCACGAAAGCAATGTACATACCATGTCGGATGTAAAAAAGTTAGACGACGCACACAATGCCCGTTCTGCCAAGGGACAAGCTTCCGAAGCTTCTCATAATGCAGGAAACCGCTTCAATGCATTTCCGCAGAGAGACTACTCCGGAAACGATTTGACAGACCTGGAAAAGGCATTATTGGGAAACCGCTGATACGGACCTTTCCCTTTCATATAACCTTCAGATAAGGAGACACCTATGCATCAGGAGGACTACCATTACAGCCGTCTGCTCCGGGAATACGAAGAAACCAGAGCGCGGCATTTACACGAGCAAAAGCAGCGTCGTGATCGCATTTATGAAGCACTCCCGGAATTTGCCCGTCTCGACCGGCAAATCGCCGAGTCTTCCGTTTCCGCGGCTCGGGCTGCACTGGACGGTGATACCGCCGCGCTGGAGCGTTTGACGGATACCAACCGGAAGATTTCCGAGCAAAAGCAGACTCTTTTGTGCTCCGCCGGCTACCCTGCCGATTACCTGGAGCTTACCTATACCTGTCCGGACTGTAAAGACACCGGCTTTCTCGGCCGTGAAAAGTGTCATTGCTTCAAACAGGCCCTGACCTTTGCCCTGTCCGAGACATCCACGTTACCGCATCTTTTGGAGAAGGAGAATTTTTCCACCTTTTCTTTCTCCTATTATGATGACAGAACCGCCGACTCAACCCTTCAGTTGACACCGCGCGAGAATATGCACAAGGTCGTTACCGATGCCAACCGTTTCATAGAGGAATTCGATGAAAAGAGCCGTAGCATCCTTATTTACGGCAATACCGGCGTAGGCAAAACCTTCCTGACCAACTGCATTGCAAAAGCATTGTTGGACACGGCCCATCATGTGGTCTATATGACTTCTCACGGGTTGTTCGAAACCTTTGAAGCCCATCGTTTCGACCACGGCGAGCAACCGGAACAAAGTTCCCTGTATCACTACATTTTCAACTGCGATCTGTTGATTATAGATGACCTGGGTACCGAGCTGTCCAATAGCTTCACCAACTCCATGCTGTATACCTGCATCAACGAGCGCCATCTCCGGGGAAAATCCACCATCATTTCCACCAACCTTTCCTTAGAACAGCTCCGCGACCGTTACAGCGAACGTATCTTTTCCCGCATCACCGGAAACTATACCCTTTGGAAGCTTATCGGAAAGGATATCCGCGTGTTAAAACGCATGGAAGGCTCTTTCTCTTAGTTTATTGTACTTTTCGATTATTTTCATACCATTCCTTGACAAAGTGCATTTGTCATAGTATGATATAAAACGCTTTAAGACTTATTTTTACATAATAACGGAGGAAACGATTATGCCACTTCAAGAAGATTATGTCGCAGCCCTGCCGGTAGGCAAACTCGGTGTGATTGCACTGGAAAGCTGTAAGCAAATGGGACAGAGAATTGACCGGTATTTGGTTGATTGGAGAGATAAAAGAGTTCATGAGGTGCATACCCCTACCGTTTTACTGGACGGCTATCGCAGAGATTCCTACCTCGTTGATACCAAATGTGCGCGTTTCGGTTCCGGCGAAGCAAAAGGCATTATCCGCCAGACCGTACGCGGTGACGATCTTTACATTTTAGTGGATGTTACGAATTACAGTCTGACCTATTCCGTTTGCGGCCAAGTCAGCCATATGTCTCCGGACGACCATTTCCAGGATTTAAAGCGTGTCATTGCCGCTGCGGGCGGAAAGGCACACCGCATTACCGTTATTATGCCGTTCTTATATGAGAGCCGCCAGGACAAGCGTAGCTCCAGAGAGTCTCTGGATTGTGCCGTTGCTCTGCAAGAGCTCTGCAACATGGGTGTAGAGAGCATCATTACCTTCGACGCCCACAACCCAAGCGTGCAAAACGCTATTCCGTTAAAGACTTTCGAGTCCGTACCGCCGACCTATCAGTTCATCAAGGCTCTCCTCCGTTCGGCTCCGGACATTTCCATGGATCCGGCGCACCTGATGGTTATCAGCCCGGACGAAGGCGCTATGGGACGTGCGGTTTATCTTGCAAACTCTTTAGGCGTAGATGTAGGTATGTTCTACAAGCGCCGTGACTATACCACCATCGTGGACGGTCGCAATCCGATTGTTGCCCACGAATTCTTAGGTGCTAATGTAGAAGGCAAGGACGTTATTATTATCGATGACATGATTTCCTCCGGTGACAGCATGATTCACACCGCAAAGGAATTAAAGGAGCGCAAGGCAAACCGTGTCTTCATCTGTTCCACCTTCGGCTTGTTTACCAACGGCCTGGCAAAGTTTGACGAAGCTTACGAAAAGGGCTGGATCACAAAGGTAATCACCACCAACCTGATTTATCAGTCGGAAGAGCTTCTTTCCAAGCCGTACTACGAAACCGCGGATATGTCCAAGTATCTTGCTCTGTTAATCGACGCATTAAACCACGACGGTTCCATCAGCGAGTACTTAAATCCGTACAACCGCATCCAGAAGTTATTACACAAATACGGAAAACGCTAAACAAAGAGGGGCTTCACAGAGAATCTGTGAAGCCCCGTTCTTATTCATAAAAATCATCATAGCCGGATGACGTGTCGTCTCCCATCTGGGCATCCCACCAGTCATCGTCATACTCAATCCAGCCCGTAGGCGGTGTCGGTTCCGGCGTAGGAGTCTGTGTACCGGATGGCAAGCCCGGCACACCGGATATTTGTGCTTCCGCTTCTCCGTCAGCCGTTCCTTCGCCCGAGTTCTCACTTCCCGGTGCTCCCGTCGACGTCGGACTTCCGGACACCGTTCCGTTTTCGGCACTGTCTCCATCCGCTCCTTGTCCGGTATCTTCCGTACCGACTGTTCCCTCCGGCACCGGTGTCGGTGAAAACACCGGCTCTCCCTCCGGATTCCAGACGTCAATTTCTTCTTTTTCCTTTAAGGCATCGTCCACAATCTCCACCGGACGGTCATCCTCGTACAGGGTAAAATCTCTCTTCGGAAGTCCTTCGTGAAGTTTATCCATAAAGTTCTTCCAGATATACCCCGGATAAGTGTTTCCCGCCAGATTATCCAACGCCTTCGGCATGTCATATCCTACCCACACCGCCGTGGTATAATACGGCGTATAGCCTACAAACCAGCCGTCCTTAATATCATTGGTCGTACCGGTCTTTCCTGCAGATACGGAATTTTTCAGCTGTAGCTTCACACCGGTTCCGTTGGTCATAACGCCCTGTAAAATATCCGTCATCATCCGTGTCGCGTTTTCCTCGTAAATCCGAGTGGTTTCCCGCTCCGTTCCTACAATCACGTCTCCGTCCGTTGTTGTAATCTTTACGATACAGGTCGGATTCCGGTACAGGCCGTCATTGGCAAGGGTACAATAGGCCCCCGCCATCTCTAACGTACATACGCCGTAGGTCAATCCGCCCAAGGAAGCCGCCGGCACATAATCCGACGGTACGATATTGCGGAACTGCATATCCGTCACATAGGACAGCCCCACCTGAGGCGTCAGTTCCTCAAACAGCTTCCATGCCACGGTGTTTTTAGACACCTCCACCGCGCGGCGCAAAGTGATTTTTCCGGAGTATACCCCGTTTGCGTTTCGCGGACCTCCGGCAAACTTCTCATCCACCACCATGGTATCCGGGAAGTACCCACGTTCCAGCCAAGGTGTGTACACCACTAACGGTTTAATGGAGCTGCCCGGTTGCCGGAAACTTTGGTACGCACGGTTTAAAGAATACCCGTACTCATTTTCTCCCCGGCCGCCTACGATTGCCACTACCCGTCCGGTCTCATTTTCCACGCAAGTCGCCGCCCCCTGCAACGTATAAATACCAGCCTCTGTCTTTTCATCAAACTCCGCCAGCTGATCTTGTACCGTCTGAAGCAAAAGTGCCTGCTTCTTTAAATCTATGGACGTATATACCCTGTATCCGCCCACGTACAGCTGCTTCTGCCAGTAGGCGTAACCTTCTTGATAGTACTCTAAGTACATGTCCTTTGCCGCATCATCCGCAAATGTATAGCAAAACGGAAACCCGTTCTCCTCCATCAGTGCTCTTACCGCGCAAAAAATCGCAAAGGTCTCTACATAATCGTTATAGGACTCCTCCGGTGGGCAAAGCACGATTTTCTCCTGCCGTGCCGCATCATAATCCGCCCTGCTTAATTTTCCGTCGGCAACCATCTGCTCCATTACAGAATCACGTCTGGCCAAAGTATCCTCAAAATGCACATACGGGTCATACAGTGACGGATTGTTCGGAATCGCACAAAGGAACATCAGCTCCGACAGCGACAGCTCCGCCACTCCTTTTGAAAAATACCCATGAGCCGCCGCCTGGATTCCGTAATAGCCGTTAGCAAAATAAATGTTATTTAAATAAAATTCCAGAATTTCCTTTTTGTTATAACACTTTTCCAACTCCGCCGCCAAAAAAATCTCCGTAAGCTTTCTGGCATAGGTCTGCTCGTTGGTCAGATAAATATTACGGGCCAACTGCTGCGTAATGGTACTGCCGCCCTGATAAATCGTACCCTTATGCTTTACCAGACTGTAAGCCGCACGCAGATTTGCGATATAATCCACGCCCTCGTGAGAGAAAAACTTCTTATCCTCGGTCACAATCATGGCGGTTACCACCGACTCCGGAATATCCTCATAAGAAAGATAATACACGTCCTTTTCCGATTGCAGCGTCTTTATAACCGTACCGTCGGTAGCATAAATAATACTGGTCCGGGACTGTTTAAAATCCTCCTCGGAAGCCTCCCTCATAATCGTTTTCGCCTTATGATAATAGGACAAAATATCCTTTCCGTACTTAGCATAAAACCAAACTCCCACCGACAGTATCGCTAAAAGAAACAACAAAAACAAGACGCCGATTACCTTACGTCCGCGCCTTCTTTTTCTCTTCCTCTTTTTTCTCTGCTCGTTTACGGCCGGCTCCTCTCCCATACCGTTCCCTCTTTTCATTACATTCTGTTACACCTTTTGTCCCTAAAAGTTCTGATACTAATATCGGCAAAAATCCCCGGTTCCCTTAGTATCTTTCCCCTCGCATAATCTTCTTTCATCATCCTCGTTCTCTATAGTATGCCCTCTCGTCTTGTTTTCGTATACTCTTACTTCCATTCCGCTTGCTTTTTCTTTGCTTTTCCTGTATACTCCCTATTGTCAGTTCGAAATCCTCCTGACATTAAACAAAACTAAGGAGCCAAAATCATGAAAAACACAAACAAAAAGGGCACTGTATCTGTGCGCCACCTTACCACCGCGGCCATTATCGCCGCTCTTTATGTCGTATTTACCGGATTGTCCGCCGCCCTCGGCCTGGCCTCCGGTGCCATCCAGGTCCGGCTTTCCGAAGCCCTCACCGTTCTCCCGTACTTTACCCCTGCCGCAGTTCCCGGTGTAACCGTAGGATGTCTTTTGGCCAACCTGCTCACCGGAGCCCCGCTACCGGACATTATTTTCGGTACCCTGGCCAGCTTTCTCGGCGTATCGGGAGCTTCTTTTTTGCGTAAGAAAAAATATCTGATTGCCCTGCCGACCATTCTGTCCAACGCAATTATCATTCCTCTTGTGTTACAGCATGCCTACGGCGTAAAGGATGCTTTCTGGTTTCTTTTTCTTACCGTCGGCGCGGGAGAAGTCATCAGCGCCGGTCTTCTTGGCGGACTACTGTTACATCTCATGCAAAAGAGGAAACTGTTTCGTTAATTATCCCCTACTGTAAAAGGCTGCCGTAAGCAACTACGGCAGCCCTTTTTTCGAAAAATCATCCGCGTTTTCCCTCTTTTTTTGCTATCAGGAATTCCACAAACGCCTTCTGGGAAATCGGTTTCGAAAAATAATAGCCCTGAATATAACTGATACCGAGAGAACGCATTGTTTCGTATTGTTCCTTCGTTTCGATGCCCTCGGACACAATCTCTAACTTCATTCCGTGAATCATGTGCATGGCCGCATCCATGACATACTTTGCTTTGCCGTTTTCAAAATAAGAATTCGTCATGGTTCGGTCAAACTTTACAATCTTCACCGGCATATCTACAATGTAGTTTAGATTAGACTGACCGGTGCCGAAGTCATCCAGAGAAAAGCTGACACCGTAATCGATGAGCTTTCGCATATTGGCCAGCGCAATCTGCTTTGCTCCCATGGTAGCCGTCTCGGTAATTTCAAGATTGATGAAATCCGGACGCACACCGTACTTTTCCATGATTGCAATATAATTATCCGCAAACCGCTCGTACGCGCACTGTATTGCCGACAGGTTGACCTCTATGTACTTAATTCCGTATTGCTCCGGATTATAATCACGAATAAAACGGCATACCTTCTCGAAAATAATCTCTCCCAAACGGAGCATCATACCGTTCTTCTCCGCAACCCACACAAAATCGTAAGGCGGTACTACCCGGCCGTCTTCATCCGTAATCCTTACCAACGCTTCCGCAGAAACAAACCGGTCCTCTTTCGTGGAATAAATCGGCTGATAATATACCGTAATCCAATTTCGTTCGATGGCATTAAATATCACATTCTCCATCTCCCGCGTCTCATACATTTCCCACACCAACGCTTCATCAATCTGCAAGAAACCGTTTTCCAACAATTCTTTACTGTTCTGTCTAACATGCTTAATCAAATGCGGCACATCCTTGACATCCCGCATCATGGTCGAGTCCGAAAGATAAATCCAATACGGGCGGTGGAACACCGCTTCCTCTTTTCCCCAACCCCGTTCAAACCTTTTCCTAAGCTTCCGCATATTATCCTCCGCAGCTTCACTACTATCATATACCAACATGATTTCGTCGCCTGCGGTTTTAAACGCTCTTGTTCCCGCCGTAGAAATAATATAGTCAATCATCTCCATCTCGGCTGCCGTTTCAGACTCTTTGGATTCCTTCGAGACATTTTTATAAAAGGAATGCTCCAGCACCAAAAGCACCAATGAGAAATGCCGGCTCCGATAGGAAAGCTGGCGCATATACCGGGTCAATGCCATTTGATTGAACAACCCCGTCTGACGGTCCAATAATACCTCCGGATTCTCCAGCTTAATATAGAGCACCATAATGCCGATGGAAGAAGCAAATCCTACAATCAGCACCTCGTTATTGAAAAACTGAATCAAGGCGGCTCCTAACCAAATCACCATCCAGAACAGCATTGCCTTTCTCCGGCTTGCGCGGATAACCGCTTTTTTTCGGACAAGCAATACCAAATTCAAAATCAAAAAGAATAACGCCGCCACATAGGCCACCATAACACTGGGACCGTAGGTATATACCTCTCTGTTTACCGGATCGGAATGAACATGAATCGGCAGAACATAAATCAGAATAATTGCCGCCAAAGACAGTATCACATTCCAGTTGATCATCTTGTAATACAAGATTCTTTTGGAATAAATATCCGTACAAATATAGCACACGGTACAGAGTAATACCGCCAACAACGATGACAAATATGTCTTACAGGAAAAGACCACGCATATGTACGGCAAAGTATCTTTATTCCAAATCATAATTACGGACAACGCATCTAATATAAGGGAGCCAATCGCTACAATCAGTGTCAAAAAAAACGCTTTTCCGGTATTCAGATGCAGTCTCTTCTGATGTATATAAAACCAACCGAGCACCAGAAGCAATGCAATCCCGCAACATTGTGCATAGATATTCATCCTACACGCTCCTTTCCTCTCAATATTATAAATATTATAGCACATTTTTCTGAAAACAACAAGAAAATATTGACAAAACACCAAGAAAATAACTTGTTTCTATTTTAACCACCTTTTACTTGACAAAATTAGAAAAATAATGTACATTTATAGTACTGATGTATCATCGATTTTTTCATGAAGGAGAGAGATTATGGCAGAACAGAAAAAACCTTTAGTTACACATATCTATACCGCTGACCCGTCCGCACACGTATTCGACGGCAAGCTGTACATTTACCCGTCTCACGACGTGGCTTTGGATTGCCCGGACGATGACAACGGCGATCAGTACCAGATGGAGGACTATCACATCCTTTCCATGGATTCCTTGGACGCACCGTGTGTAGACAACGGCGAAGCACTTCACGAGAAGGACGTTCCGTGGGTAAGCCATCAGATGTGGGCTCCGGACGCTGCTTACAAGAACGGCAAGTACTATTTGATTTTCCCGGCAAAGGATAAGGACGGCATCTTCCGTATCGGTATCGCTACCAGCGACTGCCCGACCGGTCCGTTCAAGCCGGAACCGAACTACATCGAAGGCAGCCGCAGTATCGACCCGGCTGTATTGGTGGACGATGACGGCAAGGCTTACATGTACGTTGGCGGCCTTTGGGGCGGTCAGCTTGAGAAGTGGCAGACCGGCGAGTATGTTGAGAATCCGCACGCACCGGAAGGTGACGAGCCGGCTTTGGGACCGCTTGCTACCGAGATGAGCGATGACATGCTTTCCTACAAGGCACCGCTTAAGGAGCTTAAGATTTTAGACGAGAACGGCGAGCCGATTAAGGCAGGCGACCACGACAGACGTTTCTTCGAGGCTCCGTGGGTACATAAGTACAACGGCCTCTACTACCTGTCCTACTCCACCGGTGACACGCACTTCCTTTGCTACGCTACCAGTGAGAATCCGATGGGACCGTACACCTACCGTGGCCGTATCTTAGAGCCGGTTATCGGTTGGACCACCCACCACTCCATCGTAGAGTGGAACGATAAGTGGTACTTATTCTACCACGATTCTTCCCTTTCCGGCGGTGTAAACCATCAGCGTTGTGTTATGTTCAGAGAGCTTAAGTACAACGCAGACGGCACCATTCAGTGCATGAAGCCGTACGAAGATTAATAGTTGAAAAGGCAAGGGGCATCGCATAAAGCGATGCCCCTTTTTTGTCTACTTAATAATCCCTGCCTTCTTCAATTCCTCCGGCGCCTCTTCCCACCGTGCCAGGAAGCCGTTTCTGAATCTGTCATCAAAGGTCACGTCCTTCTCAAACCACGCCGGCATCACAAACTCCGCCGCTGCCTTCTCATCCGGGAATTCTACCTCCGCGAATACAAGGCCGGCCAACTCTCCGGCAAACATGTCCAGTTCAATGGTATAGCTTTCATACGGAATCAGATAGCGTTTCTTCGTGATCACACGACCGTCCACCTTAGAAAGCAGCTTCTCATAAGCCTCCTTGGATAACGGCAGTTCCTCTTCCCGGCACACCTGTGCCGCGGCATCTGCTTTCTGTTCCAACCCGAGCTTTGATTTGTAACAGAGAAGGTAGCTTGCCTCACCGTTTTTTACTGTCTTCCGTACCCGGACCACCGGGCGTGTACAAAGATATCCCTGTTCCAGCTCCTTGCAGACATACTGCTCCAAATCCGCCGGTACGGCGGACACGGTAAATTTACGTTCGATTTCCATTGACGGCCCTCCTAATGCTGCTTATTATTCACATTCACAAATCACTTCACCCTGTCTTCATTTCGCAAAATCGCACGGGTTACCAACACGGTAATACCGATACATACCGCAAAAGCGCCGGTCACCACCGTATGCTTCCAGAACTTTCTTTTACGAATCCTGGCTGCCAAAGCTTCGTAGTCCGACTCATACTCCGGTCTCATCTCTGGCTCAAAGTGCAATTCTTCCTGATTCAAATGAGCATATTCCCTGTAAACCTTACGGCATGCTCTGCACTCTTTTAAATGCTCTCTGATTTCACTTCTCGTCTCTTCACTGACGGTGTTTTCCTGAAACAATACAATTAAATCCTGCACTACATTACAGTTCATACTCATGCTCCAACTTCTCCTTTAACATATTTTTTGCACGGAAGTACAGCACTTTTGCCGAACTTTCCGAAATTCCCATAGATTCTGCCACCTGTTTAAAAGACATCTCCGCATAAATCCGAAGTGCCACCACTTCCAGATTCTTTTGCGGCAGCTCCAAAAGCACCTCTCTGACCTTGTCCGTAACCTCTTTCCGAAGCATCTGACTTTCTGCGGAAGCCTGTCCCTCCTGTTCCATAAAGAAGGTAACCACATCCTCCAACTGAATCACCTCTCTGGACTGCTTCTCCTTTTTCAGATACCCGAAATAGGTGTACTTCGCGATTGCCGCCAACCACGTAAACATGCTGCTGTTGCCTTTATATTTTCCGAAGGATACAAACGCCCGGTAAAAGGTCTCCTGGGTTAGTTCCTCCGCCAATTGCGCATCCCCGCTGAGTCGATACAAAAAGCTGTATATCTTCGGCTGGTATCGCACATAAATCTCTTCAAAATCTTCCAAACCAAAAAATCCCCCTGTCTTCAGGATTTAAAATATTGTCGTCAACAAAACTTTTATGGTTAGTATAACACATATTTTTTTGTTTGGGTATAAAAATTTTTGTTCCCGAATCTTCGCTGTTTTCCTGCATTTGGAATAAAGTCCTAAGAATCCATCAAAATAAATTTAATTTCTTTGTAACTTTTTTCCTCTTTCTGCCACTAACTTATCGAATGGCTTTTTTGAAAAGCCCGTAGCAAGGATTTTATTTTCCCTGCCAAATGAACTTTTTGGAGGATGTTATGTTTCATATAATCGGAACCGGCATGTATGTGCCGGAGCGCATTGTTACCAATGACGAGTTATCCACTATGGTGGACACCAACGACGAATGGATTAAGCAGCGTGTCGGCATTGCCGAGCGCAGAGTCAGCACAGAGGAATGGACCTCCGACATGGCGTATAAAGCAGCCCTTGCGGCTCTTGAAAACGCAAATTGCAAGCCGGAGGACTTAGACTATATTATTACCGCCACCGTAAGCGGCGAATATGTTTCTCCGTCTACAGCCTGCATGGTGCAGAAGCTTCTCGGAGCTACCTGCCCGGCATTGGAGATTAATGCAGCCTGCTCCGCATTCCTGTTCTTACTGGAAACCGCCGCCGGCCTTTTTGCCAGAAAGAAAGCAAACAAGATTCTGGTGGTAGGTGCGGAACGCTTAAGCGGAATCATGGACTGGAGTGACCGCGGTACCTGCATTATTTTCGGCGACGGTGCCGGCGCCGCTGTCCTTAGTAACGATGAAGACGGGTACCTGGATTCCGTTGTAACCGTACAGGGAAACGACGAAGTCATTAAGATTCCGACCAATATAGGTTGTTCCCCGTTCTTTACTAAGAGCGCCGACACCCCGTACATTCACATGATGGGCCAGGAAACCTTTAAGTACGCCGTAAGTTCCATCTGCAGCGATGTCACTACGCTTCTTACTCAGAATAATCTGACCTTGGACGATATCAAGTACATCGTACCGCATCAGGCAAATAAACGTATCATCGATTTTGCCGCAAAGCGTTTAAAGACTTCGGAAGACAAGTTCTTCCTTAACATCGAACGCTACGGCAACACCTCCAGTGCAAGTATTCCGATTGCCCTGGATGAATTGAACCGCGCCGGGAAATTACAACACGGCGATTACATCATCCTTACCGCTTTCGGCGGCGGCCTTGCAAACGCAGCCTGCCTGATTCGCTGGTAAGTCCCGCTTGCAACAGACAAGCAAACGCATGCCGGGAACCGACGTGCACTACCTACGGCAACACGCCTACGAACGTTTTTGTTCCGGGGCTTGTTCATAAAATATTTTTTTCTAAAAAAGGAGAACGAAACTATGTTAGACCAGATCAAAGAACTTTTAGCAAACAGCCTCTCTATCGATGCAGATTCCATCACCGAAGCAAGCAGCTTCTCTGAAGACCTTGGTATCGACTCTCTCGATATCGTTGAGTTACTCATGAACGTGGAAGAAGAATTCGGCGTTTCCATCGAGCCGGATCCGTCCATCGCTACCGTAGGCGACCTTATCGCAAAGATTGAGGAGCTTAAGAACAACTAAGACGAGGTACATTATGATTCAATCGAAACTCTGTGATTTATTAGGAATTACCTACCCGGTTTTCCAGGGTGGTATGGCGTGGATTGCGGACGGCAAGCTTGCCGCTGCCGTATCCAACGCAGGCGGCCTGGGTATTATCTCCGCCATGAATGCCGATGCAAACTATCTTCGCGAGCAGATTAAAATTGCCCGCGAGCTGACCGACAAGCCGTTTGGCGTAAACATCATGTTAATGAGTCCCCACGTTGCGGAAGTGGCACAGGTTGTGGTAGAAGAAAAGGTCCCGGTGGTTACTACCGGTGCCGGTAGTCCTGCCGCTTACATGGAAGCTTGGAATGCCGCAGGCATTAAAGTAATCCCGGTGATTGCTTCCGTTGCCATGGCTAAGAAAATGGAGCAGTGCGGTGCTACCGCAGTGGTTGCGGAAGGCCAGGAATCCGGCGGACACATCGGCGAATTAACTACTATGGCTTTGGTTCCGCAGGTTTGTAGCGCAGTTTCCATTCCGGTACTTGCTGCCGGCGGTATTGCGGACGGCCGCGGTATGGCTGCAGCTTTCTGCCTCGGTGCATGCGGTGTACAGTTAGGTACCCGTTTCCTGGTGGCAAAGGAATGCTCCGTACATCAGAACTACAAAGACATGGTGTTAAAGGCAAACGATACTTCCACCATTACCACCGGCAGACGCTTCGGCGGAAACACCTGTCGCTGCATCAAAAACCCGTTCAGCCGCGGTTTCGCAAAAGTGGAATACGCTCCGGAGACTACCGCAGAGATGGTGGCAGAGTTAGGTGTGGGCGGACTTCGTAAGGCTGCCGTGGAAGGTGATACCAAGGAGGGCTGTTTCCTTGCCGGTCAGATTTCCGGTATGGTAAATAAGGAGCAGACCGCCGCAGAGATTGTTACAGAGCTCGTAACCGAGTGCGAAGCTCTTTTGAAAGGAGTAAACGCATGGGTAAAATAGCATTTTTATTTTCCGGTCAGGGTGCACAGCACCCTGGCATGGGAAAAAATTTATACGAAAACTTTAACGAAGTAGCTGAGCTCTTTGATAAAGCAGAGGCACTTCGCCCAGGCACTCTGGCCCAGATGTTTGAAGGTGATGAAGCAACCCTTCGCGACACCGCAAATACCCAGCCGTGTCTCTACCTGGCAGATCTTGCTGCCGCTCTGGCAGTGAAGAACGCAGGCATCACGCCGGATATGGTAGCGGGCTTTTCCTTGGGAGAAATCCCGGCCCTTGCTTTTGCGGGCGCTTATACCCCGGAGACCGGCTTTGAAATTGCCTGTGCACGAGGCCGCCATATGGCAAAGGCCGCAGCAAATGCACCGGCAGGTATGGCAGCCGTTGTAAAGCTGCCGAACGAAACCGTAGAGGAGCTTGCTTCCCACTACGAGCATGTATATCCGGTAAATTACAACTGCACCGGACAGTTGGTATGTGCAGGAAGTACCGAAGAGCTTCCGAAGTTTTATGAAGAAGTAAAGGCCGCAGGCGGTCGTGCCCTTCCTCTTAAGGTAGGCGGCGGATTCCATTCTCCGTTTATGACCCCGGCTGTTACAGAATTTGAAAAGGATTTGGCAGGCTTTAATATTACTATCCCGTCTCTTCCGATTTACGCAAACCTGACCGCAGCAACCTATGGGAACAACGTACGCGAGACCATGTGCGCTCAGGTCAATCACCCGGTACTCTGGGAAAAGATTATCCTTTCCATGGCAGAACAGGGTGTCACCACATTTATTGAAACCGGTGTCGGCAATACCTTACAGAAGCTTGTGGAAAAGATTGTTCCGAACGCGAAAACATACGCTGTGGAGACAAAGGAACAGCTTGACATAGTACTTGCCGAGCTGGGTAAATAGGGAAAGGAAACTAAAATGGAAAATAATACCTCTTTAAAAAATAAAGTTGCCGTCGTTACCGGCGGCTCCCGCGGCATCGGCCGTGCCGTTTGTGAAGCATTCTGCAAAAACGGCGCCGATGTGGCATTCTTAGACGCAGGTAGCATGGAGGTTGCGGAAGAGACCGCAGCTTACCTTGCACAGTTTGGTACCAAGGTAAAGGCTTACCAGTGCGATATTTCCGATTTTACTAAGACCACGGATGTATTTAAGGAAATTCTTGCCGAGTTCGGTACCGTGGATATTTTAGTAAACAACGCAGGTATTACCCGGGATAAGCTGCTTCTTTCCATGAAGCCGGAGGAATTCACCTCTGTTATCGACATCAACCTGGTAGGAGCTTACAATACCGTGAAGCAGGTATATCCGGTGATGTTAAAGAAGCGTGCCGGCAAGATCATCAATGTCAGCTCCGTAGCGGGTGTCATGGGTAATCCGGGACAGACCAATTATGCCGCATCCAAGGCCGGCTTAATCGGTTTTACCAAGTCCATCGCAAAGGAGCTCGGTAGCCGCGGCATTTGCTGTAACGCCATCGCTCCGGGCTTTGTAAGAACTCCGATGACCACTGCGTTCGCAGACAAGGACGAATTTGTGAATGCTATCCCGATGAAGCGTTTTGCAGAGCCGGAAGAAATCGCAAACTTAGTATTGTTCCTGGCTTCCGATATGGCAAATTATATTACGGGCGAAGTCATCCGCATCGACGGCGGCATGGCAATGTAGGAGGAGAAAAGTATGAGAAGAGTTGTTGTAACCGGTCTCGGCGCAGTGACACCGATCGGAAATAATATGGAAGAATATTGGAACGGCCTCGTTAACGGCGTAAACGGTATTGCACCGATTACCCGCTTTGACACTACAGACTTTAAGAGTACGCTTGCTGCAGAGGTAAAGAACTTTGATCCGTCCGCAGTATTGGATAAGGGTACCGTTCGTAAAACCGACCTTTACACCCAGTATGCCCTTGTTTCCGCAGACGAAGCAATGCAGGATTCCGGTCTTGCAGGCAATATTGCGGAGGATGAGCTTGGCGTTTACTTCGGTTCCGGCGTAGGCGGTATCGAAACCACCTTAGAAAACCATGACGGCATTCTTGCCGGCGGTCCGCGAAAGGTATCTCCGCAGTTCGTTCCGAAGATGATTATTAACATTGCGGCAGGCCAGATTGCCATTCGTTTTAATGCACACGGCAATGCAATGTGTATGTCCACCGCTTGTGCAACCGGTACCACCGCCATCGGTGAAGCATACCGCGCAATCAAGGACGGATACCTTACCGCAGCTATTTGCGGCGGTTCCGAGTCTTCCGTCAATCCTCTTTGTGTAGCCGGCTTTATTAACTGTATGGCACTGTCCCAGGCAACGGACCCGAACGAGGCTTCTCTTCCGTTCGATTCCCGCCGTGCAGGCTTCGTATTAGGCGAAGGTGCCGCTACCCTTATTTTAGAGGAATATGAGCACGCAGTTGCCCGCGGTGCAAAGATTTATGCAGAGATCTGCGGCTACGGTGCTACCTGTGATGCCCATCACGTTACCGCTCCGGACCCGGAGGCTACCTATACCGCAAAGGCCATCGAAAAGGCTTTGGCCGGCGTAGACTACGCTACCGATTCCTTATACATCAACGCACACGGCACCGGTACCGCATTAAACGATGCTACCGAGACCAAGGCATTCAAGCTTGCCTTCGGCGAAGAAGGTGCAAAGAACGTAAAAATCAGTTCCACCAAGTCCATGACCGGTCATATGTTAGGTGCTGCGGGTGCTGCGGAAGCCATTGCCTGCGTAAAGGCTCTGGAGACCGGCATCTTACCGCCGACCATCAACCTTACCAGTCCGGACCCGGCACTGGATTTAGACTATGTTCCGTGCAAAGCACAGAACGTACAGGTAGATACCGCAATTTCCACATCCTTAGGCTTCGGCGGTCACAATGCTTGTATCGCATTCCGCCGTGTAAAATAATCGAGGTGAATTATGAATAAAGAAGAATTAATGAAAATTCTGCCGCACCGAGACCATATGCTTCTCGTTGATGAAGCTGAAGTAAAAGACGGTGTAGCATACGGTAAGAAAACCATTACCGGAGAGGAATTCTTTTTGAAGGGACATTTCCCGGGCAATCCGATTGTACCGGGTGTGATTTTGTGTGAAATCTTAGGCCAGTCCACCTGTGTTCTGTTTCAGGACATGGCACAGGGCAAGGAAATTACTACCCTGTTTACCGGCCTTGACAAAGTTCGCTTTAAGAATCCGGTAAAGCCGGGAGATGTATTCGAAACCGAATGTTCCATCATCAAGAGCAAGGCCCCGTTTTACTGGGCAAAGGGCGTGGGCAAAGTAAACGGAAAGCTTTGTGTTTCCGCAGAGTTCTCCTTTGCTATCCTGCCGAAAGAGGAGGCATAACAATGATTTTTGAAAAATGGATTGCGGCATTCACCCATGAGAAGCTGACCTGTGGTGCCTGCAAAAAAGAATTTTCCGTAAAGGAGCTCCGAAAGTCTCTTTATATCTGTCCGGAATGCGGCAAATACATGCGCATCGGCGGCAGAGAACGTATCAATCAGGTGGTAGACAAAAAGAGCTTTGAAGAATTTGCCACCGGCCTTTCCAGCGTAGACTTTTTGGAATTTCCGGGTTATGCCGATAAGCTCACCAAAGCAATCGACACCACCGGCGAAGACGATGCGGTTATTTGCGGCCATGCTACCATCGGCGGTCATCCGTGCGCGATTTTTGTCATGGATTCCCGCTTTATGATGGCAAGTATGGGTTCTGTTGTAGGGGAAAAGATTACCCGTACCTTTGAGTACGCCACCGAGCATCATATTCCGGTCATCGGTTTCACCGCTTCCGGCGGTGCAAGAATGCAGGAGGGTATCATTTCCCTGATGCAGATGGCAAAGTGCAGTGCAGCGGTAAAAAAGCATTCTACCGAGGGGAATTTATATATTACGGTGCTGACGGACCCGACCACCGGCGGTGTTACCGCTTCCTTCGCAATGCAGGGAGACATTACCCTTGCGGAGCCGAACGCATTGGTTGGGTTTGCGGGACGTCGTGTGGTGGAACAGACCACCAAGTCCCAGCTTCCGGATAATTTCCAGAGCGCAGAGTTTATTTTAGAGCATGGATTTGCGGATGCCATTGTTCCGAGAGAGGAATTAATCGACACCCTGACCACCATCTTAAAGCTTCACAGAAAGGAGCAGGCAGCAGGATGACACCTTACGAAAAGTTAAAAATGACACGTCAAAACGGCAGACCGACGGGTATTGCCTACATCAACGGAATCTTTGATGATCGTATCGAGCTTCACGGCGATCGTCGTTATGCCGAGGATGCCGCGATTATTTCCGGTATCGGAAGCCTTGACGGCATGCCGGTAACCTATATTGCCATTGAAAAGGGTGTGGATTTAGCCACCCGTATGAAGACCAATTTCGGCTGTCCGAAGCCG
This sequence comes from Lachnospiraceae bacterium, assembly GCA_015057365.1. GTDB lineage: Bacteria > Bacillota > Clostridia > Lachnospirales > Lachnospiraceae > SIG307. The sequence continues at coordinate 16,148 of SVEN01000017.1, read as the reverse complement.
GAGGGCTACCGTAAGGCTCTGCGTCTGATGAAGCAGGCAGAGAAATTCGGCCGCCCGGTGGTATGCTTTGTAGACACCCAGGGTGCTTTCTGCGGTGCCGACGGCGAAGAGCGCGGACAGGGCGAAGCCATTGCGGAAAACATTATGGAAATGCTGGGGCTTCAGACCCCGACCATCTCCATCGTTATCGGTGAAGGCGGCAGCGGCGGTGCATTGGCACTTTGCTCCGCAGACCGCGTATATATGATGGAACATGCGGTATATTCCGTAATCTCCCCGGAAGGTTGCGCAAGTATTCTTTGGAAGGATGCTTCCCGTGCGGAAGATGCGGCACAGTGCTTACGCATTACCGCAGACGATATGAAGAGCTTCGGCGTTGCCGAGACCATTATTCCGGAAGACTTTGACAACTTCGACGCCACCTGCGCGGTCATCAAAAAGCATTTAAAGGAAGACTTAACGGAGTTATTAAAGAAAAAGACCGATGCCCTTCTTTCGGATCGCTACATGCGTTTCCGTAAATTCGGCATCTATGAAGAAAACGGAGAAACCAGAGGAACCGTGGCATATTCCATCTAGGAAACTATTGTTTTCCTAATGGATGTCCGGTTTCTGATGAAACTGCTAGTTTCTAATCCTTTTTTATAATATTTTACTCTTACAAAACCGGCTGCTACAGTGATGTGGCGGCCGGTTTTGGTATTTCAACGCCGCGTTGCATTTTCGTAATCAACGAGTTGTTTGTTATTTGAGGATTCCTGTGCTATAGTTTAAGTACGGTACCGAAATCAAATACAAGGAGACACGATTATGATTTCATTGGGAAATAATATTAAATATGCAAGAAAGAAGTTAGGTTTGACACAGGAAGAATTAGCCGCTCAGATCGGAGTAACCCCTCAGGCTGTAAGCAAGTGGGAAAAAGGAACCGGCATGCCGGATATCTCCATGATTGTTCCGTTGGCCCAGACCCTGTCCGTTTCTACGGATACTTTGTTTGGATTGGTAGAAACCGATTTAGATGAATCTGTTTATATCAATATTACAAAAGATTTGGAAAAAATAGTTGCAGATTCCGCATCGCCGGCCGAAGCTGCTCTTGCAAAATGTCAGTATCTTTTAGAACAGGTACAGCAAAACCCGGCACACTTTATTTACGAATGCTGTTATACCGAGCAGGCCGCTGACTTAAGCCGCTATGCGGATTTTGATAAATTCTGCCCTGACAAGTGGCCGGAATTCAGAGATATGGCAATCAAGTACGGCACCCATGTCATCCGCTTTTGCACCAAATCCGAATGGACGGAACGTACCCACTACGCTTTGGCCTGGATTTATATTCACGAGAAAAACTACACCGGCGCAAGAGACCATATCAGCACTCTTCCAAGCATTTCCTCCAATCGTTTGCAGGAAAGTATTCTGGCACAGCTGGCTACCTTTGAAAGTGGTTTGGAGGGCATGAAAGAGGTTCTTCGCAATAATTTGCAAAACTTTACCCGCGCTCTCAACAAAGAAATTGTGTATGCGGCAGAAGATTATGCCTGGTATGGTGAGCCACAGAGTTGCGTAGAGTTTGCAAATTGGGGATTGGAAGTAATTCACACCTTATCCAAAAATAAAGACTTAATCGCTTATACCCGCGGCTTTACCAGAGAGCTTTACAAATACATGCTCCATGCGGATTTACGAACGGAAGCCTACGACACTGCCGCACAGCATTGGAACGCTTTAGCAGACGAAATGCAGTCCCACTATGATTTTTACCGGACTCTGCTTTCTAATCCTACCGAAACAGCCAAATACTCTGACAGGCAACTCCGGTACATGGAAGCCTACACCCTTGATTTTATTGAGCAAAAGAAGGAAAGCATCTTAGATGCCCTTCGCAGCTGGCACGGTGAAGATAAGGTTAACCGTTTTCTTGCTCTCGTAAAGTAGATTGGGGCAGTTACAAAAAATGCGCCCTCATCAGCCAAATTGATTACCCGGATAAGGTTCTTTATCCGGGTAATTTTTCTGCATTTCTTTCTTGCATCCTCCACCCCAAACCACTATAATAGATTCATAGATATCCTTGTAAAGGAGGCTCCCATGGAATTTCACGGAATCAACAAAACCACCTTATTAGACTTTCCCAAGCACATCGCTTGTACCGTATTTACCGGACGCTGCAACCTGCGCTGTCCGTTTTGTCATAACGGGGATCTGGTGTTAGCACCGGACTCCCAGCCTGTTATCGCCCAGGAGGCCGTTATTTCCTTCTTAGAACGCCGCAAAGACACTCTGGAAGGGATTTGCATTACCGGCGGCGAACCGACGCTACAAAAGGACTTATTGCCGTTTTTAAAGCAATGTAAGGAAATGGGGTATTTAACGAAGCTTGACACCAACGGCACCCGCCCGGATGTGATACAGGCTGCGCTGGATGCAAAGCTTCTGGACTACATTGCCATGGATATAAAAAACAGCCCGGCACGGTACGCCGAGACTGTAGGACTTTCCTCCGTACGCTTTTCCGCCTTTGAGGAAAGCGTGGACATCATTAAAAACTGCGGTCTCCCTTATGAGTTCCGCACCACGGTGGTAAAGGAGTTCCACACCAAGGAGGATTTCCTTGCTATCGGGGAATGGCTAAAGGGGGCAAAATGCTACGCCCTGCAAGCCTTTAAAGACTCCGGCAACCTCATACAACCGGGCCTGTCCGGCTACTCAAGAGAAGAACTCACGGCCTTTCGTGAGCTTCTTTTGCCGTACTTTGACGAGGTACTGCTCCGGGGCATCGACTAATTTCAGAAACTAACCAAAGGATGGGTTTTACCATGCAATTTCACTATGAAACCGAGCGTTTACATTTGCTGATTTGCAACGAGGAATACGCACCGGCGTTGCTTACTTTTATGACGGAGAACCGGGAGTTTTTCGCTCCCTACGAGCCTCGTCGCGAAGCCGCCTTTTATACCGAGGAGTTTCAGGCCCAGGTACTGCGGGCGGAGTTTCAGGCCATGCTTCGCCATACCTACATCCGCTACTACCTGTTCTTAAAGGAGGACCCAACCCGTATTATCGGCACTGTCAGTTTTTCCAATATCTCCCGCACCGACGACAAAAGCTGCCGTGTGGGCTACAAGTTAGACCGGCATCACACCGGCAAAGGTTATGCCACCGAGGCGCTGCAGCTTCTTTTGCCGGAGCTTCACAAGGACCTGCACATTCACCGGGTGGAAGCGGACATTTTACTGGAAAATGCCCCTTCCCTGCGGCTCATTGAACGGCTGGGCTTTACCTACGAGGGGGTTGCCCGCAGTTCTCACGAAATTAACGGTGTCTGGCGGGACCATCTGCGGTACTCTTATATTTTTCCGCAAAAATAACCAAACAGTTCCTTCCCGGAAACGGCATTGCCTGTTTCCGGGATTTTTTCTTCGCCTATTTTTTTCCGTAATTTCTGCTCCTCCGCGCACATTTTCTCCCTCACCTCCGGCTCTGACCGTGCAACCGCCTTCACCGGTAAAAACTCCGAAAATCCAAATAATTCCGCCAGTTTACCTTCTTTTTCATTGTAGGTTCCCGGCACCAACAACACATAGTCTTCCGTTTCTCTTCTCCTACGCCTTCCCAAAAGCACATGTCGATAGCGATAGTAAGCATGCAGTACAAAGCTGTTCTCCGCAAACCGCTTTCCTTCCTTCGGAAACTTCAAAAGCTCCGCCGGTGTAATCCGCACGGAATATTCTACATCAAACCGACGGCAAGGCCCGTAAGGAGGGTTCAAAAGAAGTAACTTTTCCAGATACGCAATCTGCCGGCCCGCTCTTTTCCTTTCCCTCGGTTTTGACACCGTACCTTGTCCCCGGCCCGACTCTCCCATTCCTCTCTCTTCCGTATAGAGGTTTCCTACGCCTTCTTCTTCCGATTCCGAAAAGCTCTCTTGTTGCGCCGAAGCCACCTCACCTCCCGCAGCCTTGGTAATCTCCTCCATCAGCTTTTTTGCGGACTCAATCCGCAGATTATTAATGGGTTCCGGTTTTCGCAAAAATGCCTCCCCCAGTGTTTCCTCCGTTATTTCTTTCCCGTCGAACCGGGCACAAAGATATTCCCGCAGGTCCGGTTGCGCAGGTTGCTGTCTGCAATCAACCACCCGCTCCGGCAACAACACAATACCCGCTCCCATACCTGCCTCCGCGCACAAACGGCACTGGGACAGCCGCACTTCGCTTTTCCCACGTTCCGTGGTACTTCCCCAAAGATACGTAGCCTCAACAAGCGCCTCTTTCTCTGTAAAATAGTAGATGCGCCACCGTTTCCTCCGTTCCTCTTCTCCATATAATTCAAGCGCTACCTCCGGCTGTTCTGCCGTACCGTAGCGCCTTACAATTCCTACACTGCGTTCCTTGATTCCGTTCTTGTACAAAAACACGTATGCCACTTTTCTCTGCATGCTGCGTCCCTTCCGGGACAATCCCTGTTTGGCAGCTTTTGCGTGCCCTCGTTTCCTTGTCCCACACATATTTTTACTACTATTGTATGGAACATCCGGCAATTCTAGAACTGCATTTTATTATTTGTTTTCCTCCGCCGAAGCATCCTATCCGTTTTTTACTTCTGACTTTCTATCTGCTCCGCCAATTCGTTTAAATACACCCAACGGTCCATCTTTTCCTCCAGCTCCGTTTCTGCCGCTTCCTTTGCCGCAGACAGCTCCTGTAGCTTACCGTAGTTGGTGGCAGAGGCCGCAATTTCCTCCTCTAACGCCGCAATCTTATCTTCCAAAGCCGCAATATCCGCATCAATGGTCTCGTACTCCCTTTGTTCCTTGTAAGAGAACTTTACCCTCTGCTCACGGTTCTTCCAGGTGGCACGACTATCGGATTTTGTATCATCTTCGCCATTCGGTCCCACTCCGCCGGCATTTGTTGCTCCTGCTGTGGCATTGCCCTTTCCGGCTCCGCTACCGCTTCCCTCTGAAATTCCCTTACTCACCGGACGTCCTTCCCGCTCGCACACGGCGCGATAGTCCGAATAATTTCCCTCGTATCTGCGAATCACGCCGTCCCCCTCAAAGGAGAAAATACGATTCGCCACTTTATCGAGAAAATACCGATCATGGGACACCGCAATGACAATACCGTTGTACCGGGTCAGATAATCCTCCAAAATCGATAAAGTACGGATATCCAAATCATTGGTTGGCTCGTCCAATATCAGCACATTCGGTGCCTCCATCAACACATGGAGCAGGGCCAAACGACGCTTCTCCCCGCCGGACAGCTTACCGATAACCGTATACTGCATGGCATCCGTAAACAGGAACTTTTCACACATCTGGGAGGCGCTGATTTTCCCTTCCGAAGTCTCAATATATTCCGCCACCTCTCTGACAGAATCAATCACCCGGATATCCGGATTTAACGCTTCGTTTTCCTGCATAAAGTAACCAACTTTAATGGTAGTTCCGAATTCCACCGCACCCGTATCCGGCGCCAGTTTTCCGGTAATCATTTTAAGTAACGTACTCTTTCCGCAACCGTTCGGTCCGATAATACCGATACGATCCGTGGAGAGAAATATATAACTAAAATCCTTGATGAGTGTCTTTTCTCCGAAAGTCTTGGAAATATTCGTTACTTCTATGGTTTTCTTTCCCAAACGGGAAGACAAGGCGTTAATCTCCACCTCTCCGTCTACCACAATCTTTTCCCGATTCTTTAATGCCTCAAACCGCTCGATATGGGCCTTTTGCTTGGTGGAACGGGCTCTTGCACCCCGCATCATCCACGCCAAATCCTGACGGTACAGACTCTGATTTTTCCTCTCCGTCGCCAGCTGCATGGCCTCACGCTCTGCCTTAAGAAGCAAAAAGCCGGTATAATTCTCCTTATAGGAGTAAAGCTTTCCCTTATCCAGCTCCACAATCCGATTGGTGACCGCATCCAGAAAATACCGGTCATGGGTAATCATCACCAATGCTTTGCCGTTTTTCTTTAAATACTCTTCCAGCCATTCCGTCATGGCGGAATCCAGGTGGTTCGTCGGCTCGTCCAAAATCAACACATCCGCCGGCATCAGAAGCGTACGCACCAGCGCCGCCCGCTTTCTCTGTCCTCCGGATAGCGTAGACGGTACCGCCTCCGTCTCCGGAATGCCTAACTTACGGAGCATGGCTGCCGCCTCTCCCGGAATATCGCGATACTCTTCCGGATGCACCAGTCCCTCCGTAATATTCTGCAAAAGTGTCATTTCATCCGAAAATACCGGATTCTGCGGCAAATACGCAATCCGCACCTCTTTTCCTTTAATCACCGTTCCGGCATCCGGCTCCTCAAGCCCTGCCAGAATCTTTAAAAAGGTAGACTTTCCGGTACCGTTGATACCGATGATTCCGATGCGGTCGCCCTCATTAATGCCGAGAGACACATCGTCAAACAGCATTCGCTCCGTATAGCTTTTTGATACATGTTCTATGGTAATTAGGTTCATAACGCCTCCGTCTTTTCTTTTTCTCCCATAGTGTAACATATCTTTTGTGATTTGTACACATGGCATAGGAATCGAGTTCCGTTTGCGACATCTTATTTTTGCACAGAGAAAGACCGGCTATCAGTCCGGTCACTTACGTACCGCACTTTCAAGCCGGTCTTCCCTTTTGCCCTTGCACGTTCCCCAACGTTTTCGTCCTCTAATCAATACCTTCTCCAATATTGATTACTTTCTAACTATAACACGCACTGAGAAAAAATGTCAATAGGACTATAGTTTCACTCTATTTTTTTGTGACAGTTGCACAAAAATCAGGTAAAAAATTTGGCCAAAAAGCGAAGTAAACCGTCTACATCTTTCCTTCCTGCCAACTCTCTGGCGGAATGCATGGCAAGAAGCGGCACTCCCAAATCAATTGCCCGCATCGGAATCCAGGAAGACAAAATCGGTCCCAGTGTACTTCCGCCTGCCAAGTCCGCATGATTTGCCACCTTCTGATACGCTACGCCCGCCTCCTCACAAAGTACCTGGGCAATGGCTACCGTCTCCGTATCAAAGGCATAACGTTGACTGCTGTTTATTTTTAATGCAATTCCCTTATTTATAGTAGCACGATTCACCGGATCATACATATCCTGACGATTCGGATGTAACGCATGTGCACCGTCTACCGACAGCATAATACTCTTTGCCAGGGCCGCCTGCATCCGTTCCCGTTCCACTCCGAGACCCGCATAAATCCGCTCGATAATTGCTCCGGTCAGGGCACTGTCCGCTCCCTGCTTGGAACGACTTCCGATTTCCTCATGATCATACATGACCGCCATATGAATGCCGGTTGTATGCTTACTTTCGCAAATTGCCTGAAGCAATGCATAGCAGGACAGCTGGTTATCCAGACGCGGTCCGGAAACAAACTCCTCCTCCTCTCCGAGATAGCACGTCTGCTCCGCACAATACACCGTCAGATCATAATCTAAAATCTCCTCCTCGTCCACCGCAAGCTCCTTTGCAAGCAGCGTCCGTACATAGCTTTCTTTCGATTCACCGTCTTTTAACATTCCGAGAAGCGGAAGTAAATCTCTCTGGGGCTTATATTCCACGCCTTTATTTACTTCCCGGTTCATATGAATGGCAAGATTCGGCACCGTAAGCAACGGCCGCTTAAAATCTATCGTTTTCAGACGCGGTGCATAAGCATTCTCTCCCCGCAACACCACACGCCCCGCCAATGACAACGGACGGTCAAACCATGTATTCAAAATTGCACCGCCGTACACCTCAATATCCAGGCGTTTGTATTCACCGGATAGCAACTCTGCCACCGGCTTTACCCGCAAACACGGTGCATCCGTATGGGCCACCGCCAAATGCAAGGCATCCTCCGAAGAAAATTCTTCTCCCACAGTATAAGCCACCAAACCGGTTCCGTATACACGGATAAAATATCCCTTGCCCCGTTCTGTAGCAAACGGCTCCTCCAACTTCTGTTCCGTAAATCCCGCAGCCAGCAACCGGTCAGCACCCAGCTCCACGGCATGGTATGGGGTCACCGCTCCGTTTAAATACTCCAACAATTCCATGATTTCCTTCTCCTTTTCTTTACAATGAAACAGGGCGTCACGCTCCCGCGTGACAGCCCTATCTTCCTCTCATACTCTTTTGTATCCTTACGCTTTCTGTGCCACATTAAACAATGCAATATCCTGCTCCAGCTCTTCCTTTAACACTACCAGCTCTTCCGTCTGTCTGGTACATTCCTCCAGAATCGTGCTTACCTCGTACATGGAAGCGGAGGTTTCCTCCGCACCTGCGGCATTTTCTTCCGCAATGGCAGCCAAACCTTCCACAATATTGACAACACCCTCTCTTAAGTCTGCTAATTGCTTCGTCTGGGCATTAATCTCTTTGATGGCCTTCATAACAGCGGAAACCTCTGCACTCAGCGCAGTAAATACCCGTAAGGTTTCGTCCAGTTTATCGTTCTGGGTCACGATGCTCTCCGAAACATTATCCATGGTCTTCACACTGGTATTGGAATTCAGAATCAATACCTCCACTACCTCCCGAATCTCTTCCGCAGAGGTACGGGACTGTTCCGCCAACTCTCGGATTTCATCCGCAACTACCGCAAAGCCTCTGCCTGCCTCTCCCGCTCTCGCCGCTTCGATGGAAGCATTTAAGGAAAGGAGATTGGTCTGACTGGCAATGGCGGCAATCATATCGGTAGCCTTTTGAATCTGCTGGGCGGATTCGTTGGTCTCATTGGTCTGCTTCTTAATCTCGTTAATCGCATCATCCGCTTCCTTACTGATAATCAAAAGCTCCTGTAAGGTCTTGTCCGCATCAATGCTGTACTCATCCATCTTCTTTGCACTGACACTTAAATTCTCTACCTCGGACACCGCTACCTCAATGGCATCACCGATTTGAGCAACCTGGGCATTTGCCTGCATGGTCTCCGTTGCCTGGGAAGTAGCTCCCTTTGCGATATCCTCCACCGCCAAATTGACATTGGCTACAGTCTCGGAAATCCGACCCATGGACTCGTTCATAAGCTCGGAGAAATCGGATACTTCTTTAGAAGAGGTACGAATGCCTCCTACAATCTCGTTTAGCTCCTCGGCCAGTTTCTTTACCCCCCGGGCAATATCACCGATTTCATCTTTCCGTTTTGTATCGGCCTCTTCAATCCGTACAGTTAAATCACCTTCCGCCACACGGGTCAGGCCGTCTACGGAACCATCCAACGCCTTTGTCATCTTCCGCACTTCAAAGAAACACAATACCGCTGCCGCTACGGCGAAAATAATACCGAAAATAAACAACGCCGCCAGAATACCGTTCATGTCCTTGTTAATACCGGTGCGGTTTACTCCGCAGAATATCGCTCCTACGATTTCGCCGGAGCTCTCCTGCATCAGCGGATAATAATAAGTCGCATACGGCGCCCCGTTAAATTCGGTATCGGAATCATAATAATAATTCCCGTTATACACATGTTTTACTAAAATATTTTCATAGGTGGCCGCATCTATCTTCGTCCCCGAATAACGATTGCCGTTCTCATCCTCAAAGGTCGTCATCACACAGGTATCTTTGAAAAATACCATAATATCCACGCCGGCCTTCTCACTCATCACGTCCAGGTACTCATACATCGGCTCCAAGTCCTCGTCACCTTTATAAAACGCGCCGTCCGTATAAGAGTAATCACCGTAGGTATGCAACGTAAATGCCTCTACCGCAGATATGGCCAAGCCTTCCATCTCTCCCTGTACCAACCGATGGGTCAACTTCTTTGCACTGGACACCGAATCAAAAATATAAAACAGACTGATGACAAGAATCGGTCCCAACACAAGGGCCATAATGCGCACCATCAAAGTAAACCAATGTCTCTCCTTCAGCTGTTTCTTTAACAAAGCCCACTTTGCGGCTCTTTCGGCCTCTTTGGCTTCCTCTTTTTCTACATCACTGAAGTCCATCGTAAATATATCCGTATCGACATCGGAATCCTCGGTATCGTCCGTAACAAAATCTTCGTCTTTTACGTCCTTAAAGAAATCCTCCGGAATCTCCAGCTCCTCCGCATCCGGAGTCACATCCGTATCCGCCGTCGCAGAGACGCCGGTCTGTTCTTCCGCAGTCTCAAACAATTCCTCCGTTGTACTCATGGCCCTTCTCCTTTCCGGACATTTATCCTCGTAAAATATCCATCGCAAGGTTTGCTCCAGTATAACATATTTTAACAAAAAAGTCCAGTGATTTCCCTCAGTTTTCTTCAAATTTCACCCAAATTGTGTAAATTTTACTCACAACTTCGCTAGTTTCATTTCTTCTTAAATTACATAGAAAAAAATCACCTTTTCAAGACAATTATTCTATGGTATAATTTTCTAATAGTATAGTTTCGGTGGCTTGTACTTTATTGTATCGCCAAACAGGAGGTTCCCATGAAACATCTGAAATACCGCATCGTCTCCGCCTTATGCGCTTGTGTCTGCTTCTTTTTTGCAACACTTTCCGGCGGTTTTTCGGTGAATGCGGATACACAGAAAGATACTCCCGCTTCTTTGGGTGATCTTGTCACCGGTACGCCGGAACAAGCCCCTTCCAAGAACAATTTAACGGATCCGTCGGAGGTTGACTTGCAATTTACTCCGACCCCTGCCGTTCTTTTAACCGCTACACCTACTCCGAAGCCGACACCGAGTCCGACTCCGGCTGCCACGCCGACTCCGACTTTGACGCCGACTCCGACAGTTACACCGACGCCGACAGTTACACCGACTCCGACGGCCACGCCGACTCCGGAACCTCTTAAATTTACGAAAGCAATCGCCAACGTATCCGATTTTGTAAACGTCCGTGAGGGTGCTTCCACCGATACAAAAATCGTCGGTAAGCTCTTTAAAAACGGTATTGCGGAAGTATTGGGCACAGAGGGCGACTGGACAAAGATTTCCTCCGGTAACGTCACCGGATATATCTCCTCCGAGTACTTATTCCTCGGAGAAAAGGCACTTACTTATGCAGACCGAATTACAGCCTACAATGCAAAGGTTACGGCAAATTCCATGAACGTACGCTCCGGTCCGGGCACCGAGCACGATAAATTAGGTTCCGTTACCAACGGAAACACCTTCCCGGCTATCCTATCTCTTTCCAACGCAGAGTGGATAGCAATACAATACGATGCCGATACGGTTGCCTATTTGTTCGCGGAATATGTTTCCCTTACCTGTAATCAGAAACCGGCCATGACCTTGGCGGAAATCGCCGCTGCGGAACGGGCCGCCAAGATTGAAAAAGCCCATGTTAAGAGCATCCCGGTTACGTACCGTGACCCGGTTACGATTACGGAAGAGGATTTGGAAGTATTTGCCCTTGTGGTTGCGGCGGAAGCCTACTGGGAGCCTTACGAGGGCAAACTTGCGGTAGCCAATGTCATTCTCAATCGTCTTCTGGGCGGCCGCTACGGAGACACCGTTTACGGCGTGGTCACCGCACCGGGGCAATTCGAAGGCTATAAACACATCGATAAATTCCGAAGTAAGGATTTAACCGACTGCTACAAAGCCTGCAACGAAGCTCTTTCCGGTAAAAACAACATCGGAGATTACTTATTCTTCCATGCCGACTATTATGTAGATGCCCACGACGAATGGCCGTTGTTTACCTCCTGGCATCAGATTGACGGACACGTTTTCTTTAAGCGCAAATGGTAATATGACTTACAACATCCCTCCGAGGATGGTACTCACCGCTACACCTGTTACGGTTGCCACAAGAGCACCGGCCAGCGTGTAGCGGGTTTTTTTTACCCCTGCGGCCATAAAATACACCGACATGGTATAAAAGACCGTTTCCGTAGAAGAGCAGATTAAAGACGTCACCTGCCCCAAATAAGAATCCGGCCCGTATTCCTTAAAAATGTCCAATACAAGTCCCGTAGCCGCAGAAGAGGAAAACATCTTTACCACCACCAGCGGTACCAGCTCCCCCGGAAAGGACAGGATTTCCGCCACCGGGGAAATCCACCCCGCCAATGCCTCCAAAAAACCGGAAGCACGCAACATCCCCACACCGGTCATAAGCCCGATTAAGGTAGGTAAAATTCCGACAGTTACCTGAAATCCGTCTTTTGCTCCTTCTGTAAATTCCTTGTAAATATCCGTCTTTGTCAATAACCCGTATCCTATCATATAAAACAACAGCAGCGGAATACAAAAATCCGAAAGATACATTACAATCCCCATTATGCCTTCCCCTTTCGCTCCGTCAGCTTAACGAACAGCACCGCCGCCAACGTACTTACCGCCGTGGCTATAATTGCGGGCCCCACAATCCTCGCCGGATTTACAGACCCATACTGACTCCGGTAGGCGATAATATTGACCGGTATCAGCTGCAAAGAGGAAATATTAATAATCAAAAACGTACACATCGCCCGAGATGCCACTTCCTTTTTCCCGCCCTGTGCGATATTCAGCTTCTGAAGCTCCGCCATTGCTTTCAGTCCGAAAGGTGTGGCCGCCCAGCCCAAGCCCAAAATATTCGCCAACAAGTTCGAAGCGATATACTCATTCACCTTTGCATCCTCCGGTATATCCGGAAACAAAAAACGCAGCACCGGCCGTACGGCTCTCCGGAACTTTTCCATTAACCCCGCAGCTTCCGCAATCTTCATAATTCCGGTCCACAGTGCCATCACCCCCAGCATGGTGATACAAAGCTCCACTGCCTCTTTGGAGGAATCGATTGCCGCATTTCCCACGTCCTGTACATGTCCGGTCAGCGTCCCGTACACCACAGCAATCAAAATCATTCCGCCCCACAAATAATTTAACATAGGCACTCCGAAAACAAACTTTATCTCAATGTATGCAACCGATTGTCCTCCAATGTCAAAAAAGGTGCAAACCCAAACGGTTCACACCTTTTCTTGTCTGTTATTCTTCCCGTATCTGTTATCTCAGAAGCTCCACAACCTCGGAAAACTTCATTCCGTGGGATGCTTTAATCAACACGGTACAGCCCGTCGGCAACATTCTTTCCGGCGTACTGCCCAATGCCAGAAGCAACTCCTCTCTCGTAGCAAAATATGCCACACGATCCGTTCCGGCCGCCTGTACTGCGGCCTCGTACATATGTCGGGAATTCTCTCCCACACAAAGGATACGGTCTACGCCCTTTTCCGCAGCGTACGCACCCACCTCGGCATGCATCTTGTCGGAATCCGTTCCCAGCTCAAACATATCACCCAAAATTGCCGCTGTCGCGGTATCCGCCATACAAAGCAAATCGATTCCCGCCTTCATGGACACCGGATTCGCATTGTAGCAATCATCAATCAATGTATACTTCTCCGTGGGAATCAGGTTATTCCGGCCGCCCACCGCAGCCACCTTTTTCACACCCTCCTGTATCTGCTCCGGCGTAAGTCCCAGCCATTCCGCCACACAGGCTGCCGCCGTGGCATTTAACACCATATGGATACCCGGCAACGGTACTTCTGCGGTAAAGCATTCTCCCTTAGCGGAGTGAAGCTCTGCGGTACTTCCCCACAGGCCCTTGCTCTTCACTTCCGTGGCATACACCGACTTACCGGCGTCCTCACCGATACCGAAGAATCGAAGCTCCCGGCCCTCGGTCGCCGCTACGGTCCGTAATTTATCATCGTCTCCGTTTAAGCAAATCTTACCGTCTTCCGCCATAAAGTCGAATATCTCCGTCTTTGCCCGTAGCACGCCGTCCCGGTCTCCCAGATTCTCCAAATGGCACTGTCCGATGTTGGTAATCACCGCAATGTCCGGTCGTGCCATCTTACTTAATCGGTGCATTTCTCCAAAATCACTGATACCCATCTCGATGACCGCCGCCTCATGCTCCTCGCGAATGCGCAGAAGGGTTAACGGTACGCCGATTTCGTTGTTGTAATTTCCCTGCGTCTTTAATACATTGTACTTCTCGGAAAGTACACCCGCAACAAACTCCTTTGTGCTGGTCTTTCCCACACTTCCCGTAATCCCGATAACCGGAATCTGTAATGTCTTCCGGTACTCTTCCGCAATCTGCTTTAACGCCGTCAAAGTGTCCTCTACTACAAGGTAACTGCCCCAGCACTCCGCCTCTTCCGGCTCTCTCTGTACCACAGCCAGTATCACGCCTTTTTCAAATACCGATGCCACAAAGGAATGTCCGTCCACACGCTCTCCGACGGTAGCTACAAACACGCCCCCCTCGGTTACCTGTCTGGAATCCAGCACAACGCTGTCTGTCTTTGTCTTTAAAAACATATCACAGGCATTGTCCGGTCCACCGTACACCAAGCGGCCTCCCGTCGCCTCTACCATCTGTCCAATCGTCAAATTCATTCCGATATTCTGCCTTTCCTTATCTTGCAAATGCTTTCGCTAAAATCTTCTCGCAAAGCTGTTCATAGCTGATGCCGATGGCAGCCGCCTCCTGCGGAAGGAGCGAGGTCGGCGTCATACCCGGAAGGGTATTGGCCTCCAGACAGTACATGCTACCGTCTTTGTCCATCATAAAATCCATGCGGGCATAATTCTTTAAGCGCAGCGCCGCAAATACCTGCTCCGCAATGTCCTGCATCCGTTTGGTCTGTTCCGGGGAAATCTCTGCCGGGCAGGTCTCCACCGCACTGCCCGCCTGGTATTTATTCTTGTAGTCGTAAAAGCCCTGCTTCGGTGCAATCTCAATAACCGGAAGCGCCTCACCGTCCATTACACCCACAGAGAACTCACGACCGGTAATATACTGCTCGATTACCACTTCGTTATCATAAAGGAAGGCCTCTTCCTTCGCTTTCTCATATTCTTCTTCATTCCGTGCCAGACAAACGCCTACGCTGGAACCGCCACAACACGCCTTTACAATACACGGGAACGGCACCTTTTCACTCTCCGCTTCACCCTTTTTCAGACGGATGCCTGCCGGTGTCGGGATATTGTATGCTTTAAAGATGTCCTTTGTGATTGCCTTATCCATGGCCATTGCTGCGCTGACAAAATCCGTACCGGTATACGGGATACCCATCAGTTCAAAGCATGCCTGAATCTTACCGTCTTCTCCGTTAGCTCCGTGGAGCGCCATAAACACCGCATCCGCTTCCCTACAAAGAGCAAGCACATTCGGTCCGAAGAAATTCTTATCCCCGTCCGGACGCATGGCCTTGATTTGCTCGATGTCCGGGTTTTCCTCGGAAATCGCGCTGATATTCTCCGTCCAGTCGTATTCCCGCTCAAAAATCCCTTCCGTATCTCCTTCGTAGCCCAAATAAACATCCAGCAAAATCACCTGATGTCCGTTCTTTTTCAATGCCTTATATATTCCGCTTCCGGAAATCAGAGAAACATCTCTCTCCGTACTGGTTCCGCCTGCCAAAACTACTACCTTCATCTTTTTACCTTGCCTTTCTCTGTAATCTTTCTCATTCAAATATATATTAGCACAATGTACTTTATTTGTCAGTAGAAAAATAAATTGACAAATTTAGGAAAATAATGTACAATGATTATTGTTAGATAATTAACAAATACATCTATTTTACTTCGGAGGTATCATATGAAAAACGTAGGGATTGTACGTAACTTAGATGAAGTCGGCAGAATTACCCTGCCGATTGAATTACGCAGAAACCTTGACTTACAAGAGGATGACCCGGTAGAAATCATTCAGGAAGGTAACCGTATTATCCTGACCAAATATCAGCCGTGTGACGTATTTAACGGCGACACCAAGGACTTAATCGATTTTTGCGGAAAGAAGATTTCCAAGAAAAATATCAAGAAGCTGGCAAAACTGGCCGGATTGATTGAAGAGTAAACTACATAGGGCCATCGTAATGATGGCCCTGTTTTTATGTTTTCCCAAATATCAACTAATCCGTAAAACTGAAATTTGCGGTAGAAGAGATAAATAAACTCCGATAACAAAAACATCCGCAATCCATACGATTCGCGGATGTTTTTATTCAAAAGGTAATCTTTATTCTCCCCCAAACTTTACTTCTCATAGGGATAACTAACCTCGTTTCCCCACTTTTTAATCTCCTCAAAAAAATTTTCGACGGAAATCAACCCGTACGACCATAAAAACGCTCTGTCCTTTTCACTGATTTCATCAAGACTCATCCAAAGTAC
>SVEN01000016.1 GCA_015057365.1 Lachnospiraceae bacterium | reverse complement strand
TAATAATGTAAACACTGAGCCGGCAATGTATGTTATGACAAATAATAATTCTTTCAATGGTGCGGCAACCATTCTATATCCAAATGAGTTGAAATCTTTTGCTGATGATAAGGAATGTGATTTTTATGTTCTCCCTTCCAGCACACACGAAGTTATACTTGTACCTGACACTGGAACTATTGATGCCGCCTCTATTAAGGATATGATAGTACAGGTCAACCAGACGATAGTATCACCATCTGAAGTTCTCAGTAATCAGTTATTCTACTATTCACGCACCGACAATCGCATATCAATATATGCCACATCTTAGGGAGATTAGCATTTTACTAATCTCTCTTTTATCTTAGGAAGGAGCTTTTTATGATTCAAGAAAAATTTACTATTCACACAGTTGTCACGGGAAGCGATGATGGATTATCTACTTATGAAATATCACGTTCTTGGGATACAGAAAAAAAGAAAGCCTTGCTTATTGCCCTTTACCCAACTATCGATGTTTACCATGTGAATTCCCTCGATTTATCTTCTATGTATCTGCTTAACCACGCCACGCAAATGAATCTCGGTACGATTCGGATCCTTAATCTTTATTCTAAGGTACAGACAGGAAAACCTCTGGTATCTAACCTGCGTGAAGATTTAGAAAACCTTGCTTATATCTCCGATGTCTTTGAGGAACCTGATATCACTGATTACTATATTATTCTTGCTTGGGGTAGTTCACTTTCAAATCATCAGCTTACCATCAACACAAAACTCCAAATTCTACAGATGATTAAGGACAAAGGACTGACTAATAATGTGATGCAATTAACTACAGATGATTTGGATACTGTCACTTCATCCGGCGTTCATCCACTTTACTTGGGCTTGCATCACAATCGGAGTTTCTGGTCTCTGTCCCCATATCCATTCGAAACTGAACTCAAGGAATTATCTTCTAAGGGAACCCTTGTAAAGGAAACCACTACAAATACCAAGAAAGGAAAGAAAAAGAAATGTACTACAGAATAAAGAATCGTTTTGAAGTTGACTTACTCCGTGATGTTCTACTAAAAAACGATGTACCTATTATTGTATTGGAAAGAATGTGTGAGATTACAGATATTTTAGATTCCAATTATGGTTCCGAGCGTTCATCTACTGCGATGGGTGGGTATCTTTTCTTCTTCCCTACTGAAGAAGATTATATCAACACCGCACCGATTGTACTCCAAAATTACAACATCGATTCTACTCTGTATGAATATGATGATGTTCTGGCACCTACTGAAAACATGAGTTGGAGAGAAAAGCTTTATTTATTATCTTCGGATGACTCTCTGATTTTTATGTATAAGCAGTAACTTTTGCTACTGCCGCACCATTCTCATGTTAAGCCATTCAAAAGGAGGTGAACTATATGCAATGGGTATTTGCAGGTATGGCTACTGCTGTTGTAACAATATCACTATTTGAAATCATCTATGGTTAGAGAGGAGCAAAAAATGGGACTACCAGTATTATTTCTGTTAGGGTATTCTCTCGTTTTAGGTACATATGAGGTTGCAAAGACTACCAAGAAACCAACCACAAAAAAACTTCTTCGAGATGTTATCCGTTACGAAAAACTAAAGGACAAGTAATTCAATTATTGCACACGCAATGATGAAAAGAACCCCTTGTATCCAACATTAGATACAAGGGGTTTTGTCTTTTATTTCATAGGTTTTTCAATCGCCTAAACTGCGATGCCTATTTTGCATTAATAGCAGCCTGTGCAGCAGCAAGTCTAGCGATCGGCACACGGAACGGAGAACAAGATACATAATCAAGTCCGATCTTGTGGCAGAACTCAACGGAGGTCGGGTCACCACCGTGCTCACCACAGATACCGATGTGGAGGCTCGGGTTAACCGGCTTACCGAGCTTAATGGACATTTCCATAAGCTTACCAACACCGGTCTGGTCAAGCTTTGCGAACGGATCGTTCTCGAAGATCTTGCTGTCGTAGTATGCGTCTAAGAACTTACCAGCGTCGTCACGGGAGAAACCGTAGGTCATCTGGGTTAAGTCGTTGGTACCGAAGCAGAAGAAATCAGCTTCCTTCGCGATGTCGTCAGCGGTAAGAGCTGCACGCGGGATCTCGATCATGGTACCTACTTCGTACTTAAGGTCAACACCAGCTGCTGCGATTTCAGCATCAGCGGTATCAACTACCATCTTCTTAACAACCTTTAACTCCTTGATTTCACATACAAGCGGAATCATGATTTCCGGCTTAACGGTCCAATCGGAGTGCTTCTTCTGAACGTTGATAGCTGCACGGATAACAGCCTTGGTCTGCATCTTTGCAATTTCCGGATAGGTAACTGCAAGACGGCATCCTCTGTGACCCATCATCGGGTTGAACTCATGAAGAGATGCGATGATAGCCTTGATAGCCTCTACAGACTTACCCTGAGCCTTTGCAAGCTTCTCGATGTCAGCTTCCTCAGTCGGAACGAACTCATGAAGCGGCGGGTCCAGGAAACGGATGGTAACCGGGTTACCCTCAAGAGCCTCGTAAAGAGCCTCGAAGTCGCCCTGCTGATACGGAAGAATCTTCTCAAGAGCTGCTTCTCTCTCTTCTACGGTATCAGAACAGATCATCTCACGGAATGCTGCAATTCTGTCTTCCTCGAAGAACATATGCTCGGTACGGCAAAGACCGATACCCTCTGCACCAAGCTCACGAGCCTTCTTAGCGTCAGCCGGAGTATCTGCATTGGTACGAACCTTTAAGGTACGGAACTTGTCTGCCCATGCCATGATTCTACCGAACTCACCGGCGATGGAAGCGTCAACGGTCGGGATAAGACCATCGTAAATCTTACCGGTGGAACCGTCAAGGGAGATGCAATCTCCTTCGTGGTATTCCTTACCAGCAAGCGTGAACTTCTTGTTTTCTTCGTCCATGTTGATGTCGCCACAACCGGATACACAGCAGGTACCCATACCACGAGCAACTACTGCTGCGTGAGAGGTCATACCACCACGAACGGTTAAAATACCCTGAGCAGCCTTCATACCGGTAATATCTTCCGGAGAGGTCTCAAGACGAACGAGAACAACCTTCTCGCCTCTTGCAGCCCATTCTACAGCGTCATCAGCGGTGAATACGATCTTACCGCAAGCTGCTCCCGGGGATGCGCCAAGTGCCTTAGCAATCGGCTCGGTGGACTTTAATGCCTTAGCATCGAACTGCGGGTGAAGGAGGGTATCGAGGTTACGCGGATCGATCATTGCAACTGCCTCTTCCTCGGTTCTCATACCTTCATCTACTAAATCACAAGCAATCTTTAAAGCTGCCTGTGCGGTTCTCTTACCATTTCTGGTCTGGAGCATATAGAGCTTTCTGTTCTCAACAGTGAACTCCATATCCTGCATATCTCTGTAGTGCTTCTCGAGGGTCTCACAAACCTTCTGGAACTCAGCGAAAGCTTCCGGGAACTCTTCTGCCATCTTTGCGATCGGCATCGGAGTACGAACGCCTGCTACTACGTCCTCGCCCTGTGCGTTGATAAGGAACTCACCCATGAGCTTCTTCTCACCGGTTGCAGGGTCACGGGTAAATGCAACACCGGTACCACAGTCATCACCCATGTTACCGAATGCCATGGACTGTACGTTTACAGCGGTACCCCAGCTGTACGGGATATCGTTGTCACGACGGTATACGTTTGCACGCGGGTTGTCCCAGGAACGGAATACAGCCTTAACTGCGCCCATTAACTGCTCCTTAGCGTCATCCGGGAAATCGGAACCGATCTTAGCCTTGTACTCAGCCTTAAACTGATGAGCAAGCTCCTTAAGATCGTCAGCGGTAAGATCAACGTCGAAGGTAACACCCTTCTCTTCCTTCATCTTATCGATTAATTCCTCGAAGTACTTCTTACCAACTTCCATAACTACGTCAGAGTACATCTGGATGAATCTTCTGTAGCAGTCCCAAGCCCAACGCGGGTTACCGGACTTCTTTGCGATTACGTTAACAACATCCTCGTTTAAACCAAGGTTTAAGATGGTATCCATCATACCCGGCATGGATGCTCTTGCACCGGAACGTACGGATACAAGTAACGGATTCTCTAAATCACCGAACTTCTTACCGGTAATCTCTTCCATCTTACCGATGTATTCGTTAATCTGCTCCTGAATCTCGGCATTAATCTCTCTGCCGTCCTCGTAATACTGTGTACAAGCTTCCGTCGTAATCGTGAAGCCCTGCGGTACCGGAAGACCTAAGCTGGTCATCTCGGCAAGGTTAGCACCCTTACCACCGAGAAGGTTACGCATGCTAGCATCGCCTTCTTTGAAAAGGTATACCCATTTCTTTGCCATTGTAAATTTCCTCCTGTGATTAATTTATAATCTTACATTTGACTAAAAACAGTCACTAATGGTGATTATACCACATTGTTCGCGTTCTGAAAACAACTTTTTTTAAAAAAGTATAATTTTTCACAACGTTGCTATATTCCGATAGAATCGATGCTTCTCTTTAGAAGTATAACTTCTCCTCTAAGTAAGCCTTTAACTCCGAAATCTTTACGCGCTCCTGCTCCATGGTGTCACGGTCACGAACGGTTACACAACCGTCGGTCTCGGAATCGAAATCGTAGGTTACGCAGAACGGAGTACCGATCTCGTCCTGTCTTCTGTAACGCTTACCGATAGCACCTCTGTCATCGTACTCACAGTTGTAGTACTTGGAAAGCTCGGCGTAAATCTTCTCTGCACCCTCACCAAGCTTCTTGGAAAGCGGAAGGATACCTACCTTTACCGGAGCCAGTGCCGGATGGAAGTGAAGCACGGTTCTTACATCGCCCTCACCGATCTCTTCCTCATCGTATGCTGCGCAAAGGAATGCTAAGGTGACACGGTCTGCACCGAGAGACGGCTCAACCACGTACGGAATATAACGCTCGCCCTTCTCATCATCAAAGTAGGACATATCCTGCTTGGACACATCCTGATGCTGAGTTAGGTCGTAGTCGGTTCTGTCAGCGATACCCCAGAGCTCGCCCCAGCCGAACGGGAACAAGAACTCGATATCAGTGGTACCTTTACTATAGAAGCAAAGCTCCTCCGGAGAATGGTCACGTGCACGCATCTCCTCATCCTTCATACCGAGGGACTTTAACCAATCGATACAGAACTGTCTCCAGTAGTGGAACCACTCCATATCGGTACCCGGCTCACAGAAGAACTCCAGCTCCATCTGCTCGAACTCTCTGGTACGGAAGGTAAAGTTACCCGGCGTAATCTCATTACGGAAGGACTTACCGATCTGACCGATACCGAACGGAATCTTCTTACGGGAGGTTCTCTGTACATTCTTAAAGTTTACGAAAATACCCTGAGCGGTCTCCGGACGAAGGTAAACAGTGTTTCTTGCATCCTCGGTAACGCCCTGGAAGGTCTTAAACATCAGGTTAAACTGACGGATATCGGTAAAATTCTTCTTACCGCAGCTCGGACAGCAAATACCGTGCTCTGCAATGTAATCCTGCATCTGCTCGTTGCTCCAGCCGTCTACACCGCCGTCGAAGGTAATGCCGTTCTCTGCAGCATAATCCTCGATTAACTTGTCTGCACGGAAACGCTCCTTACACTCCTTACAGTCCATAAGCGGATCGGAGAAGCCGCCCAAATGACCGGAAGCCACCCAGGTCTGCGGATTCATCAGGATTGCACAGTCAACGCCTACGTTGTACGGATTTTCCTGAACGAACTTCTTCCACCAAGCCTTCTTTACATTGTTCTTCAGCTCAACGCCAAGATTACCGTAATCCCAGGTGTTTGCAAGGCCGCCGTAAATCTCGGAGCCCGGATACACAAAACCTCTGGACTTTGCAAGTGCAATAATCTTATCCATTGTCTTTTCCATTTTCTATGTCCTCCTTTTATTCTCCATGGGCACCTTTTTCCTGTTCAGACGCATATTCCGTGCCATGTAGGAGAGTCTCGTTTCATATCATATCACAGATTTTTAAGGATTTCAACGGTTAATCTAAATTTTCCCAATAACCTTGAACCTCTGGGGCAACGTCTCCACCCGCGGGTGACAGACCGCAAAATGTCCGGGGGACATTTGCTCTGCGCCGACCGAGGCGGAGCCGGCCCACAACGTCCGGTGGACGTTGGTACTGGGCGGACCGAAGTGAAACGAAGACGACTTTGAACTCTGGTTCAAGGTCTCCACCCGCATGCGGGTGACAGGGTCCACAACGTCCAGTGGACGTTGGTTCTGGACCGACCGAGGCGAAGCCGAGACCTTGAACTCAGGTTCAAGGTCTCCACCCACACTGAGAAAAGGGGTCTCGGGCAACTGCCCGAAACCCCTTTTCTCAGTGCGGGTGACAGGACTTGAACCTGCACGGTCGCCCACCAGAACCTAAATCTGGCGTGTCTGCCAATTCCACCACACCCGCCTATTAAGTTTAAAAGCAAGGGCATCTTGTCCTTGCTTCTTCGTGAGCCACGCGGGACTCGAACCCGCGACACCTTGATTAAAAGTCAAGTGCTCTACCGCCTGAGCTAGTAGCCCATCACCGATGTATCGGTACAGACAGGTCTTATTAAAAAACCGTCAGCTGGGGTAGCTGGATTCGAACCAGCGGATGCAGGGATCAAAACCCTGTGCCTTACCGCTTGGCGATACCCCAATTGTAACCCCCGTACTACATTATATAGCAAGGGTATTTGCCTCCAAACCCCCATGAAGCAAAAAAGCCTAATGCTTACGCAATAGACTTTCAAGGTGGATACAGGGATTCGAACCCTGGGCCTCCAGAGCCACAATCTGGCGCGCTAACCAGCTGCGCTATATCCACCACAGTATTGACTGCCTAAGCAGAATGTGCCAGAAGGGATTCGAACCCCCGACCCACGGCTTAGAAGGCCGTTGCTCTATCCAACTGAGCTACTGACACACATCTTTATACTTCGCAAGGAAGCAAAAAAATTAGGCGATTGTCGCCTTTGAAAATCTGGGATTTTCAAAAGCGGGTGATGGGAATCGAACCCACGTATCTAGCTTGGAAGGCTAGTGTTCTACCATTGAACTACACCCGCATGCCATATATTCTGTCACAGAATCGGGGTGACAGGATTCGAACCTGCGACCTCTTGATCCCAAATCAAGCACTCTAGCCAAACTGAGCCACACCCCGGTCAGAGTTTTCGGGAACCGAGATTCCTTTTTCGTGACGCAAGACATATTATATATGACGTTCCCTGAATTGTCAACAACTTTTTTAAAAATTTGAAAGATTTTTCCGTTCAGCCCCCACAAGGCCTTTTTTCCCTAAAAAACGACGCTAGTCCGAATACTTTATCTCCCATGTAACTTTGCCGCCCGGCGCGGTTTCTAACACAATGTAGGTCGGTCTGCGGTTTTGCTGCCGCGGCTCCGATACACTGCCCGGACAAAGAATAATAACACCGTACCGTTCGTCCGCCGACGGAATATGAGAATGTCCGTGCACCGCAATGTCCGCACCCAAATTCTTTGCCACCCGCGCTATCGTCTCCTTCTCTATCTTTACCGCATGACGATGACCGTGGGTCAAAAAGATACGATGACTGCCGAAGGGTACCATAATCTCCTGAGGGAAATCTCCGGACCAGTCGCAATTACCCTTTACTACATATACCGGACATCCGGCCCATTCCTCGATACGCCCCACACCGCCCTGGATGTCGCCTGCATGGAGAAATACATCAAAGGGAGCCTCCCGTTCTATAATGTCCTGAATCCCACCGAAGCGTCCGTGGGAATCGCTTACAATGACTGCTTTCACCTTAAAACTCCTTCTTCATCTCCCGTAACGCCTTGGCACGATGACTGATTTCGTTCTTTTCTTCCATGGAAAGCTCCGCTGTGGTCTTGCCGTACTGCGGCACATAGAAAATCGGATCGTAGCCGAAGCCGTTCTCTCCCGCCGGTGCCTTTGCCAGCTCTCCTTCTATCGTAGCGCGGCATACCTTGCTCTTTCCGTCCGGCCATACGCAGGCAATTGCGCAAACGAACCGTGCGGAACGGTCACTGCCCTCCACACCGTCCAGTTGGTCAATTAAGTACTTGTTCTTTATATCATAGGAAGTATCTTCTCCCAAGAAGCGCGCGGAGTAAATCCCCGGCGCCTTATCAAGATAATCCACCTCAAGGCCGGAATCGTCCGCCATAGCAATTTCTCCCGTCAGCTCCGCAATGGTCTTTGCCTTAATCATGGCGTTTTCTTCGAATGTTGTACCGTCCTCCACAATATCCGCAGTAACCCCCGCCTCCTTCATGGAAACCACTTCGTAAGGCAAGTCGCTTAATATCTCCCTGATTTCTTTCATCTTTCCGGCATTTCCGGTTGCAAAAATAATTCTAGGCATTTCGTCTTCCTCTTCTCTTTCTTCTATCTTCATGCTTTGTCCACCGGCCCCTGTAAGGGGATGCTTATTCTCCCAATACCCGGTATGCCTCTTCGATGGAACGATAAATTCCTTCCGCACAGGCTCTCTGGGCTTTTTCTGTGGTAATTACGGCCAAATCCTTCCGATTGGACATATAACCGAATTCAATGAGCGCCATCGGCATCTTACAGTACTTAATAATATGAAGATTGCTTGAACGTTCTACCAAAGGACGCTCCTTTAAACCGGTGGCCTCCGTTACATATTCGCTGCAAAGTCCCGCCAGATATCTGGAATTAAACGTATCCTCCGCGCCCTGTACCTTACTGTAGAGCACCTCTACGCCGTTTACCACACTGACCGGATTATGATTACAATGCACACTGATTAACATATCCGCATGCAAGGCATTGGCAAACTCTACTCTGGTGGACAAATCCGGAAGTGTATTGTTCAGCCGAGTATAATATATCTTCCATTCCTCCTGCTCATCCAGCAGT
Organism: Lachnospiraceae bacterium; assembly: GCA_015057365.1. GTDB lineage: Bacteria > Bacillota > Clostridia > Lachnospirales > Lachnospiraceae > SIG307. The sequence goes on along the minus strand of SVEN01000016.1, from coordinate 42,620 downwards.
TCCTTTAAATACTTTACCACCGCAAGATTCACGGAAGCCTCCGTTACACCGCCGCCGCTGGTGCCGATGTCGATTCCTCCGTGTCCCGCATCAATCACAACAATCTTGTCATACTTTTCATGCGGGCGTATCAGACTGAAGTATAAAAACTCTTCATCTTCCGTCACCGCCACCTCGTAAACGGAATTAAACTCAAATATCGCTTCGGTCTTTCCGTCCTTTTCCTTCAATTCCAGGGAAAGGAGCAAATCCTCCCCCGGAGCCTTCGGTTCTCTGACTAACGGTACATTTTTCTCTTCCTCCGGAACGATAACCACCGGCACCTCCGGCATTCCCACATACAAACAATCTCCGGATACCCGGTAAATATCCCCGGCGGTTAATGCACCCTCCACCGACACCGTCACTTTCCGGTAAACCATTTCCTCTGTAATCGTTTCCAAGGTACCGCCGTTTTTCTTAATAAGCAAACAGGTATCTCCCTGTTGCTTTACGATTTCCGGCAGGCTGGTTCCGAACAGCCGGGACCAGGCGGAGCTTTCCACCAAAGAAGCACCGTGACCTCCGCCGATTTGAATCAGCTGTCCGCCCTCTGCCAGCGCATCTTCAATCCCCGGAGTACTTTCCGCGTTTGCCTCCCGTACACCGGTCCTTTCCTGTACCGTAAATACTCCCAGAAAAACAAGGCAAAGTATCATGACAGAAACCATATACTGCCGTATCTTTTTAATCTGTCCGTCTGCCATTTTCCCCGCCTCCCTTCATACTATACTACTGCATCTTCTGCAACAACCGGTACCTCTCAATCAGCCCCTTGGCCTCCTCCGCGTACTCCGGATGTTCCTTTATAAACTGTATAATTGCCGTTTCGTTCTTTTCTTTTTGCTTCATATTATAGTCGATATGCTCTCTCAGCTTTTGTCGTCTCACATTCAAGCTGTGACGAACTTCAACCATTTCTTTTTTATCGATTAACGCCTGGGGCTGCAACACCCAGATTCCCGTGTCTACCACACCCACGCGGCGCAACTCTTTAATAATGGCACTGCGGTGTACCTCCTGCTGCCGTTCGTTCTTCCGGTTTGCTTCCTCCTCGGCACGAATCCGCATATACTCCTTCCACATACCTTCCAGATGCACAGAGCTGGAAGTATGGTACTTTTCATAGGCATACTCGATTCCCCAGGTACAGTTCACAAACCGAAGCTTAATCCGGTTTTCAACAGCAATCACTTTATTGCGTTTTATCTCCGCCACTTTCATGTTGTAGATGTTTTTCCTCGTAGCTACCACCACATACATGGCAAATAAAAGAGCTACGATAACCGTGAGTAAAAACGGAATCCGCAAGTCCTTCCCCGTTTCTTCCCCGATGTAGAAAAACAGCACGAGGAAAACTACCACGCCTACACTGATACCGATCATCAGCTTCTTTAAAAACTCATTCCGGTCCAGGCATTCTTCCTGCTCTATCTGATAAGTCGCTTTCTCACCCGCTAAAAAGCGCATCTTCCCTTCAATTTCCCTCTGATGCTCTTCCTCGCCCCGTAACCACTGTATGGTCTTCGGAATCTCCGCTTCATGCAATGCCAGAAAGCCCTTCTGTGCTTCGCTGATGGCCGGCTCCTTTGTGCGAATCCGCTCTTTTTCCTTTTCTAAGGCAATCAGATTATTGGCCGCAGCCTCTACTTCTGCCCGTCCTTCTCCGGTCATAGTCTCGATTTTCTGGACATCCGCCAGATAGGTGGTAACCAGACCATACTCATTTTTCGCCTGTTCGCTTTGCAGGACCGCTTCGTCGATCAGCTCGCTGCATTCCGCATAAAACGCCCGACGCACTCCGCTGTCTTCTATATTTCCCGATACCCCGGCCTGTCGCACCTCTTCCGCCCGGGTGGTCTTCTTTTTCTTTTTAAACCATGAAAACAAGCCCATATCCATCCCTCGTCATTCCGTTACATGTTATCCAACCGGTACTGTCTTTTAAACTCATCCAAAAGCTGAACGGTAGCCTCCCGGTACTCCTTTAACTGTCCTTCCGAAAACAGCTTCTTGATTCGTACCAGTTCCTGATATTCCGGTGCCTCCGCTGCCTCCACCATACACTCAAACATAAGCGCATCCATTTCCGTCTTCAGCAGCTCCGACACCTCATACTGCTCCAGTGCCTTCAGATACTCGTTATCCTTCTGTGCCAACCGCAGAGCCATCAAATAGGAACGAAGCGACTCCTGACTGCGGTTCTTCTCATAGGCATCCGCAAAATGTCCGGCCGCGGTACCTGCACCGCTGATATGCAATTCGCAAATCGCCAGATTGTGGTATACATTTCCGGTGGTCACTTCCGGCATTTCGTTTTCCTTACGATTCCGCAGCAACTGCTCATACTGCAACATTGCATCCCGGTAATTCCGGTGTGCCAGATAGGTATCCGCCTTCGCCTTCTGCTTCTGCCATACCTTTAAATCCTGCAGACGCTCCAGCTCTGTCATATACTCCGCAACCTCCGCAGCGGTATACATTCCGGTAACCCCGAACACTACCGTCACAAACTCCTTTACCCCCGCCTCGGAGGCCTTTAACACACGCAGACGTTCCGCCACCGACGGCAATCCCAGCTCGGTCTCGTAAAACTCCGCCAATGCATTCTCCGTAATATAATCCTCTGCCGTTGCCGCGTGATGATACAAATAGTAACAAATCTCTTCCGCAGAGTACAGTTCTTTATTTACATTGTGCAGGCGCAGGGGAACCCTGCTTCTTCTGCCGGCACACAGTACCACTCTTGCCATTCGATTCCCCCTCCTTTCACTCATCTGTCATTATTGTTCCCACTGGGATAAATCCAACAATTCCTCATAAATCCGGTAAGTCTGCGGGTAAAATGCTCCGAACCCGGTCTCCTTCATCTGAATTACCATCAAATCCCGTTTTGCAAAAAATACTCTGATTTCATACCGGCTGGTGCGGTCACCCCGCAGCTCCGGAAGATTCGGTGCAATCCGAACCGCTCGCGGCACCGTATCTCCTGCCGGAAGAATCTTAAAGGTCAGTTTGTCGGTGGCATCCAGAATTACCTCTGCCCGGGCAGCTACGTTACGATAGTTCTCTCCTGCCTTTACAAACAATACGCTTTCCTCCTGCCCTTCATTCTCCGCAAGCAAAAATACATCTACCGTAACCTGCTCCGGTGTCAGTATGGAAAAGTCCGCATTCTGTTCCCCCCGGAACAGTTCCGCACCCGCATAACAAGCGCCCTGGGTATATAAATTCTGTCCCCGGAACACCCGGCGTCCGCCGGATAAAAAGCGCAGCACATCGGATACCCAGTCTCCTTCAAACCCACGCCCGGTTATAAACAGTGACGCCGGCTTTTGTCCCATGGCTTCTCCTGCCAGGCGTTCAAAGGTCAATGCTCCCTGACCTCCGTCTCCGTGGGTAACAAAGTCAGGTCCGATTACCTCCGAATAATCCTTATGATCCGCCGTAAACAGGCGTCGGCCGTTGGCCAGACGACACTCCATATAATAAAACAACAGTCCGTCGGTGGCATAATCGAATACCGCCGAACCGTCTTTCCACAGTCCTTCCTCCTGACGAATGATGAAATGCAAAAACGCTTCCAGATGGCTGAGCACCGTACAACGCACCGTCTCTCCCAAAGTCTCTTCGAACATTCCCTGCAGCATCTCACGCGCTGCTTCTCCGTCACTTGCCTCTTCACAGGTAATTGCAATCAATCCGATTTCCTGCCCCTCAAACCGCTGTCTGATCTTTTGCAGCAAAAGTGCGATGTACCGTCTGAGAAGCTCTCTTCCGGAATAGGACGCATCCGCAAATATCACCGGCTCTCCCTTTACCGCCGCCCGAAAAAAAGGCGGCAACACCGCCATGTCCGGCGTAATGGATTCTCCGACACAAAACGTTCCGTCCTGTTGCTGACAAAGAATCGTCGGCAAAAACTCCTTCCTTGTCCGGGCATCAAAACAAACCGCATCCGGTTCCGCGGCATGCGGGCGCATTACTGTTACCTGCGTAATATCATCACACAAGTCTATTCCCAAAACAAGTTTCCCGGTCTCCTGCATTTTCCTACTCCTTTATCGGCGCAAACAATCGATTCATGGTATACTCCATACGGTAATAGCTCTCCAGCATATCCATGGTCGTCTTCTCATCCTTCATATCCTGTGCCGTCAAAATCAAATTAATCTGTCCGTACTTTGTGGTTTCATCATGCACCTTTACCGCATCCAGCTGACGATAAAAGCTTTCGGTAATCCGGGCCTCTCCGTTTCGCTCCTCGGTAATATAATATTGCAGCACTTCCTCATAAAAGAGAATAAACTCTTTCACAAAGATACCGTATCCCACATGACGCATCTCTTCTCTGATAAAGCGTTCCTCGCCCGCACCGTCAAACAAATAGGAAATGGATACCTTGCTCTCCGGCACGGTCTGATACTCCACATACAGCTTATCTGCCATACACGGCGGAAGCTCCGCCTTTCCCTCAAAAGCGGAAAAGAACGGAAAAATCATATCCTTTTCCGCAAACATCCGCATACTCTGCTCCGCAAACCGTACCTGCTCGGGAGTAAGCGTATCCTGTCCGGACAAATGCTTCAACACCGCCAGACGGCAAATCTCACTGTCTTCCTCCGCCTCTTCATACAACTGTTCCAGCAATTCCTCCGGCATTTCACACCCCAGAAGGAAACAACGATAGGCAGACTGGGAAAGATAGGCCCGTATCAGTTTCGGATTGCCTTTCTTTCTCCGGTAACTTAAAAACACGTGATACGTCTCCGGCACATAACTGCCGGCAAACAGAATCTGTCCCAGCAACCGCTCTTCAATATGCTCGGTAGACAGTTGAAACTCCGATGCGCACTGCCAGATGCGATACATTTCTTCTGTGGTTCCGTAAAAATAATTCTCAAGATACTGCACAATATTTTCGTCGTATTTTCCTTCAAAAAATACCGCTCGGCACAACCGCAACAACATGTCGTTTTGCTCTCCGCCGCATTGCAACAGCATCCTCTCACACAATCGCATAATACGTTTAGAGGACACACCCTCCATTCCGTACTTTTCCAAAGCATCCAGCGCCAGGTCGTACCGTCCCCGCACAACCATAAGCTCTATCATGCGGTTTCGTTCTTCCTTGTCCGGATAGTCCAGATTAAGCTTGGAAAGATACCCGTCCAACAGCTCTCCCTGGTAATTATCATAGCAATACCGGACTAAGGACAGTATCTCGTTTTGCCGGAACTCCTCCCTCAAGCCGTCCACATGCACGATACGCTTGCTAAGCTCCGTGGCATCTACTTCTACCGTACGGAAATTATGTACCTTTTCCAAAAGATTTAACAATAAAACGCGGTTCTCACCCGCCAGTTCATAGCATCGATAAATCAGCTCTTCCTCGTGTAACAATCTGGAAATATGACAGTCGGTTCCCGGCAAATAACGATTGCCCTCTCCATCTGTCAGCACCAGCTTTGCATCCTCCGTATACATACAGACAACGGCAACTCCGTTCATTAACGGAACCACGCACTCCTGCTCTTCCTCTTTATGCAATACGGACACCGCCACCATTTCCTTGTTATCACATTCCACATAATAACTGAAAATCAACTTCGGAAGGACCGCCGCCAATTCCCCGTCCAACAAAGAGCCACGAAGCACCTCGCCGTAGACCGTGGCCAGATTCTTGTCAATCCGTCCGCTCTTTATGCTGTTGATCGCGTACTGCTCCATCCGTTTTAGATAGGTCCGGTAAAAGGAGCTTAACGACTCCTGATTCCGCACAATATATGCATACAGGAACGCGCAATACGGTTCCTCCAACTCATTTCCGTAAATAAAATAAAGCAATACCGACTGGTCAATCTTTGTCTGCGGGCCGCACTCACAGGTATAAATATAATACTCCTGCAACAACGGTATCCGCAACTGCAAGGAACAAGCCTCCGCAAAATAGGTATGGTACTTCTTTTCCCGGATGCCCTGCAGAATCAAAAGAGAACACAGCGCCTGTAATGTATCCCGCTGCCCATACTGCTTATATGCAAGACAAAGGCAACGAAGCAAAAGTCCTGAGCACTCCTTGCTCTGTAATGCCAACAGCGAAAACTGCAACACGGTCTCCTTTTGTAACATGCCGCTTTTTAACCCGAACCGCAGCACCTGCAGCTCATAGGCTCCCAACGTCCGTAACAATGCCGGCTCCTCATTCCACAGCATGGCCGTTTCAAAATACAACAACGGGCTCCGGTTTCCTCTGCGATACCGCTCTTCCAGTTCCTCTAAAAGCAGTGCCCTGCCGTTCTCACTACGCTTATCCGTATACAGACGGAACCACAAAAGCAAACCGCTTTCTTTATATCGCTCGGACAACAGCTTAATCTGCGCCGCGTAGGCTTTGACATCCTCCGCATTCTTTTGCCGCATGGCTTCCAGATAATGCATGGCTCCCAAAAGCTCCGCATCCACACCTTCCCGCTCCAAGCGTTGCTTTACCTGTGCGAATTCGCTCTCCGCAAACTTCTCCTTCTTCCCTATCAGTGCCAAATAGGCGCGATACATCTGATAGGTCAGTTCTTTTTTACGACGCATACCGTCGCTAAATATCCCATCCTGTAAACGAAGCAGCAACAGCTCTACCAAGCTCTCTGCCTCCGCAATATAGCTACCCGCCTTTAATTTTCCGAGGCGGAAATCAAAATATCGTTGGAACAGCTTACATTCCGCCCCTCGAAAGGCCCGGCGCTTCCGTTCCTCTTCCCTTGCTGTCCGCTCGCATACACATGTTACGTCGATTCGGATACACTGCCGCGGTGTCTTAAGAACAATCCGGCCGAAGTGATTCCCCTCCGTCAAAGCCGCTCCGTCTACCGCCACCTCCAAAGCACAACAGTTTCCGTTAAAGCTCTCGGATAGGAGCTTTTTCGAAGACACCATAAAGAAGTCTCCTTCGGTTTCCACCGTCACGTCCGTGTGTCCCCAGGTATCCCTGGACACCGTAATACGCTCCATCAGCGCTTTATCTCCCGGCTCAAAACGTAACGCTGCCTTATCCGCCTTGATTTGAATCGGCGCTTTCTTTTTCGTATATACCAAAAACTCTTCCAAAGCACGGTCCAAAGAACGACTCTTCCGTAACTGACGATACACGGTAGTCTCTTCTTCCCGGTCCCTTAATACCGTCATTGCAAAACTGTCCTCCGCAAACACCCGTTTTGCTTCAAACCAATCGCTCTGGGCCAGTCCCGCAAATTGGAATAAATCCCTGATTTCACCCTCGGAAGACAAGCAGAACAGCGGCACCACCTTGATTACGAAAGGAATCTCTATCTCCCCGCATTCACAGACAACGGTAATCACACCCTTATGTACCTCTCCGGGTACGGTATACTCTCCGTGTACCGTATAGTGAATCTCATTCTCCGTGCCGACAAACTGGTGCTCCTCCAATACCAGAAGCTCATTGGACGAATAAAGTACGCCTTTCATTACACTCAGCTTCCGGTTGTGCACGGAAAATTTGCCGCAAAAAGTCTCTCCCGCAGAAACCTCTACGGAAAGCGACTCCTCCGACACCAATACATCCGTCGGCTCATATTCAAATATTCCTTTTGCCAATCGCTCTACTTTATCCTTCACGTTAATCCACCTGTCCGCTGCCGTACTTTATCGTTCCATAAACTCTCCCGTTACATCGTCCTTCCCGTAAACGGCACTGCCGTCCAGTGCCACATAGAAGGTCCCGCGGAATCTTTGCTTTCCGTTAACATTCTCAAAGAAATTGATACCGTAGCATTCCACTCCGTTTGCATTGGTGGTCCAATCATCCACCGTCATCTCATAGCTTGCGGTATCCTTTGCAAGTCCGAGACGTTCTGCGGAATAGCTTGCCAACAACTGCTTTGCCTCCTCTACCGTAAACGTTTTCTCGCCTTCGTTTCCGGTCTCCGTCTTATCAAGTGGGAACTTCTCGATGGTAGCTACCACGCCGGACAAATCATAACACCACAACTTGCCCTCTTTCTTTTCCACAATCAAAAGCGGCTCCATGGCTACCCCGTTCCCGTCGTTAATACAGAAGGAGTAGTACTCCGCCCCGTCAATCATCAAGTGGTCATCCAACAGCTCCACGCTATAGGTCTCCAGCTGAATAATCTTTCTGACGATATTCTCCGCTTCCTCTCTGGATAACACCGGCTCCTCCGTCGGAGTCGGCACCTCCGGAGTCGGAGTATCTTTTACGTCTTCCGGTGCCTTTGTCGGAGCAATCACATCCTGTGTCGCCTCCGGAGTAGGAGTATCCGGCACCACAGCCTCCGTTACCGGGGCCTGTCCGGTCGGTTGTCCCGCCTCAATGCCTTCTTTCTCTTTCTTATACTTGGAAATCAGGACTATCACCAAAACCACCGCGATCAATACCACTACAACGGTTAATAAATCCGGTCCCTGAGACCCTTTATTCTTAGAATTAGTCTTCTTTTTCGTTGCCATATGTTCCCTCCTATTTCATCCTTTTGCAAATCGTCCATACGCCTTTTCAGTATATCATATTTTCCGATTTTCCGCAATGGAGAACACAGAAAAAGTGTGCATGAATTCCGCCCGAAACAAGCAAAACCCGCACACTTTTCCTCTTCTATATTATTTCTTACATTCTGTCACCTTTTACTGTCTGTACCTTTAATACATCGGTAACCCCTTCGGCTCCCGCCGCGATTACTACTCTGTCGTTTTCCGAAAGAAGGCCGTACCGTTTTCCGCAGGCCACCGCATGATCAAAAAGTACATTGGCATCCGGCTGATACAGTGCCGTTACCGGATACACACCCCAGGAAAGAGCCAGCTGATGGAAGGTCTTTTCGTTCGGCGTCGCCGCAATGATAAGCTGCAACGGACGGAACTTAGACATGCGCCTTGCGGTATAACCGGACATGGTAACCGCAATAATGGCCGTCGCCTTAACATCTTTAGCCGTGGTACATGCCGCATCACAAATCGCATTGGTGGTATCGTTGGTATCATTCTCATACTGTGCCCAACGGTACACATCCATCTCGAAGGCATCCCGCTCCGCCTGCTCGGCAATCTTAGCCATTACCTCCACCACCAATGCCGGATGGTCTCCTGCCGCTGTCTCTCCGGACAGCATAATAGCGGACGTACCGTCAAACACCGCATTAGCCACGTCGGTAATCTCCGCTCTGGTCGGTGTAGTACTGTGAATCATGGACTCTAACATCTGGGTAGCTGTAATTACCATCTTACCGGCCTGATAACACTTCTTGATAAACTTCTTCTGAAGTCCCGGAAGCTTTTCGTATTCAATCTCAACACCCATGTCGCCACGGGCTACCATAATACCGTCGGAGTGCTCCAGAATCTCGTCAAAATGCTCCACACCCTCAATATTCTCTATCTTGGAAATAATCTTAATGTCATAACCACCGTAATAATCCAGGCAGTTACGAATGCCGATGACATCCTCTTTGGAGCGTACAAAAGACGCTGCCACAAAATCCACATTCTGCTCTACACCAAAACGCAAATCCGCCTCATCCTGCTCGCTTAAATGCGGAAAATCCAGATGTACATTCGGCACATTCACGCCCTTATGATTGGAAATCGTACCGCCGTTTACCACTTCACAGAAAATGTCCGTATCCGTCACTCCCGTTACACGAAGCAACAACTTACCGTCATCCACCAGAATGTCGTTTCCCGGAGACAGTTGCTTCGGAAGCTCCTTATAAGAAATCCCCACCTCTGTCTCATTGCCTTCCGTGTCTCTCGTCGTAAAAGTAAACGAATCACCGGCCTTCAACGTCACGGCGCCGTTCTTAAAGTTTCCCACTCTGATTTCCGGGCCTTTGGTATCCAGCATAATCGCTGCCGGCACCTTAAGCTCGTCCCGCACCTTACGAAACATTTCAATATTGGCCTTGTGATATTCATGCGTCCCATGGGAAAAATTCAAGCGGGCCACATTCATTCCGTTCTTCAACATTTGCGCCAAGGTCTGCTCATTGTTGCACGCCGGTCCCAGTGTGCATACAATTTTGGTTCTTCTCATTCTTTCTTAATCTCCTTCAATCATTCGATATCCCACGCCTACTTCCGTAAAAATATACTTCGGCTCTGCCGGATTCTCCTCGATTTTTCTTCGGATATTTGCCATGTTTACGCGCAGAATCTGATTGTCCCCGTTGGTATTCGGGCCCCAAATCTCACGAATAATAAAGTCATAGGTCAATACCTTCCCGGCATATTTCCCGAGAAGACTCACTATTTTAAATTCATTCTGTGTCAAGCCCACATCATTTCCTGCCACAAACACACGGTATTTTTCATAATCAATGGTAAGTTCTCCGGCCGTAAACTTCCCGTTCTGTGCCACGTCACGGTTCGCTCCGGCGGTTCTTGTATGACGAAGTGCCATACGAATACGGGCAAGCAGCTCCGCCGTACCGAAGGGTTTGGTAATATAATCGTCTGCCCCAAAATCCAGAGCCTCTACCTTATCTCTTTCATTGGTTCGTGCCGACACTACGATAATCGGCAGAATCGACCACTTACGCACTGCCTTTAATACTTCCATGCCATCCATATCCGGAAGCCCCAAATCAAGTATAACAACATCCGGGCAGCAAGACGTAATCAGGCTGTAAGCTTCCTGACCGGTTCTTGCCGTAACAACATCATAATTGTTTGCGTTCAAAATTGCAACTATAAAATTACTGATGCTTTTTTCGTCCTCTACTACCAAGACCTTATTCTTTACCGGCATGTTATCCCTCCTTTATCGGTAACGAAAACTCAAACGTGGCGCCTCCTCCCTTACGATTGTACGCCTTAACACTTCCGCCATGCGCCTGAATAATGCTTTGACAAACCGTCAGGCCGATTCCCATATTGCGCCTTCCGTCTACATTTTCGCTGTTTTCTCTATAAATGCTTTCACTCAAAATCCGCGGTAAAATTTCTTTTTCGATTCCTCTTCCGTCGTCCTCCACACAAAAAACGGCAACCTCGCCTTGTTGTCTGACACTCAGAAGAATCTCGCTGACAACACCACCGTGCAACACTGCATTTTCCATCAGATTACAAAGTACCTGTTCGATCAACATGGCATCCATCGGTACAAACAATGCCTCTTCCGGCATTCTTATCTTCACAGGCGCTCCCGGAAATCTTTTTTTAAACTTCGCCACCGATTCTCCGAAAATCTCTTCCACAAGCTCCGATTCCTTTGTAACCTTAGCGGAATCCGTATCGATTCTGGTGACCAATAACAGATTTTCCACCACACGCACCAGCCACTGTGCTTCTTCCTTCACATCCCCCAACAAGGAAAGTCTCTTTTCCTCCGATAACTTATCGTGGTTTTCCACCACCGCCGATACCGCCCCCACAATGGAGGTGAGCGGTGTACGGATATCATGAGAAACCGCCCGTAATAAATTGCCGCGCATCTGCTCTTTTTCAATTTCCGTACGAATCTTTTCCTGTTGCTTTATCTGAGTAGTCAACATACTGACCACAACGGACACGGAAAACATGGTCAAAAAGGTTAAAGGATAGCCGCTGAGTGTAAAATTAAAATGAAAATAGGGATAGGTAAATATGTAATTTACTCCTACCACGGCAATAACGGAAGACAACATACCATAAAAGTAACTGTTCGTAAACCGCGAAATCAACAGAATAGCCAAAACAAATATTAGCGGAACGTGACTGTCCGCCTGTTCTCCGGTATGCATCAGAAAGCAACACACGGTTGCAACCGCCAGAATCCCCACCGTAATCAGCGTATCCTTCCATGTCAGTTTCACAAACGATTCTTTTTTCTGCCCTACTTTCTGCTTCATTTGACCATCCTCGTCCTTTTCATCCTCTTAACCGTATACGAATCTCCACCGCATGTAGTATACCATATTTTCCTGTTAAATAGTCGTTAAGGTTTTTATTAATTTACGTATTTCTCCGCAAAAAAGGAGTCTTTGTCACTATATACGACAAAAGACTCCTTTGTATCCTTTTATTCTACGGACGCCTCCGGAAGGGTTACTTTGCGTTCCAAAAGGTACCGTACAAAGGCTTCCGCATTGTCTGCACGTTTGGAATTTCCCACAATTGCAAGGACTATCGGTTCTCCGTAGTACGGACTGGTTTCCGCATACTCGCCGATATACACTCCGTACGGCAATTCTTCTCCTACATTACCGTCCGCATCCACTGCTCTCGCATAGCAATACTTCTCGGAAAGAGCTTCATACAAATCAGCCGGCAGCTGGTCCGACAGCGGGCGCAAATAATATCCCGCATACTCTTTAATCAAGCCCTCTCTGGCAATGATAATATCAATATCTCCCACAAACGCATGAGCCGTAAACTTCTGCGCAGAAGTCGGGTCTGCCTTATTGGAAACCATAATCATATTATCAAAATACACATCCTGGGTTTCCTCGTCCAGAGAAATATACTCTTCATACCCCTCTTTCAGTGCATCCATTTCATCCGTCTGCACCACCGTGTCCAGAATCGCCACATACAGCATTCGCTCCGGGTCCGGCGCAACCATCTCATAAATCGCATAACCCACAAAACCGATTACACATACCCAGATAAATACCTTTAGCAAATAATAAGCTTTAAAATGCTCCCATTTTGCTTTAAAACCCTTTAATTCCCGCCATTTTTCTTTATCCGTCTTTTCCTCTCTTTTCTGATAAATGGATGCGGAATCATCCAGGGTCGTCTTTTTCTCCGATATATCCATACGTCACCTCATCTGTCTCGTACTTTCTCGAAACAGTATAGCATTTGTTTCCTTCAAAAGAAAGAAAATATTTATTAAATTTCCGAAAAACTCCTCTTAATCGGCCCTTATTCTTCCTCATCCTCCGGGAATCTTTCGCGTAACTTCAGCCACAACAAACCGGTAATGCAGATGGAAGAATACGCACCGCAAATAATACCTGCCATAAGCGGAATCGCAAACTCCTTAATTGCAGCCACACCGAAAACAACCAAGGCTGCCACCATGAAGAATGTGGTCAATGAGGTAAAAATATTTCTGGAGAAGGTCTGTACGATACTCTTATTCACAATATCCATATAAGACTCCTTCTTCAGACGTTCCTTTAAATTCTCACGGATACGGTCGAATACTACAATCGTCGCATTGATAGAATAACCGACAATCGTCAGCATACATGCAATGAAGGTATTTCCTACACCGATTCGTGCCACTGCATATACCGTCAGTACAATCAGTACGTCATGCAGCAACGCTAAAACCGCACTTGCCGCAAATGCCAGATTGGAGAAGCGGAACCAGATGTAAATCAACATACATACCGTAGCTACCGCCACCGCAAGAATCGCATCCTTTTTCATCTCACCGCTGACCGTACCGCTGATGCTCTGTATCTCGATTTCGCTTTCCGATACGTTGTATTTCTCCTCCAAATAATTCGTCAGGGCGTTACGGGTATCCTCGGAAAGCTCTTTGGTTTTAATGGTCGCCGCATTGGCATCTCCCACAAGATTAATCGTTGCCTTCTCTCCTATCGCATCCTGTACCGCTTTTTCAAGCTCGGTTATGGTCGGTTCCGTGCCTTCCGGGAAGGTAACGGTCATTGCCGTACCGCCCTTAAAGTCAAGACCGTAGGCCAGAATCTCTCCGGAACTCACCTTACCTGCCACCATACCGGCTACGCCGACAAGAATCAACGCAACGGAAATTATTGCATACTTCTTTCCGTGCTTTACAAAATCGAAAAACTTGTATTCTTTTACCTGTCCGTAATGCTTTTCCTTGTCAAAGCCCATGTCATAGAAGGTGTATAAAATAAACTTCGTTACGAACAACGCCGTAAACATGGAAAGAACAATACCGAGTGCAAGAGTTGTTGCAAAGCCCTTTACCGTACCGGAACCAAGGATATACAACACTACTGCTGCAATCAAGGTAGTAATATTTCCGTCGATAATTGCGGAAAACGCCTTGGAAAATCCAAGCTTAATAGAGGTATTTACCGTCTTTCCGACGCCGATTTCCTCCTGAATACGGGAGAAAATAATGACATTCGCATCCACCGCCATACCGATGGACAAAATAATACCCGCAAGACCCGGAAGCGTCAGGGTAATCTCCAGAAGATTTAAGCATACAACCATCAGTCCGATATAAATCGCCAATGCCAAATCTGCCGCAAGACCCTGGATACGATACCGGAATGCCATAAACAAAAATACAAGAACCACACCGATTGCGCCTGCAATCAAGCTGGTCTTTACCGCTTCCGCACCGAGGCTGGCTCCTACCACATTGGAGCGGAGCTCCTTAAGCTCTAACGGTAACGCACCCACACGGATGGTGGTTGCAAGATTCTCTGCTTCTTCCCAGGTAAAGCTACCCGAAATCTGTGCTTTTCCGTCCGTTAACGCCTGCTGTACCACCGGCGCACTGACAATTTCGCCGTCATATATAATGGCAATGGACTCACCTACATGCTTCCCGGTTGCTTCCGCAAACTTGCCTCTGCCGGAATCGTTTAAAGTCAACGAAACCACGTAATTATTCATACCGTATTCGGTATACATGCCTGCTTCCGCGCCCTGGATATCAGCTCCGTCCAAGATAATGTCGCCGGACTCTTTAATTTCCTCCCAGGACCGTAAAAACGCATACTCATACGCTCCTGTTTCCGCATTCTGCCCCAGAAGCTGCACATTATTCGTACCGAGGATAAAGAAAATCTCTCCCATACGTCCCAGCTCTTTTAATGTTGCTTCCGCATCGTTAGCACCCGGAATATCGATATTAATCCGGTTTTCGCCCTCCAGATACACATCCGCTTCCGTCTGTCCGTTAGAGTCCACACGTTTACGAATCCGGTGCTTCGTATCTTCCATTTCCTGCTCCGTCGGATTCTCCTTTACCGCCTCATAGGTAACACTGACACCGCCGGCCAAATCAAGTCCCAGGCGAATTCCCTTCGCACTGCCCTTCTTCTTCTCTCCGATTCCGCATAATGCTACAAATAAAACTGCGCCAAGCACTACCAGTGTTAAAAACAGTTTTCCGAAACCTTTTACTTTGTGGTTCATAATTTCCCTCTTTCCGTAAATACCTTTATTGGGCATTCGCCCCTAAGCCATAAGTATACCACAGGAAGCCCCCGAAAGAAAGACTTTTTTATCTTTTTGCTTGCACTTTTCCCTGTTTTATTATAAAATAGTTTCGAAAACCACATGCAACATCTTTTTATACCATATTTTGTCGTTTTTAATAAGGAGGTCCTATGAAATACATCATATCAACCGATTCTACCGCCGATTTACCGGCATCCTACGTAAAGGAACACGACATTGCGATTCAGTTTCTTTCCTACGCCTTCGGTGACACGGTCTACGGCTTAAATAACCAGCTGGACCCGCACGATTTTTACGACCGGATGCGTTCCGGCGAAATGCCGACTACCAATGCCTGCATTCCGGACGAGGTACAGAACAGCTTTGAAGCATACTTAAAAGAAGGCTACGACATTCTTCATATCAGCTTTTCCTCCGGCTTGAGTGCCAGCCATAACAACGCCCGCATTGCGGCAAACGAACTGGCAGAGCAATACCCGGATCGTAAAATAATTTTGGTAGATTCCTTATGTGCTTCTCTCGGCCAGGGCCTTTTTGTACATTATGCCGTTACCATGAAGGAGCAGGGAAAATCCATAGAGGAGGTTGCCGCATGGCTTGAGGAGAACAAACTTCACCTTTGCCACCAGTTTACGGTAGACGATTTGTTCCACTTACATCGCGGAGGCCGTGTTTCCAAGGCAACCGCAATTATCGGTACTCTGATAAACGTAAAACCGGTGCTTCATGTAGACAACGAAGGACACCTTACCTCCGTTTGTAATGTGCGCGGCAGAAAGAAAGCTTTGCTTAAGTTAGTGGAGCTTATGGGAGAGCAAATCGATGGCTATCAAAACGATATTGTATTTATCAGCCACGGCGATTGTTTGGAGGATGCGGAGTTTGTAGCCGCACAGGTCAAAGAACGCTTCGGCATTCAGAACTTCCTGATTGATTATGTCAGTCCTACCATCGGAGCCCATTCCGGTCCGGGTACGGTTGCATTGTTCTATCTCGGAAACACCCGTTAATCCGATTTCCTTGCGTCACATTTCTTTTGTTCCGCACACAACATAAAACACCAAGAGCCGGTGCACGTTTCTTCGCACCGGCTCTGATTTTATCTTTGCGTCTTTTATTCCGTTGTATAGCCAAAACCTAAAATCGTAAAGGCCTTCCCTTCATCTCCCTTTACCATGGAGATTTCGATTTTATGCTCCGCTGCCACATCGCTCTCAAATACCACATATGCGGTACAATGATTCCAGCCTACCTCCAACGGATCGATCACACGGGTCACCGTACCGTCTACCCGTACCTCAATCTTACCGAAGCTTACATCCCCGCTGTCCTTATACACCAGCAACAGATCCTTACACCAAAGCCGCATGGCAAACGCCTCTCCGGTACCCTCCGGCGTCTTCATCCAGTTATCCGGAAACTCCGGCGTTGCCAGAGGATTATCATCCTTTTCCACACACTGTAGCACCCTGTCCGTCTCCGTAAACATTCCCTCGGACAAATGCCTTACCTCCGGATGTGCCGCATAATTGCTACGGTCAAAAGACCGCAAGTTACGATACTTCTCCCCGATGGCCGGTACCGGTTCCACTGCCGCGTCCGCAGACTCCTTCGGTGCCGTAGCCGCCGTCTCCCAGAAATAATCGATGCAATCCGCCATAATGCGGTGTCCGTCATTGCTCGGATGGAACAAATCGTAAAAATACTGACGCTTGGTAATCACCGGTGTCTCTTCGGAAAACTGCGGTGTTACCGCGTTCTTTAAACTAATCATGGCCGTTTTGCAGCGCTTTCCTACCGGAATCATCCGTTCCTGCAAATTATAATCATCCATAAACACGGAGAACAACAAAACCACCGCCGGGTATCCCGGTCCGTCCATAACCATACGCACCAGACTTTCAAAGCATACGCCGTCGGTCTCATCTCCCGCATCATTTACCGCATACTCCAGAAATACAATATCCGGAACCACACTCCCCCGGCGAAGCACATCCATCTCATACCGGGTCAGACCAAGCTCCGAACAGGTGCCGCCGGCTCCTGCCTTAATAAACTTTATATTGGAACCGTCTCCCTTTCCGAAACGGTTCTTAAATGCCAGGTAAGAGCGATACGCATAGCTCTCGGTATGAATCGGCTTTGCCCCCGCGCCCTGGGTAATGGAGCCTCCCAGATAGGCAACTACAACCTCCTCGCCCTTTTGTGCCTTTTCTATTGCCCGTTGTACACGATAAAGATTACCGGTCTGAAGAAGGGAACGCTCTATCATCTTGCGATACCGTAATGAATCGAACTCCACCGGAGCATCCGGTACCAACTCCGGAGCCGTGTAACCGTCATTCAAATAAAAGCATACCGTAAGCTTTGCCGTTTCATGGCACGGAAACGTCGTGACAAAGGAACCCAACAGCCCGTCTGCAGGATTATCCGGATACTCTGCCACCGTTATCTTTACTTCCTGTCCGTTACACGGTACCTCTGCCTTATAACAGGTGCCGTCTGCCCCCGGTACCGTCGAAAGACAATTTAACGTAAACTCAACCGACATATCCTGCAATTCCTTCTTCGTGGCAATCACCGTAACTCCGACGGTATGTACCAGTTTCCGAAATCCTGCACTCCCCGGCACAAGCTCCAGAATCTCCTTCGGCATCTCATTGCACAATACGGAGATTTTTTGCGCGATTCTCCCGTTCAAATAACAAATATCCTGATACTTTCCGTTTCCTCTCGGACTTCCTTCAATAATGGAATCCACCATCACATATACCGCCGGTCTTTTGGCTACCGGGTCTTTCGGCGCTTTCGGTCCTCTCATACCGCTCCTCCTGTTTTCTCTTACTTTTCTCTGTTTTTATACATATTTTCCATGATTTTCGCAATCCGCTCAAAAGCCGGCTTCGGTTGAAAATCCTTATCAAATATACGGGACGTAGTCGTATCGCTACCGCCGTACATCACATACCCGTCCTGCAAACCGAACAATGTCACAGACGTGATATTTGCCGGGCCTCCCCCCTGATCATCCAGATAACTGAACATATAAAACAGGGAACCGTAGGAATTGGCCTGTTTCTTCAGCTCCTCCTCGGATAAATCCGCGGCATCAATGGAAAGCTCCGTAATATGAATTTCCAAATCCAAAGTTGCAAACTTCTTTATCGCGGTTTCGATAGAAGAAGTATTGGCTCCGGTCCAGTAGGCCTGCATTCCGATTCCGTCAATCAGTCCTTCTGCTTTTAAATACTCACACAAACGATAAATCGCATCTCGCTTTGTGGAAAAATACGTATTAAAATCGTTGTAAAACAGTTTTACGTCCTCTGCCGCGTACTTTCTGGCACTCCGGAACGCCTGCTCCACATAATCGTCACCGACCACCGCATACCACGGATTCGGCCCCGTGTCACATTTGGTACGGCAAAGATAAAAGCTGTTGGGATCGCCTGCCTCGTCTACCGCCTCATTCACAACATCCCAGCAATAAATCGCGCCCGGATAATTCTCCTGGCAATACGTCAGCATCTGCTTGATGTAACTGTCCAAACGCACCAGCATCGTCTCTCTGCTTACGTACTCACCGTCAGCCTTATAGCCCTCCCTGAAAAACCAATCCGGCGTCTGGGTATGCCACACAAGCGTGTGACCTCTCATTTGTACCCCGTTATCCACACACCACAGCAATATTTCATCCACACCGGCAAAGGTAAGTACCGGCTCCTCGTTGCCCGCCGCCGCATTTTCCATACAGCCCTTCTGGTCCAGCATATAGGACGGCTTCATGAGATTGGTCAGGGTACAACTGTTAAAATGCTTATTTACAAGGGCCATATATTCATCGGACTGCACCGCCATCGTATCAAGAGAATAACCGGTCAGTCCCACACCCAGCTTAAAATAACCCTTACAACGGTCCTTTAAAGCCGGTGCCATAAGCGCCGTGCTAAGGTCATACTTACTGCCGGAAAAAGAATCCACCACACTCTGCCAGTACACGGTATCCACCTCCGGTACGTTGGCCGGTTTCGGCGTCGCCGTCGGCTTCGGCGTTGCGGTCGGTTCCGGTGTTGCCGTTGGTTCCGGTGTGATTGTTACTTCCTCGGAAAGATCCGTTGTTATTTCCGTTTTCTCCAAATCGTTCACCGGTGCGGATGCACACCCTGCCAGCAGACAAATCACACTTGCCCCCAACAGACAGTTCCATATGTTCTTCATTCTCATCGTAACCCCCTTGTAAAACAAGTATATCCATGGTATCATACAATCAGTATAATATCTGTTCAAGAAATAATCATTGCATATTATGTATAGTTTATTGCATGAAATGACTATAATCAACTTTATAATTTTCTGCAAAAGGAGGCTGTGCTATGGAACTCATGTTTTCCGGATTTTCCGGCCAAATCCGCGAAGATTTATTATTTCAACACCAGACTACCAACTATTCCTTAGACGGTGCATTTCACCGCCACGAAGGCTACGAGCTCTACCTCTTTTTACAGGGAAACGTAAACTGCTATGTAGAACAACAATGTTTTCATATGGAGCGGGGAGATTTGCTGGTGATTCGCCCGGGGCAATATCATCGTCCCGTCATGCTGGACCAAAGTAACTACGAGCGGATTACCCTTAATTTTCAGGAAACACTTCTACAGAAGTTATCTACAAGGCAGACCGACCTGGCGTCATCCTTCCGCGGTCCGTCTAAGGATAATGTGTGTCTTATCCGCCTGTCCGCACAGCAATTACAGCACTATCTGTCCCTCATTTCTAAAATCGAACCGTTACTGACCTCCGACGAATTCGGCGCAGATTTACTGGTACAATCTTATCTGACCCGGCTTTTTGTTTTCATCAACCAAGTCTTACGTACCGCCGGGAAACCGACTTCCAATATTATGCCGAAGCTCATTCGCGACCTTCTCCGCTATATCGATACCCACCTTTCGGAGTCGATTACCTTAGAAACATTGGAGCGGGAATTCTATTTAAACGGCACCTACATCAGCCGGCAATTCAAGAAGCATACCGGACTTACCCTTCGGAATTATATCCCGGAGCGGCGTATTTCCTATGCCTGCACGTTACTTACCTCTGATTTAAGCATCACGGAGGTATGCCTTCGCTGCGGTTTTTCCGACTATGCCAACTTCATCCGCACCTTCACAAAGACAATGGGAATCTCCCCCGGAAAATACGCAAAACAGCAAAAACAATAAAAAAACAAAAAATACTGAAAAAAGGAAAAATACCGCTTGACAAACCCAATATTATTTAATATAATATCAAACGTACCGTTCGAGCAAGGAATACTTCGGGGTCTTAGCTCAGCTGGGAGAGCATCTGCCTTACAAGCAGAGGGTCATAGGTTCGAGCCCTATAGGCCCCATTCCGAACGGACACATAACTTCATATGGCGGAATAGCTCAGTTGGCTAGAGCACACGGTTCATACCCGTGGTGTCGAGGGTTCAAATCCCCCTTCCGCTACTATCGCAAAAGGGAATCCGAAAGGATTCCTTTTTTGTGATAGTAATGAAAAAGATACTTAACACGAGACACCACGGGTCCCGTGGTTCGAGGGGTCCACAACGTCCGGGGGACGTTGGTTCTGGACCGACCGTAGCGGAGCGGAGACCAAATCCCCCTTCCGCGGTCCTCCGCTCTGCGCCGACCGTAGCGGAGTGTCCCACGACATCCGGTGGATGTCGGTTCTGGGACTGACCGAAGTGAAACGAAGACGACCCAATCCCCCTTCCGCGACCCCGCAATTTACGGTTTCGTTGCAAACTCTTTCAAACGCTCCACAAACATCTCGAAACGCTCGTCCGTGCGCAAAACATCAAATTCTTCCTCCAATAGCCAATTAAGTGTCATCTGCGAAGTGTTTCCTACCGCCTCCGGAATAAATCCTCCGTCGGAGTAACCGCGAAGAACAGGCGAAGTATGCTTAGCATCAAAATCATAGGTATCCATATGAATTGCAAAATCTGCACATTTTTCCAACCATTTCCATGCATTTTCCAAATCATTGCTTCGAAGAAAGAGCCTCCCCATGTGCATGCAAGCCATCCACCCTACCTGAGCTACATTCTGATAGTCTTTCTCAGGAAACAGAAGTTCCAGCAGGTCTACCTGAAGCTTATGGAGCCTCATTCTGTCTTCCGGCGTAAAAAACATGGTATCGTCATCATGACGATGAACTCCGGCAGCACCGATGGCCGAAACCAATTGATAGATTAAATAGGAAATGAACTCTTGCTTTTTGGCAAAATCCGCATCGCCTTCCCAAATCCAGAGCATGCAACTTTCATACGAGATAATCGATTTCGGCATTTCTTCCGCAACGCTTAACATCTCTTCTTTTTTTCCCGCATAATCGTATGCATAAACAAGTGTCTGCGTTGCTTCATAGCGAGTTTTGCTATCGGTGCACTCCGCAAGCACCCGGTTACAAAGAGAAAACACCTCTTCGTATTCCTTCACACCCTTTCGGGAGTAAACATTTACCAAAGCATTGGCAAGCTTCTGCATAATCTGATAGGATCTTGGAAATTTTCCCAGTGCTTCCCGTAAGATTTCCACCTCTTTTTCAAAATTTCCTTCCCAATCCACCTTGTGAGCCTCTTCCAAATAACTCTTGATACGCTCCTCATTCTTTTCCACATCGATTCCCAGCAGAACATCCGAGGAAACATCAAAGACATGGCAGAGTGCAGGCAACTGCGAAATGTCGGGAGCAGTCCGGTCACACTCCCACTGGGAAATCGCACGGGATGTAATTCCGAGATATTCGGCAAGCTGTTCCTGCGTGATATCTTTCTCCCTGCGCAACCGTTTAATGTTAGAACCAATCGACATAATTTTGTCCTCCAAAAAGTATTCAAAAGCGCTTTTGTGATTTTATTATATCAAATTCAAAAAATTATTCGACGAAGTGTTTGTCGAGGCAAGGTATAGTCTCACTTTGATTTTCAAAAATATTATATCATAAAAAATAAAAATGAAAAAAGACATGCTCAAAACCGAACATGTCTTTCCTTTTACATAACCTCTTCCAATTCTTCCAAATTTTCCAGGAACACTTCCACCAGCTCCGGATCAAACTGCGTACCGGACTGTTCTTCAATAATCCTTTTGGCCTCTTCCTTTGAATAGGCCGCCTTATAGCTACGCTCCGAGCGCAACGCATCATATACATCCGCAATCGCCATAATTCTGGCGCTAAGCGGAATTTCTTCTCCCTTCAAGCCTCTCGGATAACCGGTACCGTCCCATTTCTCATGGTGGCAATACGCCATTTCCCTTGCCGTGGCCAAATAATCACTGGACTCTGTTTCCGCCAGTACCGTATCGATAATCTGCGCTCCCAGTTCCGGATGACTTTGAATCGCTTTTAATTCTTCCGGCGTCAGAGAACCCTCTTTTCGCAGAATGGAATCTTCAATGGATATCTTTCCGATATCATGAAGCGGCGCCGCCTCATGCAATACCGACACATACGAATTTGAAATAATCCCCCGGTACTTCGGCTTTTTCTTTAACGCCTTTGCCAAAATTTCCACGTAACTGCTGGTATGTTTGACATGTAACCCCGTGGTACCGTCTCTTGCCTCTACCATGTTCGCAAGACTTACAATAAGGGCATGATGGGAATTAAACAGTTCCAACGTCTTGTCTCTTACTTCCTGCTCCAGCTTTGTTGTATAATTGTAGCTGTCGGTTACATCCTGCAAATAAAACATAATGCCTCGCATATCCTGTTTTTGAAGCACATCCTGTGTAGTAACCTTATATACTTTACCATCTTTGTGCAGTCTCTTTCCCTTCTGGCAGTACTTGGCAATCTCTTCCACCGCTTCACCGTACTCACTCCCGCTTAACTGCGGAAACAATCTTAATGCCGGCGCATTGGCATATACAAACTGTCCCTGCTTGCCCAATACTACCAAGCCGTCGGAAAGATTCTCCACCACATAGTTCTTTGCGAGATTCACCGTATCAAAAAAATCGTGCCTAAAAATCGACACCAACAATACAATGCCGGACAATACATAACTCACTGCCGTCGCATCATATTCCTGCGTAATTCCTGTCAAATATAACACCAAACCCAAAATCGGAAGCAGCACAATCATGGACAGACATGCCACCCGGTTTCTCTCCTCCTGAACCGCCTTTTTATATCGATAAATACAAACCCCCATCATGCAAACCGAATAGAATAAAACCAATGCGGTATATCCCACATACACCGGACCGTGCATATGCTCCAGGTGAGGAAACAATCCATCCTTCTCAAAATCAAGCGTTGTATAAAATAAATCCTGATACTCACAAGTCAATACCAACACCAGCACAGCCGTATGAACCACTGCCAGAGCCGGTCCCAACCATTTCGGCACCTTGATTCTGCAATAATGAAGTACAAAAAAGAATCCGAGAAGCGGAATATAGACCTTTCCCACATAACTGATTTTGGTTGCCATCAATGCAGCGTCCAGCGACGTTGCCGTAATTTCAAACAGATACCCTACAGAGTTTATCAGCATCGACAACCCTAAAAAAAGCATATAAGACTGCGGTCTTGACGGCCACTGTTGCAGCAAATACATCAAACCGAGCAATGCCATTACGATACCGATACACTGTATTACAATACAAAATACATACATAAATTTCTCTTCCTATTTTCTGTAAAATCCTGCCACTTCCGAAAATCTTCCGTGTAGCACACTTTGGTTATTCAATCCCTTTACTCCATCGGTCATACGTCTGACAAAGCTCTCCAGCTTACCCATATACTCGTCACTACCGATACTTCCCTCTGCCACATAAGTCAGACCCTTCTCCCAACTGGCGGTTAGTTCCGCATTTAACAGAGAGCGAATCGAAGCGTTTACCACTTCAAAAACAATCTCTCCCAAAAGCGTCGGAGTAATAATCTGCGTCTTTTTATTTAACGCCAGATACTCTATCTTCACCAGCTTATTTAAAATCTCCGCTCTCGTCGCACTGGTTCCGATACCGCTACCTTTAATCTGGGCTCTTAATTCCTCATCTTCAATCAACTGACCGGCATTTTCCATGGCCAGAATCAAAGAACCGGAATTATAACGCTTCGGTGCCGCGGTCTCGCCCTCCCGGATAGAGAATAAGGAAACCGGCAGCTTACTTCCCTTTTTCATATCGTTCAGTGCATCTAACATCTCAGCACCGCAGGTCAATTCACCGTCTCCATCCTCCGTTCGTTCACCCTCGGCCTTTCCTTCTCCGTTCCTATCCTCCTTATCGGCATTGTCGGAATTGTCCGTTTCGGACTTTGCCGGCTTGCGATACAATACCATATATCCCTCCTCCGCCAGCACCTTAAAGCTGGCAAAAAAAGCTTCCTCGCCGATTTTCACCGTAAGTGCCACCTTCCGGTATACTGCCGGCGGAAAGAAGATACTTAAGAAGCGCTTTACGATTGTCGCATACACACGCTTCGCCGTAGTGGATACAGAGGACAAAGCTCCGATTCCCTGTCCCGTAGGAATAATCGCGTAGTGGTCGGTAATCTGCTTATCATTCACATACCTGGTCTTCTCAAGCCCCTTATAGCTTCCGCTTTGCAGTACCTGTTCTGCAAAGCCCGCAGCCGGAGTATACTGTTTTAAACCATTGATATTTTTTACAATTTCCTTTGCCACTGCCGTAGACAACACTCTGGCATCGGTACGCGGATAAGACACCAATTTCTTTTCATACAGCTCCTGCACGATTTTCAACGTCTCATCCGGGCTGATTTTAAACAGTCTGGCACACTCATTCTGAAGCTCCGCCAGGTTAAATAACAGCGGGGCGTTCTTCTTTTCCTGTTTCTTTTCTATCTGCTCCACCACAGCGGTAAGGCCCTCTGTTGCACGCTGGATTGTGATCAGCTTGTCCTTCTCGGTAATCTCCTCAAAAGGCATTTCTCCCGGTACATTTAACGCCGTGATAAGTGCCATGGCGTCTTCCTTCTGCCGGAATCCATTCTCCTTGTACAGCTTCGGAGAATCCTCGTACTTTGACCCCTTTATCGCCCGGAATTCTGCCTCAAACACAGCTTCCCCGGCAGACAGTTTGGATATTACCCGGTAAAACGGAGTCTTTACAAAAGCACGGATTTCCCGTTCTCTCCGCACTACCATACCGAGCACACAGGTCATTACCCGGCCTACGGAAATCGCCTGGCTTTTCTCGGTTTTTAAGAAGTTCCGGACCGCATTTCCGTACTTTAATGTAAGCACACGGGAAAAATTAATCCCCATAAGATAGTCCTCTTTGGCACGAAGATATGCCGCATCACTCAGGGCATCATAGGCCTCCAAAGGCTTTGCTTCCTTAATTCCTCGTAAAATCTCTTCTTCCGTCTGAGAATCAATCCAGACACGTCTGCGTTCCTTCCCCTTCGGGACCTCCGCCATCTGGTCTACCAGGCGGTAAATATATTCTCCCTCACGTCCGGAGTCTGTACAAACATAAATACAATCCACATCTTCTCTGCAAAGAAGTCCTTTTACAATCTGAAACTGCTTTGCCACCCCCGGAATCACCTCATAACGAAACTGTTCCGGCAAAAAAGGTATGGTTTCCAAACGCCACTGTTTGAGTGCCGAGTCATAACTTTCCGGATAACTCATGGTTACCAAGTGTCCCACACACCAAGTCACCACCGCCTCCGTTGCCTCCATATATCCGTCCTTGCGCGAAAACTGGTACGGGAGTGCTTTTGCAAACTCCTGTGCCACGCTCGGTTTTTCCGCAATAAATAAACTTCTTCCCATACCCGGACTCTCTTTCTTACTTCTTCTCTGTCGTTTCCTCTACAGGAGCCTCTTTTTCGGTCTCTGCGAAAAAGAACCCCTTAAAATCATACTTAAATACTCTCTCCAAATGCTCCGGACCGGCTGCCGCATACTTTCTGAGTAGGTTGCGTTCCCCATCAAACTCACTGTAAGCCAGCCTTCCTGCCGTAACCGTAATCAAATGTCCGTCCTCTGTCACCTGGGCGCTACCGTAATAGCCGGAATAATCTAACGGTACGGTCTCTAACAATTCCCAGGTCCGTGCCGTCTCGTTTACCAGATACCGACAGAAATAAGAGGAAGTCCCCTTCTTTAAAGAACTGCCCAAATCCTCTGCCATCTCACTGTAATCAAACTCCGGACGGCTGTCCGTTCCCGCGATATGATTATCATATAAATAAAACTCATATACACCGGACGGCATCAGCTCCTCCTTTACACAGGTAAAGGTATTTGCTCCCACAAAAGCCTCAAAATCATCGGTCTTCGTCAAAAGAAGCCCCTCATATCCGGTTCCTTCAAACATCTGCATGTCTCCGATGATATACTCCAACATCGGAATTCCGTAAATATCCTTTATCTTAAAGGCTGCCGACGGCTCTCTCGCGCCCAACAGCACCCCCGTACCGTTGCACAATTGTACGGAATTTAACCCCAGCCAGTCAAGCACACCCTCGTCGTTCTTTTTACAAATCTCCTTATATTCCTTTAACAGCACTCCCATGTCAAAAAGCTCCGTGACCTCTCCCGAACTCATATCCACGGAAAGCAGTCTGTCGTCCACGGTAGTCGTCTTTTCCTCCGTCTGCGGCTTACTTGCCAGTACAAGAAGCTTCCGTGCATCCTCATCCAAGCAATAATCTTTTCCGATCGTATACCCCTCCAGGGTATAGACTCTCTTTACCTTACCGTAGCGGTCCATTACAACAATCCGGTCGTCCGAACAATTGAAATATATATCATTCTCAAAAAACAGCAAACGCTTTGCACTGCCTTTCAGCACCGGGAACTCACTTCGCAATACACCGTCATTGTCATACAACTGTATAGCTTCTTTGTTGCCGGTTATATTTCCGAAGTGTACAAACAATCCGTCGGAAAGTCCGGTGGTCCCCGCACTCTTTGTTACATCCACTTTCTCCTTTGCAATCCCGTATTGCCCCTCTGTGGTTACATAAAAGGTTCTGACAAAGGAATTTCCTTCCGTGTCCTCCAATACCATGGAAACACGGTTCGTCTGAGCTGCCGTAAGACCGATGAACAAATACTCGTGCTCTGTGGAGTAACCGTCTGCGGTAGGACATTGCGCCGCAAAGGTGGAAATACCATCCGCCTGTACCGTTACACGATAGGATACCTTTACCGGTGTATCCGTTTTAAAATATACATAAACCGAATGCGCATTTACCCCGTACGGATTATACACAAGCAACGGGTTGTCTTTTGTGTAGTCTCCGTCCCTCTTTAACGCCTCGATACGCTCGTATACTTCCGTATGTCTTTGCAAGTCGTACAACTCCTCCGAAGACTCCGTCACGGAAAAGTCTCCGTATACCTTCGGCGCAATCGTTTTCGTGTCCGTATTGCGTTCATCGTACCGGTCCTGAAATTCTTTTAACTTAGAAACCGTTTCCCCCGAACCGTTTCCCTTTTTTAGCATTAATCCAAGAAGCAGACACAAAAAAATGCTGCTGATAATCGTCATGGCGAGTAATATCTTCAATGCTGTGTTCTTCAAAGCAACCGCCTCCTTTACAAACACTTACTCATCTTCATTTTATCAGTTATTCCGCCACTTTGCAACCTTTGTTCAAAAATACATTGCACTTCTTTTCATTGTGAGGTAAACTGAATACAGAATGTATTCATCATGAATTGTTTACAGAAGGAGGGATCCTATGGCTACGCCGAAACAGCAAACCTATGAAAACCTTGCCGAGAGCTTAATCGAGGCATTTAACCGCCGCGGAATCGAGGGCTATTATTGTGCGGATAAGAACGAAGCGCTTTCCACCGCTTTACGCTTTCTGACTCCCGGTTGCAGTGTCTCCTGGGGCGGCTCCATGTCTTGCACGGAAATCGGCTTATTTGACGCTCTGAAGACCTCAGACTGCGTGTTATACGATCGCAGTACCGCGAAAACGCCGGAGGAACAGAGGGAGCTTTATGCAAAGACCGTTACCGCAGACTACTACTTCATGAGCAGTAACGCGGTAACCCTGGACGGTGAGTTGGTCAATATCGACGGCAACGGAAACCGGGTAGCCTGTCTCATAACCGGCCCGAAAAATGTCATACTGATTGTGGGCATGAATAAAATCGTTCCGGATGTCACGTCCGGCTTTGACCGTGTTCGCAATATGGCCGCACCGCCGAACGGCGTCCGTTTAGGACTGTCTACCCCGTGCTCCAAGTACGGAAAATGCCACGACTGCTATTCTCCGGACTGTATGTGCTGTGAATTTGTAGTCACACGCAAATCCCGCATACCGGGGCGTATTAAAGTTATCTTAGTAGGAGAAGAACTGGGCTACTAAAGCTTTTACTATCCGGATTACACGAAAGAAGTCTTTCACGTTCCGGAAGTTCTCTCCCTGGTCTCATAGCACAGAAAAAGGGCTGACGCATCTGCGTCAGCCCTTAATTATCAGTTCGGAAGATATTTTTTCGCCTGTGCCTTCATCATGATATACACAAAATCACTTTCGTCCACGCGTACGAAATAATTATCACTTACGGTCTTATCACCGATTTCTAATTTCATGGTACACGGCTCTCTGGTCAACATACCTCCGTCGGTAAACACGTACCCCAGATAATCTACGGTTACCGTAACATACGGATCATCCAGTCCGTACTGTGCAAAATCGGTACAATTATACTCCTGTATGGTAGATGCCACAAAAGGCACACTATCGTAAAAGACAGCCGGGAATGTCTTCGTACCGTCCTCTGCCACCTCCGGCTCATAGGTCTTCGTCTCTCCGTCTCTTACTTCAATACAATACCTCGTAATAGACTCCGGCTCTACATACGGGAACGTTTCTCCCTGCACCAGCTTGGTTGACTTGGTAGTCAGCTGGGTATACAAGTTGGACGCTACAACAAACACTTCCTCCGTATTTTCATACAACAAATAATATCCGGCATCATACGGAGCCTCGTCACCCATAAGGAAGCTATGTTCCGTACCGTCCGTTAACGTAAGCTTCATTGTCAACTTTGTACTATCCAATCCATAGTCTGCCGGATTTATATCCGCAAACTTCATTCTCGAGGTACCTTCCAATTTACAGAATGCACCCATAATGTTCTGAAGCTTCTCCTCATTGGTCGGGAAGTCTTCCTCTCCTTGCTTTACCCAACTTCCGAGATTGCCTTCCTCTTCCCATACAAAATGATAGGACGCTTCCTCGTTGGTGAATCTTGCCTCACACACCTCATTCAATAAAAAGCTTGTAATCTCCGTCTTTTGATTGCGTGCTGCCTCCTGCTCGGCCTTCTTTTGTTCTTCCTCCGCAGCAAGCTTTGCCTTTCGATCGGTAATAAACCAATACCCGCCTCCCAGCAAACCAAGTACCGCAACCAAGGCCAATATTGTATATGCTCTTTTACGTTTCAAGCGTTTTAAGCGCAACGCTCTTTCTTCTCTTTCTTCCATGAAACCCTCCCGATTAACGATTCTTTCTGCGAAGCATCACATAAATACCGCTTAAAATCAATACAACCGGCACTGCAATCACGAGGATAATCGCAATGGTATTGGCCTGTGCCGCATTAATCGTCAGCATCTCCTCCGTCTCAAAGGAAAGGGTACGAATGTTAGATACCGTATCCACTCCCGCCAAATAATTCACACTGCCGGTCAACAAACTTGCATTGGCATAGTTACTCAGCTTTGTATAAGTATCATTAAACGCATATCCGCCGGAAATCACGACTGCCTCGGACTTTGTTTCCGTATTCTTTAAATACATACCCACCGTAAACGGTCCTACCGGGTCGTCGGCTTTCTGCGTCGGCGAAATCTTACCGTTCTCTACGTTCTTAGCATAGGCTGCCGCAGAGGTATACAACAATCTGGAAACGGAAATCTCATGCTCCGCATCCTTTACCAGCGTCAATGCATAGGCATACGGCAACGGCAGGTAATTAGCCCCGGACAAATTCTTTGTAATATCATTGGCCGTATCAATGAACGGATACAGTTCTGCCTGACTGGAAGGATTGTGACGGGTTGCGTCCCCCTCCAAAATCACGCGATTCTCCACCTGCACACCGCAGTACGCCAGTAATCTGTCATAATTGGACACATTCGCCTGCTTCTCCGCAAGAATCAGAAAATCGCCGCCTCTGTCCGCATAAGCCTTAAACATCTCCAGTTCCGCATCACTGTAATCCTTATTCGGTACCGTAACAAACAATACGTCACAGTCCTCCGGTACTTTCTCTGCGGTCATAGATTCAAAGATATTATAATTAATATTAGCCTTACCGAGCAAATTCTGCGCCTGGCTCTCCATCACTTTTTCTCCGTGACCGGAAAGCGCATACAAATTCGTCTGCTGTCCGTTCACCACATAACGAATGGCGCCGTTTATCCGGCCCTCGATATCAAGACCTACCGGTACCTCCTTATACTGAAAGGTCTCGGTATCCATTGTAGTCTCCGTCAATACCATATCCTGTACGGAAATATACTTCCCGAGCTGAGTCGCCTCATTCACCACGATTACACTGCACTGTACCACGGTCTTATCCGTATACGGCTCCGCAAACTTCGGATTCAGCAACAAATCCACCGTTTCAAAGGTTACCCGGTCGCTGGCATCCTCATATAAATCAATATACATCTCGAAGAAGGACTCCAGTCCCGTGGCCGCCCCCTCTTTCGTCAAATAATAACAAGTAATATCCGTATCCAGGCTATCCAGTAATTCTCTCGTTTCCGCCGTCAGGGACTTTTCCCCGGTGGCGGTCAAATCCTTCTGCACTCCCAATGCGGATGCAATGAGATTCACAATCACTACCGCAACAATTACCAGCACGCTGGTTGCCGTTGCATATAATCCGGAGCGAAATCCTTTGCGCTTAAAGGAGGCTCCGATTTTATTGAAAAAGGACATAGCTTTCTTATCGTTCTGCTTTTCCATTTTAAGTCTCCTCCTTAACTGTACCGTCTCTTGCGTATGTTCTGATACGTTAAGAAACAAAATACAAATGCAATACTCAGATAATACACCGGCATACGAAGCTCAAACACTCCGCCGACTGTCTGTCCGTATACATTCAAAATCGCCAAAGAACCGAGCACGGTTTTTACCGTTCCCTCCAAAAGTGTTCCGTTTAACAGATAGACGACAGACAAGATGCTCTCACCGATAGCAAACACCAACAATGCCACCGTAGCATTCTTCATCACCCGCCACATCCATACGGAAATCAAAACCCAAAGTACGGAATAGGTAATCCATGCTGCCTTTGCCGTCGGAGGAATCAGGTTTGCGATACCGTCCGCAAGACAGGTTATCAATACTACGATAAACGTCATAACCGCAGCAAACGCCTGAGACTCGGTCAAACTGGAAATAAACAAACCGATGGCAAGATATGCACAGCTTACCATAAACAGTCCGAAAATCGCCATATAGGACATGCCGAAATTCACAACACCGAACCGCGCCAGCACTAACGGATAAACGCAAATAGAAAGCATACCGACTCCGGTCAACGTTACCATTGCCAGATACTTACCGAGTACGATTTTCCAAACGGAAATCGGTGCGGTCAAAAGTAATTGGTCCGTTTTCTGACGCTTTTCTTCTGCCATAATACGCATGGTAACCATCGGTACCAACAAAATAAATACAAAATTGATGCTGGACAGCGCATAACCGATATACGAATAGCCCTTCATCATATTGTAAAGATATACATAAACTCCTACAAATGCAAGGAAGAACGCCAAAAACAACCAACCGATTAACGAGTTGAAGTAAGCGCGCAATTCCTTTTTATAAATCGCTAACATCCTTTGGCTCCTCCTTTTCTTCCGATTCTTCCGTAACCGTCTCCGGGCTCTTCTCCGCAGACTCATCGGACTGTTCGTCCTCATCCGCAGCTACCGCCCAGGTATCGGAGGTCGCTTCAAGGAAAATATCCTCTAACGTCTTTGTATTACGTACCAGCTTAATCAGCGGAAGCTTTGCCTTGGCAAACGCACCAAACAACGCCTCTCGGATATCCTCCGTGCTCTTAATACGCACGGCAACACTTCCGTCTTTTTCGCTTGCAATCTCTTCTATATCCAAACCGTCGGCAACCGATCCGAGCACATTCACTACCTGCTCCTTCGTTCCCAACGCCTCGATTTCCAGATTAATCCCCTGATTTGCCTTTTGCTGTAACTCCTCCGGAGTACCGGAAAGTACCAGCTTACCGTGACTGATGATCATTATATGGTCACATACCGCACTGATTTCCTGCATAATATGAGAACTGAGCAATACCGTATGTTCCTTGGCAAGCCCTTTCATCAAATCTCGAATCTCGATAATCTGTTTCGGGTCCAAACCTACCGTAGGCTCGTCCAGAATAATCACTTCCGGATTTCCCACCAGTGCCTGGGCAATTCCCACACGCTGACGATATCCCTTGGACAGATGCTGAATCAGACGATTGCGCATCGGTTCCAACTGCGTCATTCCGATGACGCGGTCAACCTCTGCCTCCCGCTCCTTCCGCGGAACCTTCTTTAACTCTGTTACAAACTGCAAATATTCCTCTACGGTCATATCCGGGTATACCGGCGGCTGCTCCGGCAAATAGCCGATGCTCTTTTTTGCAAGCTCCGGCTCCTCCAGCATATCGTAGCCGTTTACTAAAATAGTTCCTTCCGTTGCGGATATGTAACCGGTTAACATATTCATGGTTGTGGACTTACCGGCTCCGTTCGGTCCCAAAAAGCCGAGAATTTGTCCCTTTTCTACCGTAAAATTTAAGTGATCTACGGCAACATGATCTCCGTATTGCTTCACCAAGCCAATGGCTTCAATCACTTTCGTGCCCTCCTTTTTTTTGCTTCTCTCCTACCATACCACATCTTATTCTACATTGCAACCATGAAGAGTATTTGTTCTGTCTGTGAAAAAAATGTGAAATCGCTATCCAGCGGAAATTATAAGTTTAATGCCGCCTCGATTTTCGAAATCAACAGCTCGGAATCCGCCGGCTTTACCACATATCCGTGCACTCCGCTGGTAATTCCTTTTATTACCTTGTCCTTATGTCTGGTACCGGTCAAAATAATAATCGGTAAATCCTTCAGTCCTTCACGTTGTCTAATGGAGGTCAGCGTCGCGAAACCGTCCATCACCGGCATCTCGATATCCAACAATACCAAATCAAAGTGCTCGCTATCCAGACGTTTCAATCCCGCCAATCCGCTGGTTGCCCCCGCAAACTCAAACTTTTTCTCCAGAATATTCTGAAGCTGCTTCAGAGCAATAACACTATCATCAATTGCAAGAATTTTCTTCTTTACCATATCTAAGCCCTCCTGTTTATGAATACATCCGTTTCAAATACTCCGCTGTCTTATCTCCCTCTCTCATTACCTTAGCAAATCCTTTTTCTACCGCTTCTCCGTCTCCTGCCTTTGCCTGTAACTCCTGAGCGTATGCCAGCTCTCCGAGCCCCTCTGCTCCCAACGTCCGCGCATCTCCTTTTATGGCATGAATCAAAATGGCGTACTCCGGCATATTTCCCTCCTCTAAAAACTGCCGTAACTGCTCCTTCCTTTCTTCCCACAAATCGGCAAACAACACAAGCGTCTCGCGGTACACTTCTTCGTTTCCGTCGAAGTTGGTCAATCCCTTCCGGTAAGAAAAGTCCTCCGGTTTTTCATCCGTCTCCTTTTTCGGAAGCAACCGGGCTAAAATTTCATTTAAGCGATTCTCCTGCAACGGCTTTCCGAGACAGGCCGCATAGCCTTTCCCGCGATACTCTTCCTCATGCTCTTTCCTTACGGTAGAGCCAACCGCAACCACCGGTACATCATCGGGTATGCCGCCCCGTTCTCTTAAGTACTGCAACGTTTCGTCTCCGTTCATCCCCGGCATATGCTGATCGATAAAAATCAAATCGAAGGAATGCTCTTTAACAAGCTTCAGGCTTTCCGTCCCGCTTCCCGCTTCATAGATGTCCAACTCATGCTTCCCTAAAAGTTCCTTCAACACGGTTCTGCTGAGCTTGCTGTCATCTACCAAAAGTACACATGGCCCCTCCGGGCACCCGGCAACACCCTCCGGTTGCGCTTCCTTCTTAGGTTCTACTCCAGCCTCTTTTTCTTCCTTAAACTGTCTTATTCTGTTGGAAAAGGCAATGCACCCCACCAATATAGTTGCCATACAACCGCACCAAAAACCAATCAGAAACTGCACCATACGTTAGCAGCCCTCCTCCGCTTTTACATTATCAAATAACGTTTTATAACACTGGGCAACCCGTTGATACTCCTCCGAAAGCAACCCAAACTTATCTCTGAGAAACGATAAGTTACCTTCCTTTCCCAGCTTTTCCTGCTCTCTGGCCAGCTTTGTAAGCTCCGATGCGCCCAACTGTCTGGCATCATTTTTCAGTTCACGTAACAATGCGGCATACGCCGGCACATCCTCCTTACGGATATATTCATGAAGCAGGCGAAGGCGTTCTTCACACAAGGTTGCAAAGCGCATTGCCCGGCTGCGATACCGGTCCTTCTGTCCGTCCATACGTTCCAGACTTCCCGCCAGGTCGATTCCTTCCTTCTCCAGAACATCGCGGATTTCCTCCGGTCGGAAGCCCTCCTGTTTGCCGTTTATGACATTAATTCCTTCGGAAACCTCCCGCTTTACCACCAAATCCGCCGGAAGATATTTTAATAACATCTCCTCCAACAGCCTTCCTCCGATCGGTTTACTCAGGTAATCGTCAAAGCCCGCATCCAAATAGAAATCCTTGACCCCCACTACCGCATTGGCGGTCAAAACAATCACGGTTGTCTCCTTGTTCACACCGTCCTGTTCCCGTAACCGATGCAATGTCTCTACGCCGTCCATTCCAGGCATCATATGGTCCATCAAAATAACATCATAATGTGTATCCATTGCCTTTTTCAGGCATTCCTCACCGTTTCCCGCTTCCTCAATCTGCAGAAGTGTCTGCTTCAACAGGCCCTTTACCACCACACGATTCATAAGATTATCGTCCACAACCAGTATTTTGGCCTTCGGTGCCGTAAAGGTCTCTCTTACATCACTTTGTACCTGCATCCGCTTCGTATGGTTGTATCCCCCCATCGGGGTTGCATCCACAATCCTCTGCGGAATCTGAATTCGAAATTCGGAACCGATACCGTACTTGCTCTTTACAAAAATCTCACCGTTCATCAATTCCAGTAACTGTGCGGTAATATTCATGCCGAGACCGGTACCCTCAATCTTACTGTTGCGTTCCGCATCAAACCGCTTGAATTTTTCAAAGATATCATCCAAATCCTCTTCCTTGATGCCGATACCGCTGTCCTTTACCGTAATTGTAAGCAATGCGGTTTTGTTGTCTTTTGACGACCATTCGACAAAGAGACCTATTTCCCCGCGTTCCGTATACTTCACCGCGTTACTTAAAAGATTACCGAGAATCTGTTTAATCCGAATCTCATCACCGCATAATACAGAAGGAATATCCTCTTCTGCCTCTACCCGAAACTCCAGTCCCTTTTCCTCCGCTTTCAGAGAAAACATGGCAACCACATCATGTAACAAGGAGGAGAGACCGTATTCCGTTTCCGTCAATTCCATTTTACCCGATTCGATTTTAGAGAAATCCAGCAAATCATTAATCAACGACATCAATGTCTTTCCTTCATTCTTTATATTCTGCGCATATTCGATTACGTTGATATTATGTGCTTCCCGCAAAATCAATTCATCCATACCGAGTATGGTATTAATCGGTGTACGTATCTCGTGAGACATATTTGCAAGGAAATTACTCTTTGCTTTATTCGCCGCCATTGCCTCTTGATGAAGTTCCTTTAACTGGTTCTCTTTTTCCTTGGTCGCCGTCATATCGATAAAGCACCAGGTCTTACCCTTTACCAGGTCTCCTTCATATACCTCGGACTCCGTCACGGCGTAATAGCAGTCTCTTACCAAAAACTCTCCTTCTTCCGCCGGAACCATCTCCCGCATCACATCCGAAATCGATTTTGTCTCCCTATTATTTAAAATCTCCCGCATCCGCGCGTTTTTGTACAGTACACGTCCGTCCTCATCGCATACCAGAATTCCTTCTTCCAACGTCTCCAGTACTTCGGTTTTTGCACTTTCCGCCACATCGAAATAACGGAAATAATACAAAATCAGGATAAAGAACGCATTGGTCCAGAACAATCCGAAAGGAATCAGGTCATAATCATTTAGGCCATCCACCAGGCGAAGCGTCCAGCACAGTACCGGAAATATTGCCGCAAGAGCAAGAAACAGATACTTTTTATAGTTTTCTTTCCATTTCAAATCCCGAATCCAAGCATAGATAATTACACCCACGCATATGGACAGAAAAACAAGTGTAAGCACCGAATGAAACACATAATACGGTCCCGGAGTCATACGAAAAATAGCTATGTGCTTATGTTGTTCCAGTTCTGCCGTCTTGTAGTGCCAGTGATGATACTCGTTTGTCGTTATCACGATACAGGAGAAAATAAAGCACCCGATCATCGCTCCCTTTATCCACTTTTTTAAATTCACATGGAATAATTCGCAGACAAAAAACACCGCGGAAAGCGTCGCCGTACAAAGGCCCATATACTCAAACCGAATGGCCATTAAAGTCTCTTCGATTACTCCGCTGTGCAATTCAAAGGTATATCCCAAGCCATTCATCAATACTCCCAACGAGAACATCAACAAATGGCTGCATAATGCCGACCTTTTTTGATGTGCCACAAAGGCAATAAAAAAGAACGAAAGAAGAACCGAGATGTATTGTAAGCCGAGCACCAGGATATCCATATCCATTTTTGCCCCCTTCTCCTCATAGACACTTATTTTCTATTATACACAGAATTTACACATACCCCGTATTATTTTAACACAATTTTCTTCATTTTTCAATATTTTCTTCACAAAAAGCCTGTAAAAATGCAAAAAGAAAGGAATTGCAATTGATACACAATTACAATTCCTTCAATAAAAACTCTTATTTATCGTCGATGCTGTAGTTCGGAGCTTCCTTGGTGATGTGGATGTCATGCGGATGACTTTCCTTTAAGGAAGCAGCGGAAATCTTTACAAAACGACCGGTCTGCTTTAAGGTCTCGATATCCTTCGCACCGCAATAACCCATACCGGAACGAAGACCACCAAGTAACTGGAATACGGTATCTTCTGCAAGACCCTTGTATGCTACACGGCCTTCAACTCCTTCCGGAACAAGCTTCTTCGCATCAGCTTGGAAGTAACGATCCTTACTGCCGTTCTCCATTGCGGCGATAGATCCCATGCCGCGGTATACCTTATACTTACGGCCCTGGTAAAGCTCGAAGGTTCCCGGGCTCTCGTCACAGCCTGCGAAGATGCTACCCATCATACATACGTTAGCACCGGCTGCAATCGCCTTGGTCAGGTCTCCGGAGTACTTAATACCGCCGTCTGCGATAATCGGGATATCGTACTTCTTTGCTGCCTCGTAAGCATTCATAATAGCGGTAACCTGCGGAACACCGATACCTGCTACCACACGGGTGGTACAAATGGAACCCGGTCCGATACCAACCTTTACACAATCAACGCCGGCCTTAATCAGGTCTTCGGTTGCCTCTGCGGTAGCTACGTTACCTGCAATAATCTGAAGATCCGGATATGCACCGTGTACCATCTCTACACAACGAAGTACGTTTGCGGAATGTCCGTGTGCGGAGTCGATAACGATAGCGTCTACCTTTGCCTTTACAAGGGCATCTACACGCTCTAAGATGTTGGCGGTAACGCCTACACCTGCCGCACAGAGAAGTCTGCCCTGGGAATCCTTTGCGGAAAGCGGATACTTGATCTGCTTTTCGATATCCTTAATGGTAATAAGTCCCTTTAAGTTGCCTTCAGCGTCTACAATCGGAAGCTTTTCCTTTCTTGCCTGTGCAAGAATCTTCTTTGCTTCTTCTAAGGTCACGCCTTCTCTTGCGGTTACAAGACCTTCGGAAGTCATGCTCTCCTTAATCTTCTTGGAGAAATCGGTCTCGAACTTAAGATCACGGTTGGTAATGATACCGACAAGCTTCTTGCCCTCAGTTACCGGAACGCCGGAAATACGATACTTTGCCATTAACTCGTCCGCATCATGAAGTGTATGCTCCGGGGATAAAGAAAACGGGTCGGTGATAACACCATTCTCGGAACGCTTTACCTTATCTACCTCTTCTGCCTGCGCCTCAATACTCATATTTTTATGAATTACACCGATACCGCCCTGTCTTGCCATTGCAATTGCCATGCGGTGCTCCGTTACGGTGTCCATACCGGCACTCATCAGCGGAATATTTAACTTAATCTTCTTTGTCAGATAGGTCGTCAAATCCACCTGGTTCGGAATCACTTCCGAAAAAGCCGGTACCAATAACACGTCATCAAAGGTAATACCGTCACCGATAATCATGCCCATGTTTCTAATCCTCTCTTTCTTTATAGTAATCATATTTACACCCAAAAAATAACTAGGGGTTGTATTCTTTGTATTTTACTTCGTTTTATTTTACTTGTCAAGCAGTAATTGAAAGAAATATTAAGAAAGGGCTACCGCAGTTTACTGCGGCAGCCCCAACATCCCGTTTAATACTCCGACACTTTGCGCGGTGCCTTCTGCTTGATATATGAAATCATCTTTTCATTCGGCTCAAAATACACCAGCGTCTGGATATCACCCGAAGACTCTACAATACAATACACCTTGCGGTCCTTTTCCAAAGAGGTAAAATCCAGCTTTTTAGCCGCCGGGTTACTCTTGTAACCATCCAACGCGTGGGAATTCGCCGGAGCCATAATGAGCACCTGTTCAAAATCCAGACGGTACATATGCTTCCTCTTCTCGCCTGCCATAATCTTGTCGAAATCCAACTGACCGTCACAGAACACATACTCATATACCACATTTAATTGCGGTAAAAGATAGTAAGCAACAAACATTCCGATTACACCGAGTATCGTAATGATTTTATTGAACAGAAAACCACCGAGAATCATCGCCAACAACAGCACGATAACCACTACTTTGATTAAGGTATCCGTCACGGTTACTTTCTTCTTTACACTTGCTTCCGTATACAAATCGTTCATCCGATTCACCTTCTCCTTTACAATACGCAGATACCCCGGCGGCAAAACTGCCTCCGAGGTCCCGCATTTTATCGTACTATTATTTTACATCATGCCCATGCCGCCGGCACCGCCTGCAGGCATAGCCGGGACGTCTTCCTTAATGTTTGCCACAGCGGACTCGGTGGTAAGGAAGGTGGATGCAACGCTGGTTGCGTTCTGAAGTGCACTTCTGGTCACCTTTGCCGGGTCCAGGATGCCTTCCTTCACCATGTCAACATACTCTTCGGTAAGTGCATTGAAACCGATACCGACCTTCTCTTCCTTTACCTTGTTTACGATAACAGAGCCTTCCAGACCTGCATTGGTTGCAATGCAACGAAGCGGAGCTTCCAGAGCCGCAAGGATAATATTAGCACCGGTTCTCTCATCGCCCTCTAAGGATGCCGCAAGCTTAGCAACCTCCTTGGATGCATGAATGTATGCGGAGCCGCCGCCTGCGATGATACCCTCTTCCACAGCTGCCTTGGTTGCTGCAAGAGCATCTTCCATACGGAGCTTATTTTCCTTCATCTCGGTCTCGGTAGCGGCACCTACGCGGATAACAGCCACACCGCCCGCAAGCTTCGCCAGTCTCTCCTGAAGCTTCTCACGGTCAAACTCGGAGGTAGTCTCCTCAATCTGAGCCTTAATCTGAGCCACTCTTGCTGCGATTTCAGCCTTATCGCCCTCACCGTCTACGATGATGGTATTCTCCTTCTGCACCTTTACGGACTTCGCACGACCGAGCTGGTCCATGGTGGTATCCTTTAAGTCAAGACCGAGCTCGTCGGTAATTACCGTACCGCCGGTCAAAATTGCGATATCCTGAAGCATAGCCTTTCTTCTGTCACCGTAGCCCGGAGCCTTAACAGCAGCCACTACAAAAGTACCGCGAAGCTTGTTAAGAACTAAAGTAGTAAGAGCCTCACCCTCAACATCCTCGGCAATAATGAGAAGTCTCTGACCGGACTGTACAATCTGCTCAAGCACCGGAAGAATATCCTGAATATTGGAAATCTTCTTATCGGTAATGAGGATGTACGGATTGTCAAGATTTGCTTCCATCTTATCCATATCGGTAGCCATGTATGCGGAAATATAACCGCGGTCAAACTGCATACCTTCTACTACGTCAAGCTCGGTCTTCATGGTCTTGGACTCCTCGATGGTGATAACACCGTCCTTGGAAACCTTCTCCATTGCGTCCGCTACCATCTGACCTACGGTCTCATCGCCTGCGGAGATAGCCGCAACTTTAGCCACCTGCTCTTTGCCGGTGATGGCGGAACTCATATTGGAGATCGCCTCTACCGCACACTCGGTAGCCTTTCTCATACCCTTTCTTAAGATAATCGGGTTCGCACCTGCTGCCAGGTTCTTCATACCCTCGTTAATCATTGCCTGTGCCAAAACGGTAGCGGTGGTGGTACCGTCACCTGCTACATCGTTGGTCTTGGTTGCAACTTCCTTTACAAGCTGTGCACCCATGTTCTCGAATGCATCCTCAAGCTCGATTTCCTTTGCAATGGTAACACCGTCGTTGGTGATAAGCGGTGCACCGTAGGACTTATCCAGAACTACGTTTCTGCCCTTCGGTCCCAACGTAACCTTTACGGTATTTGCCAACTTATTTACGCCCTGCTCCAGCGCGGTTCTAGCCTCTGCGCCATACTTAATTTCCTTTGCCATGATAAAAGCCTCCATTCATTTTTGAACTCTAAACACTTCTTTGCCCGATGCCCTCCGGCATATGTCCCTTACTTACTCCTCTACAATAGCAACGATAT
The DNA here is from genome assembly GCA_015057365.1 of Lachnospiraceae bacterium. GTDB lineage: Bacteria > Bacillota > Clostridia > Lachnospirales > Lachnospiraceae > SIG307. The sequence goes on along the minus strand of SVEN01000016.1, from coordinate 1,413 downwards.
CGTTCTGCTTTACGATAATGAACTCTTCCTCACCGAGCTTTACTTCGGTACCTGCATACTTGGAGTAAATAACCTGATCTCCTACCTTTACCTGCATGGTAATTTCCTTACCGTCTACCATTCCGCCCGGTCCAACCGCTACAACCTCTGCCTGCTGCGGCTTCTCCTTTGCCTGACCCGGAAGCACGATACCGGACTTCGTCGTCTCCTCTGCCACTAACTGCTTTAATACCACCTTATCGCCTAACGGTACTAACTTCATGATGAATCCTCCTTCTATTTTGCGCGGACCTTCCCGCTTTCTGTCAGTTTTTGTTAGCACTCTTCGCATCTGAGTGCTAACCGATATCCATATATTACATACTCAGAAAAAAAGATGCAAGTTTTTCCATCGGAACAATCCGCATCATTTTACATGTATCCTTCATTTTCCTCTGATATGCTCGATTATTCTAAGTTTTCCTTAATTATTCTTCAAACACCGATTGTTTTACTCCACATCAATGCCGTTGGTCTTAAGAATCGTCCGCGGCAGGGCATCCTTGGAATTCTTCCACGGTGCATCCGCATTCCGGTAATCGAACTTATCCGTAAACCATTCCAAATCGTCACGCACCCGCTTCATATTGGCAAGATACACCTCGTTTAGCATATCAACAAACTCCGGTAACTCCCGCCCCGACAACTGCAGCGGTGCCTGCTCGTACAAAAGTGCATAATGCTCGTTGCAAAAGCCCTTGCTCTTTGCAAGCTTCTCCCTGAACTCTCCATCCTTCTCATATAAGTAGAAAATCGTCGCAATATACCGTTCAAACACATTCTCTACCCGCTCACAAACAAAACAGGAGCGATTCAGTTTCTTCATATACTCTACCACCGGCGCGTCGGACTTTTTCTTAAAGAGGCCACCGCCCATCACCGGTCCCTTGGCCAGACGTTCCACATCCTTAATGGTACGATCCATATGGGTTTTCAAAATCAGCGCCAGGCCGAGACGGTTCTGCTGTCTGTAAAGCTCCTTCGCATGGGCCGCACAAAAGCCCGCCTTATCCGTCACCATCCGGACATCATCCTCCATGTAACTGGGTCCCAGAGTGTACTCCAAGGATGCCTTCTCCAGTTCCTGCCGCATGGCACAAACCGGACATTCACAATCCTTCTCCAGCGCCTCGCTGACCGGTATCGTGTACAACTGTTCTTTCATCTTGCTGATGCTCCTTTCTGATGTATTTCCGTGCCGAGAACAAGTTCTCACCGGTTGCTCGCATGCTCACTTTGCCTGCACGGAGTCAAGACCACCGGCTTAGCCGGTGGCTTGCTCTGACCCTATAAGGGTCTCTTCCTGCAAAGCCTAAAGGCTTATCGAACTTTCTACTTATGCAAACTCTGCTACGCCCCCCTACGGGTCGTTTG
>SVEN01000015.1:8032-51619 GCA_015057365.1 Lachnospiraceae bacterium | reverse complement strand
TCATCGGAAATAAAGCCAAACCCCTTTTTTGCGTTGAACCACTTTACTGTGCCGTTCATCCTATGTTCCTCCGAAACTAAAATAATAAATGAGCCGTATCAAACAGCCTAAATTTAAGATAGCATAAATTTATAAAATTGTCAATGATGACAAGGATTTTTATGGATTTTTTGTGAACGATGTGGTAAGATAATCAAAAAGGAATAAGGAGATTTTGTTAAAATGAGTCATGTGATTAAAAATACAGAAACATTGATAAAATTGTCGGCTTATGAGGTGGTTTCGGAGGAGAATCTGCCGGATATTTCCGGCTACGGTATTGTGCTTCGCCATAAGAAGTCGGGGGCGAGAATTGCAGTGATTTCCTGCGATGATAACAACAAAGTATTTTCCGTGGGCTTTCGTACACCGCCGGAGGATTCCACCGGTGTGGCGCATATTTTAGAGCATTCCGTATTGTGCGGCTCCGAGCGTTTTCCGGTAAAGGATCCGTTTGTGGAACTGGCAAAGGGTTCCTTAAATACGTTTTTAAATGCCATGACCTATCCGGATAAGACCATTTATCCGGTGGCAAGCTGTAACGATAAGGATTTTGCGAATCTGATGGAAGTGTATATGGATGCCGTATTTTTCCCGAATATTCATCATGAGAAGAATATTTTCCTGCAGGAGGGCTGGCATTACGAGTTAGAGAGTGCAGATGGAGAGCTTTCTTATAACGGTGTTGTTTACAGTGAGATGAAGGGTGCTTTTTCCAGCCCGGATGAAGTGTTATTCTCTGAACTACAGCAGGCGTTATACCCGGATACCGCATACGGTGTGGAGTCCGGTGGTGACCCGGATCATATTCCGGAACTTACCTATGAGCAGTTTTTAGAATTTCATAAGCGCTATTATCATCCGGTAAACAGCTATATTTACCTGTATGGCGATATGGATGCGGCAGAGCGCTTAGAGTGGATGGACAGGGAGTATCTGAGCCGTTTTGAAGAAATATCGCTGGATTCCTCCTTAAAGATTCAGGCACCTTTTGAAGAAAAGAAGACTGTGGAGAAGTACTATTCCGTCAATAACGAGGAAGAAGCAAAGGATGCGGCTTATTTTGCATACGGTGTGACTTTTTCGGGGGAGAAGGATGTGGTATTGGAAACCGCGGTTTCTATGTTATGTTCCGCTTTAATCAATAAGCCGGGTACTCCTCTTAAACTGGCTCTTACGGAGGCGGGTATCGGAGAGGATTGCTACGCTGATTTTATGGATGTGGCAGCACAGCCGTTTTTGGCAATTATCGCAAAGAATGCGGCAGAGGATAAGGGAGATGCATTTTTACGGGTTGTAACGGAGACCTTGGAGAAGTGTGCCAAGGAAGGCGTGTCGAAGAAGTCGCTGTATGCGGCCTTAAACAGTATGGAGTTTTCTTTGAGAGAAGGAGATTCCGGAAACTATCCGAAGGGACTTCGTTACTGTCAGATGATGTTGGGAACCTGGCTGTACGATGATAACAGCGTATTCGACAATTTATGTTGGACGCCGATGTTTGATAAGCTTCGCGGATTAATTGAGACGGACTATTTTGAGAACTTAATCAGGAAGTATTTACTGGATAATACCCATGGGACATTTTTGAAGCTGTTGCCGAAGGCGGGATTGTTGGCGGAAAAGGAAGAGGCTCTTGCGAAGGAACTGGCAGAGTACAAGAGTTCTTTGCCAAAGGAAGAAGTAGAAGCATTGGTTGCGCAGACAAAGGCGTTAAAGCAGTATCAGAGCGAACCGTCAAAGCCGGAGGATTTGGCAAAGATTCCGCAGTTAACCAGAGAGGATATTAAGAAGGAAGCAGATCCGCTAGTAAATGAAGTGAAGGAGATTGCGGGGGTAACGACCTTGCATCAGGAGCTGTTTACCGCAGGGATTGCTTATGTAAAGCTTTTATTTGATATGAAAAAGGTACCGGCGGAGCTACTTTCCTATGCTGGAATCTTAGCGGATGTGTTCAGTCGTATGGATACAAAGAAGCATAGTTATCTGGATTTGAACAATGAAATCAGTATTAATACCGGAGGTATTTCCGTCAGCACCATGATTTCCTCCAAGTACGATGATTTGAACGAGTGTCGCGTGTTCTTCCTTGCGGAAGGTAAGACATTGTACGGAAAGATTCCGGAGCTGTTTGCTTATATGAAGGAGTTGTTAACAGAGACCGTTTATAATAATCCGGCCCGTATCAGAGAAATTTTACTGGAGCGTAAGAGCGGACTGGAAAGCCGGTATACCGACATGGCCCAGGGGGCAGCGGTAAAGCGTGCCTCCTCTTATTTCTCCGAAGTGGGTGTTGCCATGGAGCAGCTTGACGGTATTATGTATTATGAGTTTATTTCCGATTTGCTCGCGGATTTTGAGACACGTAAGGAGGAGCTGGTGCAGAAGCTGACGGAGGTCTATGAATGCATCTTTGCAAAGGATGTGATGATGCTTAGCGTGACTGCGGATGCGGAAGGATACGAGCTGGTGAAAGAGCAGGCAACGGAGCTGTTTGATGCCTTTGCTTCGGAAGCAAAAGGAAGTGTGCTTAAGCTTGCGCCGGAAAAGAAGAACGAGGGCTTCATTACCCCGGGTCAGGTACAGTATGTATGCTGTGCCGGTAACTTCAGAGAAGCGGGCTTTGACTATACCGGTGCTTATGAGGTACTTCGTACCGCTATGAGCTACGGTTATCTTTGGAATCAGGTCAGAGTTTTGGGCGGCGCTTACGGTGCGGCACTGATGGCTTTGGAAAACGGTCGGATGGCGTTCTATTCCTGGAGAGACCCGCACCTTAGCAGAACCATGAAGGTATATGAGGACGCGGTAGCGTATATTGCAAACTTTGAGGCGGATGAGGCAGAGATGACCAAATATGTTATCGGCACCATGAGTAATGTGGATATGCCGCGGAATCCGCGCATGGAAGGTGAGCGGGGCATGACAGCATATTTGACCGGACGTACCTTTGCTTCCGTACAAAAGCACAGAGACGAGATTTTAAATATTACGGTAGAGGATGTGCGTGCACTGGCAGAGGGAGTGAAGGCAATGCTTTCCCAGAACTGCTGTTGTACGGTAGGTTCCGAAAAGAAGGTCAGAGAGGATGCGTCCCACTTCATGACGGTACGTGATTTGTTAAGATAAAGTAGAGAGAATGTACCGTGAAACGGATACAAGGAGAATACTATGGCACAAAAAAGCGAGAAAAATAAAAAAGCGGGAAGCGGTGTGAGAGGCTTCCGGTCCGGATTTGTGGCACTGATCGGCAGACCGAACGTAGGAAAGTCCACCCTGATGAATCATCTGATTAAGCAGAAGATTGCGATTACTTCCAATAAGCCCCAGACTACCCGTACCCGGATTCAAACGGTGTACACCGATGAGCGGGGACAGATTATTTTCTTAGATACCCCGGGTATCCATAAGGCAAAAAATAAACTTGGGGAGTATATGGTCAATGTGGCGGAGGGAACTCTTGCGGAGGTGGATGTGATTCTTTGGCTGGTGGAGCCGACGGATTACATCGGTGCGGGAGAACAGCATATTCTGGAAGTGTTGGCCCGGACAAAGACGCCGGTGGTGTTGGTTATCAATAAGATGGACACGGTGGATAAGGAGACCCTTGCAAAAGCGGAAGAGACCTATAAGGATGTATATCCGTTTGCGGGAGTGATTATGACCAGTGCCCTGCGCAGCAGAAATGTGGATAAGCTACAGTCCCTGCTGTTTTCCTTACTTCCGGAGGGGCCGATGTATTACGATGAGGATACGGTGACGGATCAGCCGGAGCGCCAGATTGCGGCGGAGATTGTAAGAGAAAAGGCACTGCGTCTTCTGGATGATGAGATTCCTCACGGCATTGCCGTGGCCATTGAGCGGATGAAGGAGCGTCCGGACGGACGTTTAGTGGACATTGATGCCACGATTATTTGCGAGAGGGACTCCCATAAGGGAATTATTATCGGAAAACAGGGTGCCATGCTTAAGCGTATCGGTACGGAAGCAAGAAAAGAAATCGAGCTTTTATTTGAATACAAGGTGAATTTAAAGCTTTGGGTAAAGGTAAAGAAGGATTGGCGTGACAGTGATTTCCTTTTGAAAAACTACGGATATGTAGAGCGTGCGGAGGAAGATTAGATGCATGTCAAGCCCCCAATTACTTCCAGTCCCTAGGATTATAGTATCAGAGTATTTTTTGACGGTTCGGAGATGCTAAAAACAGAATCGAAACGGACAGGAAAGGTCTTTTTGATTCGAAATGTTAAGCAACAATGATTCGAAACCAAGTCGGGAATGCATGATACGGGGGTATAACAATGGAAGATGAGTATTGGGAACGTTTTAAGGCCACAGGAAGCGTGGCGGATTACTTATCCTATCGCGGAGCTGTGGAGCAAAGTAATAAGGAACAACAGAAGGTACAGGGAGACGCCTATGACGGAAAGCATTACGGTGACAGGGATGATACTGTCGGCACAACCTATCGGGGAGTATGATAGGCGGATTGTGCTTTTGACAAAAGAAAAAGGTAAAATTTCCGCATTTGCAAAAGGTGTGCGTCGCCCAACGGCGATGCTCGCCGGTTGCAGTCAGCCCTTTGTGTTCGGACGGTTTACTTTGTATGAGGGAAGAAGCTCCTATACCCTGCAGGCGGTAGAGGCGGAGAACTATTTTGCGGAGCTCCGGAATGATTTGGAGGCGGTTTATTACGGCGTATACTTTTGTGAGTTTGCGGAAGCGGTGACGCGGGAGGGACTTCCTGCAAAGGAGGAACTAAAGGTACTGTACCGTTCGTTAGGGGCACTGTTAAAGAAGTCCATCGGTGCGGAACTGGTACGTGCTATCTTTGAACTGAAAATGTTGTCGGTAGGAGGCATTTCGCCGCAGGTGTACGAGTGTGTGAAGTGCAGAAAAAAAGAAGACCTCGTGTGGTTTTCTGCGCGAAGCGGCGGATGCATCTGTAAAGCTTGCGCGGACAAGCTGTGGGAAGAAGAATTGCAGATGCCGGAGCAGGATAGACAAACATCCGGTGGAAATACCGGAGTAGGACTAACCGTAGGAGAACGGTATCTTCCGGTGGCAGGGTCTACCCTGTATACCATGCAATATATTCTGGCAACTCCCATAGAAAGCTTGTATACGTTTACCGTATCGGAGGATGTGCTCAGGCAGTTAAAGAAGATATTGAAAGAGTTTCTGGACCTACATATCGGGCGGAAGTTTAAGAGCTTGGAGATGTTGGAGTTGTTGTAGAGAGGAAAGTTATTTTGATTGCAGAGGTGGATGCGCAGGGGAATAAGAAGGTACGCTTTCAGCCTGTATCTGCCTGGGAGACACCGGGTGCGATAAACGAATTATGCAAGGCATTTGATGAAGTGATTGCAGATGTTACTGTGGATCCGTTACTCATTATTCCTATGGTGATTTTGGATTTTCTATGTATTCATCCGTTTTATGACGGAAATGGGCGTATGAGTAGGTTGTTGACATTGTTGTTATTGTACCGTGCGGGATATATTGTAGGTAAGTATATCAGTATAGAGAAAGCAATCGAAAAATCAAAGGAGACCTATTACGAAGTACTGCAAGACAGCTCCTTTGGATGGCACGAAGGGAAGAATGATTATGAACCGTTTGTACGATATATGCTTGGAATTATTGTCAGAACGTATCGAGAGTTTTCTTCACGGGCGAAACTGATTACAACAAGCAGTTTGTCAAAACCGAACCGGATTCGTGAGATAATTAAAGAAACATTGGGAACGGTAACAAAAACAGAACTCATGGAAAAGTGTCCGGATATCAGCCAGACAACAGTCCAAAGGACATTGAATGATTTGGTAAATGCAGGAGAGATAATAAAAATAAGCGGCGGACGATACACCAAATATGTTTGGAATAGGGAGGAATAATTATGTCAAGAACCATGCAATTTAAAATGGAGCGTCCCGGTCTGGTAGAGGTGGGACAGGAGGTGGAGATTCGTGAATCCACCCTTCCGAATGCGATTTTTTATTATGTCATCGAACCGGCGGTGGCAATGTCCGGAAATATCCCATTCCGTGAACGGCTGACGAAGCTGTCCGGTGTGGTAAAGGATGTAGAGGAGAACAGTAAAGGCTTCTATGTGACGGTAGAATTTGAAGAGTAGTATGAAAGCAATGGGAAAGGGACTGTGCAAAGGTGTCGAATGCACAGTCCCTTTTGAACTTTTTATTTCAGACGAAATTCAAAGATAGCTGTTTCGTCCTCATAGTTTTCATTTGATACCCACAATACGGTTTTATCTGTCAGGTTATATACCACACTGTACGGGGTGTAGGAAAACTCTCCCGCATTCCAGGTTCTTCTGGCAATTTGTCCAAGCAACCGCATGGCCTCTTGTTCGTTTTTTACAACACCGTTCGTTTGACTTAATACATTGTATATTTTTTCGTATCGGTCTATTCCCGGCTCTTGTGCATATTGCGGATAATAGTCCGGTTGAATAATAAAATTGGTCATCCATTGATAATCCGCACTACCTTCCGCTTTCCCGATATGAGCATCCGCATCGTTGTAAGTCACAACAAGTTTTCTTGTACTGCCGTCATTATCCGTGACATCATCTCCGCAGACCCATTCGAGAATTGCGCTTCTTCCGCTGGCGTCCGCTACCATATAGTGAAAGGATGTATTGGCGGAATCATGTAAATCATAACTACGTGCAATTTCTACTGCTTCTTCCAAATTGTCCGCATAATCCAAAATCAGGCGCAAAAGTAAAGTGGACGTTACATCCGGTTTATCTGTATTTTGGTTGGTTGCGGTTACCTTTCCGTTGTAGCCGCCTCCCTGATAAGACATATTGATGCAGCAGCTCACGCCGGCATCATTGATGCCGTCTAACGTAAGATAAGGAACAGGCAGACATAGGAAGGCGTCTTCTATATCTTGAATCCCGGTGGTGTACTTGATGCCGAGAAAAGATAAGTCCGTAGTCGATAGGGTGGCATGCCGTCCCTTTCTTGCATGGGTTCGGACGATGCAGGTAGTAGTTTCTTTATGGTCATAGTTTCTTGCAAAAAGTGCGTCTCCTTCCGAGGTTACGGCTGTAAAGGATGCGCAGCCGTAGTTTGGGGTAGTAATGTTAAGGCCTTTGACAAGGCCTTTAGAAAGTTTTGAAATAAAAAAATCCCCCAATTCGCCGTCACTGGAAATGCCCCCTTGTTCTATCAGTTCATCCAGATAAAACCCGCCTTTTACATCAATGTAATATACCGGACCGTCGTGATGTGCTGCGTTACGAGGGCGGATTTCTTTTAGGCTGAGCAGTGTCATGATTTCGTTGCCCCACAAAATAAACATTAACAATATTACGGTGAAAAGCAGGCTGAAAATACCGATGAACAGAGTTTTTATGATACGACGCCATAACGGCTTTTTCTTGCTGTTTACTTTCATAATACCTCCCATTGTATGTATCATAAATGTCATACTTGTTAGATTCCGTAAATACAAAAATGGGACTGCGCACTCATATACGTCAGTCCCATAAACACTACCGGATTCTTTCCGGGAAACCAATCTTTTTCTGTACCTTACGAAGGGTTTTGTTTGCCACGTAGTTGGCGCGCTCGCCGTTGTTCTTGATAATGCTGTCGATGTATGCCTTATCCTTGGAAAGCTCCGCTACACGGTCCTGAAGCGGTTTTAATACGTCTACAACGGATTCGCCCACGGCTAACTTAAAGTCACCGTAGCCCTTGCCTGCGAATTCCTTTTCTACTTCTTCTACGGACTTGCCGGTGGTCGCACGGTAAATGTCGATTAAGTTGCTGATACCCGGCTTTTCCGCAGCGTAACGGATTTCGTTATCGGAGTCGGTCACCGCACGCTTAAACTTGCGGATGATGGTATCCGGATCGTCCATCAGGTAAATGCTTGCGTTTAAGTTCTCATCGGACTTAGACATTTTCTTGGTCGGGTCCTGCAGGCTCATAATCTTTGCACCAACTTTGCCGAGATATGCTTCCGGAATCTTAAATACATCACCGTAGATACCGTTAAAACGCTGTGCGATGTCGCGGGTCAGCTCAAGATGCTGCATCTGGTCGATACCTACCGGAACCACGTCGGCCTGGAACAATAAGATGTCCGCAGCCATCAGTACCGGGTAAGTAAAGAGACCTGCGTTGATGTTGTCCGCATGCTTTGCGGACTTATCCTTAAACTGGGTCATACGCTGTAACTCGCCCATGTAAGTATAACAATTTAAAATCCAGGCCAGTTCCGCATGACCGGAAACGTGGGACTGGTAGTAGATGCAGTTCTTTTCCGGGTCAAGGCCTGCCGCAATATAAAGGGTCAAAAGGGCGCGGGCACGCTGGCGAAGCTCCGCCGGATTCTGACGCACGGTGATGGAGTGTTCGTCTACCACACAGTAGTAGCACTCATAGTCGTCGTTTAAAGAAACCCAGTTCTTTAATGCACCGAGATAGTTTCCGAGGGTTAAGTTGCCGGTTGCCTGCATTCCGCTGAATAAAATTTTCTTTTCGTCTGCCATAATTACTCCTTCTCCGCCTTAGTCGGGTCCGCCGTCGGGCGGATGTTTTATCCGCAGATTATCATATCATATTGTAAGGAAAATCGCAAGGGGTATGAGAGAAGTGATATCAAGGGAAACATAATAAGAGCGGGCTCTGCACTATTTGTGCAAAGCCCGCGTTCCTTAGAGCAGATGACGGGAATCGAACCCGCCTCCTCAGCTTGGGAAGCTGATATTCTACCGATGAACTACATCTGCCTGACACAATTATCTTACCATCGGGAACATTTCTTGTCAATAAGTCAAACTTATTTTGTGAGAGAAATTCTTCGACAAAAAAGAAAAAAAGTTAAGAAAAAGTGAGGAAGAACGTCAATTTCCTATTGACACATTAAGTGATGTGTGTATAATAGAATTGTTTAGAAATACTAAATTTTAAGTTTAATTTTATCTTACTCTGAGGAAAGGGGGATGCGGAGTATGCAAATCGGTGCGAAAATCAAAGAACTGCGGATACAGAAAAGTCTGACGCAGGAGGAACTGGCGGACAGAGCGGAGCTTTCCAAGGGATTTATTTCACAGCTGGAGAGGGACCTGACGTCTCCGTCCATAGCGACACTTATGGATATTTTGCAGTGCCTCGGAACGGATTTGGAAGAGTTTTTTACGGGAACGGCTGCGGAGCAGGTTGTCTTTAAGAAGGGCGATTATTTTGAAAAGGAAGACGCGGAGCTTCACAATCGTATCGAATGGATTATTCCGAATGCCCAGAAAAATATGATGGAGCCGATTCTGTTGACTTTGGAGGTTGACGGTTCCACGTATCCGGACAATCCCCATGAGGGCGAGGAGTTTGGTTATGTATTAAACGGGAGTGTGGAGCTTTTTATCGGGAGTAAAAAGTATAAAGCAAAGAAGGGAGAGTCCTTTTACTTTATACCGAATAAGACACATTATTTAAAGGCTACCGGAAAACAAGGTGCAACGCTACTCTGGGTATCGACACCGCCTAGTTTTTAAAAGTAGAATACAGTTTAAACTGCGCAAGTCAGGTACGGCAGAAGAAAGGAGTAGTATGGCACAGGAAAATAAATTAATTACTCTTGAGAATATTACAAAAAAGTACGGCGGACAGGTTGTACTGGATGATTTGAATTTATATATCAGAGAAAATGAGTTCTTGACGCTTCTCGGTCCGTCCGGTTGCGGTAAGACCACCACACTTCGTATTATCGGCGGTTTTGAAACTCCGGATACGGGACGTGTGATTTTTGACGGACAGGATATTACGAACCTTCCGCCAAACAAGCGTCAGTTAAATACGGTATTCCAGAAGTATGCACTCTTTACCCATATGACCATTGCGGAAAATATTGCCTTTGGTTTAAAGATTAAGAAAAAGAGTAAGCAGTACATTCAGGATAAGATTGATTATGCACTGAAGCTGGTGAATCTTGACGGTTTCGGAAAGCGTATGCCGGATTCCTTGTCCGGTGGTCAGCAGCAGCGTATTGCGATTGCGAGAGCGATTGTAAACGAGCCGAAGGTGTTGCTTCTGGATGAGCCGCTGGGTGCACTTGACTTAAAGCTTCGTCAGGACATGCAGTACGAGTTGATTCGGTTAAAGAATGAGCTCGGTATTACCTTTGTATATGTGACCCATGACCAGGAAGAGGCATTGACCATGTCCGATACCATTATGGTTATGAATCAGGGATATATCCAGCAGATCGGTTCTCCGGAGATGATTTACAATGAGCCGAAGAATGCATTTGTGGCGGATTTCATCGGAGAAAGTAACATCATCGGGGCAACCATGATTCAGGATCGTCTGGTAGAGATTTTAGGAGCTAAGTTTGCCTGTGTAGATGAGGGCTTCGGAACCAATCAGCCGGTAGACGTTGTCATTCGTCCGGAAGATGTGGATTTGGTTGAGCCGGAACAGGGCACCATTCAGGGTGTGGTGACTTCCCTTATTTTCAAGGGTGTTCATTATGAAATGGAAGTAGAAGCCAACGGTTTCACATGGCTTGTACATAGCACGGACCTCTCACCGGTAGGAAAACAGGTCGGCATTAAGGTAGACCCGTTTGATATTCAGATTATGAATAAGCCGGAATCGGAGGATGAGGAGGCAGTGGGAATCAATGAATAAACGGGAAGGACGTCTTGCAAAGCAAAATAAACTGCGGCAATTCCTGTTGTCTTCACCGTATGTGTTGTGGAGCATCGGATTTATCATTTTGCCGCTGGTTATGGTTGTGTATTACGGATTGACAAGCCGGGACGGTGGCGGGTTTACCCTGGAAAACTTAAAGCTTATCTGGGAACCGACCCATCGTGCGACACTTATTTTATCTGTGCAACTTTCGGTAATCAGTACGATTCTTTGTTTGTTGATTGCATATCCGCTGGCACTTGCTCTTCGTTCCCTTCGGTTAAAGAGTAACGGATTTGTGATTTTGTTGTTTATGCTGCCGATGTGGATGAACTTTTTGCTTCGTACCATCGCTTGGCAGAATATTTTAGAGAAGAACGGTGTAATCAATATGGTTCTCGGCGCCGTGGGTCTTCCGAAGTTAAATATTATTAATACGCCGACGGCCATTGTTTTGGGTATGGTATACGATTTTCTGCCGTTTATGATTATTCCGATTTACAACGTACTTTCCAAAATCGGAGATGACGTAATTCAGGCGGCAGCGGACCTTGGAGCAAATTATTTTCAGATTTTATGGCGTGTTATTTTACCGCTTTCAAAGCCGGGTATTGTCAGTGGTCTGACCATGGTATTCGTACCGTCTTTGACTACCTTCGTTATTTCGGATATTTTGGGCGGAGGAAATATCCTCTTAATCGGTAAAGTAATCGAGCAGAAGTTTAAGATGGCAAACGACTGGAACGCGGGTTGCGGACTGTCGTTGGTACTTATGGTATTTATTTTCATCTGTATGGCCATTGTACAGAAATACGACAAGGATTCGGAGGGAACGAGCGTATGGTAAAACGTTTGATTCAAAAGGGATACATCGGCCTTGTCATCGTATTTTTATATGCACCGATTCTGGTGCTCATGGTATTGTCTTTTAACGGCTCCAAGTATCGTTCCAAGTGGGGCGGTTTCACCTTTAAGTGGTATCGTGAGCTTTTGGAAAACGAAAAGATTTTAAATGCGCTTTGGACTACGCTTTTGTTGGCATTGTTATCGGCGCTCTTGGCAACGGTGCTGGGAACGCTTGCTGCGGTAGCAATGAACCGTATGAAAAAGCTTCCGAAGGCGATTATGATGAGTATTACGAATATTCCGATTTTGAACTCGGAAATCGTAATCGGTATTTCTATGATGCTGTTATATTTTGCAATCAGCTTTTCGCTGGGATTTACCAGTGTACTGTTGGCGTTGACGGCAGCACATATGCCGTACGTAATATTAAATGTATTACCGAAGCTTCGGCAGACCAGCAGAAGTACCTACGAAGCGGCATTGGATTTGGGAGCATCACCGATTTTTGCGTTTTTTAAGATTGTGCTTCCGGATATTTTCCCGGGTGTGCTGTCCGGCTTTATGTTAGCATTTACTTTGGCGTTGGATGATTTTGTAATCACCCACTTTACCAAGGATGCAAAGGTAAGTACACTGTCTACGGTAATTTATGCCGAGACCAGACGCGGTATCGAACCGGAGATATATGCACTTTCTACCATTATGTTTACAGTGGTTCTGGTGATTTTGATTGTTATGAACCGTATGAAGGCAAGTGCGGCAAAGAAGCTGGCAGAACAGCAGAAGTAAAAGGTCTTAGACAGAAGCCGATTGCAGACAAGTGTCTTTGCAAAGGTACTGTTGCGGATATAGATGAAGGAGGAAACGAAAGAATGAAAAAGGGAATTTTTGTAGGTGTTTTGGCCCTGGGGGCGGCGATGCTGTTCGGAGGCTGCGGCAAGGAGTATGCCAACGGTGAAGTAGTGGTATACAACTGGGGTGAGTATATCAACGAAGATGTAATTGAGATGTTTGAGGAAGAGTACGACATCGAAGTAATCTATGATGAGTTTACCGAGAACGAGGATATGTATCCGATTATCAACATCGGTGAAGTAAATTACGACGTAGTATGTCCGTCCGATTATATGATTAACCGTATGATTAACGAGGGACTTTTGGCTGAGTTAAACTATGACAATATCCCGAACATCAAGAACATTGATCCGACCTACTTAAAGAGTGCGGAAGAGTTCGATCCGGGTAACAAGTATGCGGTTCCGTATTGCTGGGGTACCGTTGGTATTCTTTATAACAAGACTATGGTAGATGAGCCGATTACCAGCTGGTCTGCGATTTTTGACGAGAAGTATACGGGCGAGATTCTTATGATTGACAGTGTTCGCGACGGTATGGGTATTGCGTTAAAGTATCTCGGTTACTCCATGAACACCGCGGAGGAGAGCCAGCTTGAGGAAGCAAAGGCACTTTTGATTGCACAGCGTCCGTTTGTACAGGGTTACTTCGTGGATGAAGTACGTAATAAGATGATCGGCGAGGAAGCTGCTCTTGGCGTAATTTACTCCGGTGAGGCAATCTACACCCAGAGAGAAAACGCTGATCTTGAGTACGTAGTACCGGAGGAAGGCTCCAATGTATGGATTGACGGTTGGGTAATTCCGAAGAACGCGAAGAATAAAGAAAATGCAGAGAAGTGGATTAACTTCATGTGCCGTGAGGATATCGCTCTGATGAACTTTGAGGAGATTACTTACTCCACTCCGAATGCGGCAGCACGTGAGTTAATCGAAGATGCCGATATTAAGAACAGCACCATTGCATTCCCGGATGCGGCAACCTTAGAGCGTTGTGAAACCTTTAAGTACCTCGGGGATACCGAAGAGGTTTACCTTGAGAAGTGGAACGAGATGAAGGCAACACAGAATTAAAGACGAAATGAAAAGGCTACACTGCAATTGGCGGTGTAGCCTTAAATTTCACTTAGAAGATAAGGAAGAGGGGAATATATGAAACGGGAGAAAAGTTTTACCGGGAGAATTATTCGAAATAACTTTTATGCCATGAAAGAGGCAATGTCAATCGCACCGAAGCGGGTTTGGGTGGCGTTACTCAGCAGATTGGTGGATTATCTGTTATGGGTGTTTTACAGTGCGTTCTTTGTACGTTATATTTTGGATGCGTTGGAACAGGAAAAACCGTTAAAAGAGGTGCTGATAGCGATTTTACTGATCGGTGGCGGAAGCTTACTGTTAGAGATGTTTCTGTTTTATTGCCAGGATGTGTGGTTCCCGGCATGGAATGTTACCATATTTCATTCCCTTTATAAAAAAATCTATAAAAAGGCGGAGAATGTGGAAATTGCATGCTATGAAAATACAGAGTTCTATGACAAATTCTCAACGGCAGTGGATGATATGGGAAATAAGCTTTGTCAGTGTGTAGATAATATGTGTACCGTAGTTTGCGGATCTATCGGCGGAATTGTTGCCTGCTATACCATGGTGGAAATCGACCCTTGGACGGTTGTATTCTTGGTAGCTCCGTTATTGGGAAATTTTCTGTTTGCGCCGAAGATGAACAAAATCAACTATGAGCGCTATCAGGACGGAGTGCCTTACGACCGGAAGCTTGCCTATGTGAATCGGGTCATGTATTTAAAGGAGTATGCCAAGGAGTTTCGACTTTCCAATATTTTTCATGTGGTGGAGGACCAATACGGGGAAGCTACGGAAGGAAAATCCGGTGTATATAAGAAATATTTTAAACGGGCATTTCCCATCGGAATGTTACAGTATTTCTTTTCTTATATGGTGATTTTTGAGGGGATTCTTTTATACGGTGCTTATCAGGCATTGGTACCGGCGGCACCAACCATTACCTTTTCCCAGATGGCAGTGCTTACCAGTGTAATGGTAGCGGCTTCCTGGATATGGGTACAGGTAATCAATGCAATCAATCGCAGTACGGATAACAGTATGTTGGTGGAAAATTTGAGAAACTTCCTAGCATATGAAGAGAAGATTCCGGAGGACGCAGACGGCATAGAACCGGAGGAGGAACTTCGTTCCATTGTATTTTCCCACGTAAGTTTTTCCTATCCGGGAGGAGAAGCGGTGCTGACGGATGTGTCCTTTGAAATTACGGCAGGGAAGAGTCTTGCCCTGGTAGGACATAACGGTGCGGGAAAAAGTACAATTATCAAACTTTTGCTTCGTTTGTACGACCCGACGGATGGCACAATCTTTGTAAACGGAAGGGATATCAGGGAGTACAAGTTATCCTCTTACCGAAAACTGTTTGCCTGTGCATTCCAGGACGGAACCATACTTCCGGGAACGGTGCGGTACAACATTCTGATGGGGAGGGATGGGACCGATTCCGAGGTAACGGAAGCACTGAAAAAAGCAGGTGTGTATGAGAAGATAGAGAGCTTGCCACAGGGAATCAATACTCCGCTCACAAAGGAGTTTGATGAAAACGGAACCGTGCTCTCCGGAGGAGAATGCCAGAAACTTTTGGTGGCAAGAGCCTTTGCAAAGCCGGCACCGGTGGCGGTTTTTGATGAACCGTCATCGGCTTTGGACCCGATTGCGGAGCATGAACTTCTGGCGGGGATTTTGCAGGAAACCGACGGGAAAACAAGAGTATTGATTTCTCATCGATTATCTTGCGTAAAATATGCAGACCATGTATTGCTATTGGAGAACGGAAAAGTAGCGGAAGAAGGTACCCATGAAACCCTGATGGTACAGAACGGGGCCTATGCGAAACTGTATCGGGTACAGGAGCGGAACTATTGTGCCGTAGTAGAAGGGGAGGTGAGCGCAGATGAAAACTAAGAAGAATATAAGTACCAAGCGGATGTTATCCAATAACTTCTTTTTGTTACGTCTGATGTTTCAAGGAACCCCTTTCTATGCCTTCAGTATTGTGGTAGAGGCGATACGCCACAATTTGGTAAACTTTTTGGAGCAGACCATCTGTGTTTATCTGATTTTGGATGTAATAGAAACAAGGAAATCGTACACAAAGGTATTATGGGTGGTAGGGTTATTTCTTCTTTTGGATTTCGGTGCAGCAGCAATCAGCAATCTGTACGAGCAGAAGATTAAGTTAAAGTATTTACCGATTGCACAAAAGAAGTTGAAGGAGATGTTGTATCAAAAGGCGGGAGCTGTGGATTTGGCCTGCTATGATGATACGGAGTATTATAATGATTTTATGTTGTCGGTGTCTGAGGCGGATAATGCCATCAGCCGGGCAGAGCAGCTACTTCGTATGATATTCGGATGCATTACGGTGCTTCTTTGTTACGGTACCTTTTTTGCAACCCAAGACGCATTTTCCATTCTGTTTGTGTTAGTTGCCTTTCTTTTGCGGACGGTATTTTCCAATCTGCTGAATAAGTGGCGCTATACCATACGGCAGACAGAGAATCCGCTGCTACGCAAACGAGAGTATGTAAAACGTATCTTTTATCTGCAGCAGTATGCAAAGGATCTTCGGTTAAACAAAGAAGCAGCAGGAAGCATGCGCGAAGAGTTTGACCGTGTGAATGAAGAACTGTATCGGTTACAAAAAACCATGGGAAAGAAAAGTTTCCTACTGGAATTTACGGCCAGATATTTGATGTCCGGCTTTATGTTGGATATTGTTTATGTGTTATATTTGATTGTACGGGCAGTTTTGACGAAGACCGTATCTTTAAGCGGTGTGGTTGTGTTGTACAATTCCGCATCCAATTTGCGTCGAGGCTTTTCAACTGTAGTGGATTTGGGGCCTCACATGGTGGAGACTGGATTGTATGTGGAAAAGATTCGTTCTTTCCTGGATAGAGAAAGCAATATTTTAAATAAAAAGTCCTGTGAAATACCGGAAGGAGCAGGGGTGTTGGAGTGCCGGAATGTATCTTTCGGTTATCAAAAGGATTGTCTGATTTTACGAAATGTGAATCTGATTATCCGGGCAAAGGAAAAGGTGGCATTGGTAGGCTATAACGGAGCCGGAAAGACGACGTTAATCAAGCTTTTGTTGCGGCTTTATGATCCTACAGAGGGAGAAATTCTGCTAAACGGTGTGGATATCCGGAACTATGATGTAGAAGAATATCGGCGCTATATCGGGGTGGTATTTCAGGACTTTAAGTTATTTGCTGCCACGGTGGCAGAGAATGTGGTGATGGATAGAGTGCATGCTGACAAAGACAAGAGTGCTATTTTGGATGCAGTAACAAAGAGCGGCTTCGCACCAAAATTTGCCACATTTCCTATTGGATTGCAACAGGAATTGACCAGAGAATTTTCGGATAAGGGAACGGATTTGTCCGGAGGCGAAGCACAGAAATTGGCTGTGGCGAGAGCGTTTTATAAGAACGCGGGTCTTGTGTTTTTAGATGAGCCGTCGGCGGCCTTGGATCCGATTGCGGAGTATCAGTTAAACCGTGCCATGAAGGAAGTGGCAAAGGAGAAGACCGTGCTTTCCATATCTCATCGTCTGTCCACCACAAGAGATGCGGATATCATCTATGTCATGGAACAAGGGCATGTGATTGAACAGGGAAGCCACGGAGAGCTATTAAAGCAAGGTGGTGTGTATGCTACTATGTGGGAAGCACAGGCCAGCAGATATGCGTAGTAGCGCGACATAATGTGAAGGGAGATTACAAGTGGAAATTCTACGCGAAAGTTCGGAAGATGAAATGATACTGGAGTTTTTGAAGGCAGAATATAGCTCGGTGCGATTTTCGGGAACGCTGGCAGCTTCCATGAAACGGCTGGGGATGACGGAGAAACTGATTACAGATGCTGATTTATGTGTCGATGCGGAAAACAGACAGAGACAGAAACTGTTGGGGGATTTCCGGGGCTACGGGGAGAATCGGGAGTTGTTTGAACGATTCCCGAAGGTGTCGGAGTGGACTCTGTGTGGGTTTTCCGGGAACGATTTGGAACATATTCGATATATTGATTACAGTTATTGGAATGAGTTGTCAAAAGGGACGAGGAAGCCGTTGGTAGCGGCGGAAACCATAAGGCACGGAACCGAGATATTCGGCGTAAGCAATGAGGGATTTTTACGAGCCGCAGAGTACATTAAAAACGGTGGAACGTTCCCGAAGCTGTTCTTTTTGACGGCTGATTATGAGAGCCTTGTCATTGTGGAGGGCCATCAGCGGATAACCGCCTATGCTTTGGTGCCGGAGTGTTTCAAGGAAGTGGAAGTAATTGTGGGGAGATGCAGTAAAGAGGAATTGGAACGGTGGATGTAGTGTGAGCTTTTTTGCAGTATACCGGAAAAAGCAGGGGAGGAAAAGATTGCGAAAGCAGAGGAAGTTTTATGGAACAAAAATTATTAGAGAAATTATGTTGCGAATATCACTTGGGTGAACTGACACAGTCCCCAACCCGCTTAACAGGCGGTTTTATGCATAAGATGTACTCCTTGTTTACTACACAGGGGAAGTATGCCGTGAAGCTGTTAAATCCGTTCATTATGCAGCGGAAGGATGCCATGGACAATTACCGCACTGCGGAGGCCTTTGAAACGTTGCTGGAGCAGACGGACATACCGATTCTTCCGGCGTTTACCTTTGACGGAAAGAAAATGCAGTGCATGGACGGACAGTACTTTTATTTGTACGGGTGGTACGATGGAAAAGCGTTAAGAAGCGGAGAAATCACTGCGTATCATTGCGAGAAAATCGGTGAAATATTGGCAAAGATTCACGGGTTGAAGCGTCCGCAGAAGATCGAAGTAGGAACGGAAGTTGAATCGGAGTTCTGTGAAGCAAAGTACGAACGCGAGGAACTTCACATTGACTGGGACGGTTATATTGAAAGGCTGACAGAAAAGAATCCGGAGCTTTCCGAACTGTTGCGGGAAAACCGGGCGTTGCTTTATGAGAGTCAGGAGAAAGGAAATGAAGCAATTAGGAAACTTCCTACTACGGTGGCAATCTGCCATAACGACATGGACAGCAAAAATGTGCTCTGGAACGGGGAGGAGTGTCGCATCATTGATTTGGAGTGCCTTTCCTACGGAAGCCCGGTGATGGAACTGTACGAGCTGGCATTGTGCTGGTCCGGTTACGAAGTATGTAGTATTGATTTTAATTTGTTCCGAAGCTTTATACGGGCATATGAAAAGGCCGGCGGTACGCTTCCTACGGACTGGGAGACGATATATTATTGCAACAACGGCCGGCTGGAGTGGTTGGAGTACAACATTAAACGTGCTCTTGGAATCGAGTGTTCCGAAGAAGAAATCGAACTTGGGGTAGAGCAGGTAAAAGAAACCGTAGCTCATGTGATTTACTACCACGAGGCGAAGGAACATATACTGGAAAGTTTGAAGAACAAAACCGATAAGAATTCGTTCCGGCCATTGAAGTAGAATCAAATGCCCGGAACGAATTGATAAGTACCGATCTATTTTGCCAACGGTATCGTCAGTTTTGCTTTGAACAAATCTCCGTCAATTTCTACGTAGAAATTACCGCCCTGCAGTTCTGCCAGACTTTCCGCAATGGAAAGTCCGAGGCCGCTGCCTTCACCGGAACGGTCGTCGTTTCCGCGGGAGAAACGGGTCAGAAGCTCCTCCGGTGTTTTGGTAAGAATCGATGCGGAGGTATTCTTTACGGTAAGCAATGCGAGTCCCGTGTTTTCCGGTAAATCAAGAGAAACAAAGACTCTGGTACCGGAAAGTGCATATTTGCATACGTTGGACAGCATGTTTTCGATAATGCGGTGGGTGCAGGCTCCGTCCGCAAGTACGTTAACCGGAGTATCCGGAAGTTCCATGCAGAGTATCAGATTCTGTTCTGTCAGGTGTTCTTCAAAATCGCCTACGGCCTGACGTAATAATTCTACCGCATTGAAACGAATCGGCTCCAGTTTCATGGTGCCTGAGGCTGCCTTGGAAGCTTCTACCAAGTCGTCAATCAGAGATTTCAGGCGCCAGGATTTTTGCGAAAGAATTTCGGCATATTCGGCAACCGCCCCTTCTTGCGGTAATTCGTTTTTAATCAATTCAATATAGTTAATAATGGAGGTGAGCGGTGTTTTGATATCGTGGGACACATTGGTAATGAGTTCCGTTTTCATGCGCTCACTTTTTGTTTGTTCTTCTACGGCAGAATGCAATCCGTTACAAATCTGATTGATGTTTTCGGACAGGTTCTTGTTAGACGGAAGCATGGACTGCGTAGGAATCCGGATGGAAAGGTTGCCTTCGGACATCTGGGCGGTACTTTCGGAGATGCGGGCGCGGTCCAACATATTTCTTAAGCATATAATCGCACACAAGAAAGCACCGAGAATCAGAAGAATCAGAGCCGGTATTGTCAGGTCTAAAAGGAAAAGAGCAATCGAGATACCGAACCATATAATTCCGCCTCCCAGGTATAAAAAGGTCTTTCCGAGAGAGGGAAGGAAATGGTAAACTTCCTTCAGGTTTTTACCGATATAGCGGAACAGCTTTCCTAACGGTAAAATAATAAAACGTCCTAAAACAGAGCTGTGCAATATGTTTTTTGCTTTGATCCTTCGAATCAGGCTGAAATAAAGAATACCGGACACAAGAAGGAATAAAACCAGGCAACCGTGGAAGAACGGAACCCATTGACTGTACTTCGGATAATCGGTCAGAAATTGGGTAACGGAGGTTTCCCAGTAACGCTTGGAAACAATATGCCAGGAAAAGAACGGTATCGTAAACCAAGCGAGCAGTGCCGCAATAATAAATTCGACAAAAATCCGATCGTAAAAATGCAGATGAATTCCTTTTTCGGTACTTTTTTTACCGGATAATATGTTACAAAAAATAAATAAAAAGATAGAAAACAATGCATAAAAGACGGTAATCTGAAGCCCGTTGTTAAAATCATTTTTCGCAGAGGAAATGTTTTCGGAGAGAACGGTGAAATCGTCCGCAACAAGATTGTTTGCCACAAATGCGTACAAAAGATAGGTACCGTTCGGGGGCTCCGGTGTGATAGGCTCCACCTTCATTTCGTTCTTTTCTATCTGAATTTCACCGGATTTCGAACCGGGAGTGGTCCGAGGAGTATCTTCGGGTCCGAAAATCGATTCCAGATGATTCATATCATTTGTATGGGCAGAATCGTCCGAAATGTGATAATTGTAATCGTAATGAAGGTCCTCAGCCATTTCGGAAAGAGGACGACGTAAAAAGTCCATGGACCAAAGAAGATTGGAGCGGTTTAAAACGTTGCTGTTTCCTCCACCGGTCATGGTACGGTTATTTCCGGTATTTAAGATAATGTAAATGTTTTCGTTGATGATTCCGGAAGAAAGAAAGGCTTCCAGACTGCCGCTTTTTTCTATGGCGTAGCGTTCAAAATCAGCGGAAGCATAGACTTTTCCGTTTTCTGTATTTTCCACATAATACTGATAGTTGGTCGGTTCTTCGTTAAGCTTTGCATGATAGTAATAAAAAGCGGTCTCGTTCGGTTCGTATACATTAAAGAGAGATCCTTCCAAGTCATCGTCGGTAACTTCACCGTTTAAAAGAAGAGCAAGCTCCGAGTCTATGTCCAGAGAGCTGAGCTCATAGCCGTCCTCACGATAGCGCACGTAAACAGCGGTACGCTCTACATATTTGGAAAAAAGCTCGGAGTATTGTCTGGTTTCATAGACGGTATCGGTACTGCCGTAAAGAATAGGTGCACGTAAAGTCAGAAAACCGTAATGAACCGCCACACAGCAACAAAAAATCAGTGTGAAAGCCAGAACGGTTTTGGTAATTCCGGAATAGATGATTCGTTTCATAGATGCTCCTTCCTATCAGCCCTGCCAGTCAATTTTGTAACCCAGGCCCCATACGACTTTTAAATAACGAGGCTCTCGCGGATTGATTTCGATTTTTTCGCGAATATGCCGAATATGTACCGCAACAATATTGTCCGCACCGTAGGACGGTTCGTTCCAAACGGCGGAGAATATTTGCTCGGTGGAAAATACCTTGCCTTTGTTCTGTACCAAAAGAAGGAGCATGGAGTATTCCGTCGGAGTGAGTCGTACCGGTTCTCCGTCTACGGTAACTTCCTTTGTGTCGTCGTTGATAATCAAGCCGCCTATGGTGTAGCACTGGGCGGTTTCTTCCTCCGGAAGACTTCCGAAGGTGGTATAACGACGAAGCGCAGACTTCACTCTGGCCACCAGCTCTAACGGACGGAACGGCTTGGTAATATAGTCGTCCGCGCCGATGTTAAGTCCGAGAATCTTGTCGGTGTCTTCGGTTTTTGCGCTTAAGAAAAGGATCGGAAAGGCATATCCTTCCTCGCGAAGCTTGCCGGTCAGACGCAGACCGTCCATCTCCGGCATCATGATGTCCAGAATAGCAAGGTGAGGAGTCTCCTTATGAACTGCCTCCAATGCTTCTCTGCCGTTATAAGCCGCAATTACCTGATAACCTTCTCCGGATAAATAAATGCGGATTGCTTCTACAATTTCTTTATCATCATCACAAACTAATATCTGGTACATGAAATCCTCCACCGAACGCTTTTTTAGGTACTACGACTATATTACCACAGATAAATGAAAAATACAGTACCTGATTTCTTAATAATTCCTTAGGATTCAACGTGTTTCGTTGTGTATCGACAATAGAAATTTACATTTTTTTCGTATTTGTAGTAAGAATTTCTTATATTTTGTGATTGACAGGTGGAATTTGTGGTGCTATAGTAGACGAAATACATCTTTTTAGATGTAGTCAAAAAGTCAAGCTTATGTTCGGGGAAAGTAGTATATTAGGGAGAGGGTGTACCCGTTGTTTTGTAGTGAGAGGAGTAGCAGATGAAAAAGAAGAAGGAGAGGAATCGTACCAGAGCTTTTAAAAATAACCTGTATGCATTGAAACTGGGCTGGCAGATTGCGCCGGAACTGGTGATACATATGGCGGTGGCAAGAGTTCTCGGGTATTTTGAGTGGCTGTTTTACAGTGCGTTTTTTATGCGGTATGTAATCAATGCCATGGAGACGGAACAGGAAGTGAAATCGATTTTCATTTTTCTCGGTGTGACGGTGACGGTATTTGCTTCCATGACACTATACAACCAATATTTGGAAGGTAAGGTATGGCCCATTGCCACTGCGAAGGTGTACAAGAAGCTGAACCTGCGCTTGTTTGAAAAGTCCACTAATGTGGAACTTTCCTGTTTCGAGGACAGCGAATTTTATAATAAGTATACTCTGGCAACGGAGGGCGCGGCGGATAAGCTGATTGAGACGATTTCAAATCTCTGGGGTGTGCTGTTCGGAAGTATTGCGGCGGTGCTGGGCTTTTATCTGATGTACGACATTGACAAATGGTCGGTGCTGTTTGTTGTCTTTCCGATTCTCGGTAATTTTGTGTTTAACCGAAAGCTGGGGCAGATTGATTTTAACCGAAATAAGGATATGGCACCCCATAACCGCAGAACGGCCTATGTAAACCGCGTTATGTATCTGGCAGAGTATGCAAAGGAAGTGCGTCTGACCAATGTATTTTCTTTGATGCGGAGAGATTACAGAGAGGCTATCAAGGGTGTTGCGGATGTAACGAGGAAGTATTCCGCAAAGGCGGTAGTGCTTCATTGGTTTTATGTCCAGTTTACCTTTTCCTTTATTTTTGAAGGCGTGTTGATTTACGGTGCATACCGTACCTTGGTCAATGACAGCATGAGTCTTGCAAAGCTGGCGGTGCTTACCAGTATGATGGTATCCTGTACCTGGATTTTAATCGGTTTTACGGACTATTTGGCGGCAGGGTTTAAGAACGGTTTGTTCGTAGACAATTTGCGGAATTTCTTAGAGTATGAAGAGAAGATTCCGGAGGATTACCCTGGAGATGACCCGGGCGATACCATTCACAGCATCGAGTTCCGTAACGTTTGCTTTTCTTATAAGGACGAGGAGGTTATAAGGAATTTGTCCTTTGAGCTGAGGGGCGGAAAAACTTATGCGCTGGTGGGTCATAACGGTGCAGGAAAGTCCACGATTATTAAGCTTTTGATGCGATTCTATGACCCGACCTCCGGTGAGATTTTCTTAAACGGAAGAAATATCAAGGAGTATGAGCTTTCTAAGTATCGTGCCTTATTTGCGGGAGCGTTCCAGGATTATCAGATATTCTCTATGTCGGTACTGGAAAATGTACTGATGCGGAAGGCAACCGAAGGAGACGAAGCAGAGGCAGTGCGGGCACTTAAGCTTGCGGGAGTATACGAAAAGGTAGAGAGTCTTCCTAACGGAATTCAAACCATTTTGACGAAAGAGTTTGCGGAGGACGGTGCGGTACTTTCCGGCGGAGAATACCAGAAAATCGTGGTGGCAAGAGCTTTTGTACAGAAGCGTCCGGTGAAGATTTTTGACGAGCCGTCTTCGGCTTTGGACCCGATTGCGGAATACAAGTTATTCGAAAGCATTTTAAAAGACGGACAGGATAAGACAATGCTCTTTATTTCTCATCGCTTGTCCTCCGTACAGAATGCGGACTGGGTATTTATGTTGGAAAACGGAACCATTATCGAACAGGGTTCTCATAAGAAGCTGATGGCAAATCACGGAGCTTATGCGGATATGTACGAAAAACAGGCAATTAACTATCTGGCAACGGACAGAACCTCTTTGGAAGGAAGCTTCTTTGCCGCAGATAAGGAGGTGGCTGAATAATGAAAAAAGTATGCAGTAATCTCTGGTTTATGTGGAAATTGTGTTTTAAAACGGCACCGGGCTTTATGCTGTACCATTTGTATGATGGATTCCGGTTGCAGATTATGATTTTTATCGAGCATACCCTTTGTATCCAGTACGTATTAAAGTGTGCGGAGTACGGAGAACCGTTTTGGAAGGCACTTTTAGTTGTGGGCGGATTTTTGTTGCTTATGATGTTGGTGACGATTCCGGACGGATATTATCAGCATGCTATGGTATATCGGGTAAAGCCGAAGCTTTATAAGGCACTCAAAGAGCAGATGTACGAAAAGGCAGCGGAACTGGATTTGTCCTGCTATGACAATCCGAAGTATTACAATGAGTTTGTGCTGGCTGTGTCGGAGTCGGAGGCTTCCATTGACCGTTTCCTGACTTTCCTAAACAATACGATGCAGAGTATTACCATTTTAATCAGTACCGGTGTGTTTTTTATCTTGACGGATTCCATCGGGATTTTGTTTGTGGCGGTATCCTTTGTGGCATCCTTCTTCCTGGCGAAGAAGTTAAACAAGCTGAATTATGATGTACGGATGAAGGTAAATCCATGGGAACGTAAAAGAAATTATGCCGGTCGTGTGTTTTACTTAAATGACTATGCCAAGGAGTTGCGTCTGAATAAGGACGTGGCAAAGATTTTGAAGGAGGACTTCGAGGAAGCCAATGATGCCATTGTGACGGAACAGAAGGCGGTGGCGAGAAAGCGAATCGGCTTGTCCTTTGCGCGGTATTATTGTGCGGGAGACTTTATTACGGACGGTTTGTATGTGGCATATTTGATTTTTCAGGCAGCGGTATTCCATACCATCGACTACAGCAATGCGGTGGTACTGTTTAACCAGACCGGACGCCTTCGTCGCGGTATGCGGGGAATTGCGGAAATCGCACCGGCTGCCAATGAAAACAGCCTGTACATAGAAAAAATCAGAAAATTCCTTGCTTATGAGCCGGAAATGAAACAAGGTGTGGGAGAAGAGGTGCCGGCGGGAACCGGTACGCTGGAACTGAAAGATGTGTCCTTCCGCTATACGGAGGATTCGGAGGAAATTTTACATGACATCAGTCTGAAGGTAGAGCCTGGTGAGCGTGTGGCAATTGTAGGTTACAACGGTGCCGGAAAGACCACGTTAATCAAGCTTTTGATGCGTTTGTATGACCCGAGTGCCGGTACGGTGTCTTATCACGGAAAAGACATTAAAGAGTATGTACTGTCCGATTACAGAAACCGTGTGGGCGTGGTATTCCAGGACTTCAAGATGTACGGTGCGACCTTGCTTGAAAACGTAGTGTTGGAAGATGTAGGTGACGGAGTTGCCGAAGAAGCTGCGGTAACCGAGGCGCTTTGTAAGAGCGGCTTCGGAGACCGGATTGAGACGTTGCCGAATGGTTTGGCTACGGGACTTACTACGGAGTTTGATGAAAAGGGCGTGAACCTCTCCGGAGGTGAAAGCCAGAAGGTGGCCATTGCCAGAGCCTTTTACCGGAAGGCGGATATCCTGATTATGGACGAACCGTCCTCGGCATTGGACCCGATTGCGGAGTATAATTTAAACAAAGCAATGCATGAGGCGGCAGAAGGAAAGACCGTATTTTATATTTCCCACCGTCTGTCCACCACCAGAGATGCAGACCGTATCCTGATGCTTGAGAAGGGACGGATTATCGAGGAAGGTACCCATGAGGAGCTGCTTGCAAAGAACGGGCAGTATGCCGAGATGTGGTACGCACAGGCGGGTAAGTACACGGCGTAGTGTGTTCGGGTGACCGGGGTGTTCAAGGTACGGAACTTCCCGCAGATAAAGGCATCTTCTCTCGTGTTACGGATATAAGTCTTTCTAATTACTCCGGGGATGTTGGAATAAGAGTGACGCAACCGCCCTGATGCGGCATCCATGCCTTATGGCGGGCTCGCCCGGACGTCCTGTCCGGGCGTTGCTAACAGATAAACGGAGTAATAAGAAAGTCTAATATCCTGCACAAAGTTCGAAGATGCCTTTATCTGCGGGAAGCTCCTGCTACTTTGAAAGAAGGCGGTCACCCGGATAACTAACTTGTTAAGAAAAGAGATAGGCAGGTTTGTAGGCGATTATTATGTAAGAGAGGAGACTATTATGCGTGTAACAATAGAAACGGAACGATTAATTCTGAGAAATCTCAGACCGGGAGATGAGAAGGCGGTATATGCCTGGGCGGGAGACCCGGATGTGGCCCGGTATATGATTTATCCGCAGTACCGGTCGGAAGCGGATGGAATCGAGTGGTTAAAGGAGAGAGAAGAAAATGCGGACGATCCGGATGATTATGACCTTGGTATTGTGTTAAAGGAAACCGGAGAACTGATCGGAAGCGGCGGACTTGTATATCATCCGGAAAACGGTATCTGGAATATGGGCTATAATATCCGAAAGGATATGTGGGGAAACGGGTATGTGGTAGAGGCAATGCAGGCTATTATGGATGAGATACGGAAGACGCGAGATATTCGGGTGTTAGAAGCACAGTTCGCGGTAGAGAACTATAAGAGTCGACGTGTTATGGAAAAGCTTGGGATGGTATATGACCGGGATTCTTCTTTTGAAAAGTTTGATAAAAGCGCTCAGTTTCAATCGAAAACGTATCGGAGAGTGTTTGAGTAAGAAAGGCTGATTTGCCATAAGAAGCGGACAGCAAGATGAAATAGTCAGGTTTGTAGAATACACGTTACAAACTTGACTATTTTTGTCTATATGATAGAATGAAATATAGAGAAATAGCAGATAAAAACAAAACAGTGAGGATAGAAGAAATGAAAAAAGGTATGGATTATATCGGTATTGTAGAACGTGTGGATTTTCCGAATAAGGGATTTGTACGTGTGATTCCGGAGAGTGAGGAGAATGCTGCGGATGCAGAGATTCGCGTAACCATAAAGGGTGTTATTGAAGGACAGAAGGTGAAGTTTCGTTTGACGAAGCTTCATATGAGCAGTAAAAAGGGTGAGGGGCGTTTTTTAGAAGTGATTACCCCGGCTCCGCAGGAAGTAAAAGCTCCTTGTGGGTTGTTCGGTACCTGTGGAGGATGCGCGTACCAGAGCCTTCCTTATGAGGCGCAGCTTGCTCTAAAGGAGGAGCAGATTCGCAGACTGATGGATGCGGTGATTACAGAGCCTTACGAGTTTATGCCGATTCGCAGAAGCCCGCAGCCGCTTCATTATCGTAACAAGATGGAGTTTTCCTTCGGCAACGAGTATAAGGACGGCCCACTTTCCTTGGGCCTGCATAAAAAGGGTAGTTTTTACGATGTGCTGACTACGGATGCCTGTCAGATTGTTCATGAGGATTACAATTTAATTTTACGGGAAGTGTTGGCCTGTGCAAAGGAGGCCGGCCTGGCTCATTTTCATAAAATTACCCATAAAGGGTATTTCAGACATTTGGTGGTACGTCGCGGGTTAAAGACCGGCGAGATTTTGGTGAACCTGGTGACCAGCTCGGACACAGAGACTTATATTGGGGATGTGAATCCGTTTGATGAAGACGCGTTCTTAAAGAACCTTTGTGACCGTCTGTTGGCACTTCCGATAGAAGGAAAGTTTGCGGGGATTATTCACTGCAGAAATAACAGTCTTGCGGACGTGGTAACCAGCGAAAAGACTACAATCCTGTACGGAAAAGACCATTTTTACGAGGAACTTTTGGGACTGAAGTTCCGCATTACCCCGTTCTCCTTCTTCCAGACCAATTCTCTCGGTGCAGAGGTGCTTTACAGTACCGCCCGTGAATTTATCGGTGAGGTGGACGGAAAGCTGGTATTTGACTTGTACAGCGGTACCGGCACCATTGCTCAGATGGTGGCGTCCGTGGCACGTAAGGTCATCGGCGTGGAGATTATCGAAGAGGCCGTAGAAGCGGCAAAGGAGAATGCTGCGGGCAACGGTCTCACCAATTGCGAATTTATCGCCGGAGATGTACTTAAAATGCTGGATACCATCGAGGAACGTCCGGACATGATTATTCTGGACCCGCCGAGAGACGGAATCAATCCGAAGGCGTTGGACAAGATTATCAATTACGGTGTGGACCATTTGGTGTATATTTCCTGTAAGCCGACCAGCCTCCAGAGAGATTTGGTGACGCTGCAGGAGAGAGGATATCGAGTGGTAAAGGTATGTCCGGTGGATGAGTTTCCGATGACCGCCCATACGGAGACATGTGTACTCTTAACGAGGGGATAAACATACAACAGAATGAGGGGATAATATTATGCAGCACATGAATTGGAAAAAATATGTAGAGCAGACAGCGCGTATACGTACACTTTCTTCACCGCGTGTGCACAATCGAATGAAAGCATCAAATTATTATGAGATATTAACGGAGAATTTTACGGAAATACGGTCTCTTGCGCTTTCGAACCGGCATTTATTGAAAGAGGAAATTAATCCTTATCTTTCGAATACGGGGGATTTGTTAGAAGAAGAAACGATTGAGGAATTGTTGGAACTTCAAAACGCATTAATCGATGCGTACAATATGGAGAATCTGGATATGGCGGTGGTAACACAAATTGCCGACCGTTTGTATGCGGATGCGGCGCAGAAGCAGGATATACGATATATGGTGGAACAACTGGATGCGCAGGTGTCGGCGTATTATACGCTGTTAAATATGCAAAAACGTATGTTGCCCTATGCGAAAAATTGTGAGAAAGCACGCAAAAAAGCGATGGATGCGGCAAATGAGTTGCTGACCTTTTTGGATAAGGAACGCTTTGCACAGTTGCCGGATGATGAAACAAAGGAAATAGTATTGGTAAATTCCAGATATATGTGTGCGTTGTTTGAAGGCTTGTATGACGAAGCTACGAAGGAACGCGAGCTCACTATTTTGCGTAATGCATTGAGCTTGGAAGATGACCCGTTTTACAGAGAGCAGGTTTCGGAATACGACTGGGAATATCATCGTGTTCGTACGTTGGAATATTTCGGAATTATGACGGAGTTTGCCAATGAGAAAAAGCTTACCAAAGAAGAATGTCGGGAAGTATGGGAACATTGCAAGGAGTTAAAAAAACACTGGGAAGAATCGGAGAAAGTCAGAAAGAGGATTTCGGAGTCGGAGATTCTATTGTGCATTTGTCGAAGCGGATATTATGCCGGAGAGCTGTCGTTGGATGACTACAAAGAGGAACTGATACATCTGTATAAGAGACGAGATTCGGACGGATACAGCATCGGGGATATTTTTCAAAATATTCTGGTTCCGTTGGAGTATCTTTTACAGATTGATGTGGAAAAGATTGGGGAAAAGGATATCGATTTATTGTCGGGAATCTATAACGACATTACGAATTATGTGTTCTGCATGCAAAATACAGGTTCTTTCAGTTATTTGCTGGAATACTTTGTAGCATTTATGCGAAATTTTATAGAGTTGCCGGGACAAATGACGTTTATGGATGCATGTCTCAACGGAATAGCGGCCTTGCATCCGCCGACTTATGTACATACAATTATGGTCGGACGAATTGCTAAGTGCTTTTGCAGACATTTGATTCTGTTGCATCCGGAGGCCTTTGTGGGGATGTTTGGATATAAAAATGTAGAGGAAGTATCAGCACATCGTTTTGAACTGGAAGAGTATATTTTTCGAGGGGCGTTGTGTCATGATATCGGTAAGTTCTTGATTATGGACACGATTTTCATTTACGGTCGTAATCTGACGGATGATGAATTTGATATCATTAAAACCCATCCGGATGTGGGGGCACAGATTATGTCCAATTACAGTTCGACACGGCCTTATGCGGATATTGCAAGGGGACATCACAAGTGGTACAACAATCAGGCAGGATATCCGAACTATAACACGGAAGAATCCGATGTAAAACTGCTGATTGATTTGGTGGCTTGTGCGGATTGTCTTGATGCAGCAACGGATACGGTCGGCCGTAGTTACAATACCGGAAAGTCGTTTACGGATGTGTTTGATGAATTGATAGAACAGAGCGGAACCAGATATACACCGTATATCGTTGATTTGTTAAGGGATGAGGATACGTTAAAGGATATAGAATATCTCTTAAAGGACGGTCGTAAAGAAGTGTACTATAATACGTTTGTGCGTTTGGTTACCGTACAAAAAAGCGTGCAATAAAATAACGGTAAGGAGATAGCGGTATGAGAATTATCGACATTTCGCAGGAGGTCCTCTCCTGTAAGGTATTTCCTGGGGATGACAGCCCGAAAGCGGAGCTTGTAAAGAGTATGGAAGAAGGTGAACTTTATAACCTTTCCATGCTTTCTATGTGTGCCCATAACGGGACTCATATTGATGCGCCGTTTCATTTTATTAATGACGGGAAGACGGTGGACAAGATGCCTCTGGAGGCGTTTGTAGGTGATTGCTATGTGGCGTGTCATGAAGGGGATGTAACTGCGGAGAATGCCCGTGAGATTTTAAAGAAAGCAGAAGAAGCCGAAGCAAAGGAACGTATATTAATTGCAGGTAAGGCAACGGTGACATTAGAGGCTGCGGAAGTGTTTGCGGAAGCGGGGATAAAGCTTCTTGGAAACGAGAGTCAGACGGTGGGACCGGAAAATGCACCAATGGCGGTACATAAGGTATTATTGGGCAAGGAAATTGTGTTACTGGAGGGCGTAGTGCTTTCCGAGGTTTCCGAGGGCAAGTATTTCCTTAGTGCGGCACCTCTTAATTTTGCTGGATTTGACGGAGCACCGTGTAGGGCGTATTTGATGGAGAAGTAACGGAGGGAACATGCTTACAAGAAAATCCAGCAGAGCAATCGTTTTAAATAAGCAGAATCAGATATTTCTCTTCCGCTACACCTTTGATTTCTTTGCAGAAGAAGATTCTATCTGGATTACGCCGGGCGGAGGCTTGGATGAGGGAGAAAGCTTTGAAGAAGCACTGAAAAGAGAACTTTTCGAAGAACTTGGGATCGAATTGAGTGGAACTAATTCTATGCTACAGGTATATTATAGAACTCCGCAGTATGAGTTAAAGAGCGGGGAAACGGTACAAAGTGAGGAAAGGTTCTATCTGGTTCGATTAGATGAAACAGAATTCTCTTACGCCGGTTGGACGGAAAGCGAGAATAAAAGAATGACTTCCGGGAAATGGTGGTCTTTGGAGGAAATCAAGACATCCGGGGAGAAGTTTTTCTCTGAAGATATTTTAGAAATATTAGAGAGGCTGTCGCGGGGAGAAATACCGAAAGAGCCGATTGAAATAGCATAAGCTGTTAGAAATGAAAAAAGGAATTATACCGCACAAGCGTTATAATAGAATCTTAAAAGAAAGGCAGGGTTGATGAAATGATACATAAAAACAACGAGAACAGGAGAGTTGGCATCTCCTGAATTTAAAGGAGAGTTTGAATGAAAATTTTAGTCAGAGAAGAAGAGAAAAAAGATTACCGTCGCGTAGAAGAGATTACAAGAGCGGCCTTTTCCTATCCGGGAAGGATTGAGCGGGGCGGCATCGGATGTCCTTATGAACACTGGATGGTAAATGAGTTGCGAAAAAGGGATGGAATTTTACCGCTAAGTCTGGTGGCAGTGAATCAGTCTGATGAAACAGAAGAGCTTGTAGGACATATCATTTGCAGTAAGGCGGAGGTTCGGACAGAGAAGGGCGTAACGCCGGTAATAAATATGGGACCTATCAGCGTGTTGCCGGAACATCAGCGAAAGGGTGTAGGAAAAGCCCTGATTTATGCCATGATAGAGAAAGCGAAAAAGCTCGGATATGGTGCAATATTATTTTTTGGACGACCGGAGTATTACCCGCAGTTCGGTTTTAAGGAAGCTTCTGAGTTTGGTGTGGCAGATGCGGAAGGTTATAACTATCCGTCGTTTATGGGAATGGAGCTGATACCGGGATACTTAAAAGAAGCAAATGGCGGACGATTTTTCGAATCAGATATTTATAATGACGAGTTAAACAGGGAACAAGTGAGAAGATTTGATGAGCAATTTTCGTGAGAGGAGTAGTAGGAATATGTTCAAATTCGTTTTTCCAGCCTTAGCGTACAAAGAAAAGGCCATCGAGTTTATCAATGAATTTAAAGAATACAATTCCGAGATAAACGGAAGCGGAGCCCTGGATGGGTATCTTGAGGATTCCACTTACGAGGAATGGCTCAAGAAGGTACTTGATGACATTGATATTGCTAATGTGGAGAAACCGCGGGTACCGGCACTTACCTATTTCTATGTAAGAGAAGAGGATGACAAAATTGTCGGCATGATTAATATTCGTCTGGCGTTAAATGAGTTTTTGCGGACCGAGGGCGGTCATATCGGGTATTGCATCCGGCCTACGGAACGCAGGAAACACTATGCCACCGAGATGTTAAAAAAGGTACTGGAGATATATGATACCATGAGTATCAAAGAAGTGCTCTTGGGCTGTGATAAGGACAATGTAGCTTCCTCCGGGGTAATAAAAAACTGCGGCGGAGAGCTGATAGAGGAATTATACAGTGAGACATTTCAGGCGGAAATACAACGCTACGTGATTCGAAGATAAAAACGATGTTGGGGGAACAGTATGAAAAGAAAACGTTTAGACAGAGATGCATGGGGATTTCAGTACTTTCCGTACTATCAGATGCGGGTGGAAACGGAGCATTTTAAAGGCTTGGCGGCACTGATTTGCATGACTTCCGGAGAACCGCAGTACTGGGAGTGTGCAAAGGCCGGTAAGGTGCAGGTATGCGGAGAGGGTATGCGCTGGTTGCAGCTGATACCGGACGGAAGGGAACATATGGTGACGGCAAAGTATCTTCCGAACGGACGGGTCTCTCTTTGGTATGCGGATATGTTGGATGCGGTGGAATATGACAGAGACGGTATCGCAGTGTACGTGGACAAGTATCTGGATGTTATTTTTACACCGCAGGGGGATGTTGGAATTGACGACAGGGATGAACTGGACGCGGCTTATGCATCGGGTGAATTGTCGAAGAAGCAGTATAAAGGAGCGCTTAAGGAATGTAAGGCAGTTAAAAAAGAATATTGTAAGAATGTGGAGCAGACGGAGCGGTATTGCAATGAGGTCCTTTCTTTTGTAAATCAAAAAATAGCGGAAGGTGCCCGTGACTACAAAAAGGTAGTGCGGGAGACTTTGGACGAGAAGATTAAGAAAAGACCGACCATGCGTCCGTTGTTTTGTGTGGATATGTTGGATTATGAGGAAGATTGGCCACATTCTGCACGACCGTCGGTGCGCGGAATTATCCGAAAAGGTGACACGCTTGCTATGGTACATAGCTTAAAGTATGATTATTACAAGTTGCCGGGTGGAGGAATCGAAGGTGACGAGGCTCACGAAGCAACGCTGATTCGCGAAGTAAAGGAAGAAACCGGTCTTACCGTAAAGCCGGAAACCATTAAGGAATACGGTTTTGTGCTTCGTTTGCAGAAAAGCGATTATCTTGAAAATACGATTTTTGAGCAGGAAAACTATTACTACACCTGCGAGATTTCGGAAGAGACGGGAGAGCAGAAGTTGGATGATTATGAGGCAGAAGAGGGATTTACCCTGGAGTTTGTGACTCCGGAAGAGGCCATCCGTGCCAACAGGAATTGTCATTGTACCGAGTGGGACAAGGCAATGGTAGAGCGTGAGACGAGAGTTCTGGAAGGCCTGAAGAGAATGTGGAGATAGTGTTATATTACAGAGAAAAAGCCTGCTAAAATAGGAGGTGTCTATGCGAATCAGAAATGCAACTATCGGGGATTTGCCCAAAATCAGAAAAATATATACTGCCGCAAAATTCTACATGGATGCCTCCGGAAATCCGAATCAATGGCCGGTGGGGTATCCGCCGGAAGAATATTTGCGACAAGACATAGATCTTTTCCGGCTGTATGTGTGTGAGGAGAACGGAAGACTTTGCGGTGTGTTTATGCTCTCCATGGAAGATGATCCGACCTATCACTACATCGAAGGAGAGTGGTTTAATGAGGAGCCTTACGGTGTAATTCACCGGATTGCAAGTGATGGGGAGAAAAAGGGTGTGTTCAAAACCGTGCTTGAGTTTTGTAAAACAAAACTGGTAGAGCAAAACATTACAAACCTGCGAATCGATACCCACGAAGACAATAAAACCATGCAACATTTGATGGAAAAGTACGGATTCGGGTACTGTGGCATCATATACCTTGAAAACGGCAGTTCGCGGAGGGCGTATCAGCTGGTTTTATGACTTGAATATTCTGTTAAATCTTAGTATGCAATATTTGTTAAAATATTTACAAAGTATCGGCCGCTTTTGTCCTAAAGCCGTGTTTTCGGCAGAGGACAGGCGGTTTTTTCTTGGCGATTAAGAAGGCGCTAAGAGTGCGCAAATATAGGACAATTTTGTTGACAAAGGTAGAAAAAAAATATATAATTAAAACATCTTAATATTTAGATGTAAAACAGAGGCTTGCGAAGGATATCGTTAAGTCTTGTTTTACTATCGGATGCAGTATAATTTATAAAATAATATAGAAAGGTAGTGGAACAATGGGTTTTTCTCTTCACGGGGTTCATGTTCCCCATAGAAAACACACGCAGGATAAGCCGGTAGCCCGTATGGATGCACCGAACACGGTGGTAATTCCGATGGTAATGCATATCGGTAAGCCTGCACGCCCGATCGTCAAGGTCGGAGACGAGGTTAAGGTCGGCACGAAGATTGCGGAGGCTGACGGCATGGTTTCGGCACCGATTCACTCCAGCGTATCCGGTAAGGTTGTTAAGCTTCAGGACTTTTTGTTGTCTAATGGTGCAAAGGCTCCGGCGGTAGTGATTGAGTCCGACGGACAGATGACTCCCGATGAGAATCTGAAGGCTCCGGTGGTGGATTCCAAGGAGAGCCTGATGGCGGCGCTTACCGAGAGCGGTATTGTAGGCTTAGGCGGTGCGGGATTTCCGACCCATGTAAAGTTTAACGTAGATCCGGCTCGTATTGAATATCTTGTAATTAACGGAGCGGAGTGTGA
Organism: Lachnospiraceae bacterium; assembly: GCA_015057365.1. Lineage (GTDB taxonomy): Bacteria > Bacillota > Clostridia > Lachnospirales > Lachnospiraceae > SIG307. The sequence continues at coordinate 16,358 of SVEN01000015.1, read as the reverse complement.
GCCGTATGTGACCAGTGACACCGTAACCATGGTAGAGCGTGGTGCGGATATGGCCTATGCCCTTCGCGTGTTAAGCAAGTATCTTGGTATTAAGAATGTAATTATCGGTATTGAGTCCAATAAAAAGACCGCGATTGCTTCCATGCAGAAGCTTTCTGAGGAAGTAAAGGATGCCTGCACGCTTCAGGTAAAGGTACTCCCGGCGGTATACCCGCAAGGCGGTGAGAAGGTACTCATTTATCACACGACGGGAAAGGTGGTTCCGGTAGGAAAGCTTCCGATTGATGTGGGCTGTATCGTAATTAACTGTACCACCCTTGCCACCATCGGCTCCTATTTACAGACCGGTATGCCGCTTGTGGAAAAGTGTGTCACCGTAGACGGCGGAGCGGTAAAGAATCCGCAGAATGTACTGGTACCGATCGGTACTTCCATGGCAGAGATGTTTGCGTTTTGTGGCGGTTTAACCGTAGAACCGGCAAAGCTCATTTACGGAGGCCCGATGATGGGACTTACGGTGCCGGATGACTCCGCACCGGTCATTAAAAACACCAATGCGATTCTGGCATTGACGGAAAAGGAAGCGCGTCTTCCGAAGACCACGGCCTGCATCCGTTGCGGTGCTTGTACCAATACCTGTCCGTTCGGTCTGGCGCCGGCTGCAATTTCAAAAGCCCTTGAGAAGAAGGATGCGGAGCAATTAGAAGAGCTTGCCGTGAACGCATGTATGGAATGCGGTTGCTGTAGCTTTGTGTGCCCGGCAAATCGTCCGTTGGTACAGAACAACAAGTTGGCAAAGGTATTTTTAAGAGAAGAAAAGGCAAAGGAGGAAGCAAAAGCATGAATAGTAAATTAAAGCTCGCTGTTTCCCCTCATATACACAGCGGTCAGTCTACCGCGGGGATTATGCGTGATGTGCTGATTTCCCTGCTTCCGGCGACGATTGCCGGTACGGTGATTTTCGGAATACGTTCCCTTTTGGTCATTGCGATTTGTGTTGCCGCATGTGTGGGATTTGAAGCATTGTTTAATGTGATTATCAAGAAGGATCAGACCATCGGGGACCTCAGTGCTGCGGTAACCGGCCTTCTGCTGGCGTTGAATTTGCCGGCCAATATTCCGCTGTGGCAGTGTGTCATCGGCTCGTTGTTTGCGATTGTGGTGGTGAAATGTTTGTTCGGTGGTATCGGATGCAATCCGGTGAACCCGGCTATTACGGCTCGTGTGTTTATGCTCATTGCCTTCGGTTCCATGACGGTTCAGGCTTTTCCGACAGTAGTGGATACCGTATCAAGCGCGACTCCGTTAAGCCTCGGCGAGGGTGCGGCAATGCCGTCTCTTCTGGATTTATTCTTGGGACTTAACGGCGGCGCCATCGGTGAGACCTGTGTACTGGCGCTTGTGCTCGGTTTTGTATATCTTTTGGTGCGTCGTGTCATTACCTGGCATATTCCGGTAGCCTATATCGGTACCGTGTTTGTATGCTCTTTCTTTATGGAAGGTATGGATTTCACGAGTGCTCTGGCAATGATTCTTTCCGGTGGTTTATTCATCGGTGCGATTTTTATGGCAACGGACTATGTGACTTCCCCGGCAACCGCGGCAGGTAAGCTGATTTTCGGTCTGGGTGCAGGACTTATTACCTTCGTGATTCGTTACTTCGGTGTGTATCCGGAGGGCGTGTCCTTTGCGATTCTGTTTATGAACATTCTGACGCCTTACATTGATTCCTGGACAAGGCACAAAGTCTTTGGAGTGGGAGGTAAGAAAGCATGAAGAAGTCTTTAAATGTAAAAAGTGTTGTGGTGCTGACAGCGATTTGTGCGGTGATTTCCCTTTTACTTGCCGCAACCAATGCGCTTACAGCCCCGATTATTGAAAAGAACCAGGCTGCTGCCGCAAACGAAGCGCTTCTGGTAGTCATGCCGGACGGTACGGATTTTGAGAAGATGGATCTTTCTTCTTATGAACTTCCGGCGACCGTGACAGAGGCCTATAAGGAAGCCGGCGGCGGTCATGTGGTGAAGCTTACCACCACCGGTTACGGCTCCGGATTTGTGATTATGTGTGGTGTAAACGCCGACGGTACGGTGAGCGGAGCGGTTTGTTTGTCTTCCAACGAGACCTTAGGTCATGAGAAGACCTTCGGTGAGAATTTTGCAGGAAAGAACAGTGAGACTGTTGAGGCAGTGGATGTGATTTCCGGTGCTACCAAGACGACCGCGGCCTATCGCAATGCCATAAAGGATGCGATTAATGCAGCAACGATTCTTGGTGGAGGTTCCGTAGATATCCGCAGTGAGGAAGAGATTCTTATGGACAATCTGACTGCGGCACTCCCGGCAGGGGAAGGGAAGTTTACGAAGTTGTTCCTGACCGAAGTGATGGAAGGTATCGATGCGGTATATACCGCAGACAACGGCAAGGGTTCCGTATGTGTCATCGGAGAACAGTTTGTCGGTGTGGATGAATCCGGTGCTGTAGTATCCGGAGCCGAAGGAGATACAGCGGCAAATGTTTCTGCACAGATGGCAATTTTAAATGCTTCCGTGGAGACGGAGATTGATCTTACCGCATATGCCGATTTGCCTTCCGCTCTTGTTTCCGCAACAAAGACCGCAACCGGTAATTATGTGCTTAACGTGAAGGGTGCGGGTTACGGTATCAACGGCGGCGATGATTATCATCCGGCCTCCGGTGAGTATATTTATATCAAGGTATCCATGACAAAGGACGGTAAGATTATCGACTGTCTTACGGTTTCCCAGGCAGAGACGCCGAATATCGGTGATGCTTGTGCAACGGAATCCTTCTACGGTCAGTTTGTAGGAAAGACCGAGGCGGATTATGAAACGGTTGACGGTATTTCCGGTGCAACCCTTACCACAAACGGTTATAAGAAAGCGATTTTACGTGCGTTTGAGTCTGTAAAGATTTTAGAAGGAGGTGCCGGTAATGAAGAATAACGATAATATGTCGGTATTAGTAAAAGGTATTCTGAAAGAGAATCCGGTACTTGTATTGATTCTCGGTACCTGTCCGACTCTCGCAACGACCAATAACGTAGCCGGGGCCTTCGGTATGGGAATTGCGGCAATGGTAGTACTTGTGTGCTCCAATATGCTGATTTCCCTGCTTCGAAAGATTATTCCGGACAGTGTGCGTATTCCTTGTTATATTGTAATTATTGCGGGATTTGTTACCATTGTGCAGATGATTGTACAGGCGTACTTCCCTGAACTCTATGAGATGCTCGGTGTGTATCTGGCACTCATTACGGTAAACTGTATTATTCTCGGTCGTGCGGAGATGTTTGCAAGCAAGAATAATGTGCTTCGTTCCGCACTTGACGGTATCGGCATGGGTATCGGTTTTACCATTGCTCTTTGTGCCATGGCATTTATCCGTGAAGTGTTCGGTAATGCAAGCTTTGCAGGAATCCCGATTCCGTTCCTTGAGCCGTACAAGATTGCGTTCCTTGTAAAGGCGCCGGGCGGTATGCTGGTATACGGGTTACTCATTGCCCTTGTGTACGCGATAACCTCCGGTAAGGCGCCGCTTAAGACAGACTTCTCCTGCGCGGGATGTCCGTCCGCAGGCAGCTGTCATACCGGTGCATGTATGAAGAAAGGAGAGGAGCAGTAATGGAAGTTTTTAAAACATTAATCGTTATTTTACTTTCTTCGGTATTGGTAAATAACTACGTGCTCAGCCGTTTCCTCGGAATCTGTCCGTTCCTCGGTGTTTCCAAGAAGTTAAATCAGGCTGTGGGCATGGGAATCTCGGTTACCGCGGTTATGCTTTTGGCAACTGCCGTAACCTGGCCGATTCAGTATCTTCTTTTGGATAAGTTGGGTCTGGGCTATATGCAGAATATCATCTTTATCCTTGTAATTGCGTCTTTGGTACAGATTTTGGAGTTGATTTTAAAGAGATTTTCACCGGCACTTCATAAGGGGTTGGGTGTATATCTTCCGCTCATTACAACGAACTGTGCCGTGCTTGGTGTGGCGATTAACAACATCAACGACGGTTACAATTTCTTAGAGTCTATGGTTAGTTCCTTGGGCTGCGGTCTCGGATTTTTACTGGCAATGGTATTGTTCTCGGGACTTCGTTCCCGCATCGATGAAAGTCGTGTGCCGGCACCGTTTAGAGGACTTGCCGTTACTTTAATCGCTGCTTCCTTCATTTCGCTGGCTTTTATGGGCTTTGCGGGTGTTGTGGATGCGCTGTTCGCGTAAAGGGGGTAACGTAAAGCTATGAATATTTTAATTGCATTTTTAGTGGTAGCTGCCATCGGTTTGCTTGCAGGTTTGTTGATTGCGGTAATGTCCCGTTTCTTCGGAGTGGAGGAAGACCAGACGGTAAAAGCGGTTCGTGCCTGCTTGCCGGGTGTTAACTGCGGTGCCTGCGGATATAAGGGCTGTGATGACTATGCGGTGGCGGTGGCAGAAGGAAAGGCAAAGCCGAATCTTTGTGTCCCGGGTGCAGAGTCTACCGCAGAGGAGTTGGGAGCACTGCTTGGAATCGAAGTAGAGCCTCCGAAGGACGTGGTTGCATTTGTTCATTGTAACGGTAACTGCGAAGCGACCGCGACCAAGACTGAGTATGTGGGCGTAACCAGTTGTAAGGCTGCTGCAATGCTGTACGGCGGTCCGGAGACCTGTAGTTACGGTTGCATGGGCCTTGGTGACTGTGCTGCGGCATGTCCTGCCAATGCTATTTGCATGAAGGACGGTATTGCCCATGTGGATACCAGTCGTTGTCTCGGCTGCGGACTTTGTGAGAGTATTTGTCCGAAGAAGGTCATTTCCATGGTGCCGCAAGAGACGGTAGTGGTTGTGATGTGTAACAGCAAGGACAAGGGAGCGGATGCCCGTAAGGCTTGTAAGAATGCCTGCATCGGTTGTATGAAGTGCGTAAAGACCTGTCCTCATGAAGCGATTACCGTCACGAATAATTTGGCAAAAATCGATTATACTAAATGTGTCGGTTGCGGAGCGTGTGCCGCAAGTTGTCCGACCGGTAGCTTAAAGCAGGTATTCTTCCCGGATCTTTCCGAAGAATACGAGGATTTCAAGGTAGAAGAATGATGAATCAAGATGTAAAAACTACGCCCACCGCAAAAAACGGTGGGCGACTGTTTCGTAATGATGTGATTTTTATTGTGGTACTGCTGTTTGTTGTTTCCGCACTGGGACTCTGTTTTTATCTCTTTCGGGGAGAAGGGGATTCGGTGGTGGTAACGGTGGACGGAAAGGAATTCGGGCGGTATTCCCTGACGGAGGACATCACGGTGGAAATCCGTACCGGAGCGCAGAATGAGGAATTGAATTTGCTTGTGATAAAAGACGGACAGGCTTATGTGGAGACGGCCACCTGCCCGGACGGTATTTGTGCCGGCCATAAGCCGATTTCGCGGGAAGGCGAAAGTATTGTATGCCTTCCTCATAAAGTGGTGATTACGGTGTATACTACGGAAGAGAAAGACGCACCGGATATTGTTGTGTAAAGGAGTGTTATCATGAGACCTGCAACGAAAAAGCTGGCGATGTTGGGATTGTGTACCGCGGTGGCGCTTGTATTGGCCTATGTGGAAGCATTGCTTCCGCCCATATTTAACGCAGTGCCCGGAATAAAAATCGGCCTTCCGAACATCATTATTGTGTTTGTGTTGTACCGGTTCGGTCTTAAGGAGGCAGTTGCTGTATCTCTTGTACGGATGCTGGCGGTGTCTTTTATGTTCGGAAACATGATGGCCCTTGTTTACAGTCTGGCAGGAGCCTTCCTTAGTATGTTGGTGATGGTGGTGCTAAAGAAGCTTAATTTCCTGTCAGTGGTAGGTGTCAGCGTGGCCGGTGGTGTATTCCACAATGTAGGTCAGATTTTGACTGCCATGTTGTTGCTTGGGACAGCGGAACTTGGATACTATCTGATTGTACTTACGATTACCGGAACGGTATCCGGTATCTTCGTAGGATTGTGCGGCGCGATTATTGTGAAACGAATCCCGAAGAAATTGATATAAATACGGGTTGACAAAGTTCATATTATCGTGCATAATGAAAGTGATAAAAAATTAACAAGCATACAACAAGGAGGAGTTTTCCATGAAAATGAAAAAGTTACTTTGTTTATCCCTTAGCATTCTTATGGTTGTTTCTATGGTAGGCTGTAAGAAGGAAGAAAAAAAGGCAGAGACCTTAAAGTTCGGTATGGGCGTCGTTACCGAGGTTTCCAAGGCAAGTAATGCGGAAGGAGATGCAAACGGTCAGGGCCAGACTACTACTAATGTGGCCGTAGTTACCGTGGATGCGGCAGGTAAGATTGTAGCATGTCAGCTGGATACCGCAGATGCTACTGTAGCGTACACCGGTGACGGTAAGGCAGTAGCAAACGAGTCCTTTGCTACCAAGTATGAGCTTGGCGATGCTTATAACATGGTTGCTTACGGCGGCGCGGTTAAGGAATGGTATGAGCAGGCTGATGCATTTGAGAGCGTTGTTTGCGGTAAGACTTTGGATGAAGTAAAAGCGTTGGTGGCAGGAGAAGGCAAGGGTACCGAGGATGTGATTAACGCAGGTTGTACCATTACCGTTACCGAGTTTGTACAGGCAATTGAGAAGGCATATAACAATGCGGTTGCTTCCGAGGTTACCGCAGAGCATACCTTAAAGCTTGGAGTATCCACTGCACAGTCCTGTAAGGATGCTACCGAGGAGAAGGACGGTCAGAACCAGCTTGAGACTACATTCCTTGCGGTTGCGACGGATGCAGAGGGAAAGATTGTGGCAGCTGCCAGTGATTGCGTACAGGTGAAGTTCACCTTCGATGCAACCGGTGCTTCTACCTATGATTTGACCAAGGCGGTTTCCTCTAAGAAGGAATTAGGCACCAATTACGGTATGAGCGCATACGGCACCGATTTAAACGGTGACGGTGTTGTGAAGGAGTGGAACGAGCAGGCAGCGGCTTTTGATGCAGCATGCGTAGGTAAGACGGTTGCTGAGATTGAGGCACTTGCAGGCGTTGACGGCTACGGCAATGCGGATTTACAGACTGCAGGTTGTACCATGGGAGTTGACGGCTTTGTAAAGGCTGCGGCTAAGTTAAAGTAAGAGAATAAAGATAAGCCGGGGGAGGTTCGCCTCCCCCTTTTCTGTTTGTGAAAACGGTACGGTAGTTTTTTGCTACGGTGCCGCTTTTTGTTCTACTGTTATGAAAAAAAGGTGAAAAAGAGTATTGACATTTGGAACAGGATTATATATACTATAGCCTATAGTTAGCTGATGCTAACTATTTTGCAGAGCGGTGGTTAGCATATGCTAACTAGTGAAAAATATATCCGGAGGTGAGAACATGAGTGTAGCAATTATCGGTGGAAATGAGTGTATGGTACGAAGATATGCGGAGGTATGCAGTGATTATAAGTGTAAAGCAAAGGTGTATCCTAAGATGACAAGTAGTTTAAAAAATATGGGTTCACCGGATTTGATTGTGTTGTTTACAAATACGGTATCTCACAAGATGGTTCATTGTGCCTTGGGAAAAGTCGGTATACATACAAAGATTGCCAGATCTCACAGTAGTTCTATTGAAGCATTGAAGAAGATTCTTGATGAACATACGGTATAAGGAGGGATTTGATTTGTCGGAAGAGTTATTGATACGGCATTGCTCGCCAACGCTTGCAGGGATGAAAACAGGGAATTTATTTGCCGGTGAGTTTTGTGACGAAGAGAAGCTTAGAGAGTGTATGCGGTGCTGGAATCGGATGTTGACCAGGAAGGGGGTGCGTGCCGTGCCATTGCAATTTAAAGATGGCCGTGCATTGATTTATGTATACCGTCCGGAACGATTGCGTATGGATTTTTGTCATAGTACATCGGAGCGTTTGTTACGGGAAAGGGGTTATTGTAAGGAAAAACCGGGAGGTTGTGTGGTCCACCTGATAAAGCGGTTACAGAGAAACGAGCAATTTCCCCATGAGATAGGCTTGTTTTTAGGGTATCCGCCGGAGGATGTCAGTGGTTTTATAGCGAACAAAGGCTACGGTTATAAGTGGGTCGGAGGTTGGAAGGTATACGGAGATGAGAATGCGGCCAAGAAGACCTATGCGAGATATAGAAAGTGTACGGATACATATAGGAGTATGTTTGCCAACGGAAAAACGATAGGGCAGCTTACGGTGGACGAAAATAAAAGATTATGTTGCAAGGATGGAATACAAAGGGGTATAATATTCGCGAAGGTAAAGTGAGTATGCCCAAAGACGTCCGGCGGATGCTTGCATCCGAGAGGACGAAATTGGGCATATGAGCGC
>SVEN01000015.1:0-7932 GCA_015057365.1 Lachnospiraceae bacterium | reverse complement strand
CACGCGAGTGCTGAAAGAGGCCATATAATAATTCGGAGGGGATGTGCATGAAGAAAAAAATATGGTTATGTATCCTGTTTTGTTCTCTGCTTCTGCAAAGTGTAAGTCTTGCCGGATGCGGAACAGAATTTGAGAAATATTCCACCTATTCCTTTGATTATTTTGATACGGTAACATCAATTACAGGGTATGCCGGAAGTCAGGAAGAGTTTGACAAGGTGGCAGAAGGAGTTCTTGCCGAGCTTTCCGAGTATCACAAGCTGTTTACGATTTATCATCGGTATGACGGAATGGAAAACCTTTGTACAATCAATGAACCGGTGGACGGAGAGCATCGAACCGTGACGGCAGATCCGCGTATTATCGATATGCTTTTGTATGCAAAGGAGATGTATGAAAAGACTGACGGAATGGTGAATATTGCCATGGGAAGTGTACTGTCCCTATGGCATGAGTATCGGACGGAAGGGATAGACGAGCCTTGGGCGGCAAAGCTTCCGCCAATGGAAAAGCTTCTGGAAGCAGCGGAACATACAGATATTAATGCACTTGTAATTGATGAGGAAGCCGGAACGGTAACCTTGACGGATCCGGAGATGAAATTGGATGTGGGAGCTATCGCCAAAGGATATGCGGTGGAGATGGTAGCACGTTCGCTGGAAGAACAGGGAGTGACCGGTTACGTTCTGAATGTGGGCGGAAATGTACGCACAGTCGGTGTAAAAGGCGACGGGAACAAGTGGACCGTAGGAATCGAGAATCCGGAGGAAGACAGTGAGGAGGAATATCTGGCCTATTTAGAGCTTGCGGGGGAGTCCTTGGTGACCAGTGGCTCCTATCAACGGTATTATGTGGTGGATGGAGAGCGGTATCATCATATCATTAATCCGGAGACTTTAATGCCTTCGGAAGGGTATGTATCGGTATCTGTGGTATGTAACAGTTCCGCAGACGGAGATGCGCTTTCTACCGCACTGTTTTGTATGGATTTTGAGGTAGGGGCGGAATTTATAGAATCTCTTCCCGATACGGAGGCAATGTGGGTGTTGCAGGATGGAACAAGGATGGAATCTTCCGGGTTCGCAAATTACAAAAAGGAATCGATAGAGTAACTGTTTTGGAGATTGTAAAACGGGTTGTGCATGAAATCAAGATGCACAACCCGCTTTCTATTTGAGGGCAATCAAATACTATGAAATAAAATCTTTGGAGCAAAGTATAAGTTTCACGCCGCTTTTTAATGTGACGGTGCGGCAAATACCCTTGTAAATGAGAGTCAGCTCCGTATCAAACTTCGGAAGTAACGTAACCTCGGTTAAAGTGCCGTTATTCCAAGAGATATCATAAGTTACGGCACCTACACCGCAAAGCCCGGTGACAGCTCCTTCGCTCCACTCCTTCGGAAGTGCCGGGAGCAAAACGGTGCGGTCTTCACTTGATTGTAACAGCATTTCCGCCATACCGGCTGTGGCGCCGAAATTGCCGTCAATCTGGAACGGCGGGTGGTTGTCCAGAAGATTTTCCAAGGTAGATTTCTGCATCAGCGCCAGAAGGTTTTGATAGCATTCATCACTGTTCCAAAGTCTTGCGTACATATTGATAATCCAGGCGCGGCTCCAACCGGTATGGCCACCGCCGCTTGTCAGTCGGCGTTCTAAGGTAACCTTTGCTGCGTCGCACAATTCAGGAGTGGCATCCGGAGTAATCTGGAAGGCCGGGTGCAATGCCCACAGGTGGGAGATGTGACGATGGCCCGGCTCGGCTTCGTCGTAGTCTTCCTGCCATTCCATAATCTGGCCGTGTTTGCCGATACGGATGCCCGGAATCTTTGTGTCGTATTCCTTTGCTTTTGTGAGGAATGCGGTATCGGTGTCTCCTACAATCGGTGCGGCGGAAAGAAGATTGCCGAACAGCTCATGAAGAATCTCGTTGTCCATGGTGGAGCCGTAGGTAAGACAGCCGCTCATGCCGCTTTCCATGATATAGGTGTTTTCAGGGGAAACGGAAGGGCAGGTCACATATGCTCCGTCCACTTCAATGAGGAAGTCAAAGAAGAACCGTACCGCTTCCTTTAAGGCCGGATAGTATTCTTTTAAGAAGGCAATATCCTGCGTATATAAATAGTGCTGCCAGATGTGGGTACAAAGCCATGCGGCGCCCATGACCCAGAAGGTGGCGGGGATATAGATGTCCTGAGGGGCGGTGTCTCCCCACATATCGGTGTTATGATGGGCTACAAAGCCGTTACAGCCGTACATTTCCTTTGCAGTTCGCCGGCCGTTGGGAAGCATCCGCATAATATGGGCAAACAGCGGCATCTGGCATTCTGCCAGATTACACAGGTTCGCCGGCCAGTAGATCATTTCCGTATTGATGTTGATGGTGTATTTGCTGCCCCAAGGAGCATCGATGCTGTTGCACCAGATACCCTGCAGGTTTGCCGGCAGACAGTCGCCACGGCTGGAACAAATGAGAAGGTAGCGCCCGTAAGCGAAATAGGTGGCAAGCAGACCGTTGTCCGGGCATTCCGCGGAAATACGGCGGAGACGCTCGTCGGTGGTGAGTTTATCCAGTTCTTTATCGTAAGGCAGAGAAAGAGTCATGCGTTTAAAATACGGCTGATACTCTGCCAAGTGGTCGTGATACAGTTCTTCGTAGGAAAGCTGTGCTGCCCTTGTTAAGGTATCTTCTACGGTCTTGCGCGGAATGGCGCTGCGGAAGGTAGTGGAAGCGGTAATCAGCACAAGAACCTCTGCCGCATTTTCGGTCAGCAGATGCTCGCCGATACCCTTTACAAAGGCTCCGTCGGAAAGCATGCGCATACCGCAGCAGAAATCGGAGCCGCCACCGCCCAGATTGCCGGACATATACAGGGAGTCCCCGGTGTGTTCCGTGGTTTCGTAGAAGTTGCCTCTCTGTAAAGATGCAGCCAGGTCCAGATGTCCCGGAGCGGAAGCGGTAAATTTTGCCACGATACAATTGTAATTCTTGCTGACGAAGGAATCGCATCGGTAGGTAATCCCGGTGCTTTCCTCGGTGGTAACGGAGGTATGTACCGCGGTTTCTAAGTCTAGGGTACGGCGGAAGTTGATACCCTTTGTGAGACGGCCGCAGAAGTCAAAGTATACATCACCTAAGGTCTGGTAGGTATGCTCGCTTTGCGGTGTGCCGGTAAGTGCATACTTACACAGTTCCTCGGCCTTACGGATATTTCCGGAAAGGATGAGGGAGCGGACTTCCTCCAAGTGCGCAAGGGCGTCTTTATTGTTACGGTTTCGCGGACCTCCGAACCAGACGCTGTCTTCATTGAGCTGAAAACGTTCGGAGGTATTATTTCCGTAAATCATGGCACCCAGACGGCCGTTGCCGATGGGAAGCGCCTTGTTCCAGTTGTAGTTTGAAGAATCGGTATAGGTTAATTGATACATACAATCCTCCTATCTTGTGAATCGCAGGTTTAAAGTAAAAGAAAGGTTAGTCCAAGATATGTTTCTTTTTTAGGAAATCACTTGTTTTATCTACCACAGGTCCTAAAAACAGGGAGATAAACAAAGTGACAATACCGATACTGCCGCCGAACAGCAGGCAGATGCCGCAGGCCAGAAGGTCATACGGAATGCGGACTGCACGGAACGGCAATCTTTGAAACTTCGGCAGTTTGGTAATTCCTTTGTGTAATAAGAATGCGGCTGCGTCATAAGGCGCAACGCCCAGTTCGCAGCACATATAAAGAGCTGCGGAGATAACAAATAAAAGCAGTGCAGGGACCGCAATGATGCCTCGCGCAAGTAAAGATGTAATCTCCTCCGGCAGAAAGAAATTTTCTATCCAGGTGAAGAAATCCACACAGTATCCTACAAGAAACATATTTGCTACGGTGCCGATGCCGATGAGAGACCGGTCACAGAAAAATACTATAATTAATAATACCACATTTAGGAAGGCCTGCCAATGTCCGAAGGAAATTCCGATGAGATCGGAGATGGCAAGGTTCATGCAGGTATAGGGGTCGCCGCCGAGATTGGTGCGTATTAAAAAGGAGAGGGAAAATCCCATTCCGATGACCGCCAGGATGACAAGTAGAATCCGGCGTTTGTTTTTTTTGAAATATTGTATCAATATAGTGCCTCCTTTCGGGTTCAATATCTATTATAGCATTGTGAAGGAAAGAATTTTATAGTATAATATGACATGTAAACGAAGAAAACGGTATATTTTCGAAGATGAGGATAAGAAGTATGAAGGAAAAAGCGACAGTAACTTCCGGAAGTGTGCGTTTTTTGTTGGAAGGGGTAGTAATGCATGCGGTAATGGTAAGCTACCGGAGATTTACGAAAATAATCCCGGAGCATGCCCACGGAGAAAATGTATATGAGATTCATTATGTAACGGAAGGAAAAGGAGAGGTTTCCTTAAACCGGAAGAAATATCCGTTAACACCGGGAACGTTGTATATTACGGGGCCAGGCATATTGCATGAGCAGTTAGCGGATGAGGCAAACCCGGTTACGGAGTTCGGCTTGTATTTACAAACGGAGGGAGAGCACAAAGGCGGCGAACTGTTACAGATTATGAGAGAGCATCCGTTATGGTGCGGAATGGGAAGAGATGGGCTCCGTTCTCTGATGGAGCAAATCCTTTCGGAGCAGGCGGGAAATTTACCGGGAAGCGCCGAAAAGAGGGTGCATTTGCTGGCGGAGTTTGTGATAGAGTGTATCAGAAGTATCGGAATGAAGCAAGAAACAGAGGGAGTTATGCCGCCACCGGAGGAGGAGTTTTCCACAAATCCGGTGCGGGAGGAAACCATGCTGTTGGTTGCGGACGAAATCTTTTTATACGAATATCGGGATATTACGTTGGAAGAGATGGCGAAACGTTTGGGACTCAGCATACGCCAGACACAACGGTTTCTGGAAAGAATGTACGGAAAAACGTTTACCCGGAAAAAGCTGGAGGCCAGAATGTCGGCAGCGGTTCCGATGCTACAGAACGGTCGCTATACCATTACCGAAATCAGTGAACGATTGGGGTATTCTTCTCCGGACCATTTTTCCCATGCCTTTTCCGGGTATTACGGTTATGTTCCCAGCAGTCTTCGGAAGAAGTAATGTTATTACGGAAACCTCTCCGAAAGAAAATGGGTTTGCGTGTTAATACAGTCGCCTTACTGCTCGGAGAACTGGTCTTTGCCTACGCCGCACAGTGGGCAAACCCAGTCTTCCGGAACATTTTCCCATGGGGTGCCCGGTGCGATACCGTTGTCCGGATCGCCGGCAGCTTCGTCGTATACATAGCCGCATACATCACATACATAAGTCATAAATGATACCTCCTATCGGTAAAGTTTTTTTTCGAATCTATTATACCACAAAAAGGGAAAAAATAACAGGAATTTGTGTTAAAATAAGATGTTTTTATTGACAGGAAAAGTAGAAGGGAGTATAATTTCAATATAATCTGCAACATGTGTTTTAAAACGATTGGAGCAGATTGATTTCCATAAGGAGTGTGATCGAGTGCCACCAAAGGCAAAGTTTACAAAAGAAGAGATTGTTACAACGGCATTTACAATAGTAAGAAAGCATGGAATTAATGCATTGACGGCCCGTTCTCTTGCAAAAGAACTCGGAAGTTCCTCCAGACCGATTTTTACGGTTTTTGAAAACATGGAAGATCTACAGACAGAGGTGCGTAATGCGGCAATGAAAGAGTTTGAATCCTATGCGGAGGCGGCAGCGGAGTATACGCCGGCATTTAAACAAATCGGAATTCAAATGATACAGTTTGCGAACCGGGAACCGAAATTGTTTCAGCTTTTGTATATGCAGGAGCACAATGACAGTAAGAGTTTTGAAGAGCATTTGAAGTATTTGGGAGACACGGGTGAAGTGTGTCTGGCTATGTTGGAGCAAGAATATGCATTGAAACGTACAGAGGCGATTGCTTTGTTTATGCAGGTGTGGATTTTTACTTACGGAATATGCGTACTCTGTGCCACCGGAGCATGCCGGTTCGAAGAAAGAGAAATTCAAGAGATGTTAAGTAGGGAATTCGCAAGTATGCTTACTTTGATTAAGAGTGGCAAATTGGAACTCTGTGAGATTGTACCCGAGAAGAAAACGGGACGGTGATGTTACGGCAGATGCAGGCAGAAAGCCTGTGAGAAAGGAGCATGGATATGAACGGTGTACTACAGATGAACGAACAGCAGGCGAACAAGGTGGTTGCAAAGGTGATGCGAATTACTTTTTTTATCTTTGTACTGGTATTTGGACTGAATGTGGCAGGAATATTTATTGTGGATCAGACTATTATGACCGTTGCATTTGTGGCAGGTTCCGTATTTCTATGGTTACCGACTCTGTTTCATCGAATCGGGCATGGTTCGGCCGGCTGGATTAAGTATTTGAATGTGGTTTGTGCTTCATTGTTTATTTTATTAACGACAACAACATTGAGCTTTCATGTAATCGTAATTTATGTGTTTGCAATTGCGATTGCAAGCTTATATTTCTCGAAGAAATTAAATATATTGGCTACGGTGATCAATGTAATCGGAGTATCGGTGGGACAAATTCTTGCATTCCAATGGAATACATTACCGGATAAGAATTTTGATACGATGTATGATGTGATGGTATACAGTGTAGCGCCGAGAGCTTTGACTTTGATTGCAATTGCGGCTATTTTTACCATGCTTTGCAGCAGAACGGCAGCTATGTTAGGAAATCTGATGGGTGCGGAAGAACAAAAGGATATGTTGGAACGTATGACAAGCCTTCGTGAACAAAATAGCCAAGTGTCGAGGCAGTTACTTGCGTTTGTGAGCGAACTGGAGCAGCTTACCCGGATTTCCAATGAGACGAATCAAAAAGTAGCGGATGAAACAGAAGAGATTATGCGTGGTACGAAAGAAAACGCAAATCAGATTCATGTAATGAATGATGGATTGTCGGATATTACCGGACAAATGGCGCAGTTGGGTGACATGAGTGATCGACTTGCCAAGGCGGCGGGTCAGATTCGCGAGCTTTCTTCCGGAAATCAGAAGACCATGGATTTGGCTACGGATCGTATGCTACGTATTTCCGAGAGTGCGGGCGAGTGTAAGAAAGTAATTGAAACTTTGGAGGAACAGTCCAATGAGATTATGGGAATCATTCAGACGATTACAGATATTTCCGCGCAAACAAAGCTCCTTGCTTTAAATGCTACGATTGAGGCGGCAAGAGCTGGGGAACACGGCAGAGGCTTTGCGGTTGTAGCGGAGGAGATACAGAAGCTTTCCGAACAGACACAGATTGCGGTGGAAAGTATCGGTACGATTGTCAATGAAGTAGTAAAAAGTACGGAAGAAGCGGTTGCTTCCATGGAACAGAGCGCAGAATTGACAGAGCAGGGATTACTGCAGATGAAAGAAGCGGGAGAGTCTACCTACACAATTACAAAAGCTAACGAGACAATGACCGCACAGATTGATGAAGTGGATCGGATTACGAAAACCCTTTTGGAGACCGAAAAGCAGGTAGCAAGCGGTATGGAACAGGTACATCAGAATACCGAAGTGAACTTATCTGCGGTAGAGCATGTTGCGGATGCTACGAAGGAAAGTCGAAACGGAACGGAAAGTCTGGTGGATATGGTTCACAGAATTAAAAATCTTGCGGAACAGCTGACAGAGTCATAAGTTGATGATACAGAAAATGAATGAAGAGATGATATTGCTTTGAGTGGCTATAGTTTACTCAAGACGACGGAAAAAGGGCACGCAGGGATGGCAGTGTCCTTTTTTTATGTCACAGGGAAATTTTACACACTTATTGCAGAATCTCCCAAAGAATGCTATACTAAACTGTGTTGTTGCAATGAAACGGCAACAAAAGGAGGACGCATGGAAACAATCAAAAATTTATTTAAGAAATACAAGGAAAT
>SVEN01000014.1 GCA_015057365.1 Lachnospiraceae bacterium | reverse complement strand
ATCTTTTTGAATTATTTTGAAAATCTTGTTTTTCAAAACTTTCCAAACTTTCGCTTCGTTTCGACAGCTTCCACAGTATAACACCGAAGTGCTTACCTGTCAATACCTTTTTTCAACTTTTTTCATTTCTGAAAATCCGTCTTAAAAAGGAACGGAGAAAGAGGGATTTGAACCCTCGCGCCGGTTGCCCGACCTACACCCTTAGCAGGGGCGCCTCTTCAGCCTCTTGAGTATTTCTCCACTTCTGAAGTGCCTTTCCAAGGTATTCAGTTAACCGCCGTTTTTGTCGGCGCACTGTTCATTATAGCAAGGAATCCCTTCCTTGTCAACGATTATTTTGCTTTTTTTCGCAACAATTTTTTACAGTTTCTTCTATATATAAGAAGCTACCACTACATGTCGTATAAATTGTTTCCTTCACAATCAATGACCACAATTACTGGGAAGTTTTCCACTTCCAATTTATAGATTGCTTCCGCACCTAAGTCCTCGTATGCAATCACTTCTGCCCTCTTAATACATTTGGAAAGCAAAGCACCCGCACCGCCTACTGCCGCAAAATATACCGCAGAATTCTTTTTCATGGAAGCAATGACCACATCGGATCGTCGTCCCTTTCCGATCATTCCGGTTTGTCCCAGGTCAAGAAGTGCCGGCGCATACTTATCCATACGACTGGATGTAGTAGGACCTGCGGACCCGATTACCTGTCCCGGCCGAGCCGGTGTAGGACCTAGATAATATATAATCTCATTTTCTAAAGGAAGCGGCAACGTCTCTCCCTTTGCCAGACTTTCCGTCAAACGCTTATGAGCGGCATCCCGGGCGGAATAAATCGTTCCGGTCAAATATACATAATCTCCCGCTTGTAGAGTCCTTGCCGTTTCCTTCGTAAGCGGAGTGTGTAATTGCTTTTCCATCCTAATGTTCCCTTTCTTTATTTTATATATGTACCGTTTTGATTGTGTACTTTCTATACTCTTACTTCTTTTTCACATTTTTCCTCAATACTGGGACTTTTTTCCTAGAGTTATCCACCGTTTTTTCACTTATCCACAAGTAATATGTTAATTTCGCCGTACTTATCCACCAAAAGACTTACTTTGTCGGCTTTTTATCATAATATTTGAACATATGACACGATTCGACTAAATCTCACGGCTTGCATGGCGGTTTACATGACAGCAAATATTGATTGCCACCGGAAGTCCCGCAATATGAGTCGGATAGGTCTCGATATTTACTCCGAGTACAGTTGTTTTTCCGCCCAATCCTCCCGGACCGATATTTAAAGCGTTCAGCTTTGTGAGCAACTCTTCCTCTATAGCGCGGATATGGGGCAGCGCAGAGCGAGTGTCCAGATTTCTGGTCAACGCCTTCTTTGCAAGATACGCACACTTTTCAAAGCTGCCGCCGATACCGACACCTACCACCATCGGAGGGCAGGCATTCGGTCCCGCCAAACGCACGGTTTCCAGTACTGCCTCCTTTACGCCTTCTTCTCCGTCCGCCGGCTTTAACATGCATACCCGGCTCATATTCTCGCTTCCGAAGCCCTTCGGCGCCACCGTAATCTTTACCTTATCCCCCGGCACAATCTTTGTATGAATCACAGCCGGTGTATTATCCTTTGTATTTTCACGAAGAAGCGGATCGCCTACCACAGACTTACGAAGATACCCCTCCGCATAGCCTTCTCTGACACCCTGATTGATTGCATCTTCCAAATACTCACCCTCAAAATGTACTTCCTGACCGATTTCCAAAAAAACAATTGCCATACCGGTATCCTGACATATCGGAATACTTTCTGCTTTCGCAATCTCCATATTTTCCTTTAACTGGGACAAAATCTTTTTCCCGAGCTCCCCTGTTTCCTCTTTCTCCGCCTTACAAATCCGGCTCTCTACATCTTCGGATAATGTAAGGTTTGCTTCGATACACATTTCTTTTACCGCATCCTTTATGCAATCGGTATGCACGGTTCTCATAATATTTCTACCCCTTTCTTAGAATGAACCGTCGTAAGGCATACACCCTACGACGGTTCCTTGCACGAAATCATTTCTTATAACTAAAAGAACAAAAATCTATTCCTGCTCTTCCGGCGCATCCTCTTCTTCTACTACAGCTTCGTTTTCCGCCTGCATATCAAGCTCCAACTGTTCTACCGCAGCCTCGCCTTCCGCTTCCTTTACCTTTGTAAAGCTTGCTACATGAATATCGCGTTCTACATCCATATTTATCAACTTCACGCCGGAGGTAATACGTCCGAGAATACTGATATCGTCTACCGCAATACGGATAATAATACCTGCATTGGTAATAATCATGATTTCCTGACCAGGGGTAACTGCCTTTGCACCTACCAGATTACCGGTCTTTTCCATGATATTATAACACTTCACACCCTTACCGCCACGGTGCTGTACCTTAAACTCGTCAAGCTCCGTGCGCTTACCGTAACCGTTTTCGGATACCGTAAGGAGATGCTCGCCCTGAGTATTCATCTGCATTGCAACGATTTCATCACCGTCATCCAACGTCATACCGATGACACCCATGGAAGCACGTCCGGTAGAACGTACATCCCGCTCATTGAAACGGATACACATACCGTATTTCGTTACTAAAAGAATATCCTTTTCACCGTTGGTTGCCTTTACTTCGATAAGCTCATCGTCCTCACGAAGATTCATGGCAATGAGACCGGTCTTACGAATATTCGCATAATCCTTAATCTTTGTCTTCTTTACAATACCGGACTTGGTAGTCATAAACAGGTACCGTTCATCATCAAATTCCTTTAAGGTAATGATTGCGGTTACCTTTTCCTCCGGCATCAGCTGCAGAAGATTAATAATTGCGGTACCTCTTGCCGTGCGGCTGGCCTCCGGAATTTCATAACCCTTAATTCGGTATACACGACCCTTATTGGTAAAGAACAGAATATGATGGTGAGTCTTTGTCATAAACAGGTCTTCGATATAATCATCCTCAATGGTCTGCATACCCTTGATACCCTTACCGCCGCGATGCTGGCTCTTGAAGTTATCAATGGTCATACGTTTGATATAACCAAGCTTTGTCATGGCAATTACAGTCAGCTCGTTCGGAATCAGATCCTCATCCGTAAAGTCATCCTCATCAAAACCGATGGAGGTTCTGCGGTCATCACCGTACTTATCGGAAATCTCCGTAATCTCCTTACGAATAACACCAAGAAGAAGCTTCTCATCCGCAAGAATTGCCTTAAACTCCGCAATCTTTGCCATTAATTCCGCATACTCCTGTTCAATCTTCTCTCTTTCCAAACCGGTCAATGCACGGAGACGCATGTCGATAATTGCCTGTGCCTGTACATCATCCAGACCGAATCGCTCGATTAACTTTTCCTTTGCCTCCTGACCGTTTCTGGAACTGCGGATAATCTTAATTACCTCATCAATATGGTCAAGAGCAATGAGCAAGCCCTTTAAGATGTGGGCACGCTCTTCTGCCTTGTTTAAATCATAACGGGTACGACGGGTTACTACCTCTTCCTGATGCTTTAAGTATACATTCAATGCCTCCGGAAGGGAAAGTATCTTCGGTTCACCGTCTACCAGCGCCAGCATAATGACACCGAAGGTATCCTGCAACTGGGTGTGCTTATATAACTGATTTAAAATCACGTTTGCGTTTACATCACGGCGAAGTTCGATACAAATACGCATACCTTCACGGTCAGATTCATCACGCACCATGGTAATACCGTCGATTTTTTTATCACGAACAAGCTCTGCAATCTTTTCGATCAAACGAGCTTTGTTAACCATATACGGAAGCTCCGTAACGATAATGCTGTTCTTGCCGTTCGGAAGTGTCTCGATATCCGTAACCGCACGTACCTTAATTTTACCACGGCCGGTACGATATGCCTCATTAATTCCTCTGGTACCGAGAATCATGGCACCCGTCGGGAAGTCCGGACCCTTTACGATTTCCAGTAATTCCTCAATGGTCGTTTCCTTTTCCTCGATTTTATTATCGATAATACGAACTACCGCACCGATGGTCTCCCGTAAGTTATGCGGCGGAATATTGGTCGCCATACCTACCGCAATACCGGTGGTACCGTTTACGAGAAGATTCGGAAAACGTGCCGGTAAAATTGCCGGCTCCTTCTCCGTTTCATCAAAGTTCGGATCAAAATCTACGGTATCCTTATTGATATCCGAAAGCATCTCCATGGAAATCTTACTGAGTCTGGCCTCGGTGTATCGCATTGCTGCAGCACCGTCACCGTCCACGGAACCGAAGTTACCGTGACCGTCCACTAACGGATAGCGGGTAGACCATTCCTGGGCAAGGTTAACCAAAGCACCGTAAATGGAGCTGTCACCGTGCGGATGATATTTACCCATGGTATCACCGACAATACGGGCACATTTTCTGTGCGGTTTGTCAGGGCCGTTATTTAACTCAATCATTGCGTATAAAATACGTCTCTGTACCGGCTTAAGGCCGTCTCTCGCATCCGGCAGGGCGCGGGATGCAATAACCGACATCGCATAATTTACATAGGATGTCTCCATTGTTTTTTGAAGATCAACTTCTTGTATCTTATCAAAGATATGTTCGTCCATCTTAACCTCCTGAGAACTCGGCAAATCTTACTCGCCGCTCACTAACAGTACTTATCCAAATCCTTTACAAACTTCGCGTTCTTCTCGATAAAGTCACGACGTGGTTCTACATCATCACCCATTAAAACACTGAATGTCAAATCAAGCTCCGACATTGCATCGTCGTTCATACAAACTTTCTTTAAAATACGCTTTTCCGGATCCATGGTGGTTTCCCAAAGCTGCTCCGGGTCCATCTCACCTAAGCCCTTATAACGCTGAATCTTGTTGTTCTGGTCACGTCCGATTTCCATTAGGATGTTATTTAACTCTTCATCGGTATATGCGTACCATACCTTTTTATTCTTCTCAATCTTATAAAGAGGCGGTGTTGCAAGATATACATACCCCTGCTTAATAAGCTCCGGCATGAAACGATACAAAAACGTCAGTAACAGAGTGTCAATATGTGCTCCGTCTACGTCCGCATCGGTCATAATGATAATCTTGTGATAACGAAGCTTACTGATATCAAAATCATCGGAAATACCGGTACCGAAGGCCGTAATCATAGCTCTGATTTCCTGACTGCTTAAAATACGGTCAAGTCTTGCCTTTTCTACATTTAAAATCTTACCTCGAAGCGGAAGGATTGCCTGGGTAGCACGGGAACGGGCCGTTTTTGCGGAACCGCCTGCGGAATCACCCTCTACCAGGTAAATCTCACAATTTTTCGGATCTCTGTCGGAACAATCCGCTAACTTACCCGGAAGACTCATACCGTCTAATGCATTCTTTCTTCTGGTTAAATCTCTTGCCTTACGGGCAGCGTCTCTTGCACGCTGGGCAAGGACTGCCTTTTCGCAAATCATCTTTGCCACATTCGGATTCTGCTCTAAGAAATACGTAAGTTGCTCGCTGACTACGGAATCCACCGCACCTCTTGCTTCGCTGTTACCGAGCTTTTGCTTTGTCTGGCCTTCAAACTGCGGCTCACCCAGCTTAACACTGATAATAGCGGTAAGACCCTCTCTGATATCTTCACCGGAAAGATTCTGCTCATTATCCTTTAAGTACTTCTGTGCTCTTGCATAATCGTTAAAGGTCTTGGTAAGAGCATTCTTAAAGCCTGCCAAATGAGTACCGCCCTCCGGTGTGGTAATATTATTTACAAAGCTGTAGCAGCCTTCGTTGTAACCGTCGTTATGCTGCATTGCCACTTCTACATAAACATCATTTACGGTACCTTCACAGTAAATAACCGCCGGATACAATACCTCTTTACCCTTATTTAAATAATCTACATATTCGCGGATACCGCCTTCGTAATAGAATTCACGAACCTTTTCTTCCTCATCTCTCTTATCGCGAAGAATAATCTTAATCCCCTTGGTAAGAAATGCCATCTCACGTAAGCGACTCTTTAACGTATCAAAATCAAATACGGTTTCCTCAAAAATCGTATCATCCGGAAGGAATGTAACCGTAGTACCGGTTCTGTTAGAATCTCCGATAATTTCAAGCGGAGTAATCGGCTTACCCTTTTCGTAGCACTGACGATGAATATGACCGTTCTGCTCTACCTTAACTTCCATTTTCTTGGAAAGCGCATTAACAACAGACGCACCTACACCGTGAAGTCCGCCGGATACCTTATATGCTCCGCCGCCAAACTTACCGCCGGCATGCAAAATGGTATATACTACCTCTACGGTAGAGATTCCCTTCTTTTCATTCAGTTCCACCGGAACACCGCGGCCGTTATCGATAACGGTGATAGAATTATCCGGATTAATCGACACATCGATTAGAGTACAATATCCTGCCAAAGCCTCATCCACCGCATTATCTACGATTTCGTATACAAGATGGTGAAGACCGCGCACGGAAGTACTACCGATGTACATACCCGGTCTCTTACGAACTGCTTCCAGTCCCTCTAAAATCTGTATTTGGTCTGCGCCGTATTCTTTACTCATGCAAGCCTCCTTATTTCTCTTTCCATTCTTTCTGTTCTCTCGCAACTATTTTCTATGAAATACTATTAAGATTCGCTTAGCACTCCGTCCGTGACATGAAAAATCTTGTGATACTGCTTTTCACTGTCAACAAATTCTTCCAAACCCGTACACGTTATTATCGTCTGCAAATCCGTAATACTCTGAAGCAAATAAGTCTGCCGATTACGGTCCAGCTCCGATAGTACATCATCCAATAAAAGTACCGGACTCTCTTTTATCTTTTTACGAACCAGTTCGATTTCCGCCAATTTAAGCGACAACGCAGCGGTACGCTGCTGTCCCTGGGAACCGAACAATCTGAGGTTTTTATCTCCGACAAAGAAACTGATATCGTCTCTGTGCGGACCGTTTCCGGTAGCTTTTAAAACCAAATCCCGATCCAGATTCATAGCCAGCTTCTGTCCGAATTCTTCTTTTCCTACATTCGGTTCATAGCGAACATATAACTTTTCCTTTCCGCCGGAAAGCTTAAAATGAATCTCCGGAAGAAGTTCATTCAATTCCTCTACAAATCGTTTTCTTGTATCAATGACTACAGAACCGTGTTCCATTAACTGCAAATCCCACACTTCCACCGTATCCCGCAAATCCCGTTGAAACCCGATTTGCTTTAATAAATTATTCCGCTGATTTACTGCGCGGTTATAATTTCCCAGATGATACAAATAAGTCTGATCCAGCTGACAAAGCTCCAAATCGATAAACCTGCGCCTCTCTCCCGGACCGTTTTTTATCATGGAAAGATCCTCCGGTGAGAAAAATACAATATGTAACAATCCCATTAAATCCGAAGAACGCTTAATGGGAACTCCGTCGATGGCAACACCTTTTGCTTTATTTTTCCGAAGATGCATATCAATCCGGTGAGGAATCCCTGCCTTCTCTATTTGCATACGAATATGTGACTCTTCGGAAGAAAGGCGTATCATTTCTTTATCCTTGCTACCTTTATGGGACTTTGTGGTACCGCATAAATAAATAGCTTCCAATACATTCGTTTTTCCCTGGGCGTTGTCACCGTATAAAATATTGACTGCTTCGTCAAATTGTACCGATAATGTCTCGTAATTACGAAACTCACTTAACTCTAATTGATTAATCTTCAAGACAGCACCAACTATCCTACAATTTTAATCTCGTTTCCTTCAAAAGAAACAATATCTCCTGCAACTAACTTTTTACCGCGCTGAGTACAAACTTCACCGTTCACCTTTACATAGCCTTCCTGGATTACTTCCTTAGCTTCCGCACCGGATTCTACAAGGTTTGCGGCTTTAATTGCCTGTCCCAACTTAATAAACTCATCTCTTAACTTAATCTCTTCCATACCTGCTCCTACTTCTATCTTGCAGCGGCATTAAAGTTTACCGGCAAAATTAAATAGATATAAGACTCTTCCTTATCCTTGATAAAACAAGGTGCTTTTGGATTTGTCATATAAATCGTTACCTCTTCTTCATCAATAACACGAAGAGCATCCATCAAAAACTTCGGGTTAAAACCGATTAAAATATCACTGCCTTCTTTTACAATATCGATACTTTCATCCATAGAACCGATATTGGAAGTCATCTCAAGTTCCATTTCACCGTCCTTTACACCGATGATAATCGGCTTCTTCTCAGACTCCTTTACAAGCAAGGTTGCACGATCGATACTGTCTAAGAATTCCTTTTTATTTACGGTAATCTTCGTATCATAATCACCGGAAAGCATCTGATTAATCTTATAGTACTCTCCTTCGATTAATCTGGACAGCACCATAGTATCGTCAAACTCGAAAATAATGTGCTTATCGGTAAAATAAATTCGTACTTCATCGGAAATCTCGCCGGATAAAATCTTACTGATTTCAATTAACGTCTTACCCGGAACGATAACCTTGATATTCTTAAAACCGTCCTTTAATTCAATACGACGTACAGAAATACGATGTCCGTCCAAGGAAACAACTCTGAGTTTGTTATCTTCTACTTCAAATAACTCACCGGTCATAATCTTGTTATTCTCACTATCGGAAATAGAAAATACCGTCTGACGAATCAAATCCTTTAAAGTAAACTGAGACAATACCATTGCTTCTCTCTTTTCGATAACCGGAAGAGACGGAAACTCATCACTTACCTTACCCGGAATGGAGAACTTAGACTTACCGCAGGTAATGGTAACCATATACTTTGCATCAGTCTCGATACAAATCTCACTGTCCGGAAGCTTACGGATAATATCGGATAAAATTTTAGCATTAATAGCAATACTACCGGTTTCCAATACATTACCTTTTACAAGAGTCTCAATACCAAGCTCCATATCGTTGGTAGTAAACTTAATACCTGCATCGGTTACATCAATAGCAATACATTCTAAAATCGGCATGGTAGACTTTGCCGGTACAGCTCTGAGAGCAATATTAACACTGCTTAATAAATCGGACTTCTGACATGTGATTTTCATAAAGTGAATATCTCCTTTCGAGGTGCTTTGTTAGGTATATATAATATATAATAATTTAGACTAAGTAATAGGGTAAGTGTATATTGTGAATAAGTCATGAATCCATTGAAATCAGCTAACTTTAACTTCACAGTAAAGGTGAATTTATGGTCGGACAAGATGTGGCTACCATGTGGATAATTTCATACATTAAAGTATAAAACTAATAATTTGTAAAGGCTTATCCACATCTATTCACATGTCTTCACAGGTTATTCACAAGATACTTATGGATAAAAAATACGAGTTTCTTCCTATTATAATAGTGAATTGGTTATGGGTTAATTTTTTTGATTAACACATCAATCGTATTTTGGAGTTGAGGATTTAACTTTAAGTCCTCTTCTATTTTATTTCTGCCGTGAATGACGGTGGAATGATCTCTCTTATTTAACTGCTTGCCGATATCCGTGGTGGAAAGGTCGGTAAGCTTGGTAGCGAGATACATTACAATCTGTCTGGCATTGGCAATTTCACTGTTACGCTTCTTGGAGTAAATATCCGAAGAAGAAATCCCCATATGTTCGGAAACAATATCTACAATATAGCCCACGGTAACGGTTTTATGGTTGTCTGCGGAAATATAATCCTTTAATGCTTCCTGAGCCAGTTCCATGGTAATCGCCTGCTTCTTTAATCTGGAAAGGGCTACCAGCTTACTTAAAGCACCCTCTAATTCTCTGATATTGGACTTAATATTTTCCGCAAAATAAGCAAGAATCTCGTTACCGATACCGAGATTATCCGTATCGTTTTTCTTACTTAAGATTGCCATACGGGTTTCATAGTCCGGATTACCGATGTCTACGATAAGACCCATCTCGAAACGGGAACGAAGTCGTTCCTCTAAAGTAGCGATATCCTTCGGAGGCTTATCACTGGAGATAACAATATGTTTTTTGGACTCATACAGCGTATTAAAAGTATGGAAGAACTCTTCCTGAGTACTTTCCTTACCGATAATAAACTGAATATCATCGATTAACAGCATATCTACATTACGGTATTTTTCACGGAAATCCGAGGTTTTGTTGTTACGAATAGACTCAATCAATTCATTCGTAAACTTTTCACTGGTGACATAGCGAATCACCGCATCTTCGTTCCGGTCTAAAATATCATGGGCAATGGACTGCATTAAATGGGTTTTGCCAAGCCCCGGTCCGCTGTAAAGAAACAAAGGATTGTAAGCTTCGCCCGGAGATGCAGCTACCGCAACGGAAGCGGCATGTGCCATATGATTACTCTTACCTACCACGAAGGTATCAAAGGTGTATTTCGGGTTCAAGGTATCAAAGCTTTCGTTACGCTTCTTTTTCGTTTCAAAAGAATTTAAAGATTCCTCTTCCGAAGTATCATCCGATAAAACTAACTCAATTTCATAGGATTCGTTTAAAATCGTTTCTACGGAAGTTTCCAAATAACGAAGGTATTTCTTTTTAATAAAGTCGATACCCATCATACCGAGCTGCTTGTCCGTGAAATTGATAATCAGTTTATTTCCTTGTAAGGCATACGGAAACATAGGAGAAAGCCAGGTTTTATATACCGCATCCGGAATAATGAACTCAGTTTTCATATATTCTAAAATTTCCGTCCATTTGTTTTTTATCGTTTTTATATCCATTTTGTATGACTCCTTTAAAAAAATGCCTTTAAACAGGAAATAACGCATTTAAAAGCCTATAAATCCACTATCTACTATTATAACAAAAATAACGGAATTTTGAAAGTGTTTTTTGAAATAAAATTTAGAAAAAATATAAATTTTACTTGACGAAACAAGCTTTTCCTACTATAATAGAAATGCTATTTAGGTAAAATGCTGTAATGTGCGTTTTTATACGTAACAAATAGAGAACAGCAAGCAGAAAGCGAGGTGTAAAGTTTATGAAGATGACGTTCCAGCCGAAGAAGAGACAGAGATCTAAGGTACATGGCTTCCGTTCCAGAATGAGCACTGCAAACGGTAGAAAGGTGTTAGCCAGAAGAAGAGCAAAGGGTAGACATAAATTATCTGCTTAGGTCGCATATTATGTGACCTTTTCTCTTACCCCTTCTTTATCCTTTTAGGAGGAAAAAAGTGGCAAATTCAATCAAAAAGAATGAGGATTTTCAAAAGGTTTACCACTCGGGTAAATCCTTCGCCAATAAGTATTTGGTGATGTATGTAAGAAAAAATGATTCAGAAACCGGCAGACTCGGTATATCGGTAAGTAAAAAAGTAGGAAATAGTGTAGTCAGACACAGAATTGCCAGGCTAATCAGAGAGAGTTACCGATTAAATCAGAGTAAGTTCCATAGTGGTTGGGACATTGTTGTGGTTGCCAGACAGGGAGCAAAAGGTAGAAATTATTTTGAAATTAACAGTGCTATGTTGCATTTGGCAAAATTGCATAGGATTCTTTGTGAGGTATCGGATTGAAAAGGATATTAATCGCATTGGTTCGTTTTTATCGAAAGAATATATCACCTTATAAGGGAGGTACGACTTGCAGATTTGTACCTACCTGTTCGCAGTATGCCTTAGAGGCACTGGAAAAATATGGTGCCTTAAAAGGTTCCCTGCTTGCAATACGAAGAATACTCCGTTGTCACCCAATGTCTAAGGGTGGCTACGACCCGGTTCCGTAGTTGTGAGTTAGGAGGATTAGGATTTTGTTAGATCTCGTGTTTTTAACAAAAGAAGACGGTCTTATTATGGGACCGATTTCCAGAGTATTGGGATGGATTTTAAACGGAATTTATGAATTTCTGACATTATTTACCGATGATGTAAATGCTATCGGTATGGCGAATATCGCGCTTTGTATTATTTTGTTTACGATTGTTGTAAAGATGATAATGCTTCCGCTTACCATTAAGCAGCAGAAGTCTACAAAGCTTTCTTCGCAGATGAGTCCGGAATTATCCGCAATTAATGAAAAGTATAAGGGAAAGACTGATGAGGCTTCCCGTAGAAAAATGCAGATGGAGACCCAGGCGGTTTATGATAAGTACGGTACCAACCCGATGGCCGGTTGTCTTACTTTACTTATTTCCCTGCCGATTTTGTTTGCATTATATCGTGTTATTTATGCAATTCCGGCATATATCAACGACGTATATGACATGTACAAGCTGGCTGCCGATGCCATCAGAGGTGTAGACGGCTATGCAGAGACTCTTGCAACCTTCGTAAAAGACGCAAATATTTCAGGTTTAAAAATAGACTTTGAACTCGGTGCACTTACAGAATTAAATGTAATTGACATTTTGTCAAAGTGTAATGAAGAAACATGGCAAACGCTTGCAGCAGCGTTTCCGGCAGATGTGTCTGCACAGCTGACCTCTTATTCCGAACCGATTTTACATGTACACAATTTTGTAGGCGGACTTAATATTTTAAATACTCCGTCCTGGAAGAGTATCAGTGTATTGATTCCGATTGTATCTACCGCATTACAGTTCTTACAGACGAAGATTTCCATGTCTGCAAACAAGAACAAGAATGTAAAGGATGATCCGGCAATGGCTAGTATGAAGTCCATGAATATTTTCATGCCGCTTATGTCCGGTTTTATCTGTTTTATGATGCCGATCGGTGCGGGACTTTACTGGATTATCAGCTCTGTAGTACAGATTGTACAGCAGCTTTTCATTAACCGCTATATGGAAAAGATTACGGTAGAGGAGCTTATCGAAAAGAATCAGGCAAAGCGTGCAAAGAAGCTTAAGAAGATGGGCATTGATTCCGGTAATACCATGGCTACGCTTGCCAAGACTTCTACGAAGTCCATTGAAGTAGAGGAAATTAAGTCTACAAAGGATTATGCAAATATTTCCGGTAAGAAGTATGATACCGCAACCGATACGGATAATGTTGCAGAGAATAACGAGGGTGAGAATAAGACAGATGCTCCGGCT
Organism: Lachnospiraceae bacterium; assembly: GCA_015057365.1. Lineage (GTDB taxonomy): Bacteria > Bacillota > Clostridia > Lachnospirales > Lachnospiraceae > SIG307. The sequence goes on along the minus strand of SVEN01000014.1, from coordinate 39,776 downwards.
TCCGGCAGTATCTCCGGTTATGCAAACATTTTAAAGAACCGTAACCTGAAGTAAGAAGGGATGTATTTAGGAGGTTTATTATGAACGAATGGATTGAAGTTACCGCGAAAACGGTAGATGATGCAATTATAGAGGCAGGAATTAAGCTCGGAGTTTCCACCGAAAGCATGGAATATGAAGTAATCGAGAAGGAGTCTTCCGGATTTTTAGGTTTAAATAAGAAGCCGGCTAAGATTCGTGCAAGAGTGAAGGAAGAAGATAAGCCGGCAGTAGAGGATTTTCTTTGTAAAGTATTTGAGGCAATGGGTGTAAAGGCTGAGGCTGAGATTAGTTTTGATGAAGAAGAAAAGGTAATGAACATTAATCTTACCGGTGATGATATGGGTATGTTAATCGGTAAGCGCGGTCAGACTTTGGATTCTTTACAGTATCTGGTAAGCCTTGTAGCAAATAAGGACAGCGATACTTATATTAAGGTAAAGCTTGATACCGAAAATTACCGTGAGAGAAGAAAAGAAACTTTGGAGAATCTTGCAAAGAATATTGCAAATAAGGTTCGCAGAACGAGACATTCCGTTGCTCTTGAGCCGATGAATCCGTACGAGAGACGTATCATTCACTCTGTATTACAAAACAATAAGTTTGTGGAAACTCACAGTGAAGGTGAAGAGCCGTACCGTAAGGTTATTGTTTCCTTAAAGAAGGGTGTCAGAGATTTCAGTAATGAAAGATATTACGGAAAGAGCAGCTACGGTAACAGTCGTGGCGGTTACAGCAAGGGTGGTTACAGAAACGGTTATCGTAAGTATGACCGTAAGGAGTCTTCCGCAGAGGCAACCGCTTCCACCGAAGCAGTAGCACCGGCTGTAGAAGATGCAGAGTAATATGTTTTTAAATGAATTGTAAGAAAAGGTAAACATAAAAGGGTGTCAGACAAGACACCCTTTCGAACTTTATAAAGAGTTTTTTAAAAAAGCAGAAAGGAAATTCTATGACGGATACAATTGCTGCAATTTCAACAGGCTTAAGTAATTCCGGAATCAGTATTATTCGTGTTAGCGGTCCCGAAACATTTCAAGTGATGGACCGTATTTTCCGTGGAAAAAAATCCGGGAAAAAATTATCGGAACAAAAGACACATACCATTCATTACGGTTTTATTTGTGACGGGGAAGAAATTGTAGATGAAGTATTGGTTTCTGTGATGCGGGCTCCTCATACTTATACTGCGGAGGATGTGGCAGAGATTAATTGTCACGGCGGCAGTCTGGTGACAAAAAAGGTTTTAAAAACCGTTTTAAAGCAAGGAGTACGTTTGGCAGAAGCCGGAGAATTTACAAAGCGTGCTTTTTTAAACGGACGTATCGATTTATCGAAGGCTGAAGCGGTAATGGAAGTTATTCGTGCAAAAAGTGATTTGGCATTGAAAAATTCCATGGCACAATTACGGGGAAATGTACTAAAAGAAATCTCCGAATTACGTGAAACAATGATACATCATACCGCATTTATTGAAGCTGCCTTAGATGACCCGGAACATATTTCATTAGATGGTTTTACAAATGAATTAAAGGCGAGTATAATAGAAATCAGAGAGCGTCTGTACCGGTTGATTTCCTCTGCGGAAAACGGTAGAATGTTAAAGGAAGGTATCCGTACCGTTATTTTAGGCAGACCGAATGTAGGAAAGTCTTCCTTATTGAACTTATTTGCAGGAGAGGAACGTGCGATTGTAACCGATATTGCCGGAACTACCAGAGATACCATAGAAGAGACGGTAACGGTTCGCGGAATTGCATTATCTTTAATCGATACCGCCGGTATTCGTTCCACGGAAGATATAGTAGAGAAAATCGGTGTGGAAAAAGCAAAAAAAGCAGCCGAAGAGGCAGACCTCATTTTGTATCTGGCGGATGCTACGGCAGAAGTTACTGAGGAAGAAAAAGAGATTCTTTCTTTGATTGCGGATAAGAAATGCATTGTGTTATTAAATAAAATCGATTTATGCGAAACACCGGATACGTCTGTATTAGAGGAACTTACGGGGCAGAAGGTACTTTGCATTTCCGCAAAGGAAGAAGAAGGTCTGGATGCACTTTATGATACGATCGAAGCTTTGTTTTTTAAAAAAGAGATTTCCTACAACGAGGACTTGTATATTACGGGAGAGCGTCAGAAGCAGTCTCTTTTGGATGCGTATGAGGCTATGGGAAAGGTGCTGGATAGTATTGAGGCGGATATGCCGGAGGACTTTTATTCCATTGATTTGATGCAAGGGTATGAAAGCCTCGGCGAGATTACCGGTGAGTCGGTAGATGAGGATTTGGTAAATACCATTTTCCGAGAGTTTTGTATGGGAAAATAGTGAAATAGATTGAGGAGAACAATATGGACCAGGTTTATGAAAGCTATGATATTGCGGTAGTCGGTGCGGGACATGCCGGTTGTGAAGCGGCTCTGGCATGTGCGAGACTTTCTTTTCGTACGGTTTTATTTACGGTAAGTACGGACAGTATTGCTTTAATGCCGTGTAATCCGAATATCGGCGGTACCTCTAAGGGACATTTGGTACGGGAAATTGATGCTCTTGGCGGAGAAATGGGAAAGAATATCGACAAGACCTATATCCAGTCCAAAATGTTAAATAAGTCAAAGGGACCGGCGGTTCATTCTCTTCGTGCTCAGGCGGACAAGCAGGATTATTCCCGTGAAATGCGTCGGGTTTTGGAAAATACCGAGAACTTAGTAATTAAACAGGCAGAAGTGGCGGAAATTATTACAGAAAATGATTGTATTACCGGGGTGAAAACCGCCTCCGGTGCTGTTTATCCGTGCCGTGCGGCGATTCTTTGTACCGGTACCTATTTAAAGGCTCGCTGTATTTATGGAGAGGTTAGTAATTATACCGGACCGAACGGTCTCCCGGCCGCAAATCACTTGACGGACAGTTTAATAGCCCACGGAATCGAGATGTATCGCTTCAAAACCGGTACTCCGGCACGTATTGATAAGCGTTCCATCGATTTTTCCGTGATGGAGGAACAGTTCGGCGATGATAAGGTAGTACCGTTTTCTTTTACCACAGACCCGGAAACTTTAACAAAACCTCAGGTTTCTTGCTGGTTAGCCTATACAAATGAAGAAACACATGATATTATTAAGAAGAACATAGATCGTTCTCCGCTTTATTCCGGTGTCATTCACGGAACCGGTCCGCGTTATTGCCCGTCCATCGAGGATAAGGTCATGAAATTTGCGGATAAGAACCGTCACCAGATTTTTATTGAGCCGGAGGGCAATTATACCAATGAAATGTATATTGCAGGAATGTCCAGTTCCTTGCCGGAAGATGTGCAGGTAGCAATGTATCGTTCTGTAAAGGGTATGGAGAATGCTCAGATTGTAAGAAATGCGTATGCGATTGAATACGATTGTATCAATCCGATGCAACTGAAGGCCAGCCTGGAGTTTAAGAAAATAAGCGGTTTGTTCAGCGGCGGTCAATTTAACGGAAGTTCCGGTTATGAAGAGGCTGCAGCGCAAGGATTAATTGCCGGTATTAATGCGGCGCGAAAGCTTCAGGGAAAAGAGCCTTTGGTATTGGATCGTTCCGAGGCATATATCGGTGTATTAATTGATGATCTGGTAACAAAGGAAACTCATGAGCCGTACCGTATGATGACCTCCCGTGCGGAGTATCGTTTGATTCTTCGTCAGGATAATGCGGATTTGCGTTTGACCAAGTACGGATATGAAGTAGGATTGATTTCCGAGGAACGATATCAGGGACTTTTAAAGAAACAGGAACAGATTGATGCGGAAATTCTCCGTGCAAAGGAGCAGACCATCGGTGCGACAGAACAGGTACAGGAGCTTTTGACTTCCCTTAACAGTACACCGTTAAAGTCAGGCAGCACTTTAGCAGAGTTGATTACAAGACCGGAACTGAGCTATGAGATGCTGGCACCGATTGATAAAAACCGTCCGGAGCTTCCTTATGATGTAACTGAGCAGGTAGAAATTGAGTTAAAATACGAGGGTTACATTCGTCGTCAGATGAGCCAGGTAGCTCAGTTTAAGAAGATGGAACATAAGCGGATTCCGGCAGACATCGATTACGATTCCATACCGTCCATCCGTTTGGAGGCCAGACAGAAGTTAAAGCAGGTACGTCCGGAAAATGTAGGACAGGCGTCCCGTATTTCAGGTGTGTCTCCTGCGGATATTTCGGTGTTGTTGGTGTATTTAGGAAGATAACTTAGAGTTTCGTATATATGTCGTGTATGTAAGAAACCGGCAGAGAGTGAAAAGATAATAATACGGCAGAACAGAGGAAATAAATATGCGGGATAATTCTATACTTGTAAGAGGAGCAGAAAAAATAGGTATCGTATTAAGCGAAAAACAGCAACAGCAGTTTGAGACTTATTACGACTATTTGGTTGCGCAAAATGAGGTAATGAATTTGACTGCAATTACCGAGTACGAAGAGGTACTGACAAAGCATTTTCTGGATAGTTTGTTTTTAGCAAAAACGATAAGAGATATTGACGGGAAGAAAGTTTTGGATCTGGGTACCGGTGCAGGATTTCCGGGAATTCCGCTTAAAATTGCGTTTCCGGATACGGAATTTGTATTGATGGATTCTCTTAATAAACGTATTTCCTTTTTAAACAGAGTAATTGAGTTACTGGATTTAAAGAAAATTACCGCAGTTCACGGTAGGGCGGAGGAAGCAGGAAGAACCGCACTGTATCGGGAACAGTTCGACTTTTGTGTATCCAGAGCGGTGGCAAGACTGGCCAGTTTGTCGGAGTTTTGTATTCCTTTTGTAAAGCCGGGCGGATTCTTTATCTCCTACAAGGCGGGAGATTGCAAGGAAGAGTGTACGGAAGCGAAGAATGCAATTAAGCTGCTTGGCGGTAAGTTAATCAGTGCGGAGGAGAGTGTGCTTCCGGGTACGGAGATTGCTCGGACCTTTGTAGTGATTCGAAAGGAGAAACCGACTCCGGAAAAATATCCGCGAGGACAGGGAAAACCGTTAAAGCAACCGTTGTAAGCGGTTTATGAGAAAAAAAGAATCAGGAGAAAGGAAATCAGTTATGATTTGCGGAAGATATTATTTGGGTTTGGACCATATGGATGAGATTGCACCGATTCGTCGGGAGGTATTTGGTGCAGAACAGGGTTGGTCTGACGATATTCTCTTTGATGAGACGGATGAAACTGCAGTACAGGCTGTAGTATATAAAGATATGAACAGAACAATTCCGGTAGGAGTAGGTCGTCTTCATAAGCTTGAAGGTGACGGAGATTTTAAAATCGGTCGTATTGCTGTAAAGAAAGAGGAGCGCGGACAAGGATACGGAGATTTTATTGTGCGCATGCTTGTGGATAAAGGACTGCTTATGGGAGCGGACCGTGTATTGGTAGGAGCGCAGCCCCATGCGATTGCATTTTACGAAAAAATAGGCTTTCGTCCGATAGGAGAGATTTATATAGAAGCCGGAATTGAACATACAGTCATGGAAATCAGACAAAACACAATTTGTAAGGCTTGTCAGGGTCATACAAAGTAGAGTGTCGGATTGTAAATATAGTAATGATAGGAGGTGCCATATTGGAAAACAGTAAAATGACGACGGAAGAAGTAATTCGATTTATTGATGTATTGGAGACTGAGAATGAAGATGAACTCACTAAGATAATCGAAGAAATACAAGAAGTTGAACAAAAGCTGCGAGAGGTAGATTATACCCTTACCGAACTTGATAAAAAGCAGGATTCCAATATGAACTTCTTTTCTCCGGTAGGCGTATATGAAGAGGGTGAAGAAAAGAGGGAGATATTACAGGCAGCAGAGAAATTAAAAGAAACGTTGCCGAAGTTAAACAATAAATTGGAACAGTATAAATATCGTAAGGAGCAGTTGCAGGTTTTACGTACTTCTTTTTTGAAAGTGAAGGAAGAGTCTGTAAAGGCGGAAGAAGAAGTGGTATCTGTGGAGAAGCAGCAGGGATTACATATCCTGGAGTCCCATGAATGTGAAAGAAATCGTATTGCAATGGATTTGCACGATTCTTCTGTACAGATTTTGACCGGCTTGGTTCATAAAACAGAACTTTGCATGCGTTTGATGGATATTGATGCCATTCGTGTGAAGCTGGAACTTCAGACTATGATGGAGACGATTAAGTCTGTTATCAGCGGTATGAGAGAAATTATTTATAATCTTCGTCCAATGTCCTTGGATAATTTGGGATTAGGTGTTACAATAGAATCATACTGTCACCAATTAAAAAAGAATCATGATATGGAAGCGGTATTTCATAATATGGCCGGTGAGCCGGAATTACCTTCCATTTATAAAGTAACTTTGTATCGGATTTTGCAAGAAACATGCCAAAATATATTGAAGCATGCAAAAGCAACAAAAACGGATGTCAGTCTTAGTTATGAGAATCAAAATATAAAGCTGATTATTCGAGATAACGGGATAGGGTTTGATACTCAGAAAGTAACGGTACCGACCAACGGAAGTTATGGGTTTGGATTGTCCATGATAAAAGAGCGGGCAATATTGTTGGGCGGAACGATTCAGATAGATTCAGTAATTGGAGAAGGAACTACGGTATCTGTAGAGATTCCGTTGCTACAAGAGAAGGAGGAAATGTGTGGGAATGATTAATGTATTGATTGCGGATGATCACTCGATGATCCGAGAGGGGTTAAAACAACTGTTAGAGTTAGACGGTGACATCAAGGTGATAGGTGAAGCCGGAAACGGCGAGGCGTGTTTAAGATTAATTGACAGTCTTCGTCCGGATGTGGTTTTATTGGATATTAATATGCCGGAGATGAATGGTCTTGAAGTTTTGGAAAAGCTTCGTAGCAGAGGAAGTAAGCAGAAAGTGTTGATTTTGACCATTCATAATGAAATAGAGTATTTGATGAAAGCAATCGAAATCGGAGTGTCCGGATATCTTTTGAAGGATTCCGAGTCTGCTATTTTGAAAAAAGCAATTTATGCAGTGCATAACGGAGAAAATTATATTGATGCAACGATGACTCATTTGTTAAAGGAGCAGAAGTATTTAAAAGAGTTACAAAGAGAGGCACGCAGCAAAGATAAATTGTTATCTACAAGAGAGATTGAGGTCCTTTGTGCGTTGGCAGAAGGTCTGTATAATAAAGAGATAGCATCAAAATTGCAAATCAGTGAAAAGACAGTAAAAAATCACGTATCCAACATCTTTAAGAAAATCGGTGTTTCGGATCGTACGCAAGCTGCAGTATATGCTATCAGACATAAATTTGTAGATATTAAGTAATGTTTCACGTGAAACATTCAAAAACATAGAGAAAATTGTTTCACGTGAAACATAAACTATAGATAGGAAGGAAGATACGCTTATGGGACGGGCAATCGCTGTTGCAAACCAAAAAGGTGGAGTAGGTAAAACAACTACGGCAATTAATCTTGCCGCTTGTCTTGCTGAAAAAGGAAAAAAGGTCTTGGCTATTGATATTGATCCCCAAGGGAATATGACCAGTGGTCTGGGCGTGAATAAGAAAAAGTGTAAAAAGACGGTATACGATTTAATTATCGGTGAATGTGATTTAGACGATTGCATGATGAAAAGTGTCATGGATGGTGTGAAAGTTGTTCCGTCGAATGTGGACCTGGCTGCAGCAGAGATTGAGTTGATCGGTTTAAATAAAAAGGAATACATTTTAAAAAGTCATATCGATAAGATACGGGATGAGTTTGATTATATTATTATTGACTGTCCGCCTTCCTTGAATACATTGACGGTGAATGCAATGACGACAGCAGATACGGTACTTGTTCCGATTCAGTGTGAATATTATGCATTGGAAGGTTTGTCACAGCTGATACATACGATTGAACTTGTAAAGAAAAGATTGAACCCGGATTTAGAGATGGAAGGTGTTGTATTTACCATGTTTGATTCCCGAACCAACTTATCTTTACAGGTAGTAGAGAATGTCAGAAAGAACTTAAAGGAAAATATATATAAATCTATAATTCCGAGAAATGTTAAGCTGGCCGAGGCACCGAGCCATGGCCTCCCGATTATTTTATATGATTCAAAATGTAACGGTGCAGAAGGATATCGAGCTTTAGCAGATGAAGTAATCGAACGAGATGTACGAGATTGGTATCAATATTAAGGAGGAACTTAGGATGGTAGGAAAGAGAAAACCGGCTTTGGGGAACGGGCTGGAAGGGATGTTTGGTATTGAGGAGAGTGTAGTAGAAGAAAAGAAAGAAAATGTTTCACGTGAAACATTTTTACGTCTTTCCGAAATTGAGCCGAATCGTACACAGCCAAGACGTAATTTTGATGAAGACGCTTTACAGGAGTTGGCGGATTCCATTAAGCAATACGGTGTGATTCAACCGATTGTTGTGCAGAAAAAGGGAAAACGTTATGAAATCATTGCAGGTGAGAGACGATGGAGAGCTGCAAGAAAGGCCGGATTGTTAGAGGTTCCGGTGATTGTAAAGGAGTTTGCTCCGGAAGATATCTTTGCCATTGCATTGATTGAGAATATTCAGCGTGAGGATTTAAACCCAATTGAAGAAGCGCAGGCTTACAGCCGGTTGATTCAGGAACATCATTTAAAGCAGGACGAGCTGGCAGAAAAGGTAGCGAAGAATCGTGTAACCATTACCAACTCTATGCGTTTGTTAAAGCTTGACGAAAGAGTACAACAAATGTTAATCGATAATATGCTGACCGGCGGACATGCCAGGGCTCTCTTGGCAATCACAGATAAGGATGCACAGCATACCCTTGCATTACGCGTATTCGATGAAAAGTTAAGCGTAAGAGAGACGGAAAGTCTGGTAAAGCGCATTCTGACTCAGGATGAGAAGAAGGATGATAAGCCGGTAAAGACGCAGGATGACAGTGTGATTTATCGTGATATCGAGAACCGAATGAAGGATATTCTCGGAACAAAAGTAGAAATTAAGAAAAAAGCTAAGAATAAAGGTAGAATTGAAATCGAATATTATTCTATGGAAGAGTTGGAGCGATTGATTGAGTTAATTAATCGTTTGAAGTAAGGAAGGATGAATGGCATGAGTGATAGTTCCGTAATGATAGCAGGAATGCAGGAAGCAGAGGCATTACGCTTTTCTATGATACTTGGTATTTCTGCAGTAGTAATGTCTTTTATTTTGGCAGTGCTGTTGATTGTATCCTTGATTAAAATCAGAAAGCTTAATAAAAAGTATTCTGCATTTATGAAGGGGGCCAACGGAAAGGATTTGGAGTCTTCCATTCTTACCCGGTTCGGTGAGATGGACAAGATGAAAACCGACATAGAGTATATTTTCGGAAAGCTGAATATAGCCTGTGACATGTTGCTTACGGCATATCAGAAAATGAGTATTGTAAAATACGATGCGTTCAAGGAAATGGGTGGAAAGCTGAGTTTTTCCATGGCATTATTGGATGATAAGAATAACGGTTGTATTTTGACTTCCGTGCATACAAGAGAAGGTTGTTATACGTATGTAAAGGAAATTATTAAAGGCGAGTCTTTTGTAGTTCTTTCCGAAGAAGAACGCAGAGCCTTAGAAGAAGCGAAGAATAAGAGAAATTATATGGCATAAAATATCTGTGGATAATGGAGGAGCGATATAATGAGAAGGATTTTGGTTGAATCGATTAATGATGGGGATATCTTGGCCAAAGACCTGTTTTCTTCTTCCGGTGTAGTGTTAATGTCAGAAGGCACAAGATTAAAGAAGGATTATGTGCCTCGTTTATTGGAGCTGGGAGTCAGACAGGTGTTTATTACCGAAAACAGAAACGAAGAGAACGAATTCGGTATTGTGGCAGAAGAAGAAGTAATGGCACAGTTCGGAGAAATGGTACGTACTACGATTGAGAAATATACGTACACCTCCACCGATGAGTTGAAAGAGATTGTGAAGGTTGCGGATGAAATTATTACCGACATTATAAATGAACCGGAGATTATGTATAGTGTAGCATGTGTCCGGGAAAAAAGTAATGCGTTGTACCTGCATTCCATGAATGTGGCTGCTATCTCAACCTTGATTGCATTGCGTGCCAAGCTTCCGAAGCAGAAGGTGAAGGAGATTACAATCGGTGCGTTATTGCATGATATCGGATATACAACGGTAACGGCGGACATCGACGGCTTGGATATTAATACTTGTGATGATAAGATCCGAAAAGAAGTAATGTTTCATGTAGTGTACGGCTATACTGATGTGGAAAAGAAGGATTGGGTTTCCAAAACCGTGAAGGACATTATTCTGCATCACCATGAGCGTATGGACGGAAGCGGGTATCCGTTTCATAAGAAAGGTAAGCAGTTGTCCCAGGAGGTACGTATTGTATCCCTGTGTGATCAATTTGACAGTATGATTTACGGTAACCTTATGCCGCGATATAAGGTTAAGGATGCGATGGAATATATTATGAGTCAGGCCGGCGTACAGTTTGATTTTTCCATGGTACAGTTATTTATGGAGTCGGTGGCAGCATATCCGATCGGAATTACGGTAATTACCAACGAGGGAGATACCGCTGTTGTTGTCCGGCAGAATTTTAAATTTCCGACGAGACCGGTGATTCGTTTGCTATCGAATGCAGAAGGAGAACCGTACGGAGAAAATGAGGAAAGAGATCTGACAAAGTGTTTGACTTTGTTTATTACGGATTCGGTGGAGTATTAGAAAACGAGGTATCACAATGCATAGTTTCTTAAAAACGGTAGGTTTTCGAACAATTAAAAGCAGAAAAGATGTGGAACAGCTGGTACGTTTGATAATCGAGCAGGGGGCGGAACGATATATGGCTACTCTGGGAAACAAAACCATGTTTGCGGAGATTCTGCTGGAGGTAGCGGATAATGTAGGAGTGGCTCTGCGCGGAGAATATGACGAACACGGCAACTTCCACATGGAGCATTATTTTCCGTACTTAAAGGGGCAGAACGTAAGTTCGAGAGAAACTGTTTTTATCAGTAAACGTGTGGATACGGACGCATTTACCGGAATGTGCGATGATTATCGTTTGGGAGTTTCTTTGATTTTTTATTTACAGAATGTGACAGATTATGTGTCCGGAAAATATTCGGAGGAGCGAAGAGAGCATCCGATTACATTGGCAGCACTTGCATCGGAAGGAAAGATTTTGTTACCGACTATGTCCGTGAGGGATGTACCGGTGAAGGAGACGGTAGATACTTCCGGAAGAACCAAGCTTTTGGAGGCGGCGCGGAAAGGCGATAAGGAAGCCATGGAAGCCCTGACCATTGATGATATTGATTTATATGCGCAGATCAGTAAACGTTTAAAATCAGAGGACATCTATTCCATTGTGGAGACGACATTTATTCCCTATGGGTCTGAATCGGATAATTACACCATCCTGGCGATTATCGAGTCGGTTTCGGAATGTGTTAACCGGATTACCGGTGAGGAATTGTACTGTATGAACCTGCGGTGCAACGATTTGCGCTTCCCTGTTTGTATCAGTAAGAAGGATTTATACGGAGAACCACAGCCGGGACGTCGATTCCGGGGAAATATCTGGATGCAGGGAACTGTGGATTTTGAGAGTTGACGAATCGCCGGAATCATAGTAAAATGATTAGGTGTCAAATGGGGTATCGTTCGAAAGTTTTGGAAGGGATATCTCGATATTTTGTCGCTTTAGTTAAATGGATATAACAAGCCCCTCCTAAGGGCTAGTTGAGGGTTCGATTCCCCCAAGCGACGTTCGGACCGTGCTTTGCACGGTCTTTTTTTGACCGCACGGTGCCCATTCTTATAAGCAGACAAACTTTTCTAATACCGCCCATTCTATGGATAATCTCCTTTTTGCTGAGCGCAACGCTCCGTCAAACTTCCTCTAAGAACGACTAGGACGCTCGGGTGAGGCCTCGCGCCCAGTCTTTTCTAAGAGGTGATTTCGACTGCGCTAAGTGCGCGCCCCTTCGGGAATGCAAAAATCCGATTATCCATAGAATGGGCGGTTTAAATCTAATATTCTTACTGCTTATAAGAATCCGCCACGCCCGAGCCACCGCGCGGACAATATTTACCCTAATTCTTGACAAAGAGCCAAAGAAAATCCCCATCGAATTTCTTCGATGGGGATTCTAATTTGTGAAGTATGATATTTAAAGAATTACTTCAAAGCATCAACGAGCTTCTGAAGAGCTGCAAGAGCCTCATCCGGGAGCTTGTCGTAGCCGTCCTTTGCGGTTGCGAACTTAGCAACTGCATCTACACGGTTCTGCATAGCAGCCTTTAACTGAGCAAGGTAATCAGCATCCTTCATATCCGGATCGAAGCCTTCCCAATCCATGATCTCGATGTCTTCGAACGGACCCCACTGAGTGAAGTTAGCCTTTCCTTCAACGATGCTCTCTAAGATACCGAGGGTATCAGCCGGCTTAACCTTCTTGCCCATGAAATCACCGGTGTTGATGATGTAACAATCAACGTTCTTCTCTTCTACAAGCTTCTTGAACTTTACATAGTCGTTTGCAAGCGGATAGGTTCTGAACGGGTTAGCGTACGGAACGATACGAAGAGCGTTAAGGTCGGTACCTGCAGCAACACGCTCTGCGGTGGAAGTCTTGGTTGCAAGAGTTGCACCCATTACGGAAGCAAGAGCAGCACCCTTTAACTTAACTACCGGCGGAATGGTCGGATCCTTCATGATCCAGAAAATGGAGTTAACCGGGGAATCAATCTTGTCTACGCGGTTCGGAGACCAAAGCTTAGACTTGATTGCACGGCCGTTACCGTTTCGAATGTCTTCGGTTACAAGCTGAATCTTGCCGTCCTCGTCCAAAGTTGCGGAACAGTTCTGAGCGGATAACAAATACTTGTTGTCCGGGCAGCCGGTCGGGTAGTCAGCGGTCTTATCGAAATAGGTCGGCTCCAGTGCGATGGAAGCACAGGTGTCGGAGTTAATGATGAATGCATCGTCGTGAAGAACGGTAACACCGTACTTACCGCCGTGCTTAGCGTGGGTCAAGGTAGACTTACCGGATCCGGAGAGACCGAATACGGAAGCAACGTACTTGGAACCGTCAGCTAAGGTGTACTCCTTCTGTCCGCCGTGGCAGGAAGCGTAACCGTTACGGTTAGCGATTGCCCAAGCCATGGTCAGGGTACCCTTCTTGTGCTCACCGAAGTACTTCATACCAAGGATTGCAGCACAGTTCTCATTGGTGTCGAAATAGCAGAGCGTAAGCGGATCGCTTAAGCAGCTGTAATCAACGTCCGGACGATTGCCCGGTACCCACTGCGGATCGGAGAAGATGTAGATATCAGCTTCCTTGCCGTCACCTACCGGCTTGGAATTCTTGTACATCTTTACGTACTCATCGGACATATACTGGAAGTTAATCATCCAGTTGTATAAGAGGTTCTCTTCACCTTCCGGAATTAAGAGATGAGCCTTTACCATGAACTCCTCATCAAGACCTACGAAGCACTCTGCATGGTACATGGTCTTCCAACGGGTCTCGTAAACAGCGTCCATAACTACCTTATCGAGCTTGGTATCATCTACGCCCGGCTCGCCCTTAATACGACGTGCGGTAGCATAACGACCGGTAACAGCACCGTCGTTGAACAACAGAACCTTTGCGTCCTTTTCAAGACCGAACTCTTCACCTCTGTATACCGGCATATCGGTAACGATGGTGCCCGGAGAGTTCTTCGCAAGATCATAAGCTTCCTTTAAGGTGTTAACCTTAACTACATTGTTGCCGTAAAAAGCGGCCTCGATGATGGAACGGGTTCTGGAGAAACCAACTTTTCCTGCACCGATTTCTTCGTGCTTGTAATAAGCCTTTGTGGACATGTGAAATCCTCCTGTCTTTGAAAAATAATATAGAAGTAATATATAAAAAAATATAATTACCAAACGTACACCATCATAATTATATCGTGGCCTATTGTAAATGTCAAGGGATGGGAATTTGATTTTAGAGGGGAGAGAAATATTTTTATGAAAATGTGACAAATTAGAACCCTAATCGACGACAAAGTCTTGACAAATTGTACAAAAAAGAATAAAATGGTAGTAGCTTGCAGTAGGTCTTTAGTCCCGTAAATGAAAGATGATTTGCTGCAGTACAATGTATGACAGTGAAGAGACTGTCAAAAGAAAGGAGAAGCAATGAAAAGCAGTAAGAGAGTAGTGAAAGCAGCCTTGAGCACAGCACTTGTGCTGGCAATGGGCGTTGCGACTCTGTTTCACGCAGGAACCTCTTATGCAGCTGAGGAGGTAAAGCTGAATAAGACCAGTCGCAACATTTTGACGCGTCAGTCCTACGACTTTGATGTTGTTGGCGCGCCGAAGGATGCGGTTATCACTTGGAAGAGCAGTGATGACTCCATCGCAACTGTGGATCAGGATGGTGTGGTTACCGGTATCAAGAAGGGTAACGTTACCATTACCTGTGAGGTAAAATCCGCAGGCAAGACACAGAAGCTTACGGCAACCGCAAAGATTCGTAAGCCTGCTGTGAAGATTGAAATTAAGAACAAGATAACGGAATTGGAGTACGGCAAGACGTACGATTTGAATCGTACCCTTACCCCGAAGACCTCCAATGATGTTACCACTTGGACGTCCAGCAACACGAAGATTGCGACCGTTGATAAGAACGGTGTGGTAAAGGCATTAAAGGACGGTACCGTAACCATTACGGCGACGACCATGAGCGGAAAGACCGATTCCGTAAAGATTTTGGTTTATGGCGGACCGGAAGCAACTCCGACTCCGAAGCCGACCGCAACCCCGAAGCCGACCGCAACTCCGAAGCCGAGTGCACCGCAGAGTTCCGTAGTGAAGTACGACATCGCGAAGATGGAAGTATCCAACGGTTACGGTTACACCCAGAGCGGAAACAAGCTTACCTTTGACGGTCAGTATCAGGAGGTTATGTACAAGTTGTCGACTCCGTTTGCCGCAAAGGATTGCAAGAACATGAAGATTTCCATCGGCTCTGCATCCGATCAGATTGCATATAAGCTTTATGATGCAAGCGGCAATATGATGGCTGTATGGTACGGACAGACAGCAACCGCAGAGTTTGCGCTTACTGACAGTATGGGACAGGACGGTTCCGGAGCTCCGATTGATCAGAATACAAAGATTGCTGCAATCGGTATTATGGCTAACAACGGTGCTTGTGAAGCAACCATTACCGGTATCGAGTTTACGATGAAGGCAGCTGCAAAGCCGACCGCAACTCCGAAGCCGGCAGGTAATTCCTACGACATTACCAAGCTGCAGGAAGCAGGCGGTTATCAGTACACCCAGAGCGGAAACAAGATTAGCATCGAGCAGCAGTACGGTGAAGCAAAGTACGCATTACCGTCCGAGCTTACGGTAAAGAATTTCAAGACCATGACGGTTACCCTCGGTTCCGCATCCGGCGCAGTGGCATACAAGCTTTATGATGCAAGCGGCAATATGTTGGCTGTATGGTACGGACAGACTGCAACCGCAGAGTTCGC
Source organism: Lachnospiraceae bacterium (assembly GCA_015057365.1). Taxonomy (GTDB): domain Bacteria; phylum Bacillota; class Clostridia; order Lachnospirales; family Lachnospiraceae; genus SIG307. The sequence continues at coordinate 24,217 of SVEN01000014.1, read as the reverse complement.
ACTTACGGATAGCATGGGTGTTGACGGTTCCGGTGCAAAGATTGACCAGAACGCAAAAATTGCTGTAGTAGGTATTATGGCAAATGACGGAGCTTGTACCGTAGAAGTAAAGGGTATCAGCTTCAAATAATTACAGAAGTAATGCTTCGAAAGAGTGAGAGTACCAAATAAGTTTTTTTGAAGCTGGAAAGGAGAACCATGAAGAAATTAGGTTTACGTGCGGTAGCAGGTGGCCTGGCGTTGTTACTGACCGCTTCTGTATTTGCACCGGCAACACCGGCAAATGCAGCGGATGTGTTGTTAATTGCGCAGGCTCCGAAGACTTTGGTCATTACCGCAGATATGGTCGATGATGATGGCGAAATCGTCATTTCCAACGAGAAATGGGACCGCATCATTATTGAAAAAGAAGCAGCCGCAAAAGACATCTACTTTGACGGAGTAGAGGTTGGCGAGTTGATTGTAGAGAGCGGAAACAGCGCAAAGGTTCAGCTTTGGGATGTGGACGCTGAGCAGGTTACGGTAAAAGAAGCGGAGCTTGACAATCTTACGTTGAAGGACCTGGCTACCTTGTTGGCAGACAAGGAGACTCGTGCCGAGACGATTGAGATGTATTTGGCAATTCGCGCAAAGAACGAAAGCGCAAAGAAGACGGCTCCGACAATCGTTACCATGGAAGACGCAAAGGTTGACAAGATGGTTGCTCGTGCAAACGCAGCCCTGGACCTTGCGGCAGGTGAAGTAGGAGTTGTTGCATTAGAAGCAAGCAGTGAAGTAGCTACTGCAAGAGTAACTCTTAGAAACTATGAGGGTGATGTTGCTTTTACCGGTACCGAAGGCAAGAGTAACATGATTCTTAACAACGTAAATTCTACCATTGAGAGTTTAAAGGTTGAGGAATCTGCAGCAGATAACCGTTTAACCGTAAACTCCAAGGGTTCCGTAATCGAGAAGGCAGAGATCGGCGGTAATGCAAAGGTTTCCCTGAACATTCCGATGAAGTCCTTAGAGGTTACGGAGGAAGCGTCCGCAGCAAACGTTCGTGTCCTGAATAAGGTTGACGAAATGGAAGTTGCAGCAGACAGCGCAAAGGTTGAAGTAACCGCAAGCGGTGTTGTCAAAGAAGCAGAGGTTACCGGTGATAAGGTAAACATCGGCGGTAAGGGTTGCTTGACTAACGTAGAGATTACCGGTAGCGATGCATACGTATCCACCGAAGGCACCAAGGTAGAAGGTGAGAATAACTATGTAAGACCGGTATATGTTGAGATGCCGTATGATTCCTGGTCCGAGGATTTCTCGGATGCAACGTTAGAGGCAGGCGTAGCAACCGATGATGCCAGCCTGAACTATGCAAAGTACAGATACGATGCAGAGAACGGTTACGGTGTGGTTTCAACTACTGCAGGATGGCAGGGATTTGCAATTTCCCTTGACAACCTCGATAACGGCTCTCCGGCTTACTTTGTAGCATCTGTAAGAGTGAAGAAGTTAGGCGGTATTAGTAACGGAGTGCGTGTGACCGAGAACGGCGCTTGGCCGGATTTAGGTGACAGAGTAGACATCGGTGAGGAATGGGTAACTGTTACTACCGATAGAATTTCCGTACCGGCAGGTAGCAGCAGAACTATTATGATTGCGCCGTTGGACGGATCCGCAGGCGTGACCCTTGAGATGGCGGTAGACAATGTGGTAGTAAAGAGATATACCGATTGGACCGAGCCGCCGGCAAGACCGAAGCCGACTGAGAATGTTACTTATACATTTGATGATTTAACCCTTGGAACCAATTACGGTGTAACCACCAGTATTGTAAACGGTTCTCTTAACATTTCTTATGTTGAGCAGTACCAGGAAGCACAGTATAACCTTCCGGTAGGTATGTTCACCGATGATTACGACAAGATTTTGGTAGACTTCGAGGAGTGTACCGGTACCATCTGCTTCAAGGTATTTGCCGGTGGTAAGACTCTGAATGCGTTCTACGGCAACAGCGGTGACTGCGTTCTTGACCTGTCTCCGTACGGCGGATATGAAGTTACTCATATCGGCATCATGCAGGATAATGCAGGACAGGGTACATGTGAGGCAGTGATTAACAGCTTTACCTTCGTAGTAGCTGCTGAGGATGAAGGCGGCGAAGAAGGCGGTGAAACCGAAGCTCCGGAAGTAGATTTAACCGGAGCAACCAAGTGTGAGACAGATCCGTATCAGGTACATCACTTCAAGGATGTTAACCTGAAGGACTATGCTGGAACTAAGGTAAGCTTTAGCGTAGACATGGTTAGAGTCGGCGGAGATGGAAGTGTAGCGATTGTAGCACAGGATAGCGCATACAATGCTATGTATGAAGCTGCAGAAATCGGTGAGACATGGAAGACTTATACATATACGCTTACCGTACCGAAGGACTACGGTGATGCATATCTTGGATTCCGTTGGAAGACCAATCCGGTGAACAATTATGCTGATTATGCGTTCTACTTCAAAAACTTCAAGTTCGAAGGAACAAAGGTTGAAGGCGGCGATGATAATCAGGGCAGCACCGGCGATAAGTTAGACTTAACCGGAGCAACCAAGTGTGAAACAGATCCGTATCAGGTACATCACTTCAAAGGCTATAACTTGGCAGACTATGCAGGAACGGAAGTTAAGTTTAGCGTAGATATGGTTAGAGTCGGTGGCGATGGTTCCGAAGCGATTGTAGCACAGGATAGCGCATATGATGCTATGTACGTAGCAGCAGAAATCGGAGAGACCTGGAAGACGTATACGTATACGATTAAAGTACCGGAGAATTACGGAGATGCATATGTAGGTTTCCGTTGGAAGAACGGTCCGGTTGAAGATTTTGCAGATTATGCATTTTACTTCAAGAACTTCAAGTTCGAAGGAACAAAGGTTGAGAAGGACAGCGTTACCATTACTGCTCCGGCAGATACCGTAATGGCAGGTGAGACCTTACAGTTAACCGCAAATGCATCCGGAGCGGTTACCTGGGCATCTTCCGATAAGGCAATTGCAACTGTAGATGAAACCGGTTTGGTAACCGCAGTTACCGGCGGTGCAGTAAAGATTACCGCTACTGTTGGTAAGGCATCTGATTCCGTAGATTTAACCGTAAAGACTCCGGAAGCTAAGTTCGTTACCATTACAGCTGCTACCAAGGAGTTGTACTTAGACGGAACTTTACAGTTAAGCGCAGCTACCAACGATGGCGAGGGTACCATTACCTGGAAGTCTTCCGATGAAACAATTGCAAAGGTAGATGCAACCGGTAAAGTAACCGCACAGGGAATCGGAGAAACCACCGTAACAATTACCGCTTCTTGTGAAGGATATGATTCCGCTACAGTTACATTGAAGGTAAAGGACTACGAAGTATCTGTTGATGTTGAGAAGGAAGTTCTTTATGTAGGTGAAACTACAAAGGTTGTAGTAACTCATGATGCAGGTAACGATGCAGTTATCACCTTTGAGTCTGATGATGAAGACGTTGTAACCGTAGATGAAGATGGTAACATAATCGCAGTAGCAGCAGGTACGGCAATGATTACTGTAGATTGTGAAGGTAAGTTTACTGTTACTGTTGATGTGGAAGTAAAGGCAAACTATGTAACTCTGACCGGCGAGAAGACCATTACCATGAAGGTTGGTGATACTGCAGAGTTTACCTATGAAGCATCTCAGAATGTAATTGTTACCAGCTCTAAGCCGGAAGTTGCAACTGCAGAGGTTGTTGATGGTAAGATTGTTGTAGTTGCTAAGGCTGAAGGTGAAGCTACTATTACCGTAAAGAGCGGTGATGCTTCTGTTGAGATTAAGGCAACGGTAGAAAAACCGGAAACTCCGAAATTTGTAACAACAGCAGATAGCGTTAAAGCTACTGCAAATGATGATGGTTCTATAACTGTTGTGACAACAGAGAATTATAATGGAATAAGATTTTCCATTCCGTCTACTGATGCAAAGGTTGGTCAGGTGATTGTAAACGTGACAACTAACGAACAAATTGGCATTCAAGTGTATGGTAAAAACGGAACAATGTTAGCAGGAGATTATCCAGGATATGATTATACAGAAGCGGTAACTAAAGACTATGTGTTATACGTAGATCCTTTCGTGGACGTTCCGTCTTCTATTCAGATTCAGGCTAATGGTGATGGAGACCAAACATTTACAGTGAATTCTGTAAAAATTGTTACAGAAGATCTTGTGAAGTACACTGATTTAATTGTCTATCCGGATCAGGATGAAACAGCCACAATTGTTTCCAATGCGGATGGCTCTGCTACCATTACCAGTGCACAGGCGTGGTCAAATGCGTTTTATCAGTTTGGGGCTAACAATATAACACTTGACGGTAGAACAACTGTGAAAATTGAAGTTGAAACAGCAGCCGCTGTACAGGTATGCTTGCTTAATAATGACTGGTCAGCTCAAGAAGCAGCGCAGGCAGGATGGGGATTAAGTAATACCACCACCTTGGTATTGGGAATTGAGATTCCGAAAGACGTAGCTTTCACGCAGATTAATTTTCAGGCAAGTGAAGCAAATCAGACCTTCATAGTTAAGTCGATTACATTTTCTACAGTATTGGATGAAATCCAGTTGAACTAGATGTGTGTCGATTGGCAAAATGGTGTTGATATCTTGATGATATAGAAAAAGATGCTGTCGCATTTACGGTTTAAACGTAAGTGTGGCAGCACTTTTTGTTCTTCCGTACATCTTCATGAAATTATTCAAGAAACAGGATTGCATTACGACTTAAGATATATTATGCTAAAGATACAACATTTTTAGGAGGCCCTCCCATGACACCTTACACCACTACCCCATCCAACCTTTCTTCCCGGACTGAAATGGAACAGCGTTCCTTTACATTATTGGACGAGCTTCATATTTCCTACACCTACATAGACCACGCCCCTGCTTTGACCATGGGGGATTGCTTAGAGATTGATAAAGTCCTTGATGTTAAGATGTGCAAGAATCTGGTGCTTTGTAATCGCCAGAAGACAGATTACTATTTGCTTTTAATGCCGGGAGATAAGGTGTTTAAGACAAAGGAGCTGTCGTCCCAGATTAATTCTGCCCGCCTTTCTTTTGCGTCGAGAGAAGCCATGGAGGAGCTCTTAGGTGTATTGCCGGGCTCTGCCAGTGTACTGGGTTTACTTAAAGATACAGAAGGGAAGGTACAGCTTCTCATTGATAAAGATTTATTGCAGGAGGAGTATTTCGGGTGCCATCCGTGCAAGAATACGTCCAGTATCCGGTTTAAGACGGAGGATTTATTGAAGCTGGTACTGCCGCAGATGGGGCATGAGTATATTGCGGTGGAGTTAAAAGGGGAAGAATAAATAATGTAGTGCTACCGTAGACCTTTTCCGGTCTGCGGTGATTCTGTTTTTGGGGATCTGCATACAAAAGCGAAGAGGTTTGCAGAAGGTGTTTCTTGCATTATTTATCTTTGCTGTGATATAATAAATCTACAGTATAAATTTCTTTCCGTCTCCCACACAAGGGAAAGGAATTTATGTGATATCTTTTTATACGGTGATTTCTCACCGATATTTTCCCACACCATAATTTATTTTAAAGAACCTATGATAAACTCATTAAGGGGTACAAGGTGATATTTCTTCATTGAAAATGTACGAAAAAGGGTATATAATTAAAGTAAGAAGTAAAGGGATGTCTCCTTTTCTGTTTATCATGAAACAGACACGGCTGATAGACAGCAGAAACGGAGAATGTATGGCTACAATAGAACAAATGAAGATTAATCCGAAGTATAAAGACAGACTGTTCTGTCTTATATTCGGAGATATGGAGCATAAAGGAAATATTATTTCTTTGTATAATGCGTTGAACGGGACAGAGTATAAGGACAGCGAAGATATTAAAGTTACAACCATTGATGATGTGATTTATATTAACATGAAGAATGACGTGTCGTTTATCATTGATAGTTATATGTCCTTGTTTGAACAACAAAGCTCCATAAACCCCAATATGCCGTTACGTGGATTTTTGTATTTCGGAAATTTATACAATTCCTATATTACGGAGAATAAGTTGAATTTGTACGGAAGAACGTTGTTGAAAATTCCTACACCGCAATATTTTGTATTATACAACGGTCCGACAGAAGCACCTGCATCCTCAGAGTTAAAATTGTCAGAGGCGTTTGCGCAGAACTCACCGGCAGGTAAATTTGAATGGACAGCGGTTTTTATTAATCTAAATAAAGGAAAGAACGATCACTTGCTTGAGAAGTGTAAGCCGTTGTCCGGCTATATGAAACTCATTCATGCAATTCGAGAGAATGAAGCAAATGGCATGGGGATAAAGCTGGCTATAGACAAGGCCGTGCAGTTCTGTATTAACGATGATGAGAATGTTTTAAGAGAATTCTTACGAGTCCATAGATCGGAGGTGTTAAGCGTGTGTTTGACGGAATTTAATCAGGAGATTTATACGGAATCCGTAAAAGAAGAAGGTCGCGCGGAGGGCAGAGTGGAAGGTCGTGCAGAAGGTCGCGCAGAAGGATTGGAGGCGTTAGTATTCACTTTAAAACAAATCTTCACTGATAATGAAGACATTTTCCGAATGGTAATTAAGAACAATACCTATAAACATCTTACCAGAGAAGAGGTTTTTAAGTATTTATAAAGATAAGGAAGCATAAAAAAGATATAGAGTGAAACATGTAACCGGGGCGTGCAGTATCTTTGCAAAGGCCCCGGTTTTGTTATTGTTTTAATTCTGTTTTCTCCCCAACCGGTACTTAAAATCATCATACCCAAACCGTGCCAGAAGACGATAGGTTCCGTCCTCTTTTGCTTCCCAGATGTCCGGGAGCGGCATTCCGTTAAAGGTGTTGTTTTTGCAGGTGGAGTAGATGGCCATGTCTTCATACAGTAGGAAATCTCCTTCTGCAAGCGGAACATCAAAGCTGTAATCCCCTACCACGTCGCCGGCCAGACAGGTCGGTCCTGCCAGACGGTAGGTATGTTGCTTTTCGCCGGGTTCACCGGAAGTGTACAGTGGCGGACGATACGGCATTTCGATGACGTCGGGAGTGTGGCAGGCCGGAGACATGTCATGGATGGCAATGGAGGTGTCACCGTTTTGTACCACATCCAGCACCCGGGTGAGAAGGTAGCCGGCGTTCAGTGCCACCGCTTCTCCCGGCTCCAGATAAATCTCCAGGTCATAGGTATCCCGCATATGGCAGATGCATTTCTTTAGGCGTCCTCTGTCATAGTCCGGGCGGGTGATGTGATGTCCGCCGCCCATGTTGAGCCACTTCATTTTGTCTAAAACAAATCCAAACTTGTCTTCTACCGCCCGTAAGGTTTGTTCCAGTGCATCGGAATCCTGCTCACACAATGTATGAAAATGCAGCCCGTCAAGGAGTGCGATATACTCCGGTGTCATGTCTCGCTGCCACTGGGCCAGAGTGGTGCCCAGTCGGCTGCCCGGGGCACATGGATCGTAGATTGCGTGCCCCTCCTGGGTGGAGCATTCCGGATTGATGCGAAGGCCGATTTCTTTGCCGGCATTTTTGGCACGGACGCCGAACTTTTTTAACTGTGCCGGACTGTTAAATACAATATGGTCGGCGTAGAGAAGCAGCTTGTCAAAGTCCTCTTCTCGGTAAGCGGCGCAAAATACGTGACATTCCTTGCCCGGCATTTCTTCTGCACCGAGACGGGCCTCAAACAGGCCGCTGGCCTCGGTACCCGCAAGGAACGGTGCCAAGACCGGGTACAGGTCATAGTTGGAAAAGGCTTTCTGCGCCAGTAGGATTTTACAGCCGGTGGTATCCTGTATTTCTTTTAATATCTGACCGTTTGCAATGAGCTTTGCCTCATCAATGATGTAGCAGGGAGTCGGGAGGCCGGAGGCAAGCAAACGTGTCTGAATATTCGAATCGTTTTGATAGGTGTAATTAGTCAAGGCGAAGAAGCTCCTTTCCAAGAATCTATAGTATTGTACATAAACCGGCGGATTGCTTCCTTGCGCCTACCTCGAAACAATCCGCGTTCTTGATTGCACTTATGTTAACTACTCAACCAGCACCGGAGCATAGCTTTCCTGATGCGGCAAACCGTACTTGTCCAGTGCCTCGATGTACGGGTCCGGATCGAACTCTTCCACGGTGTAAACGCCCGGCTTGTTCCACTTGCCGGTAAGGAGCATGAGAGCGCCGCACATGGCCGGAACGCCGGTGGTGTAGGAGATGGCCTGGGACTCTACTTCCTTGTAGCACTCCTCGTGGTCACATACGTTGTAGATGTAGTAGGTCTTTTCCTTGCCGTCCTTTTTACCGGTGAAAATGCAGCCGATGTTGGTCTTACCTTTGGTACGCGGGCCGAGAGTAGCTGGGTCCGGAAGCAGGGCCTTTAAGAACTGAATCGGTACGATTTCCTTGCCCTCGTACAGAATCGGGGTGGTGGAAAGCATGCCTACGTTTTCTAAGCACTTCATATGAGTCAGGTAGCTCTGGCCGAAGGTCATAAAGAAGCGGATGCGCTTTACGCCCGGAATGTTCTTTGCCAGGGATTCGATTTCTTCGTGGTGCAGGAGGTACATATCCTTCTGACCGACTTCGGCAAAGTCATATTCTCTCTTGATGCTCATGGCCGGAATCTCGATCCACTTGCCGTTTTCCCAATAGCTGCCCGGAGCGGATACTTCCCGGAGGTTGATTTCCGGGTTAAAGTTGGTGGCAAACGGGTAACCGTGGTCGCCGCCATTGCAGTCTAAAATATCGATGGTATCAATTTCGTCAAATTCATGCTTTAAGGCATAAGCGCAGTATGCCTGGGTTACGCCCGGGTCAAAACCGGAGCCCAGAAGTGCGGTAAGGCCTGCTGCCTTAAACTTTTCCTGATAGGCCCACTGCCAGGAGTAGTCAAAATATGCAGAGAAGCCTTCCTCCTTGCAACGCTTGTCGTAAATGGCGCGCCATTCCGGGTCGTCGATGTTTTCCGGCTCGTAGTTTGCGGTGTCCATGTAGTTGACGCCGCAGGCAAGGCAGGCATCCATGATGGTCAAATCCTGATATGGAAGGGCAATGTTCATGACCAAATCCGGCTTGTAGGAGTTGATGAGAGCAATGACTTCCTCGGTTTTGTCCGCGTCTACCTGTGCGGTGGTGATTTTGGTTGCGGTCTTATCTTTTAACTTTTCTGCCAAAGCATCACATTTGGACTTGGTTCTGCTGGCAATACAAATCTCGGTAAATACGTCGCTTACCTGACAACACTTCTGAATTGCTACGGACGCTACGCCGCCGCAGCCGATAATTAATACTCTGCTCATTTTTTATCCTCGCTTTTTTGTAGTTTTTATTTCCTATTTTGTTTCTTGAGTAGCGCCAGCATCAGCTCCCGTACCACCTTACATGCTAATGCGGTACTGGCCCCGCTGGCGTCCAACATCGGGCTTAACTCGTTGACATCCGCTGCCACCACGTTTGCTTTGCAGACTGTCTCAATGGCATTCAGAAGCTCTGTGAAGCTGACGCCTCCGGCTTCCGGAGTGCCGGTGCCCGGGAATGCGGCCGGGTCCAGACAATCCAAATCGATGGTAAAGTACACCGGAGCATCGCCGAGGGCTTCTACCGCTTCCTTCAGTCCGTCAAAGTTAAACTTATGTAGGTCGGTATGCTCCTTTGCAAACCGGAACTCCTCCCGTTCGCCGCTACGGATACAAAACTGGTGAATCCGGCCGTCTCCGATGAGGTCGTGACAGCGACGGATGACGCAAGCGTGGCTAAGTTTCGCGCCCAGATAATCATTCCGCAAATCCGTGTGGGCGTCAAAATGGATGACGTGCAGGTCCGGATATTTTTCCAAGGCAGCCCGGAAGGCTCCCAGAGTCACCAAGTGCTCTCCACCTAAAAGTAACGGTAATTTATCATCACTCAGAATTTCTTTTGCCGTGGCTTTAATGTCTTCCAGTGCGGTTTCTGCGGAACCGAAGCAAAGCTCCAAATCGCCGGCGTCAAATACCGCATAATCGGTCAAATCCTCGTCCTGATACGGGCTGTAGGTTTCCAGACCGAAGCTCTCGTGCCGGATGGCAGAGGAGCCGTACCGGGTGCCCGGACGGTAGCTGGTGGTGCTGTCAAAGGGAGCACCGAAGAGGACTAAGGAAGCGTCCTCATATTCGGCATCACAGCCGATAAAGGTTTCGATATTTTTATTCATATAAGTTCTCCGTAGATTGTCTTTACTGTTACGATTCCACCGCTTCCAGCATTTCTTCCAAAAATGCCGGCAGGTAGAATGCACCTTTATGTAAGTTTGTCGTGTAATATTTTGTCCGAAGCTGCAACTTGTTCCAGCCGTCGGCATTTAAATCGTCGAGCGGATGGTACTTTTTGCTGGCAAAACCGAAAAGCCAGTAGCCCGCGGCATAGGTCGGAATGTGAGCCTGGTACACGCGGCTGATGGGGAAGGTGGCTACGATACGCTGGTGACTGCGCTGCATGGCGTCTGCGTCTTGTTTGTAAAACGGGCTGCCCTGCTGGTTTACCATGATTCCGTCTTCCCGGAGTGCTTTATAGCAGTTGCCGTAGAATTCTTTGGTAAACAGACCCTCCGACGGTCCGTACGGGTCGTTGGAGTCCACGATAATCAGGTCGTATTCATTTTCACAGTAGCGAATAAACTTCAGTGCGTTTTCGTAGTGGATATTTACCCGGCGGTCATCCAGCTGACAGGTGTTGCCCGGCAAATACTGGCGGCAGGCTTCTACTACCATGGGGTCCATTTCCACCAGGTCAATGTGTTTTAACCGTTCGTAGCGTGTCAGTTCCTTTACCACGCCGCCGTCCCCGGCGCCGATGACCAATACCTTTTCGATGCACGGGTGTACCGCCATCGGTACATGAACAATCATTTCGTTGTATATAAAGGCATCCCGTTCCGTTAACATAATATTGCCGTCCAGAGAAAGGATACGGCCGAATTCCTCGCTGTCAAAAATATCGATTCTCTGGTAGTCGCTTTCATTGCAAAACAGTTGCTTTTTTACCCGGATGCTGAGTTTTACGTCCGGAGTATGTTTTTCACTGAACCATAAATCCATGGATATCCTCCCTAATATGTTTTATTGGTTACTTCTGCCAGCACGTTTAAATGCTCTATTTCCGGGTCCTCCGGACCGGTCATGCTACAGCCCTTCTCTTTCGCATAGCGAATGTATTCCAAAATGTCCTTCGTAATCTTTTCACCCGGTGCCAGAATCGGGATACCCGGCGGGTAGCACATGACGAACTCGCTGCAGACCATACCCTCTGTTTCCATAATCGGGCGGCTTTCTTTCGGTGCGTAGAAGGCCTCCTGAGGACTGGCTACCACCTGCGGCGGGATGTATTCCTGGGTGAGCATACCGGTTTTGTCTCTCTGGCAGCAACGGCGGATTTCCGCCAGGGCGCTGACCAAGCGCTCAATTTCCTGGGTACGGTCACCGATGGAAAGGTAAGCCAGGATGTTTCCGATGTCACCGAACTCGATCTGGATGTCATAATCGTCCCGGAGCATGTCGTATACTTCGATGCCCGCCAGGCCGATGTCCAGTGTATGTACACTGAGTTTCACCGGGTCAAAATCATAAACGGAATCCCCGTTAATCAGCTCCCGCCCGAAGGCATAGTAGCCGCCGATGGAGTTGATTTCCGTGCGGGCGTATTCCGCAATTTTTCGAACCTGTTCGAAGACCTTCTCTCCCCGAAGTGCAAGATTTCTGCGGGAGATATCCAGACTGCTCATGAGCAAATAACTGCCGGAGGTGGTTTGGGTCAGATTGATAATCTGGCGCACGTAGCCTTCGTTGATGTTCGGGCCTGCCAGTAAAAAGCTGGACTGGGTCAGGCTGCCGCCGCTTTTGTGCATGGACACGGAGGCCATATCCGCTCCGGCTTCCATGGCGGACACCGGCAGATCTTTTCCGAAATAAAAATGGGTGCCGTGGGCTTCGTCGGCAAGGCAAAGCATATTGTGCTTATGTGCCAGCTTTACAATGCCCCGCAGGTCTGAACAGATGCCGTAGTAGGTCGGATTGTTTACCAGTACCGCTACCGCATTCGGATGCTCCTTAATGGCCCGTTCTACCTGCTCCAGTTTCATGCCGAGAGAAATACCGAGACGGTGGTCTACCTCCGGGTTTACATACACCGGAACGGCACCGCAAAGCACCAAGGCGTTAATGACACTTCGATGTACATTACGAGGCAGGATGATTTCGTCCCCGCGCTTGCAGGCCGTCAGCACCATGCTCTGTACCGCACCGGTGGTACCTCCCACCATGAGAAATGCATGAGCGGCCCCGAAGGCATCCGCTGCCAGCTCTTCCGCTTCACGAATGACGGAAATCGGATGACAAAGATTGTCTAAAGGCTTCATGCTGTTGACATCGATGGAGACACATTGCTCCCCTAAGAATGCGGTCAGCTCCGGGTTCCCGCGGCCACGCTTATGTCCCGGTACATCAAAGGGAACGACACGACGGTTGCGGAACTGCTCCAAGGCCTCGTAAATCGGGGCTTTGGTTTGGTCTAATCTATTTTTAAGAGTGGATTGGTTCATGGTGGAATCTCCTTTATGTATGGTGGGTATATTGGTTTCGTGTAGGCACCGCGCAATTGCGCTTGACCCACACTCCGTGACCTACGGTCACTCCGTCGTGGGCGCGTTCGCAAAAAGAAAAGCAAGCTGCGTAAATAACACAGCTTGCGATAATACGTTACCCGATTAAAGTAATAAACTACGACCACACAAACAAAGGAATAAGATACCGGAACACTCCGGTACGTGGAAGTATTGATATCTGGATTCGGGATGATCAGAGTCTATATAGCAATCACTTTTACTACTCTTATTGACCGTTTCACAAGTCTGCGTCACAAAACGCAATTTCGGTTATGAAGTAACCAACTTATAAAATTTGAGCTTTTAACTCAATCAATAAGGCAACTTTCGTCGCCGATCGGCAGTGGACCCGGCTGTCCGTATGGCCTTAACTCCAAAGGAGTGGTCCCAGAAATTGCTCGGAAAGGCTCTGTAACATCCTTCCAAAGTGATTACAATGATACCAAAAAAGGAATCGTATGTCAATAGGATTTGAAAAAAATAATTTATCGCAATAACTTTTGAAAACGGTAATTTGTCATAGCATAGGAGAAAATGGATTTAAAGGTCGAAATGTGTTGAAAAAGAAAAAGTTGCGGCAAAGTAAATTATAATCACTTTGCCACAACTCTTTAATCGTAATTCTTAGATTTGTAAAAGTCGGATCTTAATTACCGCACGGCTCAAAGATCCACTTCTGATTATCGGCTGAATAGTAAGTCCACTGGCAGATATTTGCACCGTCGTTTGTTGCCCAGTTGTATATATCCAGTGCCTTTGTGTCGTTAGAAGATTTGGTGGTAATTCCGTAGGAACGGCTGTCGATGGCGGAAAGCTTAAACTTCTGAGCATCCGCACCGTTTGCGGAATAGGTCTGGATGTTGGTGCCGTCGCTATTTGTGCCGTATTGCACATCCAACATGTAGCCTTGACCGTTCTTTAAGGTAATGTAGCCGTCGCCGGTATTGGTCAGGTACCACTTCTGTCCGGCTACGCCGGTACCGGTACCCAGCTCTACATTAACGCCGTTACCGCCTCTGTTGTCATCCACCTGAAGGTACTTCTGAGCGTAAGGGCTTTTAATGTAATACCAGCCGTTGGATAATACACCGTTCTGCGTGTTGCCGGATTCCGGCTTCGGAGTCGGAGTTGCGGTCGGTCGCGGAGTCGCAGTCGGCTGAGGAGTTGCGGTCGGACGCGGGGTTGCAGTCGGTCGCGGGGTTGCAGTCGGTCGCGGGGTTGCGGTCGGAGCCGGAGTTGCAGTCGGCAGTGTGGTTCCCTGGGAGGAAGCTACCTTGATGGATACGTCATCCACAAAGAAGGTAACCAGATCCTGCGGTCCCGGATTCGGGGTATATAAGGTTTCGATGTAGATTCTTACATTGCTTAAATTTGCGTTAGCCGGAACGGTATAGGATCCGGATAAGTTGGCCCAACGGTCACCGCCGGTTGTAACGGATACCATATTTTCGATGGAACCGTCTCCGTAAATAATACTCATCACAAAGGTGGTCTGTCCGGTTGCCTGTCCGTTTTCGGACATGTTGTAGCGGACAGCCGCATTGATATTATAGGTCTTTCCCTGCTCCAGCTTTCCGGTCAGATACTGCATAGCACCCTGAGAGGAAATGCTGCGATTGGACACCTTCAGAGAACGCTGACCGGAGTTTACGGTAACGTAGCCGAGACCTAAGGTACAGCCGTACAGACCTTCCCAGTCGGTGGTGCCGGACTCGATGGTTCCGTTGGAAACCAGCTCGCTACCGGTAGACGGGTAGGTCGGATTGGACGGTGCGCTCGTCGGTGTCGGTGCCGCAGTCGGCTGCGGATAAGACGGAGTACCGGAAGAGGAGCTGTTCATCTTCCAGTAGTCCAGAGCAAATAACTGTCCGGAGCTGGAACCGGTAAATACAAAGTATACATCATGAGTACCGGTAGCGTTATTTAAGGATGCGGAATATTCTCTCCAGGAGGAGTCTCCGCTGATACGTACCTCGCCGAGCTTTGTGCCGTATCTGCCATCCAGGCGGATTTCTACGGTACCGCCGTTTATTGCGGAGGCACAAATATCAATGGATTTTAAGCCGGAACCAAGGTCCACGCCGGAAACCGCAATCCAGTCACCGTTATGAATTTCCGTTACCTTCGTGTTAACAGAGTCCACAAAGGAGCCTGCATTCCAGGTTTTCTCGGTGGTAATACCGCTACACCAGCCGATGGTTTCCGCTTCGTTTCTGACATACGGATTTAAGGTCTTCAGCTGAGACAGACCGGATAAGGTACCGGTGATGTTCCGGATATGTCCGTTGTAGTCATAGGAAACCTCATCGATATGAGTGGAACGGTATCCCTGATTTGTGTAGCCCAGAGCCTTGGTTACGGTCTGTGCATGATAGGTAATGTAAGTCTTTCCGTTAAAGTTAAAAAATGCATGATGGTTGTTTCCGCCGATGCCGAAATAGGTGTACGGATTGCTGAGTACAACACCTACATAGTTAAACGGTCCCATCGGACTGGAGCCTTCCATGACACAAATGTTTCCTCTGCCCGTGGAGGAAAGGTCGTTTGTGAAATTGGAACAATAGGTATAGTAGTATCTGCCGTTTGCTTTATGGATGCCGGAGTCCTCGAACAGGCCTGGTGCGTTGATTGCCACGGCATTGCCGCTTACCTGTACCATGTTGTCGGCAAGACGAACCACTCTCGCAGTGTTCGGATAGTTCTGGTTGTACTGGGAATTGCCCGGAATACCGCCCCCGTAGTACAGGTAGCCGGTACCGTCGTCATCCACAAGGACAGCCGGATCAAACAGCCAGGTAACACCGCTTGCTGCCTGGGAGCCCCAGGAAATCAAACGGCTGCCGGTGGCCGGCTCACGGAACGGACCGATCGGGGAGTCTGCTTCCAGAACACCGATACCGCTTCCGTTGTCCGCAAAGTACAGGAAGAACTTTTCTTTGCCGTTAATGGTTTTATGACATGCTGCCGGGGCCCAGGAATTCTTTGCCCAGGATGTAATACCTGCGGCATCGATTTCTCCGTGGTCTACCCAGTTTACCATGTCTGCGGAAGAGATTACGTTAATAGTTGAGATTTTACTGTAATCGTTTTCCGCACTCGGTTGACCGTTCCAGTTCTTGTTTGTCGCATCAAACTGCTGACTGTCATTGGTCATGTAAATGTAAACTCTTCCGTTGTAGGTCATAGCATACGGGTCTGCCCCGAATTTATGATCCATCACCGGATTGTGGTTTGTAGCGGACTTTACGGACCCACCCGTAAGTCTGCCACTGTCGCTCTTTGCTTCCGCTACAGATGCGGTGCTTGCCCCAAACAAGCCCACACCCAAAACAGCACAGGTAGCCAAGGCAAAAAGCTTTGTCAGTAACTGCCTTCTCATAACAAAAAAACCTCCTTCTTTTTGTGGTATTATTATACTAAAAATACAAAAGAAGAACAATAATCTTATGAAAAAGTTAATAAATTATTTCGTTAATCAGCTGTAATCGAAAGGATAGGAACTATTGAAACTCCGTTAAAAGAGCTTTTTTTAACATCCCGAAGGGCGCCGGGCCTGTGGTAAGGAAAAAGGTATGAAACGGTAGCAGGGAAGCATCGGCACCTTCCAGAGTCAGATACAGGTCCCGGAGCTCACAGATTTCCAGGTATCCTACGGAATAAGGGAGATAAATGCCGGGCTCCGCTAACTGGGTATAAAAGATTTCTTCCGCTGCTTCCGGAGAGAAGCCGTATTCTTGTAAAAAGGCGGAAACGGAGGAAAAGTCCTCGCCGTGATAGTGAATCTTTAGGTCCGAGAGACTGTAAAGACAAAGTCCCGCAATCTGCTCTGCAATTAGGAACTGTCGCAATTCTTCCGAACAATCGGCATACCGATAGGAGTACAGCTCCGCGTAGGTACCCCATCCCTCATCATAGCCGGTAAAGTTTAAAAGCATACGGACCGGATGAGGAGAGGTAGATGCAAAGAAGGTGTTTTGGTACAGATGCCCCGGGTAGCCTTCGTGGGCCAGGGTAGAATACAGGCTTTCCGCAGAGCATTTTGCACCGTTGATATAAATGACATTGTCCGTATAACAGTCAAAAGGCGGTACAAGATAAAAGGCCGGGCTAATAAAGTCTTCCAGGGACGGGTGTACGGATTCTACCCGGAAGGAGGCATCCGCAGGTGTTGGGAAGTCGTTACAAATTTGGGTTTGCAGTTGCATTAGAACCCCGGTGGAGTGTTCCGTTGCGGACACGGAACGGGCGTTATCCTCTGCGCCGGAAGCCGGAGAATCGGTAGTTGTTGCGGAAGTATCGGAGGAAGCGGATTGCATGGACAAGCCTTTACTTTGATATTTCGCAAGCTCTTCCTGTAAGTTATCCGAGCGGTATAAGAGGGCTATGGTACGCATGTGTTTTGTCAGTGCCTTTTGCAGCATCTGTTCCAGTTCTTCCATGGATTTCTCGGAGCCGGTATTGCTTTTTACCAAAGACTCGTAGTAGTCGGCACCGGCAGGATACGCAGCCAGTCCTACCGATGGGACAGAGGTATCGATGAGACCTTCCAAGGTATCAATGAGCTGTTCATAGGCCGGAATCACTTTTGTAAATACCAGATTTTGATTTCGAATACAGAGCTCGGCGGTTTGCTCGGCGGTCAGTTCCGGCAGTACCGCCAGACGGTCCTTGAAGGATTCGATTAGGAAGTTATTGCCCGGGTCTTCCACAAAGGCTTTACACTGCAACAAAATACGGGACAGCACCTCCGCACAGGACCCGGTACCGGCAGCGGAACGGGCCTCTTCAAAGGTACACAGTTCGGAAAAATAACGAGGCATATCTTCAAGTAAAAGAAAATATTCTTCCACGTCCTTTAAAGAAGAAAAGCGGTATTCCGCAAGCAATACCGGGAGCTGGGTCTGAAGTCCGGTGGTAGGTCCCAAAGGGGTATCGTAGAAAAGGGCCTCTTCCGGAAGAAGCGAGTGCATGAGTGCGTATCCCAACAGATCATAAATAAATTGTTCATCGGCTGTCAGTGTTTCTTTGGAAAAACGCTGTAATCCGGTCAGATAACGGGCTGCGATATTGTTGGATTCCAATAAGGAATCTTTACTGAACTGTCCGAGAGAAGGAACGGGTGCTTCGAGATTTATCTTTTCCGGATGAGAAACGGTATAATGCAAAGATAGACTGTCTGAGGTGGCATATTCCTTAAAAAACTCGTCCAGAAAGACGGAAAAAGAGTCTGTCTCAAAGGCAAGAGATTTCGGTGACGTAGAAGGAATCTGTTCCTGAATCGAAGGCTGCGGAGTTTTTCCCGGCGACGTCGTTGTTCCGGAACATCCTATGGAGGTAAGAATCAGTGTTCCGATACAAAAAAGGGAGATTATTTTCCGGCAAAAACCGGTAAGCGGCATACAAAAACTATGTAACTGTGGTTGGACGCGTTTATGAAAAGGCAGGGACATAAGTACTCCTAAAATGATATTCCCCATAAATCTATTCGAGGGAAGCAAAAGAAATGTATAAAGAATTTGGGCGGAAATGCCGAAATAATTAGTAGAGAACATAGGAATACGGAGGAGGCGTTGGTATGAACGGAATCCAGTCTTTCTTCGGGGGCGTGACCCCGGAAAAGGAAAAAGAAGTACAACGCTCCGCCACCACTGCGGGAAAGGAATTCTCCGCGGTGTATGCAACACAAGCCACCAAGGACGGTGGTAAGACCGATATTACGGTAAGTGTATCAGAAGGAGCTGTCGGCAATGTGGAGGAGGAAATTTGCTACGGCGATGTAAGTAAAAATCATCCGGAGGAGAGTCCGGAAACCATACAGGAAGAAGAAAAGACCTTAGAGGAATCCGCGGAGAAGTTGACCGAGGAGGATTATGATGCTCTTCGTGCGGAGGGTGTTACGGTAGAGGAATTGACCGCTACGCAATTAGAGCGTGCCATCGAGCGGATTCGTCTGGGACGGGAGTTAAAGGCTGAAAATTTAGAGGGACAAAAAGCGAAGCTTGCCGAAAAACGGGAAGCTGTTATTGCCGTGGCGAAAAAAGCTTTAAAAGGCAATCCGGCCGCGGAATTTATTGCGGAAAAGTTATTGGCCGCAGGAATGCCGGTGACGGACGCAACGGTGCATAAGGTATTTCAGGCTGTGGAGTTTGCGGGAAATCTTTCCGGCATGTCCGAGTCGGTACAGTATTATATGGTGAAGTTCGGCAAAGCACCGACCATTGAGAATGTGTATATGGCACAATACAGTGCGGGAAATGTGAAGTCCACACCGGTTTCCGATAAGATGTGGGAAAACCTAACGAAGTCCGTGAATCAGGTCTGTGTCAATGCGGACCTTCCGATCGATGAGGAAAATTTAGGAAACGCCCGTTGGTTGACGGAGCACGGTCTACCGTTGACTCCGGAGAATCTTCTTCGGATGCATGAATTAAGCGATGTGAAACTGCGTACGCCGGAAGAGGTGGCGGAGCTGGCGGTAACGGCAATGCTTGACGGAAAGCAGCCGATTCAGGCGAACCTGACCTTCCTTACCAGAGCAGAAGTAAGCGAACGTGTAGAGCGTATGAAGGGCTTTACGCCGGATACGGTAGAGCGTGCTTATGTAAAGAAAGCGGCGGAAAAGGTACAGGAGCTTGCACCGGGACAGTCCGCACCGAACGAGGCGGTACTGAGCCGTGCCATGCAGCAGGCGGCAAGAGAAGACGTTACCTTTAACGACCTTGCTTTTGCGGAGGATGAATTACAAAGCGATTCCCGTCCGAGCAGTTTAGAGCAGGCTGTGCTTGCCGAGGTGTCCGGTTTTTCCATGGACTTCGATATCAGTGTGGTTCGTGCAAAGAGACGTCTGGAAGAGATTCGTTTAAAAATGACCACGGAGTCTGCCTACCGTTTGGAGCGCCAGGGTATCCGCATCGATACCTCCGGTCTTGCGAAAGTGGTAGACGGTCTTCGTGTACTTGAAAATAATTATTACCGTTTTTATACGGATGAAGCGGGTTTTGCGGGAAATCGTTCCATGGAGGACATGTTCCGCAAAACGATGCAGAGTATCGATAACCTTTCGAAGTCTCCGAGTTATACCTTGGGTGTGACATTTGAAAACAGAGCCGACATGACATTAGAATCCCTGGCAACTGCGGGTGCCGGTCTCGGCGCAAGAATGCAACGTGCCGGCGAGGCCTACGATATGCTGGGAACGAGACCGCAGGCAGCGTTGGGAGATTCCATTAATACTGCTTTTGCGGGAAATGCGGAGCTGTTAAAGTCTCTCGGTATGGAGGCATCCGCAGAGAATCTTCGTGCGGTAAGAATTCTTGCTTACAACTCCATCGAGCTTACCGCAAACAATATGGATGCGGTAAAAGAGTACGACCGAAAGGTAACGGACTTGATTCAGAATATGCATCCGGCAGCGGCCCTTCGTTTGATCCGTGAGGGAATCAATCCGCTGAACGAAACCGTGGAGAATCTTTCCCGCAGAGTAGCCGAAATCCGCATGGAGGACGGCCTTGAGCAGGATACGGAAAAGTTTGCGAGATATTTATTCAAGATGGAAAAGAGTGCCGGTGTAACTCCGGAGGAGCGTACTGCTTACATCGGAATGTACCGTTTGTTTAACCAGTTGGAAAAGACCGACGGTGCAGCCATCGGCGCTGTGATGGACAGCGGTAAGGAGCTGACGCTGGGTAATCTGCTTTCCGCTATGCGTACCGCAAAAATGGGCGGTATTGATGTGACGGCGGATGAGACCATGGGTAAGGTTCGGGAAATGTTGCCGAACAGCAACCGAATCGATGCACAAATTCTTTCCGGTATTAAGATTCCGGGAAAAATTGCCGATATATCGGTTAGTGACGGATATGAGATGTACAAGGAAAATACGGCACCGACCGCAGAAGAGACGGAAGCCGCGGTACAGAATCTTCGCATGACCGCCGAGACCGCAGAGCAGGCACCGGATTTCTTAAAGGGACTAGGTCTTGTGGTAACCGCCAATAACGTAGAGGCGGCAAAGGAGTTCTTGGCAGGCACCGGCGAGATGTACGGAAAGTTAGGCAAGCTCTTAAAGCAGTTCCGTAAGGATGAGAAGGTAGAGGCGGCAGAAAGCGAGACCGACGCCCTTCTGGCAGCCGGCGGTGCGGACAGTACGGAAAGCCTCTTTGATGTACGGGTAGCGGAAGGCTATTACAGTAATCTGAAAAAGGCGGTTCGTAACTTAGAGGACGATATGCAGAATGGCGGAGAACCGACCTCCGTTGATTTAAAGGCTCTTCGTCAGATAAAGATGGGAGTAAAGCTGCGCGGGGAGTGCGCAGGAAAGGAATGCTTCGATTTCCCGGTAGAAACCGCAGAGGGTGTAAAGAGTATGCGTGTTACCTTACAGACGGAAAGCGAAGGACTCGAGGGTGGTAAAGCATCGGTAAAGATTCCGCTGGTGAAGCTTGGAAATATACAGGCGGACTTACAGATAGAAGACAATCAGATATTCTGTTTTGTCAGCAGTGATTCCCGGGAAGGAACCGAGCTGCTCGAACACAGCAAACGGGAGCTGACAATGCGATTACTTGATTTAGGAGTATCGGATGCCATGGTATATTGCGGACCGAACGCAAGAATGGGTGAATATACCGTGAACCGTATTCCGGGCATTGACAAGGAAGGAGATGTCACCGAACCGCAGATGGGTGAAAAGCCGGACACAGCACAGCTGTTGGCAGCCTCCAAGGCGGTATTTGTTCACATCATGGAAATCGAGCGGGCATAGCACTTGCGTAAGGATACGCAAAGTACTCCCGGAAAGGAACAGGTGACAATATGAGAATTAACCACAATATTTCGGCCTTAAAGGCTTGTAACATTCTCGGAAAGACGAACAGCGCTTTGGATAAGAGCTTAGAGCGTCTTTCTTCCGGATTTCGTATCAACCGTGCAGCAGATGATGCGGCGGGTCTGGCTATTTCCGAAAAGATGAAAACACAGATTGCGGGTCTTGAGCAGGCTGCCCGCAATGCAGCGGACGGTATCTCTGTCATCCAGACCGCAGAAGGTGCGTTGGATGAAGTGGAAGCAATGCTTCAGCGTATGCGTGAGCTTTCCGTACAGGCGGCAAACGGCGTGAATACCGACGAAGACCGTGCAGCGATTCAGGATGAAATTGACCAGTTAAACGAAGAAATCAATCGTGTATCCACCACCACCGAATTTAATACAAAGAAGCTGTTAAACGGTACGGTAGACCGTCGTTCTTACTCCGATAACGAGAAGATTCAGTTGATTTCCTTGTCGGATTCCGTATCCATTACGGAGTATATTTTAACGGTGAAAGAGGCTCCGCAGCCGGCGCAAATTGAGACGACGATTCCGGGGACGACAAGTAAGACCGCAGCGCTCGGTTATGACGGAAAGATTGCCATCAATGAAAAGGAAATTGAGATTGAGGCAACGGATACGTTAAATGATATTTACGAAAAGCTTCGTGAGGCAGGTTCTACCGTGGATATTAATGTCACGCCTACTGTAGTCGGCGCAAACGGTGAGCCGGAGACCAGCACCATCGCGGCTGCAACGGGACTCTTATTTGAAAGTAAGGATAAGGGAGACGATGCGTCCATTGAGATTTATTGTACCAGCGAGGATCTGGCAAATGCATTGGGAATCAAGTCCGGTGTCAGCGGCGCAGGAGCGGATGCGGTGGTAGAACTGAATTATGATTCCGGTTTTGCCCGTACGGCTACGGTATCCATCGACGGAGATTACGTAACCGTAACGGATGTGGATGATTTTAAGATGAAGTTTAAGGTAGAGGGAACCGTAACGGATGCAAAGGTTACCGTATTAAAGGCCGGTCCGATGGATTTACAAATCGGTGCAAACGAGGGCCAGACCATGGAAGTACGTATTCCGAAGGTGGATACGGACACGTTAGGTACCGCAGTGGTAAATGTAAATACCCAGGAGTCCGCACAGAAGGCCATTACGATTTTCGAAAATGCGATTAACGAGGTTTCTTCCATTCGTGCAAAGCTGGGTGCGTATCAGAATCGTTTGGAGCATACCATTAACAGCTTAAATATTTCCGCAGAGAACTTAACGGAGGCACTGTCTCGTGTAGAGGATGTGGATATGGCGAAGGAAATGGTAACCTACACCCAGCAGCAGGTGCTTTCCCAGTCGGGTAATGCAATGCTGGCGCAGGCAAACGAGAGACCGCAGCAGATTTTATCCTTGTTACAGGGTTAAGCGAAAAGGTTGGCCATAGGTAGTTTCAGAGAGACGAAGCAGTAATCTGAGACGGCAGATAAGAACAAAGCGAGACGGAGGCAAAGATATGAGAAAAGAATTAATACAAGAATTTTCCATGCGGGTAACACAGGCCTCCCGCAGTGAATTAATCGTAATTATGTACGAGATTATTTTAAAGGATATGGAATATGCAAAGGAAGCTTTCGCAGAAGGGGATACCGCGACTTATGAGAAGGAGCTGGCTCATGCAGGACGTTTTGTAAACGAGTTGATGGCATCTCTGGACTACAGCATCGGTCTTTCCTATCATTTGATGAGCTTATATATCTTCGCCAATAAAGAGTTGACGGCAGCAAAGGTGCAGAAGCAGCCGGATCGACTGGACAGTATAGCGGAGATTTTCGAAAAACTTCTGGCCGGGTACAAGAAGGTCAGCGAAGAAGACACCAGCGGTCCGGTGATGAAAAATACCCAACAAGTGTACGCAGGACTGACCTACGGCAGAGGGACATTAAATGAGATGTATGTAAACGGAAATGAAGCAAGGCGTGGCTTTATGGCGTAAGTACGCTGAGAAATTAATAGAATGGCGTGAAAGCTGAACCTTTCGCGCCTTTTTTACGTCTTATTCTATGAAATCGATTTCACTATGACATGTTAGGAGGTGATGATATGGATGAGTTTGAAACACTGTTTCAAAAATACAAAGCCGGTGTGGAGCGGTTTGTAAAGTTCCGGCTGCCGACCCTTCCGGATGCGGAGGATGTGTTGCAGGAGGTGGCCATTACCGCTTGTAAGAAGTTTAGACAACTAAACAAGAAAGAAGCTTTTCAGGCATGGTTTCTTAACATTGCCAGAAATAAATGTAACGATTATTTCCGAAGGAAAGCTAAAGAATTGGAAATACCTTTGGAGGAGGTACCGGAGCAGGAACTGTCTTACGGACGGCACGGGATAACGATAGAAGACACAGTAAGAGAGACGTTAAGTACTCTCGCGGATAAGGATAAGCAAATTCTTTATTTGTACTTCTGGAAAGAACTTCCTCAGGCGGAAATTGCGAAGCGTCTGGGCATTCCGGTGGGGACCGTAAAGAGCCGGCTGCATACCGCAAAGCAGAATTTCAAAAAGCAGTATCCATATCAGACAGAGCAGGTGAAAGGAGAAACAAAGATGAAGACATTACCGAAATTATTACCGAATTATATCATAGATAAATCAGACAAGGAGCCGTTTTCCGTAAAGTGGGAGGAGTTAATCGGCTGGTTCTTGGTGCCGAAGTTAGGAGAGTCCTTATCCTGGGG
>SVEN01000013.1 GCA_015057365.1 Lachnospiraceae bacterium | reverse complement strand
GGGGATATTGCCATTGCGGTACTATGTCTGATTTTTTGTGTGGTGTGGGTTGGGCTCAGCCAGCTGATATATCTTGCAGATGCAGACGGCATCACGGAATATTTTGCCGGAACCAGTGAAAACAGCAAAGAAGGGCTTTTTGTGGGGGCACTGGGAGGCGTGCCGTTGTTTTTGCTGACGGTGTTTTTCGGAGTACGAGGCCTCTCGGCTCGCATAATGCAAAGCCTTATCCTGCGGTTCGGACAGGAGACGAAATGCAGAATCGTGAAACCGGGGAACAGAATCAGGCGCGTTTTTTGGGGGTATAAGGAAAAACGTTATTATTTTGAGGTGTCCTATGAAGGAAAGAACGGAACCTGTACATGGCGTTCGCCGGAGTATACGGAAAATCCTATGGAGTATATAAAGCAAGGAAGCGTATACCCGTTTTATGTTTGGGGAAAACACTGTTGCATGGGAACGCTTGAGAAAGAGGAAACGGTGTGCGAACGGATGCCGGCGATGAAGGGAAAGGACGTGGAGATTCTTTACCCGATCGAGCGGTTCGGTGAGCTGTCGGAGGAGGAGAAAAAGGCGGCAGGGGAAGAATGGATGGCATGGTTTGATGTTGCCACGGATTGTTTTGTGCGTTTGACACCGGGAGTGCTGCACTATAGGGAATACGGTGGAATCAGTTTGGTTTACGTAGAGGTACGTTTTCAGGCGAAGCGCGTGCTGGGCAGTGAGATGGGACATCGGCTTGCCGGTGACCTTTTGGAGTGTCTGGAATCTATGAAGGATAAGTACAGGAAGAACGAGCGTGATTTGGCAGCGGAGGAGATTATCCGGGCGATGGAAGCGGCAGCACAGGAACGCTTAGGAAGAATTCCTGTGACGCAGGTGCTGGTGTATCTGAGCTAGGAAACCGGGTAGATTCTTTTGTTTGAATAGTGATTTATAAATGGTATAAGGCAAAGGACTTCGCATCTTGTAAGCAACGGATGTGAAGCCCTTTTTGTCTTTATCTGTAACAGAGGAAGGGAAATTACACTCTGTCGGTGAATTTACCGTACCATTTTGCGGCTTCCTGTCGGTATTGCTCCGCCACCTGCATCAACTCGTTGTACTGTTTTTTGGCACGCTCCAGCAGAAGGGTGGTTTGTTTCAGCTTTTGCAGGGCCTGTTCTCTGCTTTGTTCACATTCTTTCAGTGTTGCTTCGACTGTCTGTAAGTTCTGTTCCTTTGCGGTCAACAGGTTCTGCTGTTGTTCGGAGAGATGTACCGCACGCAGCAAAGCCTGCTCCAGCTGTGTCTTCTCTGCTTCCCACGGAATGAGTAAGCGGGAAAGAAGCTCTTCTTCGGAAGAAAGAGTTTCAAAGCCGGCAGAGGAGTAACGATAGGCGGAGACGGTGTTATCGGTAGTAAGGAAAAGATATAAATAGTGTCCGGTTGCCTGGAGGGAAAGAAGGGGTGGTGCGGAGTAGGCTTGCCCGAATATGTCCGGAAGTTTCGGTTCGCGGTCGGAAAAAGGAAGGTGAAGCTTTAATCGGTAGGCATCCTTGCTTTTCTCGGAATAGAACAAAAGGAGGGAACCTTGAAAGGCAACCGGTTGCGGTGCCTGATAGGTGACGGTGTCGGTGCCGTCCAGACGGAATAGCGTGGTAGATTCGTGAAGACGACGAAGTAAGAGAGAGTTTTCTTTGTTGATGTAGGTATAATACAGAGAGCCATTGTATACACATCCGGAAAACCCGTTTTTGTAACCGGAACACAAAAGAAACGGATGTCCGAAGCGTTCGTTGTGTATCGGATGTAAAAACAGACCGTTTTCGGAAGCGGACACCAGCACAGGGGCGCCGGATTCGACGAAGGGAAACAGTTCCATGATATTCACCGCTTTTTTATTATTGCTATGGTCACAAACCGGGAATTAGAACGTATGATATAGAAAAAAGAAAAGGATGTGCAGTATGGCAAAATGTAAATGTTCGAACCGTTCGAGAATCGTCAGCAACGCGGTACAGAAGTTATACTCCGGCTGTACGGATCTCTGTGCGAATCCGGTATGCGGCGACCCGTCGGTATTAAGTATTATGGCTCCTTTGATTTATGATGAAATCGGTATTAACCTTTGTACCACCTTTGATTTGGGTGTGGACATCGCCACTACCTATCCGACGGTAACGAGTGCGTCGGTAAAGGTAATTGATGCCGACTACACCTATGGGCCGGAAGGGGTACAGATTGAGTCATTGGCGGGCAGACCGAATTGCTACGTGGTAACCTTGGCCGGGATTACTGTGCAGTTTGCGGTAGAGTTGTATGATGCGGCAGGTCGTCTGGTGGCAACGATTTTCCCGACGGCGGTATATTTGCCGGCGTCTACCGCGGCACCGACCTATGATGAGGATACCAATCCGGTTTCCGTGGAATTGGAAATCTTTGCGCCGTACGGTTTTTCTTACGATACGACAGCAGATACGCCGACACCGGTTATCAATTTTATCGGGTTTAGCCAGGACAGCAACTTTATCCGGCAGGGGTTGAACCTGTACGGCTTGGCGAAGCTGTTGGATTTTGACATTGAGGACAGTACGGCAACCGTGGGACTTACGTTGGTATTGCAGAGTCTGTATTTTGCGGGCTACCGCGTGAAAAGTGCCGGAAAAATCGATGTGCCGAAGGGCAGCATCTTAGCGGCGGATAATACCGATTGCATGCGTTTTGTGGCAGGTGATTTGTTGAATCTGGCCATTAAGCCGTTAGACCTGGGGGAACTGCAGGGAACGGACTGTGGCTGCGGTACCTGTGAATGTGACTGCAACGGTAACGGGTATGGTCAGATGTCAAACAATGACTGTACCAAAATCGTAAGTGATGATACCTCGGTGTTTCCGGAAGTCTAAAATCAGCATTTGGGGGGGTGACGAACAGCGTCAGCCCCCAAAAGAAAGATTTACTTGAGTAAAGCACAAAAGTTTGCTATACTGTTGTCCGGAATGTAAAAAAATTTTTTGAAACTTTTTCCTGCTCTTGTGTGTATTATAAGTGAAATGAGTCATGGAAGAAGCATTTCAACGAAAGTGAGAGATCTCTTAAAACAATGAAAATGACAGAAACCGTATTCTTGGAAGTGTTTGAAAAATTTAAGAATACCGTCTATGCGGTTGTGTTTAACTATGTGAGAAATGTGGAGGATGCTGCGGATTTGGAGCAGGAGGTTTTTTTAAAACTTCTGAGTCATGCCCCGGAGTTTGAAAGCGAAGAACACATGAAAGCATGGTTGATTCGCGTGTCCATTAATTTATGTAAAAATCATATACGGAGCAGAAGTCATTTGTCGGATGGACCGTTGCCGGAGGATTTGCCGGCAGCAGCGAAAGAAGAGCAGGGAGAACTGCTGCAATGGGTGCTGCGGTTACCGGAAAAATACAGAATTCCGCTTCATTTATTTTATTATGAGGAGTATTCTATCCGGCAGATTGCGGAAGTGACGGACCTTCCGGAAGCAACCGTAAAGATACGATTGAAACGAGGTAGGGAAAAACTTGGGAAGTCTTTGCGAAAGGAGGACTGGTTCTGATGAGCGTAAAGATGGAATACAAACAGCAGGTAGATACCTTTTGCAACACCTATAACCGTGTGACGGCGGAGCAATTGCTTTATCGGGCAGGAAAAGAGATGACCGCTACCGGGACAACCCGGGAAGAAAAAGGGACATTGATTGATTTTACGGAGAAGAAAAAGCAGAGAGCGACTTGGAAGAAGGTCCTCTCGGCAGCTTGTATCGTGATTTTTTGTTCTCTGGCGGTGGCAACCACGGCACTGGCGGCAACCGGGAAGTTGGGAGAACTGTTCCGGAATCTGTTTCGGGATGAAACTACGGCAGACCTGGTTGAAGAAGGATATGTTCATGAAATTAACCTGACCGCATCGGAAGGGATTTTTCGTGTGGATTTGGTGGCGGTTGCGGGAGATGTCAATTATCCGAAGCTGATATTTGATGTGTATGTGGAAGATGCGGAGCTGGCAGGTAACAATGACAGCATTCGGTTGTACGCATATACGTTGGGGGAGAAGCAGTATGAAAATGAACTGGATGCGTACGGCATGGCGGAAGGATACGGTGTGAAGGATGCGGAAACGGAGAATTTGTATCATGTGTCCCTTGACGGTGCCTCGGCGTGGATCAGCCACGGAGAGCCGGTGGTAATCAGTGTAAGAGAGATTTGGTTTGAACATATGTCACTGCCGTATTATATGAATCTGGAGTACCGTTTTTCCTTGCCGCAGGGCGGACTACATCCGATTACGCAAAACTATTACGACGGAATCCGTTTTCCTGACGAAAAAAGAGAATGTTATTTAAATTACGTAGAATTCAGTGTGTACGATACCGGATGCAGTTTCATGTTTCCGTATGACGGAGTGTCCTTAGAGGGACAATATACAACGCAAAACGACCTGGAAACGCTGCTTCAGATGCAGTGGGACGAGTTTGCGAAGGATTTGACACTTGAGGCAGACGGAGAAAGCTTCGGGATTGATACGGAGAAGAAAGGTCTGGTATATTGTGATGAAACCGGAGAAGCGGGAGTACCCGGCTGGTATCATGCCTGGGTGTATTTCCCGCCGGTGGACGATGGGTCTGCACAAGAGATTTATTTGAAGCACGGCGATACCGGAATTCGGTTAAAATAAGAGAAAGGGAGAGAAAAGAAAGATGAAGAAAAAAGGATGGCTGCTGTTGGGACTGGTGGCAGCGGTTTTGCTGGCAGGATGTAAAAAGGAACCGCAGGTTCCGATGGATGCGATATTGGATGCAATCGATAAGGCAGAGGCGGAGAAAACGACAATGCCTGTGGAAATAACGGCAACTCCGGCCCCTACCGCAACCCCTACTCCGGAGCAGAGAGTGTTGGGGGAACATATAAGAGACAAGCATAAGGATGAGAGTTCGGCCCGGTTGGTAGAGCGTGGGTATTGTCATGAAGTGAATGAAAGCTGCGAAGACAGTAACTTTCGATTTGAGTTTAAGGCAGTGACCGGTGATACGGAGACGCCGGTATTATTGTTTGACGTTTATGTAGAGGAGGAAGAACTGACCAACTCCTTCGATGAATTGGAATTGTCCGTGTATCTTTTGGAGGAAGAGATATTTGATACGAATCCGGAACTGTATTGGACTTGTGAAGGGTACGGAATACAGGATGAGACGGATAAATCCTTGTATCACGTGAATTTGTTGGGAACTCCTTACGGCATTACGGACGGAAGGCCGGTAGTAGTGGATCTTTTGCGTGTGACTTTCGGAAAGAATACGTCGGAGCCGAAGGAGTATCACATCGAAACACCGGAATATCGTTTGACGATCCCGCAACAGAAGTTTTGCCCGATAGAAAACAGAGAGTATACGGGTGTGACTTTTTCCTGCGGAGGAAACAAGTATACGCTTACAAGGACACTCTATGGACAGTATGAAGCGGAGTTCTATTTTGAAGGAGATATCCCAAGCGGTAATGTTGTGGTGGAAGCCGGCAGAGAGGAACAAAGAGATAATGATTTTCAACCGCAATGGAGCGAATTTATTTCCGAGTTGACCTTAGAGGTGGACGGAACCGAATATCGGATTACGGATGAGAATTACATGGTGTTGGAGGAAGCCGGGAATAAGTACACCGGATTTGCAAATCCGGCATTTCCGCCGTTCGATTTTACATATGCGGAGCAAGTATTCCTTTGGATGGATACGGAAGGGTATGATTTAAAAAAGGCGGACGGCAAGCTACTTACCAGAGAAAGACCGGTAAAGGCACCGGATGTGGCATTTGATGAGCCGTTTCGGATTTCTGAGGGGGAAACCCTGGTGGTAGGCCGCTCAGGAATTGAACTGACCATGAAAAAGATTTTCTATGACGAAGCAGAAAAGGCTACCTATTTTGTATATCAAATGGAAATCGATGGGAAAAAGCTGGAGGGAGAAGGCTGGTCGGATGAACGGGGAAATCGTATTCTTCAGAGAGAATTTACCGAAAATGTAGTAAAGCTCGTAGAGGGTGGAGAAGATGAGGTTACTTTGCTGATGACGGAGGATTACGAGGTGCAAAAACCGTTGGCATTGTCCGGAAAAGCAGAGGATACGTATCTTACCGAGCGGATAGAATATGTGGAATCGGAACATATCGTTTTGTTTGTGGATCAAGGGGTAACCTTACAGGGAAATGTAATGGAACTTTTGGAAAGCTTGTACGGTCAGATGGAGGACGAGACCGGCTGGAAGTTCCTCAACGATACAAAGTACAGCAAACAAACCGGTGATTTGCGCTTTTTCCTTTGGGGAAGCGAGGCCTTTCTCGGAGTAGATATGAATCAGGAGAAGTTTCATATTTTTGTGGTGCCGCAGGAAGTTTTTTGGCCGAGCAGTACGGGCTTTGCAATTGTAATAGATCCGTCGGATTTGGATATCGAGGGTGGCCACGGAGATGTAGTGATACATGAAATGTCACATGCGATTCAGGAGCGTAACGGAGCTATGATGGACGGAATCATGGATGAGGGCTTTGCTTCTTATATGCAGGGAAAAGTAAGTGAGGAGGATAAGCTGTTTACGTTCCACTACAACGGGGACGAAAATTACGGATATAAATGGCTGGATATTAAGGCAGAGAATGCGGAGGAATTGTTTGTACGTGAGTGGCCGACCACGGAACCGCATTATTACTACGGATATTGGTTTGTGACGTATTTGTTTGAGACATACGGCGATGACATTTACCGGAATATTCATGCAGAAGCCACAAGCCGATTAAACGGAGGGAGCAGCTTGTCGAAGGAAGAAATGGTTCCGGTACTGAAAGAGATTGTATCGGAAACTGTATTCGAGGACTTTGGAGCATGGTTTGAAGAAAAAGCGGACGCATGGGATGAGAGCAGGAACGTGGATATTCAGTAAAAGTTTTTAGGATTTATATTGAGAAAGGTCGTGATTTGTAATGCGGCCTTTCTCACTTTTTTTACCGAAATATCGAAATCTTTCTAAAGTACATTGATTTTGAAAAGTGAGTGTGATAAACTTGGTAATTAGTGTATTTTTTGCAAGGCTTTTTGTGAAGATTGCATGTGTAAACGAAAGGAGGCATTGCTATGTTTGGCATGCTTAGAAAGTTGATGGGTTGCGTCAGGGAATATAAGAAGGTCTCTATTCTGACGCCAATCCTTATGGTCGGCGAGGTAGTGATGGAATGTCTGATTCCGTTCGTCGTTGCGGAGCTGGTCAATCAAATAAAGGCCGGATGCGATATTTCGGTTATTGTAAAGCATGGTCTGGTGCTGTTTGCCATGGCCTGCATATCTTTGTTTTTCGGAGGCTTGGCTGGAATTACCGGTTCTAAGGCATCCTGCGGATTTGCAAAGAATTTGCGTCATGATTTGTATTACCGGATTCAGGAGTATTCTTTCGAGAATATCGACAAGTTTTCGACGTCTTCTTTGGTGACCCGCCTTACCACGGATGTTGCCAATGTGCAGATGTCCTTTATGATGTTAATCCGTATCGCAATCCGCAGTCCGCTGATGTTTATTTTTGCTATTGTGATGGCTTTTATTATGGGCGGCAAGATGGCGCTTATGTTTGTGGTGGTGGTGCCGATTCTGGCCTTTGGTCTCATTATGGTGGCAAAGAAGGCGATGCCGCTGTTCCGCAGCGTATTCCGTAAATATGACCGCCTGAATGAGTCTGTTCAGGAAAACGTAAAGGGCATGCGTGTGGTAAAGTCCTTTGTCCGCGAGGAATATGAAAAGGAGAAGTTTAACTTTGCGGCAGAGGATGTTTGTAAGGACTTCACAAAGGCAGAGCGTATCGTGGTGCTGAACAGCCCGCTGATGCAGTTTTGTCTGTATGTAAATATGATTTTTGTCTTATCCTTCGGTTCCTATCTGGTGGTTTCCACGAAGGGTGTGGCAATGGATGTGGGACAGATATCGTCTATGGTTACTTATGGTTTTATGGTACTCAGCTCTTTGATGGTGCTTTCCATGATTTTTGTAATGTTGACCATTTCCGCGGAGTCTGCGGAGCGTGTTGTGGAAGTGTTGGAGGAGAAGCCTTCTCTTACGAATCCGGTGAACCCGGTATATGAGGTGAAGGACGGTTCTGTTGTGTTTCGGGATGTGAATTTCAAATATTCCAAAACGGCGGATCGTTATGCACTGTCCGATATTGACCTTACGATTCGGTCGGGAGAGACGGTGGGTATTTTAGGCGGTACCGGTTCTTCCAAAACCTCTTTGATTCAGCTGATTTCCCGCCTGTACGATGTGACGGACGGCTCCGTTACGGTAGGCGGTGTGGATGTAAGGGACTATGATTTGGAGAGTCTTCGTAATCAGGTGGCGGTGGTGCTTCAGAAGAATGTGTTGTTTTCCGGTACGATTAAAGAGAATCTTCGCTGGGGTAATGCAGAGGCTACGGACGAAGAGCTTATGGAGGCTTGTCGTCTGGCGCAGGCATCGGAATTTATCGAAAGCTTCCCGGACAAATATGATACCTACATAGAGCAGGGCGGCGCTAATGTATCCGGCGGTCAGAAGCAGCGCTTGTGTATTGCGAGAGCGCTTCTTAAAAAGCCGAAGATTTTGATTCTGGACGATTCCACCAGTGCGGTGGATACCCGTACCGATGCACTGATTCGTAAGGCGTTTCGTGAGTTTATTCCGGAAACCACCAAGATTATTATTGCGCAGCGAGTATCTTCCGTACAGGATGCGGACAAGATTGTGATTATGGACGGTGGTCGTATTGTTGCGGTAGGCACCCATGAGGAGCTTCTCGCTTCCAATGAGATTTATCAAGAGGTATACACCTCACAGAATAAGGGAGGTGACGATGATGCCGAGTAAGAAAGAAGAAATGAGACATAGTGCAGACACCAAGGGAATGCCGGGCGGGGATAAGATGCCGGGCGGTAAGCCGAAGATGAATAAAGGGATGTTAAAGCGCCTTGTTGTAATGCTGTATCAATTTTATCCGGTGTTGTTGCCGGTCATTGTGGTTTGTATTGTGTTTTCCGCAATTATCAGTACCATACCTGCGGCGTTTATGCAGAAGGTCATTGCGGTGATTGAGCAATATGCCGGAGCCGGAGATTGGACGAATGCCAAGGTCGAGATTTTAAAGTGGGTATTGTTGCTGGCATTCTTTTACGTATTGTCCATTGTGGCGGAGCTTGTATCCGCACAGTTGGGGGCAATTCTGACCCAGGGTTATTTGAAAAAGATGCGTGGCGAAATGTTTGACCGTATGCAGAATTTACCGATTAAATATTTTGATCAAAACGGCCACGGCGATATTATGAGTCACTATACCAACGATGTGGATACGTTGCGCCAGCTGGTATCCCAGTCGTTACCGAGCCTCATCCGAGCTGTGGTTTCTATATCTGCCGCACTTTTTCTTATGGTGTATTACAGCGTCTGGATGGCACTGATTATCATAGCGGGTGTATTGATTATGACAATGGTAACAAAGGCAATCGGCGGTCGTTCCGCATTGTATTTTGTCCGTCAACAGAAAGCGGTGGGACGTACCGAAGGCTTCATTGAAGAAATGATGAACGGCCAAAAGGTAGTGAAGGTGTTCTGCCATGAGAAGCAGAGCGGTGCGGATTTTGATGCAATCAATGATGCCCTTTACGAGGATTCCAAGAGAGCGAATCAGTATGCCAATATGTTGATGCCGATTTTAAATAATATAGGTAATGTATTGTACGTTGTCGTGGCATTGGCCGGCGGAGCGTTTTTGCTTTCCGATGCAACGAATGTAAGCCTTTCCGGAATGACATTTTCCATCAGTATGATTGTGCCGTTCTTAACTATGACGAGACAGTTTACCGGAAATATCAGCCAGGTATCCCAGCAGGTGAACTCCATTGTTATGGGTCTTGCGGGTGCAGAGCGTATTTTTGATTTGATTGACGAGGCGCCGGAGGTGGACGACGGCTATGTTACCTTAGTGAATGCGGTGGTGGCTCCGGACGGAACCGTTACGGAGAGTGAAAAGCGTACCGGTACCTGGGCGTGGAAGCATCCCCATCAGGCGGACGGAAGCGTTACGTACACGTTGCTTCGGGGCGATGTGCGTCTCGATGATGTGGACTTCGGTTACGAAGAGGATAAGATGGTACTGCATAACGTGTCTGTGTTTGCGGAGCCGGGCCAGAAGGTAGCTTTTGTAGGCGCTACCGGTGCGGGCAAGACCACCATTACCAATTTGATTAACCGTTTTTATGATATTGCGGACGGAAAGATTCGCTACGACGGTATTAACATTAATAAGATAAAGAAGGCGGATTTGCGTCGCTCTCTCGGCATTGTATTGCAGGAGACGAACCTGTTTACCGGAACGGTTATGGAAAACATTCGTTACGGTAAGTTGGATGCAACGGATGAGGAATGTATCGCGGCGGCAAAACTTGCGGGGGCGGACGATTTTATAACCCGTCTGCCGAAGGGCTATGAGACGGAGCTTTCCGGAAACGGAGCAAATTTATCCCAGGGACAGCGTCAGCTTCTTGCTATCGCAAGGGCAGCGGTGGCGGATCCGCCGGTTATGATACTGGACGAGGCTACCTCCTCCATTGATACCCGCACCGAAGCGATTGTACAAAAGGGTATGGACTCCCTGATGGAAGGTCGTACCGTATTTGTTATTGCGCATCGGTTGTCTACCGTAAAGAATTCCGATGTAATCATGGTGCTTGATCACGGCCGTATTATCGAACGGGGAAACCATGAGAAACTGATTGCGGAAAAGGGAACCTATTACCGGTTATATACGGGAGCGTTTGAACTGGAGTAATATAATGATATGACGTTAATATAACAAAAGAATATACAAGAAAAGAAAGAGACTGCGCAATATATTTATGCAAGGTCTCTTTTTTGAGTTGTATAATATGAGATAAGTAAAAGAAATATTATACCATAATTAGATAGCTGAAATAAATGAACGGACAGAATAATGAAAAGTTGTATAGTTTGCGAATAACTTATACGTAATTAATGCAAAAGTCTATGGTGAAAAGTACTAAAAAACACTGTTAAAAAATTGATAATACTTTACAAAATGCACAAAAAATGGTATTCTATTTTTTGCGAGAAAGGAGGTATTTTTGCAATGAGCAAAAAACTAAAGGGTTTACTGCTTGCATTAGTATTATGCTTGCAGGTTGTTGTACCGGCAACGAAGGCAGATGCTGCCACCGTATTGTACAACAACGCAACTGGTTACGAAGGTAACTATGCATATGAGCTGTGGAAAGACTACGGCGACACCAGCATGACATTGAAGGGCAACGGTCTCTTCGAGTGTTGGTGGCAGAACATCGGAAATGTACTTTTCCGTAAGGGCGTGAAGTGGGATTGTACCAAGACCTACTCTCAGCTCGGTAACATTACTGTAAACTATGGTGTAGACTACCAGCCGAACGGTAATTCTTACCTCTGTGTATACGGATGGTGTAGAAATCCGCTTGTAGAGTACTACATTGTAGACTGTTGGGGAACCTGGCGTCCGCCGGGAGCAAACTCCAAGGGAACCATCACCGTAGACGGTGCTACATATGATGTATACGAGACCACTCGTGTAAATCAGCCGTCCATCGACGGTAACACCACGTTCCAGCAGTACTGGAGCGTACGTCAGAGCAAGCGTACCAGCGGTAGCATTTCCGTAACCGAGCATTTTAAGGCTTGGGAGCGCATGGGAATGAAGATGGGTCTCATGTACGAGGCAGCATTTAACGTAGAAGGATATCAGTCCAGCGGTTGGGCAGATGTATACAAGCTCGATATCACTGTAGGCGGTAGCGGAAGCAGCGGCGGAAGTTCTTCCGGCGGCAGCTCCTCTAACGATGGCGCAAGCAGCGCACCGGGAACCAACAAGGGAACCGAGATTGAATGTGAGAGCATGACCAAGTCCGGTCAGTATACCGGAAACATCAGCAATCCGTTCAACGGCGTAGCACTTTACGGTAATGATGATGCGGTTTCCACAACTGTGAATTTCTCTTCCGGCACCCATGACTTCTCTTTAAGAGGAGCATCCGACGGAGATAATCTGGCACAGGTTGATTTATATATCGGCGGCCAGAATAAGGGTACGTTCTATTTCGGTGATGCAAACGTAGCAGAATACACCATTAAGAATGTATCTACCGGCACAGGAAACCAGAAGGTTGAATTAAGAATGACCGCAGATGAGGGCAGCTGGGATTTATATGCAGATGCACTTATTATCGGCGGTAACGGTGTATCCGTAAACGGCGGAAGTTCTTCCGGCGGAAATCAGGGCGGCAACCAGGGCGGCAACCAGGGCGGTAACACCTCCGGCGGCACCACCAACACCGGTGCAACCATGGAATGTGAGAACATGACCAAGTCCGGTCAGTACACCGGCAACGTAAGCTCCCCGTTCAACGGCGTAGCTTTATACGCAAACGACGACGCAGTATCTTATACCCAGAACTTCACCAGCGGTACCAGCACCTTCACCTTGACCGGTGCATCCAACGGTGACAACATGGCAAGAGTCGATCTTTTCATCGACGGCCAGAATAAGGGTACTTTCTACTACGGCGATGCAAATGTAGCAGATTATGTAATCGAGGATGTATCTACCGGAACCGGTAACAAGAAGGTAGAGTTAAAGGTAACCGCAGATGACGGTACCTGGGATGCATTCATTGACAAGTTAACCATCAGCGGCGGCGCAGCTTCCGGCGGAAACACCAGCGGTGGCAACCAGGGTGGCAACACCAGTGGCGGCAACCAGGGCGGAAACACCTCCGGTGGCAACCAGGGTGGCAACACCAGTGGCGGCAACCAGGGTGGTAACACCTCCGGCGGCACCACCAATACCGGTGCAACCATGGAATGTGAGGAGATGACCAAGTCCGGTCAGTACACCGGCAACGTAAGCTCTCCGTTCAACGGCGTAGCTTTATACGCAAACGATGACGCAGTATCTTATACTCAGAACTTCACCAGCGGAACCAGCACCTTTACTTTAAGAGGCGCTTCCAACGGTAATAACAGAGCACAGGTTGATTTATATGTTGGCGGTCAGAAGAAGGGTACCTTTACCTTCAGTGGTACAAGTGCTTCCGATTCTACGATTTCCAATGTATCTACCGGAACCGGCAACCAGAAGGTTGAATTAAAGGTAACTACCGATAACGGCCAGTGGGATGCTTATGTTGATAAGTTAACCATCAGCGGCGGCGCAGCTTCCGGCGGTAACACCAGCGGTGGAAATACTTCCGGCGGCAACACTAGCGGTGGCAACACCGGCAATCAGGGTGGTAACACCGGTAACCAGGGTGGCAACACCTCCGGCGGCAACACCGGTTCTTCCGTTACTACTACCCAGTGTGAGAACATGACCAAGTCCGGTCAGTACACCGGTAACGTAAGTTCTCCGTTCAGCGGCGTAGCACTTTATGCAAACGACGATGCAGTATCTTATACCCAGAACTTCACCAGCGGAACCAACACCTTCACTTTGACCGGTGCATCCAACGGTGATAACATGGCAAGAGTCGATCTTTTCATCGACGGCCAGAATAAGGGTACTTTCTACTACGGCGATGCAAATATAGCAGATTATGTAATCGAGAACGTATCTACCGGAACGGGAAACAAGAAGGTAGAATTAAAGGTAACCGCAGATGACGGTACCTGGGATGCGTTCATTGACAAGTTAACCGTCAACGGTGGTGCTGCTTCCGGCGGTAACACCGGCAACCAGGGCGGAAATCAGGGTGGCAATCAGGGTGGCAACACCTCTGCTGCTGTAACTATTGAGACTTCTACTCCGTCCCAGCTTTTGAGTACTAACCGTAATGTACAGTACGGTCAGATTAAGAAGACCCAGTATTGGTCCAATACCTGTGCGAAGAACAGAAATGTAATTGTTCTTCTTCCTCCGAACTATGACTCTTCCAAAAAGTACCCGGTATTGTACGCATTACACGGTCTCAATCAGGATGAAACCTTCTTGATCGGTGACGGTAACTCCGGTTTCCGTATTATGCTCGGCAATATGATTGCACAGGGAATGGCAGAGGAAATGATTGTGGTATTCCCATACATCTTCGCAAGCAGGACCATGGATCAGGCTTCCGGATTTGACCAGCAGAGCTTTGCGGCATACGATAACTTTATTAATGAGTTGACCAATGACCTGATGCCGTATATTAAGAAGACTTATTCCGTTGCCGAGGGCAGAGAAAATACTGCTATCACCGGTTTCTCCATGGGAGGCAGAGAGTCTCTTTACATCGGCTATAAGCTTCAGAATCAAATCGGCTATGTCGGCGCAATTGCACCGGCACCGGGACTTACTCCGGGAAATGATTTCTCCGGTGCTCATCAGGGTATGATTTCCGAGAGCGAGTTTAAGTTTGCCCAGGATCCGAAGGTACTTATGATTTGCTGTGGTACTTCCGACAGCGTAGTAGGTACTTTCCCGAAGACCTATCACGATATCCTGACCAGAAACGGTGAAAATCATTACTGGTGGGAGATTCAGGGCTCCGATCACGGTGACCCGGCAATCACTAACGGATTATACAATTTCTGTAAGGCAATCTTTAAATAAAATAAGATGAGAGAGGCAGGATTTTCTTTCAATGGGAAGAAAGTCCTGCTTTCTGTTAAAAATGTAAATATCTCAATATAAAATTATTATAACAATAAAATGTATATTTTACGAAATTATTTGTTGTTAGTTGTATGGATGTGAAAATAAATCAAAGAGAATATAGATTAAAGGAAGAAGTTGTAAAGTATACGCGCAAGTGATTCTGAATTTGTAAAAAAGTTTTGTGCAAAACTACCAAAAAAGTATGTTAAAAATTAGATTATCCTTTACAAAGTGCACAAAAGATGATAATCTGGTTTTGCGAAAGGAGGTATTTTTGCAATGAGCAAAAAACTAAAGGGTTTACTGTTGGCATTAGTATTGTGCCTTCAGGTGGTTGTTCCGGCTGCAAAAGCAGACGCGGCAACCGTATTGTACAACAACGCAACCGGCTACGAAGGAAACTTCGCGTACGAGTTGTGGAAAGACTATGGTAGCACCAGCATGACGTTGAACGGCAACGGCCTGTTCGAGTGTTGGTGGGAAAACATCGGAAACGCATTGTTCCGTAAGGGTGTTAAGTGGGATTGCACCAAGACTTACTCCCAGCTCGGTAACATTACCGTAAACTACGGCGTAAATTATCAGCCGAACGGTAATTCTTACCTTTGCGTATACGGATGGTGCAGAAATCCGCTTGTAGAGTACTACATTGTAGACAGCTGGGGAACCTGGCGTCCGCCGGGAGCAAACTCCAAGGGAACCATCTATGTAGACGGTGCTGCTTATGATGTATATCAGACCACTCGTTACAATCAGCCGTCCATCGACGGTAACACCACGTTCCAGCAGTACTGGAGCGTACGTCAGCAGAAGCGTACCAGCGGTACCATTTCCGTAACCGAGCATTTTAAGGCTTGGGAGCGTATGGGTATGAGAATGGGTCTCATGTATGAGGCAGCTCTTACTGTTGAGGGTTATCAGTCCAGCGGTTGGGCAGATGTTTACCAGCTTGATATTTCTGTCGGCGGTTACGGCGGCAATAACGGCGGCAACAACGGTGGCAACAGCGGTAGCAGCAACAGCAGCGCACCGGGCACCAACAAGGGTACCGAAATCGAATGTGAGAGCATGACCAAGTCCGGTCAGTACACCGGTAACGTTAGCAATCCGTTCAACGGTGTTGCACTTTATGGTAATGATGATGCAGTATCTACGACTGTAAACTTCTCTTCCGGTACTCACGATTTCTCCTTAAGAGGAGCATCTAACGGTGACCAGTTGGCAGAAGTTGACTTATATATCGGCGGTGAGAAGAAGGGAACCTTCTACTACGGCGATGCAAATGTAGCAGAGTATACCATTAAGAATGTATCTACCGGAACCGGTAACAAGAAGGTTGAGTTAAGAATGACCGCAGACACCGGTAACTGGGATTTATATGCAGATGCACTTATCATCGGCGGTAACGGCGTATCCGTAGGCGGCGGAAGCTCTTCCGGCGGCAACCAGGGTGGAAACCAGGGCGGCAATACCGGTAATCAGGGCGGTAACACCGGCAATCAGGGTGGCAACACCTCCGGTGGCAATACCAATAACAATAGCATGCAGTGTGAGAACATGACCAAGGGCGGTCAGTATACCGGTAACATCAACAATCCGTTTAACGGTGTTGCATTATATGCAAATAACGATAAGGTTTCCTTTAATCAGTACTTTGCATACGGCACTCACAACTTCACCTTAAGAGGTGCTTCCAACGGTGGTAACATGGCAAGAGTTGATTTATACATCGGCGGCCAGTTCAAGGGAACTTTCTACTACGGCGACCAGTATCCGGCTGAGTATACGATCGAAAACGTATCTCACGGAACCGGCGTTCAGACCATCGAGTTGATTGTAACGGCAGATGATGGTCGTTGGGATGCTTATCTTGATTACTTAAGTTGGTAAGATTTTAAATGAAATAAGCAAAAAGATTTTTAAAGGGGCGTCAATCCGAATGGGTTGACGCCCCTTCTTTGCGTACATCAAAGTGAGCATGCGTGCAGAGTGCGAAGCACGAAGCCTGTACGTAAAAAAAGGTGCATTGAATGTGAAATTTAGGTCGCAGGGCCTAGATTTTATTACTTTAGGTTGGTTATTTTTATAAAAGTATGATAATTAAGGGCGAAAAGGCCTATATATAGTGTAATTTTAGGGCTGCCGAACCAATGATTTGTGAAAAAGTAACAAAAATAACATATTTTGTTAAAAAATACTTTACAAATTACATAAAAAATGGTACGATAGACCTACACGAAAGGAGGTATTTTTGCATGAGCAAAAAGTTAAAGGGTTTACTGCTGACATTAGTATTGTGTCTTCAGGTAGTTGTACCGGCAGCGAAGGCAGAGGCTGCTACCGTATTGTACAACAATGCAACAGGTTACGAAGGTAACTACGCATACGAGCTGTGGAAAGACTACGGCGACACCAGTATGACGTTAAAGGGCAACGGTTTGTTTGAGTGCTGGTGGCAGAACATCGGAAATGTATTATTCCGAAAGGGCGTGAAGTGGGATTGTACCAAGACCTACTCTCAGCTCGGTAACATTACCGTAAATTATGGTGTGGATTATCAGCCGAACGGAAATTCTTACCTCTGTGTATACGGATGGTGCAGAAATCCGCTCGTGGAGTACTATATTGTAGACTGTTGGGGAACCTGGCGTCCGCCGGGGGCAAACTCCAAGGGAACTATTTATGTAGACGGCGCAGCTTATGATGTATATGAAACTACCCGTTATAATCAGCCGTCCATTGACGGTAACACCACCTTCCAACAGTACTGGAGCGTACGTCAGGATAAGCGTACCAGCGGTACCATCTCCGTAACCGAGCATTTTAAGGCTTGGGAGCGTATGGGCATGAGAATGGGTGTTATGTACGAGGCAGCATTTAATGTAGAAGGCTATCAGAGTAGCGGTTGGGCAGATGTATACAAGCTTGACATTACGGTTGGCGGAAGCTATAACGGCGGTAACAACAGTGGCAACAACGGCGGTAGCTCCTCCGGAAACGGAGATAGCGCAAGCAGTGCGCCGGGAACCAACAAGGGTACCGTAATCGAGTGTGAGACCATGACCAAGTCCGGTCAGTATACCGGTAATGTCAGCAATCCGTTTGACGGAGTTGCTCTTTACGGAAATGATGATGCGGTTTCTACCACGGTGAATTTCTCTTCCGGCACCCATGACTTCTCCTTAAGAGGAGCCGCAAGCGGTGACGAGTTGGCAGAAATCGATTTATATATCGGCGGTGAGAAGAAGGGTACCTTCTATTATGGTGATGCAAACGTAGCAGAGTACACCATTAAGAATGTATCTACCGGAACCGGTAACAAGAAGGTTGAATTAAGAATGACCGCAGACACCGGCAATTGGGATGCATATGCAGATGCACTTATCATCGGCGGTAACGGTGTATCCGTAGGAGGAAGCACCTCCGGCGGAAACAATAATGCAGGCGGCGGAAACAATGCAGGCGGTAATACCGGCAACAACACCGGAAATAATACCGGTACGACTGCTCCGGATGCTACTGTAAATACTAATATGGTACAGTGCGAGGAGATGACCAAGAGCGGTAAGTACACAGGAAATGTAAACAATCCGTTTGACGGTGTTGCACTTTATGCAAACGACGATGCTGTATCCTTTAATCAGTATTTTGCATATGACACTCATGATTTTACCTTAAGAGGTGCGTCTAACTGTGGAAAGATGGCAAGAGTGGATCTGGTAATCGGTAATCAGACGAAGGGAACCTTCTATTTCGGAGATGAGTATCCGGCAGAGTACACCATTAAGGGCGTGTCTCACGGAACCGGAAATCAGACCATAAAGCTTGTGGTAACTGCAGATGACGGTCAGTGGGATGCATATCTCGATTATCTGAGTTGGAAATAATTTCGAGGGAAGAAGGAATTATTTATAGAAAGGGCGTCGGTCCGAAAGGGCCGGCGTCCTTTGTTTCTATGTAAAAATGTAAGAAAAAGATGCAGAGTATGAAAAAATGCAGAAAAAAACCGCCAAATAAGAAGGAAATAATGCTTTGATAATTATACATGTTGTTGTCTATAGTAGGCAGAAATGTGCACTTTTGAAATGATTGTCATAAAAAGTGAACAATTATTTTAAATTTTGTTAAAAAATACTTTACAAATTGTACAAAAAATGGTAATATAGGGTTTGCGAGAAAGGAGGTATTTTTGCAATGAGCAAAAAACTAAAGGGTTTACTGCTTGCATTAGTATTATGCTTGCAGGTTGTTGTACCGGCAACGAAGGCAGATGCTGCCACCGTATTGTACAACAACGCAACTGGTTACGAAGGTAACTATGCATATGAGCTGTGGAAAGACTACGGCGACACCAGCATGACATTGAAGGGCAACGG
Source organism: Lachnospiraceae bacterium (assembly GCA_015057365.1). Lineage (GTDB taxonomy): Bacteria > Bacillota > Clostridia > Lachnospirales > Lachnospiraceae > SIG307. Next base: position 36,017 of record SVEN01000013.1, on the reverse strand, counting down.
TCTCTTCGAGTGTTGGTGGCAGAACATCGGAAATGTACTTTTCCGTAAGGGCGTGAAGTGGGATTGTACCAAGACCTACTCTCAGCTCGGTAACATTACTGTAAACTATGGTGTAGACTACCAGCCGAACGGTAATTCTTACCTCTGTGTATACGGATGGTGTAGAAATCCGCTTGTAGAGTACTACATTGTAGACTGTTGGGGAACCTGGCGTCCGCCGGGAGCAAACTCCAAGGGAACCATCACCGTAGACGGTGCTACATATGATGTATACGAGACCACTCGTGTAAATCAGCCGTCCATCGACGGTAACACCACGTTCCAGCAGTACTGGAGCGTACGTCAGAGCAAGCGTACCAGCGGTAGCATTTCCGTAACCGAGCATTTTAAGGCTTGGGAGCGCATGGGAATGAAGATGGGTCTCATGTACGAGGCAGCATTTAACGTAGAAGGATATCAGTCCAGCGGTTGGGCAGATGTATACAAGCTCGATATCACTGTAGGCGGTAGCGGAAGCAGCGGCGGAAGTTCTTCCGGCGGCAGCTCCTCTAACGATGGCGCAAGCAGCGCACCGGGAACCAACAAGGGAACCGAGATTGAATGTGAGAGCATGACCAAGTCCGGTCAGTATACCGGAAACATCAGCAATCCGTTCAACGGCGTAGCACTTTACGGTAATGATGATGCGGTTTCCACAACTGTGAATTTCTCTTCCGGCACCCATGACTTCTCTTTAAGAGGAGCATCCGACGGAGATAATCTGGCACAGGTTGATTTATATATCGGCGGCCAGAATAAGGGTACGTTCTATTTCGGTGATGCAAACGTAGCAGAATACACCATTAAGAATGTATCTACCGGCACAGGAAACCAGAAGGTTGAATTAAGAATGACCGCAGATGAGGGCAGCTGGGATTTATATGCAGATGCACTTATTATCGGCGGTAACGGTGTATCCGTAAACGGCGGAAGTTCTTCCGGCGGAAATCAGGGCGGCAACCAGGGTGGCAACACCTCCGGCGGAAACCAGGGCGGTAACACCTCCGGCGGCACCACCAACACCGGTGCAACCATGGAATGTGAGAACATGACCAAGTCCGGTCAGTACACCGGCAACGTAAGTTCTCCGTTCAACGGCGTAGCTTTATACGCAAACGACGACGCAGTATCTTATACCCAGAACTTCACCAGCGGTACCAGCACCTTCACTTTGACCGGTGCATCCAACGGTGACAACATGGCAAGAGTCGACCTTTTCATCGACGGCCAGAATAAGGGTACTTTCTACTACGGCGATGCAAATGTAGCAGATTATGTAATCGAGGATGTATCTACCGGAACCGGTAACAAGAAGGTTGAGTTAAAGGTAACCGCAGATGACGGTACCTGGGATGCATTCATTGACAAGTTAACCATCAGCGGCGGCGCAGCTTCCGGCGGAAACACCAGCGGTGGCAACCAGGGTGGCAACACCTCCGGCGGCAACCAGGGCGGAAACACCTCCGGTGGCAACCAGGGTGGCAACACCTCCGGCGGCAACCAGGGTGGTAACACCTCCGGCGGCACCACCAACACCGGTGCAACCATGGAATGTGAGGAGATGACCAAGTCCGGTCAGTACACCGGCAACGTAAGCTCCCCGTTCAACGGCGTAGCATTATATGCAAACGACGATGCAGTATCTTATACCCAGAACTTCACCAGCGGAACCAACACCTTTACTTTGACCGGTGCATCCAACGGTGATAACATGGCAAGAGTCGACCTTTTCATCGACGGCCAGAATAAGGGTACTTTCTACTACGGCGATGCAAATGTAGCAGATTTCGTAATTGAGGACGTATCTACCGGAACGGGTAACAAGAAGGTAGAGTTAAAGGTAACCGCAGATGACGGTACCTGGGATGCATTCATTGACAAGTTAACCATCAACGGTGGCGCAACTTCCGGCGGTAACACCTCCGGTGGCAATACCAGCGGTGGTAACACCGGTAACCAGGGCGGCAACACCTCCGGCGGTAACCAGGGTGGAAACACCAGTGGTGGCAACACCTCCGGCGGTAACACCGGTTCTACCGATAATACCAAGCAGTGTGAGGATATGACCAAGTCCGGTCAGTACACCGGTAATGTAAGCTCTCCGTTTGACGGTGTAGCACTTTATGCAAACGACGATGCAGTATCCTATACTCAGTACTTTGCTGAGGGATCTCATGACTTCACCTTAAGAGGTGCATCCAACGGTGACAACATGGCAAGAGTTGAGTTGTACATCGGTGGCCAGAGTAAGGGTACCTTCTACTACGGTGATGCAAACATCGCTGAGTACACCATTTCCAACGTATCTCACGGAACCGGCAACCAGAAGGTTGAGTTAAAGGTAACCGCAGATGACGGTACCTGGGATGCTTTCATCGACAGCTTAACTATCAGCCCGGCAGGCTCTGTAGATACCGATAACGGCAGCAATGCAGGTAACGGCGGAAATTCCGGCAACAGCGGCAGCTCCATCAATCCGAACGGAAAGATGGTTGCATTAACCTTTGATGACGGTCCGACTTCCACTACCTCTCAGGTATTGGATATCCTTGACAGATATGATGTTAAGGCTACGTTCTTCTTAATCGGTCAGAACATTAACGGTAACACTCGTTCTATCCTTGAGAGACAGAACGCTTCCGGTCATGAGCTTGCAAACCATTCTTATACTCATAGCGATATGACCAGAATGGATTACGGTTCTATCCAGAACGAGATTAATCAGACCAATAACCTGATTAAGCAGTACACCGGACAGACTCCGAAGTTCTTCCGTCCGCCGTACATCTCTGTAAACAACACGATGTACAGCGCAATCGACATGGCATTCATTCAGGGTACCATGCATAACGATTGGGATGGTAGCAGCTCCTCCAGCCAGATTGCAAATTCCGTAACTCGTGGCGTAAAGGATGGTCAGATTATCCTGCTTCACGATTTCCAGGGCAACAGTGCTACCGTTCAGGCGCTTCCGACCATTATCGAGAGCTTAAAGAATCAGGGTTATCAGTTCGTAACTATGAGCCAGCTTTTCCAGTATAAGGGAAAGAACGCAAACGTAGATTACAAGATTTGGTCCAGTGTTTACGACTAAAAAAATATAACAAAAAATAACGCAAATGAAACGGGGTCGTCGCTTGTATGCGGCGGCCCTGTTTTTGCGTCTTGCTGGAATTCGTGCCATTTGAAACGGCGATACGGAATCCTCTTTTGTAGGTCGCAACGCTCCGTCAAACTTCCTTTAAGAGCGGCTAAGACTTTTCGGGAGCGTCCTCAAGTCTAAGCCGCTCTAAAAGGTGATTTCGACTGCGCTAACTTCCGCGTTGGCAAAGTGAGCATGCGAGCACCGGATGGTGCTCAGTCATGCGAACGCGCCCGCGACCGAGCGACTTCGTCGCGAGGCGCGACCCTTCGGGAAAAGCAAAAACGGATTCTGTATCGCCGTTTCAAATGTTTCGGAACAATAAATACGTAAAACAGGACCGTGCACTTCGTATCAGTGCAACAGTCCTGTTTTGTTCAGCGTTCGTATGAAAGAAGAAAAAACGAAATCCTAACTCAACTTATGAATAAAAAGTCCGCTACGCAGCTTCGGCTCAAACCAGGTGGATTTCGGAGGCATTAAGCGCCCTGCATCCGATACGGCGAACAGCTCCTGAATGGAGGTCGGATACATGGAGAATGCCACGGTCATATCTTCTGCGACACGACGCTCCAGTTCGCCAAGACCACGGATACCGCCGATGAAGTCGATGCGTTTGTCGGTACGCGGGTCGCCGATACCAAGGACCGGTGCTAACAAATAATCCTGTAATAAGGAAACGTCCAGAGACTCTACCGGGTCGGTAATCTGCTGTAAGGTGTCGTTAGCGGTCAGACGATACCAGATGCCGTCAAGGTACATGCCGAAGGTTCCCTTTTTTTCCGGCTGGAAGGCATCCTTTCCTAATTCTTCTACCGTAAATTCTTTGGCAATACGAGCCAGAAAGGCGTCTGCGGTCAGTCCGTTTAAATCCTTTACGACACGATTGTACGGTAAAATTTTCAGCTCATCTTCCGGGAAAAGAACAGAGAGGAAGAAATTAAACTCTTCCGTACCGTCAAACCCCGGGTTTTCCAAACGGCGCTTTAACCCAACTTTTACAGCGGAGGCTGCGCGGTGATGGCCGTCTGCGATGTAAATGCTGTCGATAGAACCGAAAGCGTTGGATACGGCAGTTACATCCGCCGGATCGGAAATCACGAATACTCTGTGAGTAATCCCGTCTTCAGAGGTGAAATCATAAAGCGGTGCATTTTTCTTTGTCTTTGCAACAACGGAATAAATGGTTTCGTTTCTGCGATATGCCAGGAAAATCGGTCCGGTCTGTGCGTTGCAGGTGTCTACGTGACGGATACGGTCTTCCTCTTTGTCGGCACGGGTGTTTTCATGCTTTTTAATTACATTGTTCATATAATCGTCGATGGAAGCACATGCTACAATGCCGGTCTGAGTACGACCGTCCATGGTAAGCTCGTAAATATAGTAGTTTGTTGTGGTGTCCGTAACAAAGGTGCCGTCTCCTATGCGGGTGTTTAATAGTTCTGCAGCCTTTGCGTAAACGCAGTCCGCATACGTATCCACATCGTCCGGAAACTGGGTTTCCGCACGGTCAATGTTTAAGAAAGAAAGAGGGTCCTTGGCAACAACTGCCTTTGCCTCACTGCGGTTGTACACATCATAAGGTAATGCGGCAACACGGTGAGCCAGTTCTGCGGTCGGACGGATGCAATAAAACGGTTTAATCGTCGCCATAAAATGTCCTTTCCGGTATAATACCAATGCTTTTAAAAGAAGTATACCTTTTTTTGGAAGAAAGTGCAAGGTAAATGATAGAAAATATAAAATTATAAATTAATTTCAAATTTTAGTGGAAATTTGTCAAAAAATAGTGTATAATGATAGAAAGCAGCAAAGGAACGTGAAGAATTGTAAAAGGGGGCATTCGATGATAAGTTATTTGTTAGGTAATTACTTGGTAGAAGAAGGGTTTATGACCAAGGAGCAATTGGAACATGCAGTGTCCGTACAGGAGCAGATTCGTGTAAAACTCGGATTGATAGCGGTATCCGAAGGAATGCTTACGATTGACCAGGCGGATACGATTAACCGTTTGCAGCAGACGATGGACAAGCGGTTCGGTGATATTGCTGTGGAAAAGGGATATTTAACGGAGGCTCAGGTAGGCAGTCTCTTAAAGATGCAGGGAAATGAATTCTTAACCTTTGCTCAGACCTTGGTGGATGAAGGCATTGTGACCATGGATAAGATTCAGCTGGTGCTCAGGAGCTACCAGGTGGAGAACGGTTTTACGAACACGGAGCTGGAGGCAATTAAGAGCGGTGAGATTGAAAAGATTGTTCCGCTGTTTCTTCCGAAAGGAGCAGAGGAATATGAGGATATCGTAGCAGTAGCCTTAAAGATGATTGTTCGTTGCATCGATCGTCATGCGTATCCGATGTACGGAACATTGGGTGATAAAGCGGATTTGGTTAAGCCGGTATCTCAGACATTGGAAGGTGCAGAAAACTGGCGCGTAGGCTTTGCCGACGGTGAGGGCGGTTTGTGCCGTCTCGGTTCCGGATTTGCAAAAGAGGAATTTACCGTAGTGGACGAGGATGTACAGGATGCGGTAGGAGAACTGCTCAACTGTATCAGCGGTGTATTTGCAACCGCACAGAGTAACAAGGGTGTGACGCTGGAATTGATGCCGCCGGAGATGGGAGATGATGCATCTGTATCCGGAAAGGATATTTTGGTAATGCCGCTCGGTATCGGTAATACGACGGTGAATTTTGTTGTAACAAATAAAAATGGTTGGAGGTAGTGACATGGCGATTACTGTATTAGTGGTAGATGATTCCAAAACTTCGAGAAAGATGTTGTCCGATGTGTTAACCAAAATGGGACTTGAAGTCATCGGAGAGGCAGTAAACGGTGAGGATGGATTCTTAAAGTATAAGGAACTGCGTCCGGATATTGTTACCATGGACATTACCATGCCGGTGATGAACGGTTTGGAGTCCTTACTTTTGATTAAGCATGAGGATGAGAATGCAAAGGTAGTTATGATTACGGCGGCAGGTCAAAAGAATAACCTGATGCAGGCGGTTAAGGCCGGTGCGGAGGAGTTCTTAACAAAGCCGTTGGAGGAAGAAGAGATTCGCAGGGTAATCAGTGAGATATCCGCAAAAATCGAGAAATAAGACTTAGGGGCTGTCACATGATGAAATGTGATGGCCCTTTTTTTACGCTACGGAGTTTGTTGAAACAGAAAGCGTAAAAACAGCGCATTCAACTTCCGGGCGACAGCCCTATGCAATTAAGTGATGTTATTAAATGATTGGAAAGTAGGTCGCCAGCTGTTGTGCATACTGTTTCCAGGTAAGATGCTGCTTTGCATATGCCCGTGCCCGGTCAGCCATCTCTTGCATCGTATCCGGGTGCTCTAAAAGTCCGGTTACAATGTCCGGCAACGCAGAAAGGTTCTTTAAATCATAGTAGCGGAGCAAATCACCGTCTGTAAAGTGTTCCGTAAGGTATTGACTTTTGTCCGTGACGCAAACCGCACCGTTTAGCATGGAGCTGTAGATGCGGTCATGGGCGCCCCTCTTAAACCATGGCATGACATTTAAGGAGAGCTTTGCTTCCGAAATTGCTTTTAGGCAGACTTCAGTATCGGAGTATTCCGTATAGGTGAGTCTGTTTTTGTTTTTGACGGACAGGGTTTCCCAGCCGGCTCCGATGCAGTGGACCGGAAGGTCGGCGTCTGCTAAGGATTGAACGACTTTACCACGGAAGGAAAAACGAATCCACAAATCGAGAAAAATCATTTTGTTCATGACATTTCTTAAATCTTCTTGGGTCAGTTCCGGCAGTTCACGATTCAGATGACGCAGGTATACTGTGTGGATACACTGGTCCGGGTCTGCCAGCAAATCGTCTAAGATCCCATGATAAAAGGCATCATACTCCGCCCCGTTTCGACTCATATATGGGAGGAAAAAGTCCGGTTGTGTGTAACAACCTGTAAAGACTACAGGAGTAGAACGTTCTCTGATCGAAAGAAAGGGAACGGTCTCTCCGGTCAGATTCGGAATCAGATGGGCCGGATCGGTGACATCTTCTCGTAAGGAAAGCGGAGCACCACTGCCAAAGGAGTCCCTATAGTCACAACCGGCGAGCGGCATGGTTTCGCCCAGAGCAATTTCCGGATAAAACTTCCGCATATAATCGGTATGGTCCCCATCGATACAAATCTGCAGATATCGATTCGGAAGGTACTTCAATTCTTCGTAATAGTAGAAGGGATGGTCCACAATGATATTGATGCAGGCCACATCGTACTTATCCCAAAGAAGTTCACCTTCCGGTGTATGGAAAATGGCCTCTCGTTGGATGCCGTGGAAATTAAAGGTAATCATCACGGTTTCATGACCTTGAATGAAATCGATTATCTTTTCTGTGCCGAAAAACGGCTCATGAATGCGGACAAGACGCACCTCATAACCCAGTGCTACATATTCTTCTGCCAGGCGGTCGGAGAAAAAGTGCAGGGTTTCTACACTCGGTTGAAAAAGTAAAAGACGTTTCATAGGAACCTCCCTTTCTTTTTTATACTAGCACAAGAGGTGGGAAATAACAAGGTTCCCCTTGCATATCTAAGGAAAATCATGTAAAATAAGGTGTCGTTGTATGCCCTGAAATCAGGCAGAATATGAAAAGGCATACAGAAAAAAAGATGCAGAAAAAAATGAGACTACATTATGCAGGAGGCAACTATGAACCACAGCAATGAAATAAATAAACGACGTACCTTTGCGATTATTTCCCACCCGGATGCCGGTAAGACGACGCTGACGGAGAAGCTTTTGTTATACGGAGGCGCCATCAATCTGGCGGGTTCCGTTAAGGCAAAGAAGACCGCAAAGCATGCGGTTTCCGACTGGATGGAAATCGAGAAGCAGAGAGGTATTTCCGTTACCTCTTCCGTAATGCAGTTTAATTATGACGGGTATTGTATTAATATTCTGGACACCCCGGGACATCAGGACTTCTCCGAGGATACGTACCGTACCCTCATGGCGGCGGATTCCGCGGTCATGGTGATTGATGCTTCCAAGGGTGTTGAGGCGCAGACCAAGAAGCTGTTTAAGGTTTGTGTTATGCGTCATATCCCGATTTTTACCTTTGTGAATAAGATGGATCGTGAAGCGAGAGATACCTTCGAGCTTTTGGACGAGATTGAAAACGTACTGGGTATCCGTACCTGCCCGATGAACTGGCCGATCGGTTCCGGTAAGAACTTTAAGGGCGTTTATCACAGAGATACGGAGACCATTACCCGCTTTATCGCTGCGAACAACGGTCAGAACGAAGTAGAAAAGATTGAGGCAACCCTCGGGGATGCCAACTTAGACGATATCATCGGCAGAGAGAATCATCAGAATCTGGTGGATGAGATTGAGCTGTTGGACGGTGCCAGCAGTGAGTTTGATTTGGAGAAAGTCAGTGCCGGTGAGCTGACGCCGGTGTTCTTCGGTTCCGCTCTGACCAATTTCGGTGTAGAGACCTTTTTGGAACACTTTTTAGAGATGACCACCTCTCCGCTTCCGCGTAACGCAAAGTGTGGAGTGATAAAGCCGTTGGAGCACGATTTTTCCGCCTTTGTATTTAAGATTCAGGCGAATATGAACAAGGCACACCGTGACCGTATTGCATTTATGCGTATTTGTTCCGGTAAGTTTGAGGCGGGCATGGAAGTAAATCATGTGCAGGGCGGTAAAAAGATTCGTCTTTCCCAGCCGCAGCAGATGATGGCACAGGACAGAAAGATTGTAGAAGAGGCCTATGCGGGAGATATTATCGGCGTATTCGACCCGGGCATTTTCTCCATCGGAGACACGGTGTGTGCCCCGGGGGAGCAGATTGAGTTTGAGGGTATTCCGACCTTTGCACCGGAGCATTTTGCGAAGATCCGTCAGGTGGATACCATGAAAAGAAAGCAGTTTATTAAGGGTGTATCCCAGATCGCCCAGGAAGGTGCTATCCAGATTTTCCAGGAGTTTAATACCGGCATGGAAGAGATTATTGTGGGCGTGGTAGGTGTACTGCAGTTTGACGTACTGCGGTTCCGCTTAGAGTCCGAATACGGAGTGGAGATTCGAATGGATCCGCTTCCGTACGAATATATCCGATGGATTGAAAATGACGGTATCGATGTGGCAAAGTTAAATATTACCACGGACTCCAAGCGAGTGAAGGATTTAAAGGACAGACCGTTGTTGCTGTTTACTCACGAGTGGAGTATCCGTACCGTATTGGAGCGTAACGAAGGACTGAAGCTGACGGAGTTTGCAAGAAACTAAGGAAGAAAAGGGGAAGGTAATGCGAGAGATTGGGAAGCGTGGCAAAGAAATGCGTTGCGGGCTGTTGCTTAAGGCAGCCGGCATGGTATTGGCCGGGATGATAAGTCTGTTGGGCGCGGGCACCCTGCCCGGTATGTCCGCAAATGCGGTAGCCTACGGAGCGGAGGAAACGGTATTTGTACCCAGTGAGGTGCCTGCACCGGAGTTTTCTGTAGAAGCAGGCTTTTTTGAGAAAGGATTTGAACTGACACTGACGGCACCGTCCGGTGCAGAGGTGTATTACACGTTGGACGGTTCTGTGCCGGTACCGGGGGGGACGACGACCTTGTCGTATATAGAACCGATTCTTGTGGAGTTGTGTGACGGTATCAAAGGAAGCGGCTTACCTTCCGCTACGGTGGTGAGGGCTATTGCCGTGACAGAGGACGGTGCTTGCAGCGACATTCAGACGAATACGTATTTTGCGGCACGGAAGATGACAGAGTGGTACGAGGTGCCGGTGATTTCCCTGGTGACGGATCCGGAAAATTTGTATAGCGAGGAAACCGGGATTGTGACCAATTACGAGGAAAGAGGGCGTGAGTGGGAGCGTCCGGCGCATTTTGAATATTTCCTGCCGGAGGGGAAGCGGGAGATTTCCATGAATGTGGGCATCCGTATCAACGGTGCCTATTCCCGACGATTCGAGATGAAGTCTTTTCGGTTGTACGCCAGAGAGGAATACGATACGCAGAAGAGTTTTGAGTATGATTTTTTTTCGGACAGCCTGATTCCGGCGGTGGAAAAAAACGGTGAACAGAAAAATATCGACAAGTTTAAGCGTCTGGTATTACGAGGAGGCGGAAACGAAAGCGATGCGTGGGAGGTTACCTTTTTCAGAGATATTCTGGCTCAGTCTCTGATGGTAGGGACCTCGTTGGATGTACAGGCCTATCAGCCGGCGGTCGTTTTTTTAAACGGAGAGTTTTACGGTATTTTGAATATCCGAGAGCGTATGGATGACCGCTATCTGGCGTCACACTACAATTGTGCGAAAGAGGATGTGGTAATCTACGGCTTTGACTATAATAAAAACAGTGACGGAAAGGTTATTCTGCCGCCGGAGGGACAGGATGTTTTCGAAGTGGTAGCGGAGGAAGGTCCGGAAGAGGAAGTGAGCTTTTTTGAGGAGGCATATGACTTCGTTACCGAAAATGATATGAGTGACCCGGCTTTGTATGCAAAGGCCGGAGAGTATTTTGATATTGAGAATTTTATCGATTATCTTTGTGTGGAGCTGTATTGCGGCAATACGGACTGGCCGCACAATAATTGCGAAGCGTGGCGTTATATCGGTGAGCCGTCGGAGGAATACGGGCTGGACGGGAAAATACGCTGGTTGTTGTTTGATTTGGATTTCGGTTTCGGCCTTTACGGACGTTCCGTGGAAACGCAGGTGCTTCCGTCCATGGTGGCGGACCAGAGAAGAGAGCAGCCGTATCGGGATGTGCTGACCGATTTGTTTCGTTCTTTCCTTAAAAACGAGCAGTTTAAGGAGCAGTTCAGAAATCGCTTTTTAGAACTTTTGCGGACAAATTTTAAAGCATCTGCGGTTGTGGACAGAGTGGACCGGTTGGCAGAGGTGTACCGTCCGTTGGTGGCGGAAAAGTATTTGAAGTACGGAGAACTGCATCCGGTGGAACGTAATATGACGACAGTACGGGATTATGCCGCACTCCGGACAAATATTATGGTAAGTTGTCTGGAATGGGCATTGGATGAAGAATTGCATGACAATGCGTTGAGCTCGCCGATAGTAAAGACGAGTCATAAAATCATTTTGGGCATTTTGGCAGTAGTTGCTATGGTTGCGGTATTTTTTGCGATTCGTAAAAAGAAAGAAAAAAATTATTAAGAAAAACGGAACCGAAGGTAAAAGAATTTCGTCTTTCTGATAGGGGGTAACGTATGAACAAGAAAGCAGACCCGGAAATCCGGTCGCTGCCTACCGGACAAATAAAAGAAGAATACGACCTGGAATATTTGATGCGCACCTACGGCAATGACGTTCTTCGTATGGCATACAGTTATGTGAAGGATTACGATACGGCGGAGGATATTTTTCAGGAGGTGTTCATTAAGGTAAATGCAAATCTGGCAGAATTCCGCGGAGAGAGTTCCGTAAAAACGTGGATTTTGCGGATTACGGTGAATGCCTGCAAGGATTACTTAAAGAGTGCGTATTCCAGACGGGTGACCATGTTTTCCGATGAGGAAGAAACTCAGATTCCGACGGAGGATACCACAACGGAAATCGAGCGTAGGCAGGACGGAGAACAGATTCGGAAGGCGCTGTTGTTGCTTCCGGAAAAATACAGAGAAGTATTGGTATGTTTGTATTTTGAAGAACGGTCGGTGGCAGAGACGGCAAGGGTGCTTGGCCTTAGCGAGGGTACGGTAAAGAGCCGGTTGTCCCGAGCCAGGGATAAGTTCCGCGTTATTCTTGAGAGAGAATGGAAAGGAGGTGCATAGGATGGATAATTTATTGCAGAATCGGGACGAAATGCAGGATGAGGAACTCTATGCACTTTTGGATAAGGCCCTTGATACGGAACGTCTTTGTGTCAGCGAAGACCTGATACAGAAGACGTTACGTCGTGTGGCGGAGGAGGATAACTCCAAGGTGATTTCTTTTGAGAAAGCCGCAAAGAGAAAGCTTCCGGCAGTAAAATATATCAGTGTGGCGGCAGCGGCATTGTTTGTGATAGTGTTAGGCGTAGGCGTATTACGCGGGGGAGTAACTGCCGGGGATTCGGTTCAGATGGAGGCAGTCTATGACAATGGGGCCGGGAATAAAGGTCTGATGACGGCGGATAAAACCGAAAGCGCGGGTATTTCCGTAGTAGACAATGCGGACGGAACCATGCAGTATTCCTACAGTACCAACGGTGCGGGGGATAAGCACGATGCTGCAGAGGATATGAGTGATGCCGTAGAGGTTGCGCCGGAAGGTGACGCTGTGGTGCAGGAGGATCGTGGCAGACCGCAAGCAACCGCTAAAAACGAAAATGTGTTAGAGGGTACCGTAACGATATTGTCTGCGGAACTGGCAGAAGCCTTAACCGCAGTAGGCGCAGAGCCGGGCGAGGCGGAATACTGGGAATTCGTGCAGAGAGATACGACTTGGGAAAAGGAGCTTTTCAGGGAGCTTGCGGCCGCCATGGATGTGTTTGGTGAAACGCTTCCGGAGAGCGGTGCCTACAGCTACAGTCTGGAATGCGCAAACGGCAACGGAAAAACGATTTATTGTGAGTATCCGTTGGACGGAATTGTCCGGATTGAGACGAGCAAAGGAGTTCTTTGGGGCCTTTTGGGAGATACGGCACGGTTTTATACGGAGTAGGCGTCAAAAGATGCTTTAAAACAGGATAATATCACAAAAAAGGATGTTGTGTACACCGGTCGGTGTGTCGCAACATCCTTTTGGTTTGTGTGTAAAAATTATTCTGCGTCTACGGCATCAGAAGATACCTCATCGGAAACCTCTGCGTCCATGGAAACTTCGTCCTCTTCTTCGGTTTCATCGGTCGTAATGTTAATGGAAACATACTCACGGGAAGCCATGGTATCTTCGTCGTCGAAGCTGTCCTCGAAATCGAAGTCCTCTTCTTCCTTTGCGAAGAAGTTTTTATAAACGAGATATGCGCCGCCGGCAACCGCAGCCAGGGAAGCTAAAGCAGCAAAGAACTTAAATACTTTTTTCATTGGAATGCTCCTTTCTATGATACTGATTCTATTATACGGTGTTTTAATGAAAAAGAAAAGCCTATTTTGAAAAATAATTTATTTTTTTCTTTCCGTTTTTATTGTGAAATGTTATAACAATTCTATTTTTGTATTGAAGTTTCTGACAAAATAGAGTATAATTGGAGTATGATTGGAAGGAGTGTCTGACAAAGAGATAAATCGCATACCGAATTGTAGCAAGGAGGTTTACGAAATGGAAAAAGATAAGGATTTACTGGAGTTTCTTCGTGCTGAGGAGCGAGAAGAAAAGGCCAAAGAAAAAGAGAAGAAGGCGAAGGAAACGAAGGTAAAAGAAGAGAAAGAGCCGAAAGAAAAGAAGGAACCGAAGGAGAAGAAAGAGCCGAAGGAGAAGAAGGAACCGAAGGAGAAGAAGGAACCGAAGGAGAAGAAAGAGCCGAAAGCAAAGACTCCGAAGGAAAAGAAAGCAACAGAGCCGAAGACGAAGGTGTCGGAGGAGAAAATAGAAGAAATTGTCAAGGCAGAGGCACCGGAGGAGAAAATAGAAGAAACTGTCAAGGCAGAGGCACCGGAGGAGAAGATAGATGAAACTGTCAAGGCAGAGGCAACGGAGGAGAAAAAGGAAAAAGTTCCGAAGGTCAAGACTCCGAAAGTGAAGGAGGAAACAGCTCCGAAAGCCAACGTGATGACAACTGTTCTTGCGAAGGTAAAGGGAATCAAGCTTCCGAAGATAAAACTTCCGAAAAAGACAGCAAAGTCCGCGGACGGAGTTCCGGAAGGTGCAGAGAAGTCTGAGGGAGAAAAGGGCGAGAATAAGGCGATTGCTTTTATAAAGAATCTCCTGGCAAAATTGCCGGAGTTCGGAAGCGGCGGCAAAGGGAAGAAGATGAAGAGTATCCGGACACAGCTTATTACCATGTTTTGTGTGCCGCTTGTTTTCATTATTATTCTCGGTGTTGTATGTTCTTCCAGTGCTTCCAAGGCGCTGCAGTCCAACTACGAGGAGGCAGCAGGCTCTACCATCAATGCGAAAGCCGAGCATTTGGCATTGGTATTTGATACGGTTGAGTCGAAAATGGACCAGATCAATGCCAGCAGTGATATTTCCTTGTATTACGCAGGTAATTTAAAACAGGGAGCCAAGGCGGAAAGCGATGCAATCAATGCAATTAAGGCGCTGGTCGGTACCCTGGGCGGAGATAACGAGTCCATTATCGGAAACATAGCGGTGATTTCCGGTTACGGTCAGTCCTATGCATCCGACGGTAAATTTGATGGAGAGGACAGAGCGGCGGCCTTTGCGGCAAGTACGGACGGAGCTGATTTTCTGGCATCCGGAAAACAGTACTACTGGTCCGCACGGCACGAATTTGTGGACGGTCAGTTGGGACTGTCCAAGGATACTTATTTTATGGCGGTTACCACAAAGATGGTAAATGCTATGGGAAAGGATATCGGTTATGTGTCCGCGGATATTCAGACCTCAATGCTTGTGGATACCTTAATGGGAATCGAACTGGCGGAGGGAAGTATGTTCGGTATTGTTTCCCCGGATGGGACGGAGCTTAGTGTTACTTCGGAGGGACTTTCCGAAAAGTCCTATTTTGTAGATAAAAAGGTATACGAGGCGGCGGTTGGTGATTATAACATGGCCAGCGGCTATGCAAAGATTGACGGAGACCGGTATTTGATTATTTGTTCTCCGATCGGTGACAGCGGTGCATTCCTTTGCGGAGCGATTCCGCGGAGCGAGATTATTGCCAGTGCCAATTCCATTAAGATTCTTGCGGTTGTAGTTGTGGTATTTTCCGCAGCATGCTCCGTATTACTGGGTATCTGGGTGGCAACCTCTTATGCAAAGGCAATGAAGCGTACCATGGCAGGTCTGGATAAGGTGGCAAGAGGTGACCTGACGGCGAAGATGAAGACGAAACGCAGAGATGAGTTCGGTGCGTTGGTTGCATGTGCAAATAAAACCGTTACCAATATGAAGGGTATGGTGGAGCAGACCTCCGTGGCAGCGGATAATGTAGGCAGCTCCGCCGCCGGGGTAGAGGATACCTCCGCGAAGCTGTTAACGGCAACACAGAATATTACGACCTCCATTATGGAGATTCGAAACGGTATTGTACAGCAGGCAGAGGATTCCGAACGTTGCCTGATTCAGAGTGAGGAATTGGGAGATCGTATCAACGAGGTTAAGGCGGATGCCGTTGCCATCGATGAATTGGCAAAGAGCGCGAAGATAGCGGTAGAAAACGGTATGGACGCCATCGGTGTTCTGGAAACCAAGGGAGAAGAGACAGCGTCTATTACAAAACGGATTACCGTAGATATGGATGCCCTTGCGGAAGAGTCTCTTTCCATCGGAAAGATTATCGGTGTAATTAACGATATTGCGGAACAGACCAATTTGCTTTCTCTCAACGCTTCCATTGAAGCAGCCCGTGCCGGTGAGGCAGGTCGGGGGTTTGCGGTGGTTGCGGACGAGATTCGCAGACTTGCGGAGCAGTCCGTAGAAGCGGCAAACGAAATCGCAGGTATTGTAAACGGTATCAAGAAGCAGACCGAGGGAACCGCTCAGACCGTGGCTCAGGCGGAAGAAGTTGTTGCTTCCCAGAGCGTGGCGTTGCAGAATGCGATATCGCTGTTTAAGAATATCGGTGAGAACGTAGAAGAGATGACAGCGCGTCTCGCTAACATTTCCAACGGTGTGGAGAGCATCAGTGAAGCACAGAGTATAACGGTAGATGCAATCAGCAGTATTTCCGCGGTATCCGAGGAGACCTCCGCGGCTTCCGAGGAAGTACAGAATATGGTTGACCTCCAGTTAAAGGCAGTAGAGGATTTGTCGGATGCATCTACGGTATTAAATGACGAAGCAAGAAAGCTTCAGGAAGCATTGCAGGCATTCCGTTACTAAGGGAAAGCTTTTCGGATGTCCCAAGAGTCTTCGGGCTTTTGGGGCATTTCTATACTCTATGGGAAACTAAGTTTTTCAAAGGGCTTGCCGAGTGGGAAAATGCATGATAGAATAATATCCGCGAAGACAAAGAGAGTTTGTAATGAGAAGAAGATCGGATGTATAGACCGGTTAATAATAGGAGGCTGAAATGAGGAGATTGTATCGTACCGGAATACTGGTAGTGACACTTTTTGCGTTGTGCGTATGTTCCGGTTGTAAAGAAGGCGGTGAGGTGCCGGAGGGAACTACGCCCACATCAGGGGCAAGTGATGTGCAGACCGGCGAGAATCATCCGGAAGGAACCGAGACTCCTGTGAGCGGATTTGACACTTATTCGGAGGCTTTGATGTTACAGCAGGCAGTGGAAGCAAGGGCGTTGCCTGCGGTGGAGCGGCGTCTTCCGAAAGAAGCGGATGTTGTAATCGTAGACAAGATGCTTACGGGGGTATACGGAGCGGATGTACAGTTTGCGACGGAGAATGCGGATACGTTAACCGGAGCGCTTGTATCCGAAGGTTTGTTTTGCTATGCCGAAGATGGGACGATTGCGCCGAATATTGCAAAGTCTTATACGGTAAATTCCGATTTTACAAAGTATACGATTTATCTCAGAGAGGGCCTGCGGTGGTCGGACGGTGTTTTGTTTACGTCGGATGACTGTGTGTTTTTTTACGAAGAGATGTGTTTGCCGGAGACTTTCGGAGAGACTTTATGGCAGTGTTTTACCGTGGGAAACGGTTCCAAGAAGGAACGGGCCGTTATGAAAAAGCTGGATGCTTACAGCTTTGAGGTGGTGTTCCCGTCATCCAAGCCGGAGTTTTTGAATGAACTGTTGGCACAGGGAGGGATTTGTTTTGCGCCGGAGCATTATCATGTGAATCTTTTGCCGGAGTATATGGGAGAGGATGCAGCAAAGGCGAAGGCTGCGGATATGGGGTATGCAAACACGGCGGAGATGTTACGGGAGACGGTGGCAAATGCCTGGAATACCAAGGGAGTGCCGACCTTAAATCCTTACGTGCTTTCTACGGAAGAGGGTGCCGACAATGTAAAGGGGAATTACTACGAGTTTGTACGCAATCCGTATTATTGGAAAGTAGATGCGGCGGGAAAGCAGTTGCCGTATATGGACCGTTTGGGATTTACGAGAATTTCCGATGAATCTCAGAAAATGCTTTTGACAACGGAAGGTTTTTTGAGTATCAGCCTTCTGAATGCAGAACAGGTGCCGGAGGCTCTGAGCGGTGCGGCACGGGGAGAGTACCGGGTGATTACCTGGACGGATGCGTCTTCTTATGCAGTGAAAAATTCGTTGAAGAATTTCCCGGAACAGTGTCCGTATGAGGAAAAGGTAAGAGGTGTGGGAGCGGCGCACGCAGAATGTTGGTATATGGAATAAAGGGGGAATCGGTTTGGAAGAGTATATCCCGAGTGTTTTGAAGGAATTAAATGCCGTATCGGTAACGGTACGGCTGATGCTGTCACTGTTGTGTGGCGGCATTTTGGGAGTGGAACGAGGACGCAAGAAGCGCCCGGCCGGCTTCCGTACGTATATGCTGGTTTGTATGGGGGCGGCACTGGTTATGATTACGAATCTGTATATTTCCGAGTTGTATGCCGGCACGGATCCGGCCCGTATGGGCGCTCAGGTTGTTTCCGGCATCGGTTTCTTGGGCGCAGGTACCATTATCGTGACGGGACGAAATAGGGTAAAAGGATTGACTACGGCAGCGGGACTTTGGGCTGCGGCTTGTGTGGGTTTGTCGCTGGGAATCGGATTTTACACCGGAGCGGTGGTTGGTTGTGTACTGATATTTGTGGTTATGGCTTTGTTGCAGCGCCTGGATGACTGGGTAATGGCCTCCACAAAGGTAATCAATTTATATGTAGAGTTTGAGAAAATGTCGGATGTGGGAGTGTTTATCCGGTTTGCGAAAGACCAGGGCTTCCGTATCAGCGATTTGGAAATGACGAGATCCAACGGTGTGGATGATAACGGAACCGCGATTTTATGTACGTTGCGGTTGCCGAAGAAAAAGCCTCACGCGGAGATATTACAGATGCTCAGCGAAGTGGAGCGAGTACGCTATGTAGAAGAATTGTAAGAAGACGGGACTGTCGCATAGGTAAATGCGCGGTCCCGTTCTTGCGATGTGCAGAAAACTTCTGAAGCCTCGACGCACAAATATGTATTCCTCTTTTTGCTGAGCGCAACGCGCCCCTTCGGGAAATGCAAAAAACAGAATACATATTTGTGTGTCGAAGCGAGCAGGGAGATTTCGAACACATCGCAAGAACCCGCCACGCCCGATGCCACCGCGCATTTACCGAATTGACGCGGTCCCCTTCTTGACGAAAAAGAGCAGGTCCCTTAGGAACCTGCTCTTAAATAGTTGTGGGTGAAAATTACAGTGTCGGAAGATTGTCGTCCGGATCGGAGATGGTGTAGTCCTTAGATACTTCGGCAACATAATCCATAACTGCGTTGTAGGTTAAATCCTGCTTGATGCTGTCTAAGATATTTTCCGGCATGTAACGCTTGATAAAGTGCAATACATAGTGAGTATCGGTCGCTTCGTCGGTATAGATATCCATCTCGCCCTCGGTACGTGCATCCTCGAATAACCACTTGCTGTACGGACCGTATGCAAAGCTGGAGGATTCACCGGTTACAAGAGAAGCGTCGGTTTCGGAATCTGCATAGTTGGTACGCTGGTCTTCCGGAGCGTAGGTAGCACAAAGAGTTTCGAAGTCTTCGCCTGCCTTAATCTTAGCTAACATTTCCTCAGCCTTTGCTTTGTTTTCATCCTTAATGGTCTTAATGGTAGCTTCGTCCGCATCCTTCGGAATCTCCGGAGTGAATGCCAGTACACGATAGTCTACCGCATCGTAGGTGTTCTTGTTTGCATCGTACTCTGCCTGTGCATCGGCATCGGTAGCTTCGTTCTGCTCATACAGATACTCGGAATACTTTACTGCCGCAAGGTTGTCCTTGATAATGTCCTTTAATTCTCTTTCCTTTGCGCCGAATAAAGCGGTAAGGTAAGAATCGGTGCTCATTTCGTTCTGTGTGGCAAGTGTTTTGATTTCATCGATATATGTCTTGTACTCATCACTTACATCAAGGTCAACACCCTTTGCCTTTGCGTCTGCAATCAAGGCTCTGTTTTCCTTGATAGACTCTGCGGCACGTTCGGTGAAATAATCTGCCCAGGTAAGACCTGTTTTTTCATCATATACCATGGTGTCCAGGTCCTCAATGGAAGACATTCCGAAGTACTGTAAATAGGTTGCGTTGGTGTTGATAATTGTAGTCTTGTGGAAGTTAAACTCTAACTCGGAAACCGATTCGTTGTTAATTTGAAAGTATTCCTTAAACTTCTCTCTGCTCTTTACAAACGGTACTACGATAAGCAATGCGGCAAGGCATGCAACAATCGCTACGGTAGCGATGATGGAAAGCGCCGCCTTCTTCTTTTCACGTTTTGCTGCTTCTTCTTTTGCTAAGACCTTGCGTTCATAGCTGGTCATTTTCTTTTCGTTGTTTTCCATGTTCTTTCTTTCTCGGGAAGAATATTCTTCCGCGATACCCTCCTTTAAAATTTGTCTTCCCCTATTTTACACTATTTTCGGACAAGAATAAAGAGGTTTTGAAGAATTTCATAAAAAACTCATAAATTTTTTTCTTGTATTTTTCAAAAAAATAGTTTATGATAGTAGCGTAAAAATTTAATAGAGCGGAATTGATTCCGCGAACGGAGGTAGTATCATGAAAAAGAAAGCAATATTTCTTGCACTACTTATTTCCGTTACCGCACTTTGTGCATGCAACGGCGGCAAGACGGGAAAGAAAGGTTCGGAGGATTCGGTTTCCGCGGTAGTAGGAATAACACAGGATTTGGACAGTCTTGACCCTCACAAAGCAGTGGCGGCAGGAACCGATGAAGTCTTGTTTAATGTGTTCGAAGGGTTGGTAAAGCCTGCTTCGAACGGAACATTGGTTCCTGCGGTAGCAAAAGATTATACGATTGCCCCGGATGGTATGTCGTATACCTTTACCTTGCGCGAGAATGTGAAGTTTCACAACGGCGAGGTGGTTACTGCGGATGATGTGATTTATTCGGTAAAGCGTTGCGCGGGTTTACTCGATGCTCAGGATCCTGAGGTTGTCGTGGAATCGGCGCTTTCTGTTATTTCTGCCGTGGAAAAGGTGGGAGAGGACACCATTGTGATTTCTCTTTCCGAACCGAATACGGAGCTTTTGGGATTTTTGACTTGTTTCATTATCCCGGAGGACTATGCGAATCAGGAAAGTGCACCGGTAGGAACGGGCCCGTATAAGTTCGTATCCTACACCCCTTTAACCAGCTTTGTGGTAGAACGGTTTGATGATTATTACGGAGATCAGCCGTATCTGGAAAACGTAACCTTTAAAATTTGCGCCAGCAACGATGCGGCATTTATGGAGCTGTTGTCGGGAAGCATCGACATTTTTCCGTATCTGACGGATGAGCAGGCGGCACAGCTCCCGGACGATTATAACCTGGAGGTCGGCTCTACCAATGTAGTGCAGGCTATGTTCTTAAACAACGATTTCGGCCCGTTTGCCGATCTTAAGGTGCGTCAGGCTCTTTGCTACGCGGTAGACAAGGACGAATTGTTAAACATTGTAGGCGGTGGAAGAGGCCATGTCATCGGCAGCAATATGTTCCCGAACTTCGGCGTATATTACGATGAAACCTTGGAAAACTATTACACCTATCAGCCGGAGAAGGCAAAAGAATTGCTGGCGGATGCGGGCTATAACGAGAGCAACCCGCTGACCTTTACCGTAAAGGTGCCGTCCAACTACGACATTCATGTGGCAACGGCACAGGTATTGACGGAACAGTATAAGAAGGTTGGTGTAAAGGCAGAGATTCAGTTAATCGAGTGGTCCGCATGGTTGACGGATGTATACCGGAACCGTGACTACGAGGCAACGATTGTAGCCTTGGATTCCGCATTGGCCCCGAGTGATGTAGTGAAGCGTTATACGTCTACCGCAAAAAATAACTTCGTAAACTATGAAAACCCGGAATTTGATGATTTATTTGCAAAAGCATTGGCAAGCATTGACGAGAACGAGAAGATTACCTTATATAAGGACATCCAGCAGCTCTTAACCAAAGACGCCGCCAGCGTATACCTGCAGGACGGCGCAAAGCTGGTAGCCGTGAACAAGAAGTTCACGAACTTCTTGTTCTACCCGGTGTATGTATTAGACTTGGCATCCATTAAGCCGGCCGAGTAAAAGCGCGGTGGCACCGCGCCCAACAAAAGAAAGGAGGGGCAGAGATGCGCTATTTTGTAAAAAAGACAATTGCATTAGTGGTAACGCTGTTACTGGCGGCATTTCTGACCTTCCTGGCTTTTGAGGTCATTCCGTCGGATGCGGCGGTGGCGAATTTAAGTATTGATGCTACGGATGAAGAAATTGAGGCACTTCGTGAGGCAATGGGACTGAATCGGCCGCTTATGGTACGTTACGGAGAGTTTTTGTTGGGGGCACTGCGCGGCGATTTCGGTGAGTCTACCCAGTATCGTATTCCGGTGGCAGAGCTTCTTTCTGACCGGTTCGGTGTGACCATCAGTCTTGCACTATTATCTTTTGTGCTGATTGTAGGAATTTCCGTGCCCTTCGGTATTTTTGCGGCACGGACCAAAACGAAAGTAGGGGAAGGCCTTGTGGCATTTCTTACCCAGACCATGATGGCGGTACCGCCATTCTTTTTGGGAATGTTGATTACACTTCTCTTCGGGATTGTGCTCCGGTGGTTTACACCGGGCGCTTATGTACCGGCGGGAGAGGATTTCTTTGGATTTTTAGGTTTTATGATATTTCCGGCCATTGCGGTAGCTGTACCGAAAATCGGTATGTCGGTGCGCTTTTTGCAAAGCTCCTTAAAGGAGCAGATGGGGGCCGATTATGTGCGGACCGCGCGAAGTAAGGGCTGTACGAGCCGCAGAGTGTTGTGGCGGCATGTGCTTCGAAATGCATTGGTGCCGGTGGTGACATTCCTTACCATGGTGATGGCGGAGATTTTAGCGGGCAGTATTGTGATTGAGCAGGTGTTTAATCTGTCCGGTGTGGGACGTTTGCTTGCGGTGTCCATTTCATCGAGAGATTTCCCGGTGGTGCGGGCCATTGTGCTGTATACCACGGCAGTGGTGGTGTTATTGAATTACGGGGCGGACCTTATCTGTAGGTTCCTGGACCCGCGTATCAAGGAATTATAATTAACAGAGAAAGAGCAGGAATGTCGGAGGGAAAATGTCCGGCGAACCTATTGGAATAGAAATCAGAAGTAAGACAAGGAAAGGAGGGATAGGATGAGCGTAGTCGGATGGTTGAAAAAAGACGGAAAGTGGAAAATGAACCGGATTGTTGGTTTGGTGTTGGTGGTTCTGGCGGCGCTTGTTTCGCTGGTGGGTTGTTTTTATACGCCTTACGACCCGAATGCCATGGATGCAACGATAAAGAACGCTTCTCCTTCCCTTGCCCATTTCTTCGGTACGGACAATTTCGGCCGGGATGTGCTTTCACGTGTGATGAAGGGTGCAGGAACCACCTTTGCGGTAGGACTTTCTGTGGTGACCATCGGTGCTGTGGGAGGTTGTCTTGTGGGTGCTTTTACCGGTTATTTCGGCGGAAAGGCTGATTTGATTTTGATGCGATTTAACGATGCCGTTGCGGCGATTCCAAGTATTTTGCTGGCGCTGGTGTTTGTGGGTGTATTCGGTAGCGGTACAGTACAGCTCATTGCGGCCTTGGGGATTTTGTTCATCCCGAGCTTTGCCCGTGTGGTGCGCAGTGGTTTCGTAGTACAGAAAGAGCTGGATTACGTAAAAAATGCAAGACTCATGGGAGCGAGCCATCTTCGGATTATGTTTGTGCACATTTTACCGAATATCAAAGGTAGTTTATTTTCTGCACTGGCTATCGGTTTTAACAATGCGGTGTTGTCGGAGGCGGCCATGAGCTACCTAAGTCTCGGTGTACAGCCGCCGGATGCCAGCCTTGGAAGAATGCTTTCCGAGGCACAGCCTTATTTATTCCGGGCACCGTGGAATGCGGTGGCGCCGGGCCTCATGATTTTGTTCAGCGTGCTGGGTGTGGGGCTGCTGAGCCTGGAAGGAGGCGCAAAGCATGACTAAGGATAACAAGAATCTGTCAAAGGAATGTGCGCTTTTGTCGGTACGGGAACTTTCCGTGGCGTTTCCGCGGTACGGCAGAGGCGATAAAACGGTTGTAAAGAAGGTGTCTTTCGATTTATCGGAGGGCGAGATTCTCGGAATTGCGGGTGAGTCCGGTTCGGGAAAAAGTATGACGGCACTGGCAGTTATGGGGTTACTTCCGGAAAATGCCAAGCGTTCCTGCGAAGCGATGCTGTTTGGAGGGAAATCGTTGTGTGTGCAGGGGACGGGAAAAATCGGCGCCCGGAAGGCAAAAAAGGAGGAGGAGGAGCTTCGTCTCGGTCTTTCCGGCAAAGAAATGACCATGATTTTTCAGGAGCCTTTGACCTCTTTAAATCCGGTACAGACCATAGGAACTCAGATGGAGGAACCGTTATTACTTCATACGTCTCTGACTGCGGAGGAGCGAAAGACGGCGGTACTAGATGCACTTTCGAAAGCGGAGTTAAAGAAGGGGGAGCAGCTTCTTTCCCAGTATCCGCATCATCTGTCCGGCGGTATGCGTCAGCGTGTCATGATTGCCATGGCAATGATTAATAAGCCGCGACTGCTTATTTGCGACGAGCCCACCACGGCGTTAGATGCGGTAACGGAGCGGGAGATAGTGTCCCTTATCCGGAAGCTGGCAAAGGAACAGAACACGGCAGTGATTTTTATTTCCCATGACTTGTCCGTACTGCGGGAGCTCTGCGACCGTGTCATGATTATGAAGGACGGTAAGGTGGTGGAAGAAGGCGAGACGGAGCAGGTGTTTGAGCATCCGGAACGTACTTATACAATGAATTTGATGAAGGCAGCGGTAAAAGGGCCGAAGGAGACGACGAGGAATTCTTGTGATGGAACGGAAGGAACGGTTGATTCCGAATCTGGTGCGCAGGAGAGCATCGGTCATACGCCGGTACTTTCGGTAGAAAACCTTTCCGTGGTATATAAGCAGCGATCCGGTCTTTTTAAGAAATCCACCGAAAAGCATGCGGTAAACGGGGTATCCTTTGATGTGAACAAGGGAGAAATATTCGGCATCGTAGGCGAAAGCGGATGCGGAAAGTCCACGCTGTTAAAGGCAGTATCCGGGCTCCTTTCCGGATATACGGGAGAGGTGTCCTTGCAGGTAGGCGGGCCGTATGCGGCAAAAGAGAATGTGCCGGAGCAACTCTCCGACAGAAAGACCAAAACGGCAGGGGTACAAATGGTATTTCAGGACCCGTACACCAGTCTGAATCCCGCTAAGAAGGTGGGCTGGATTTTAGAGGAGCCACTCCGGTTAAATACCACTCTTACCAAGGAAGAGCGTCTTCCTTTGGTGCAAAATATTTTGAGGGAAACGGAATTACCCCTTGATGTCATCGACCGGTATGTGGCGGAGCTCTCCGGTGGACAGCGCCAACGTGTGGCCATTGCGGCGGCTCTTATTACCAATCCGGAGCTGGTACTTCTTGACGAGCCGGTATCGGCACTGGATGTTACGGTGCAGGCCCAAATCCTGGAGCTGTTATTGAGACTTCAGAAAGAGCATGGCCTGACCTATGTATTTGTGTCCCACGACATGGCGGTGGTGCGGAAAATCTGCGACCGTGTGCTGGTTATGAAGGATGGTAAAGTAGTGGAATGCGGTGCTACGGAGGACTTGTTCCTGCGACCGCAGGAAGAGTATACGAAGAAGCTGCTTGGGTAAGAAAATATGGGAGAAAGTCTGTTTGCGGCAGACGAATGTTTTCGGTAAAAGGATTTTAAAAGAAAAGAAGAAAACCAGTTGACAAGACAAGATTTCTGGTATATTCTATGGATATACAATAAGTATTGTGATAGAGGCGCATTGATTATCAGTACACTGCGGGATATGTCAGGGCATAAGAGAACGTAGGGGAAAGGATGAGATGCCGAAGTAAGTAGCTTCCTGAGGGCTATTTGCTGGGGCCGGGGTTAACAGCCGCGGGACTGTCATCATTCATTTGATGGAGGGCTATCGAAGAAATTTCCGCACCGGAAGGTTGCGGGGTACTTACCGAATCAGGTATTCTTCGAGAACCGTCATCAGAGACGGTTTTATTTTTTATAGGAGGTGCGATATGGCATTATTTACAGGTGCAGGTGTTGCGATTGTAACACCGATGAAGGCAAACGGAGAGGTTAATTTTGAGAAGCTTGGCGAACTGTTGGAGTTTCAGATTGCAGGCGGTACGGATTCCATCATTATTTGCGGAACCACCGGCGAGGCTTCTACATTGAGTCATGAGGAGCATTTGGAGTGTATCCGCTATACGGTGGATAAGGTAGCAAAGAGAATTCCGGTTATTGCAGGTACCGGTTCCAACTGCACGGAGACCGCGATTTATTTATCCAAGGAAGCGGAAAAGGCAGGAGCAGACGGACTGCTTTTGGTTACCCCGTATTACAACAAGGCTACCCAGAAGGGCTTAATCGCTCACTTTACCGAGACCGCAAAGGCAGTAAATATTCCGGCGATTCTTTACAACGTACCGAGCCGTACGGGCTGTACGATTCAGCCGGCAACCGTAGCGGAGTTGGTAAAGAATGTAGATAACATTGTAGGTATTAAGGATGCCACCGGTAACATCAGCACCACCATGCAGACCATGTATCTGTGTCAGGGTGATATTGATTTGTATTCCGGTAATGACGACCAGATTGTCCCGGTACTTTCCGCAGGCGGTAAGGGTGTTATCTCCGTGCTGTCTAACGTAGTACCGAAGGAGACCCATGACATCTGTGCAAAGTTCCTTGCAGGGGATGTAAAAGGAAGTCTTGACCTTCAGTTAAAGTACTTGCCGCTTGTTGACAATTTGTTCTCCGAAGTGAACCCGATTCCGGTAAAGGCTGCCCTGAACCTGATGGGTATGGAGGTTGGACCGCTTCGTCTGCCGCTTACTGAGATGGAGGATGCCAATAAGGCAAAGCTTGCGGCTGTGATGAAGGACCTTGGAATTATTTAGGAGGTATACTATGGTACGCATTATTATGTGCGGCTGTAACGGAAAGATGGGACGTGTCATTTCCGATTTGGCCGCAGAAGATACACAGGCAAAAATTGTAGCGGGTGTGGATTTTGTAACGGAACAGTATTATGACTACCCGGTTTATCCGAGCATTTTGGATGTGAAGGAAGAGGCAGATGTGGTGATTGACTTTTCCTCTCCGGCGAAGCTCTCCGAGCGACTGGCGTTTTCCGTAGAAAATAAGATGCCGCTGGTATTTTGTACTACCGGCCTTTCTGAGGAAGAGTTTGCACAGGTACAGGAGACCTCGAAAAAGGTGGCGATTCTTCGTTCTGCAAACATGTCTCTCGGTGTAAATACCTTACTTAAGCTGGTGGCAGCTGCGGCGCAGGTATTTGCGGCAGCGGACTTTGATATGGAAATCGTAGAGAAGCATCACAATCGTAAGGTAGATGCACCGTCCGGAACGGCATTGGCTATCGCGGATGCCATGAACGAGGTATTAAATAACGAGTATGCATACAAATTTGATCGTTCTCAGGAGCGCAAGATGCGTGAGAAAAAGGAAATCGGAATCTCCGCAGTGCGTGGCGGTACCATTGTAGGAGAGCACGAAGTTATCTTCGCCGGTGCCGATGAGGTCATCGAAATTAAGCACACCGCATACTCCAAGGCAATCTTCGGAAACGGCGCCCTTCAGGCAGCAAAATTCCTGGCAGGCAAACCGGCCGGCATGTACAACATGAGCGATGTAATCGGTTAATATTTGATTTTTCTTTTAGATGTGTAACGAGAAGTGGTATTCGTACAAAATGCGGGGCCACTTCTTTTCTTGTTGAACGCTTGAAAGTGGGAAGTCGGGATTATTGAGCTATGTTTTGCTTTTCCCGAAGGGGCGCGCACTTAGCGCAGTCGAAATCACCTCCTAGAAAAGACTGGGCGCGAGGCCGCTCCCGAGCGTCCTAGTCTTTCTTGGAGGAAGTTTGACGGAGCGTTGCGACTTGCAAAACGGAGCTCAATAATCCCGACTTCCCATTATAAGGGACAGAAAGAAGGCCCCGCAGATAAACTGCGGAGCCCTTTTAGCTTGTGCCAAAGATTATTGTGCTGTATCAGCACCCGTATTTTCGGAGGTATTATCACCGTTTGTAAAGTTTGCGTTTAAATTAATCAGAAAATCCGCAAAAGTACTAGGAGTTTCTTTTTCCTCAACATCTGCCGGCTCTGTCGGTTCTGCTACTTCTGCAACTTCATCAACAGATGCTTCTACCGGTTCGTCGATGAGCTCAAGCTCTTCGGATACCGTAATACGGCATGCCCCGAAATGACCGTTGTCAAGCTGGGCAAATATGTATGCGGTACCTGCGGACTTCGCGGTTACAATACCACCGGCACTGACAGATGCTACCTCCGGGGCAGAGCTGGAAAACTTCGGAAGCTCTACCGTGTTTAACGGAGCAATCATCCAGGTCATCATAGAACGCTGTCCCACTACCATCTCTTTCTCAAGACGAGAAAAGAGAATAAATAAGGCAGGAGGTCCTACGGTAACCTTACATTCCAGAACCACCGGCTCGGTCGATTCGGAATCCTCGATAACTGCGGTAACAATCGTGGTGCCAATAGAAAGAGCCGTCACAACACCATGTTCGTCGACGGAAGCAACTTCTTCGTCTTCGACGGTAAACGTAACGGTTTGTGTCTCTGATAAATTATAAACCTTAAGGGCATAGTCCTTACCTTTAACAATTGCCTTTGACTTTACATTCAGCTTCGGAGTACCTGCAGCATACGCTGTGGAAGCGTTTGCAAATAAGGTAAAGAGGCTGACGGAAAGCAAAAAGACAAGGGTAATGATACCTTTTGAGAAACATCTTTGTTTCATGGCATTGCCCTCCAACTGATTACTACGGAAATCCTTGCGTCACATCCTGTGGCTCATTTTACCATTACTTTTTGTCAGAATGATGGCATTTATTAAGAATTTTATAAGATTTTCCAAGGGGATTCCGCAAAATTCGACTTGTGTTGACGACGGAAAAAAAGTATAATAGAAAGAGAAGGGTAACTCGCAGTGTAAAGGGAAACGATGCCCTTGATGCGTAAGGAGGAATGATGATGCAGTACATTTTGATAGCGGATGACAATGCGGATATTACGGATGTATTGGAAGCCTATGTAAGAAAAGAAGGATACGAGCCGCTCGTTGCGGCAGACGGAGAAGAAGCGCTTCGCTTGTTTCGTCAGCATGAGCCGGCGGCGGTTTTATTAGATGTTATGATGCCGAAGGAGGATGGGTATGAGGTATGCCGTAAAATCCGTGCGGTGTCGGATACCCCGGTGATTCTGATTACAGCCAGAGGCGAGGATTTTGAGCGAGTGATGGGGTTGGATATCGGCGCGGACGACTACATTGTAAAGCCGTTTTCGCCCAATGAGGTTATGGCACGCCTGCGTGCGGTGCTTCGCCGTATGTCCAGAGCGGACCGTGAGAAAATCAGTGAAAAGAACGAAAACATATTAAAAATCGGGAATCTGGAGATTAATCTGGAGGAGTACACGTTGCATATCGGCGGGCAGCGAATTGCACTGACCAAGAAGGAAATTGAGACCATGTGGACCCTTGCCAGCAATCCGAAGAAGGTGTTTACCAGAGACAATTTGTTAGACAGTCTGTGGGGCTATGATTATGTGGGAGATACAAGAACCGTGGATTCTCACGTCAAGCGTTTGCGTGCAAAGCTTGACAAGGCGGAACATGCGGGCTGGGATATCGCTACCGTGTGGGGCGTCGGCTATAAGTTTGAATTAACAGACAATAAGTAACGTAAATTAAGAAGGATTGTAACGCGAGGAGGCAGGGATGGCACAACAGACAGAAAAGAAAAAATTTCATAAGCTGTTATTTGTAAAGACCTGTTTTTGGTTTGCAATCATTATGATTTTGTTTGCGGTAGTGTTAGGTTTTATTTATATGCGTTTGTACGAGCAGACCATTATGAATGATTACATGGACCAGACAAAGGCAAAGGCAGGACGTGTGGCAAAACGCTGCTCCACCTTCTTTTTGCAAGGGGATACGGAAGGATGGAAGGAGTATTTGACGTTGCTCACCGAAATCGAGCAGACGGAAATTTGGATGGTTTCCAATGATGAGGCTATGTATCCTTTGACAGGCGAGTATGCCATCAGCAGAGAGTTCTTTTCCCAGTTGGATTCGTATCAGAGCGGATACCGGGATATTTTAAATAATGTGTTTCATAATATTCCGTCCGGAAAGAACTGGTTCAGTGAAGACCATGGCGGAATGAATATCATTACCATCGGTATGCCGGTGCTGGGTGTGAACGGTGAGGTGGCCGGTGGAATCATCATGAATGTGAAGGCGGAGAACCAAAAGGAAGTGGTAGACAGCAGTTGGCGTTTGATGTTTATCAGCGGCGGTATTGCATTAGGGATTGCGTTTATTACAGCATTGATTTATGCGAGAGCGCTGTCCAATCCGATTTTAAAAATACGACGTACCGCATTGGAGCTGGCGGACGGCAACTATGAGGTGACGACAAATGTACATCAAAATGATGAAATCGGTGAGTTGGCCTACACCATGGACTTTTTGTCCGAGAAGCTAAAGGAGAACGAAATCGAGCGGCAGAACCTGGAGCAGATGAGATTTGATTTCTTTGCCAATGTTTCTCATGAACTTCGTACGCCGATTACGGTTATGCGTGCCTATACGGAGAGTCTGGTGGACGGTGTGGTAACCAAGCCGGAGAAGATTCAGCACTCCTATGAGCGAATGTTAGGGGAGTGCCAGGGAATGGAGCGTCTGGTGGGAGATCTGCTTCTTCTTTCTAAAATGCAGAATCCGGATTTTACGGTAGAGAAGGAGCCGGTGAATCTGGTACAGATTTTCGAGGATTTGAGAAAGAGTGCCGGTGCCATCGGCAAGGAGAAGAATATTACGGCGGACCTTTATACGGAGTTGCCGGTGGTTATGATGTTAGGTGATTACGACCGTTTGCGTCAGATGTTCCTTGTGATTCTGGATAATGCCATAAAATTTTCGCCGGAGGGGTCCGTGGTATACATCCGGATTACCTGTGACGAACAGATTACGGTATCCATTCGGGATGAAGGAGTGGGTATCAGCGAAGAAGAACAAAAGTATATCTTTGAGAAGTTTTATAAATCCAGACTTCGCCAGAATGCGAAGGGGTCCGGTCTGGGGCTTGCCATCGCAAAGCAGATCGCGATTAAGCACGGCGGAACCATTGAGATTCAGAGCGAGGTCGGGAAGGGAACGGAGATTATCTTCTCGTTCCCGGAGATGGCAGATAATTATGAATTGTAAGTGTTTGAGGCCGTGCCGGAGGGTGCGGCCCTACTTTTTTTATTTTCTTGTAACATTTTCCCGGTTACAGGATGTTATAGGTGAAACAAGGAGATTCCGAGTTTTGTTCGCGAACATATAGGTTGCAGAGAGGAGGAAGGTTCATGACTCCGGAGAATCGAATACGTGCGTATTCCGATATGGTGTACCGGATTGCTTTCGCAAGAGCCGGGAACAAGGAGGATGCGGATGATATTTATCAGGAAGTGTTTCTTCGTTATATAAGGAAGGCACCGGAGTTTCGGGATGAGGAGCATGCCAAGGCCTGGTTTATCAAGGTGGCGGTGAATTGTTCCAGAAAGTTTCTGGGAGGCACGGTAAGGAAACGGGAAGTGTCCGGGGAGTGGATGACCGAGACCGAAACAGAAATGTATTTGCCCGGAAGCGGTGAGAAAGGCAGTCTTCAAACCCCGGAGGAACGTATCTTTGCGGATGAAGGCAAAGCGGAGCTGTACCGGGAGTTGCAGAAGCTTTCCCCGGATGCAAGGCTGTTGATTCACTTGTATTATTTTGAAGAAATGAAGACAGCGGAGATTGCAAAGCTGATGCATCGGAAGGAGTCTACGGTGCGGGTACAGTTAGCAAGAGCCAGAGAGAAGTTAAAGGCGCAGTTTGAAGCGGATGGAGTGTTGGAGCTTCTTCATGTGTAAAGGAGGTAATGTGATGTTAGAACAGGATTATAAAGAATTGATGCAGGAGGTAAGGCCGGATACGGCGCTAGTGGAGAAAATGGTAGAGCAGAGTGTGGGCAGAAAGCGTGTCGTGCTTCCGAAGGCCATGAAAGTGGCAGCGGCAGTACTGTGCGGTCTTGTGGTGCTTGCCGGAGGTACCGTGGCGGTGGATGCTGCGACGGACGGTGCTGTGCGGAAGTTGTTCGGGCTGGGTGAGTCTGTGGTAATCGGTGCGGAAATGGTATCGGTATCGAAAGAGCGCTTAGAGGAGGATGATTGGAGTCAGGTAAATATAAGAAAAGACGAAAACGGCAAAATGATATGTGAAATCAGTTCCACGTCGGACGCCCCGATTTTTGCATGGTATTTTGAAATCGGTACTACGTCGTATAATCAATTTCAAAATACATTTTATCGATGCAATACGGAAGAGGACTATGCATGGAGCTTATACGAATGTATGAGCAGGTGTTTCTCGGAGCGCTTTCGGAAAGGGAAGTCCGGACACGAAGAGTTTTTATCCGAACTGGAACAATGTGTGGAGCAGCTTGATGCCGAGAATACATTTCAAAGGGCTTGTGCACAGGGTATCCGGTGGTTTATGGATGATTTAAAGTCGGAGAAGAAGACGGAGGTTCTTGCAATTCCGGTGCATGACTTTTCCGATACGGACGGGGACGGCGATTTTTATGAAGTAATTGGAGACTCCTATGTAGTTGTTTATCCGGAAGACTGGAAAAAGGAATATGAGGAGAACGGTACGACGGAATTTATAGTGGAGGCCAAGGGTGGTATGCCGAGAACGTATCAGATTGAGGTAAAGGATTTTGGAAGTTGGAGTGCTATTTACCGGGATATGAGCGTGAATTACAGCAAATTTGAAGAACTTAGGCTGGTTGAGTAACCTGCTTAAAAGAATCTTCTTGCGACAAAAGAAAAATCATGATACACTGTGTGTAGGCAAAGCGAAAGCGGTGCCTGCACACAGTTTGTTTTTGAAAGGGAAGTGAACCGGTATGAACCTTTTAGTCGGAGATATTATAAAAATGAAGAAGCCTCATCCGTGCGGAAGCAAGGAGTGGGAACTCATGCGTGTTGGCATGGACTTTCGTATGAAGTGCATGGGCTGCGAGCATCAGGTGATGCTTCCGAGACAGCAGGTAGAAAAAAACATCCGTGGCATTGTGCGCGGTGATGTTTCCATGACGCCGGCTCAGTTAAAGGGTGAGACATCCGGAGGCGAAGTATAGGATGCAACAGCCAAACAATAATCCGCCGAAGTTTTGCAGAAAATGCTTTCTTGCGGAAATGAAACGACAGGGGATTTCGGAAGAAACGTACCGAAATATGCTGGAGCGTATCGAGAGTATGGATCCGGAGTTGCGATGCACGAAAGAAGTATATGAGGAACGTCTTAATGCGTGCAAGAAATGTGAGTATTTTGCGGAAGCAATGTGCGGACTTTGCGGTTGCTTTGTGGAATCCAGAGCAGCGGTAAAAGCAAACTCCTGTCCTGCGGAACCAAAGCGGTGGGAAGCGGAAGTAATGTAGGAAGAGTTCCGCCCACTTTTTCGTCCGAATCAAAAAATTACAGAAAACGCTTGACAGACTGCTTTCTTCTATGCTATATTAGACTGGCTATGGAAGCGGTCTTTTTTTTATGCCTAAAAACAGACTTAGCCATTAGAGCTAAAAAAATTTACGGAGGTGGATTGTCGTGCGAGTAAAAATTACATTAGCGTGCACTGAGTGCAAACAGCGTAATTACAACACCATGAAGGAAAAGAAAAATCATCCTGACAGAATGGAAACCAAGAAGTACTGCAAGTTCTGTAAGAGTCACACGCTGCATAAGGAAACCAAGTAATTCGGTCAAAGCGCAGTTTGTTCGTATCTGAAGATGCGGGACAGACAGGAAGGAAAGTGAAACATGGGAGAAACTACTGCAAACACTACACAGGAAAAGGCTCCTAAGAAGAGCTGGTTTAAGGGCCTCAAGTCCGAGTTCAAGAAGATTACGTGGCCTGACAAGGATACCCTTGTAAAAGAGTCGGCAGCTGTTATCGTCATTACCGTGGTTCTCGGCTTTGTTATTGCTTTGGTTGACATGGCAGTGAACAGTGGCGTAGACTTAATTCTCTAATTAAGGACAAGGTGATGATATGGCAGAGGCAAGATGGTATGTTGTGCATACTTATTCCGGTTATGAGAATAAGGTAAAAGCAAACATCGAAAAAACAATCGAAAACAGAAAGCTTCAGGACCAGATTCTCGAAGTATCCGTTCCGCTTGAAGATGTAGTGGAAGTGAAGAACGGAAAAGAGAAGACAGTTCAGAGAAAGATGTTCCCGGGTTATGTGTTACTCAACATGATTATGAATGATGACACATGGTACGTGGTGCGTAATACCAGAGGCGTAACGGGCTTTGTAGGTCCGGGAAGCAAGCCGGTACCGCTCACGGAGGAAGAAATGTATAACATGGGACTGAAACGTGAGCAAGAGGTTGTTTATGAATTCGAGGTTGGTGATACGGTACAGGTTGTATCCGGCGTATGGGAAAATACGGAGGGTATCGTACGTGTGATTAACCGCGAAAAGAAGAGTCTCACCATCAGTATCGACATGTTCGGTCGCGAAACACCTGTTGAGATTGGGTTTGAAGACGTAAGAGTCGACAAGTAAGTACAAAAGTACAATGCGGAAATAGTCCGCGCAGTGGGAGGAATCAGCCAAAAGCCGAAGGCTGAAGGGCACTCCGGAATCACGGATTTCGTAAGTGAGATGCCTAACCCCGATAACACCACATTTTAGGAGGTATACAACAATGGCAAAAAAAGTTACTGGTTACATTAAGTTACAGATTCCTGCCGGCAAGGCAACTCCGGCACCGCCGGTTGGACCGGCTCTCGGTCAGCACGGTGTAAATATCGTACAGTTTACGAAGGAATTCAACGCAAGAACCGCAGATCAGGGCGACATGATCATCCCGGTAGTTATTACCGTATATGCGGATAAGAGCTTCAGCTTCATCACGAAGACTCCGCCGGCTCCGGTTCTGTTAAAGAAGGCTTGTAAACTTCAGAAGGCTTCCTCTACCCCGAATAAGACGAAGGTAGCTACCATTAAGAGAAGCGAAGTACAGAAGATTGCAGAGCTTAAGATGCCTGACTTAAATGCAGCAAATATCGAATCTGCTATCAGCATGATTTCCGGTACTGCAAGAAGCATGGGTATCACCGTAGTTGATGACTAAGTCCCGTTAGGGTGCGGATAACAGTATCCGCAGATTGTAAGATGATGTGGGAGGAATTTCTCATATAGGACGCAAGCGAGTTCGCATGGAGAGCTGACATAAAACCTATGCAAAAACAGGTTGTGTCAAAGTATATGAGTACCTCATTCCGCAAATACCACTAGGAGGTTAATACAATGAAAAGAGGAAAGAAGTATACCGATGCTGTGAAGGCTTTTGATAAGGCAGCACAGTACGATTCCAATGAAGCAATTGCTTTAGTTAAGAAGTCCGCTACCGCAAAGTTCGATGAGACCGTTGAGGCTCACATCAGACTCGGTGTAGACGGTCGTCACGCAGATCAGCAGGTACGTGGTGCAGTAGTTCTGCCGCACGGTACCGGTAAGACTGTTAGAGTATTAGTTTTCGCAAAGGGCGATAAGGCAAACGAGGCAGAGGCAGCAGGCGCTGATTACGTAGGAGCTGAGGACCTCATTCCGAAGATTCAGAATGACGGTTGGTTTGAGTTCGACGTAGTAGTAGCTACCCCGGATATGATGGGTGTTGTTGGTCGTCTCGGTCGTGTTCTCGGACCGAAGGGCTTAATGCCGAACCCGAAGGCTGGTACTGTTACCATGGATGTAACCAAGGCTGTTAACGATATCAAGGCAGGTAAGATTGAGTACCGTCTTGACAAGACCAACATTATTCACGTTCCGGTAGGTAAGGTTTCCTTCACCGAGGAACAGCTCGCAGACAACTTCCAGACGATTATGGGTGCAATCATTAAGGCAAAGCCGGCATCTGCGAAGGGTCAGTATTTAAAGAGTGTAACACTTGCGTCCACTATGGGCCCGGGTGTTAAGGTGAACACCGCAAAGTTAGGCTAACTTAGTTTTTTGATTAGGCATATCAAAAAAGTCCTTTAATGGTTGACACAAAAATAAATGTGTTATGTCAGAGGCTGCCATGTTTCGACGGAAGGTCGTAAATGTGGCAGCTTCTTTGTTGACTCTTTTATGAGAGTTGAGTATTCCTTGCTTTATAGGAATCTCGTAGTTGAGGTAATTGATTTTTTGAATTGGGAAAGTGTCCGATTTTACCATGATAAGAAAGATAAGGGAGGGTGTCATGGTATGCTTTTTTTGCTATTATTGAAATTTACCATGAGGCGGTGAAAGAAGTGCTGTTTCATGGTACGATTTTAAAGGACATAGAACTAACGAGTATAAAAATGAAAAAATGTAGGTTTGTCAAACATTTGTTACACTGATATGCAATATTCCTTCAGAACCTGACTAGGAGTTTTCCATCCCAAGGGTCTCATAGGAAAGTTGTTATAGTCCCTACGATTATACAGTTTTAACTGA
>SVEN01000063.1 GCA_015057365.1 Lachnospiraceae bacterium | reverse complement strand
ACCAGACCCTGCAGGATTGCCTGAATCTGTTGCTGGATTTTGACTTAAGCTGGCTTATCGACCCGTCCGGTTATATTTACGAGGCGGTGTTGGAGAACCGGATAGAAGGGGCTACGGCCACGGTCTACTATCTGGATGAGGAAACCGGAGAGGCCGTGGAGTGGAAGGCTGAGGACTACAACCAGACTAATCCGCAGGTGACCGGTAAGGACGGTGCATACGCATGGGATGTACCCATCGGTCAGTGGAAGGTTGTGGTGGAAAAGGAAGGCTATGAAAGCGTAGAAAGCGAATGGCTGCCGGTACCGCCGATTCAGACGGATGTGAATCTTGGTTTGGTCAGCCTTGAAAAACCGGCGGTAAAGGAGATACACCTGTATCAGGATTCCGTGGTTGTGGAATTCACCCAGTATATGCAGGTGGACGGCATGGACGCTGAGGACTTTGGCTTCGGGGCCTTGGCACAAATCGGAGAGGTTACGCCGATGGACGCTCTGCCGAGTGCGGCGGACGAGAACGTGATGTTTGCTAAGCTGTTCCGGGTGAACTATACCGGACAGGTGGGAAATGTAACCGTGGCAGCCGGTGTAACGAACTATGCGGGTAATACCATGGAAGCGGAGTATTCGGCACAAAAGCCGGCCATGGAATACGAGGTAACCGGTCTTTCCGGTGAAGCAGCGGTATCCTTAAACTACGAAGGGCAGTTGCAGTATGCGCTGAAGATTGAACCTGCACAGGCGGCAAAGGATGCGGTTATTACTGTGACCTCCTCTAATGTATACGGTCTGGAAATCGTAAGCATCGGGGAGGCAAATGCCGAGGGCGTGCGTATGATTACCTTAAAGGGTACATTACCGACGGAATGCTCCATTGACATCGGAGTAGAAGGAACGACCGTTAAGAAGCAGGTGGCAGTCAGTGTAACCCAGGTACGGGACGGTTCCGTAGGCAACCAGGGCTCCGGTACCCAGGGTGGCAGCTCCGGTAATCAGGGCGAGGGCACCGGCACCGACGACCCGTCCGGCGGAAACACCGGAGATGACACCGGTTCCGAGGGCAACAAGCTTCCGATAATACCGATTGCTGTAGGCGGCGGTGTGGTACTGTTGGCGGTGGTTTTGGTTGTGGTAATACTGCTTGGAAAAAAGAAAAAGAACGGTA
Organism: Lachnospiraceae bacterium; assembly: GCA_015057365.1. GTDB lineage: Bacteria > Bacillota > Clostridia > Lachnospirales > Lachnospiraceae > SIG307. Next base: position 6,876 of record SVEN01000063.1, on the reverse strand, counting down.
CCGGCGGGAAAGACGCAGGAACACCGTAAATAGAAAAGAACGATAGTTTAAGAGAGGGGCTACACAGCCCCTCTTGTTTTTGAGAGATGGAAATAAGTCGTTACACATGTTCCTCTTTCATCAGAGCCGCGTACAGCAGCAGTTCCTTTCGGGAGGAAACTCCCAGCTTGCTGTAAATGTTGCGGTTGTGATATTTCAGAGTGTTTTCGTTGATGTTTACATTTACCAGAATTTCCTTCGCGCTCTTGCCCTCCAGATAGAGATTGAAGATTTCCCGCTCCTTCGGGGTCAGGGTGTGGAGATGACTGAGGAACATCTGATAGCCGTCCTGATCTACCTCCTGCTTTTTGCGGTTGGTGATGCGGGTCAGCCGGGTTTGAGCTTTTTCGTAGCTGTCCTCCACGTTCTGGCGCTGCTGCTCCAGGGAAAGAAGCTCCGCCTCATGCTCCTTGTCCTTTTGGGCAAGGAAGGCAAACAGGTCGTCGATTTCCGTGTAGCCTCGTGTTTCAGGACTTTCTCCATAGCTTTTATTTTTGATGGTATCAAAGGCATGATTCACCGGACGCAAATATCTGCGGCTGATAAGATAGGAGGCCAGCAGACTTAGGAGGAGCAGTCCGATGATAATGAAAAGCAAGTAGGCAGAATTGCCGGCCAAGGCATCTTTTAAATGCTCCTCCGGCAAAAGCACCGCAATCTTCCATTGCTCCTCCTCGTAGGCGGAGCCGGAAGGATATAAGCGAAGAACGGAGGTATAGCCTCCGTAGGCCTCCCCGGTACCGGTAAAGAATTCAAAGGAATCTTTCTCGCCCTCGGAGAGCAGGTTCTGTTCCATGCGGTGGCCCGTCAAGTAAGAGTTACCCGCAATGAGTCCTTTGCTTGTACAAAAGGCTTCTTCGGTCCAGGGAGCAGCCAGAGAAAAGGCGTTGGAATAAGTACTGTCTGTCGGACTGAACAGAAGCTTAAACATCCGGTCGCTGACCTCAATGCCGCACAGCCCGTACACAGCCCCGTCCGCGGTACGTAACGGTACGCACAGAAGAAAGCCTGCTTCACTGTTGCCCTTTAAGGTGACTCTTCCTGTCCAGTAGTAGAGGCGGGAAAGGGGAAGCTCCGGATTGTTCCGGGCAGTCGTCATGACTTCGGTAAAGAATTCCTGCCCGGAAATATCGTATTCCATTTTCCATTGTCCCAGCAAATCGATGCCGTGCTCTCTGGCAAGGGAGGCAGGACCTCGGAGATAATAGTTTTTATTCCCCACAGACTGAATGCTGACGGGGGAAGTTTTCTTAATAAATATACCGGAGCGTGCAGTGTCCGTTGCTTCGGCAGAGCCGGATACGGAGGCATCTAACAGAATAAACACGCCGCTGCAGGTGTTGTTGTCGATGACGGTAAGCAGGGAAGTAATCTGGCGTTCTAAAAGCGGTTCGATGAGCTCCGGGTGAACCGTTAATTCAGCAGCGGTTATGCCTTGCTCCTTAAAGAAGGTATCGCAGGAGCCGGAGACAGTTTCCGCAAGAGAAAGTCCCAGGAGGGAAATGCGTCCGGATTCGTCCTCCATCTTTTTGGAAACATCCGTCAGTTCTGCCTTTAAGTAGCCGGAAACCGCCTTTTTGTCGCTGCCGTCAATATCCAATAGCATGAGAAGTACGGCGAACAGAAGGATTATCGAAAAGGTAATGCTGACAAAGAAGAGAATCAGCCTGCGTTGCAGGGTAGAACCCTTCGGATTTGTTCTTTTTTCCTGTGCCCAAAGCTTGAGGGCTTCCTTTAACATGTTCAGGACAATCCCCTCCTTTCTTTTGTTCTGTAATAGACCGGCTTTGTCCGGATTTCGAAAATCCGGGATAAAAAGCAGAGTCTATAATCTATTGTAACACTTTGATTGCGCTTTCCGCGCTGTATTCTTTGCCTTCCAGATACTTTTCCCGTTCTTCGGTCAGTAAGGCTTTAAAATCTTTTTCGAACTTGCTGCTTAAGGCATCAAAGCCGGAAAAACTCGGTGCAAAGAAGAAATCGTACTCCTCGTACATGGACAGCACAGCGGTCAGCATCTTTTTGATGCGGGCATCTTCCAAGGTTTCCAAATGCACCGGAATCTTTTCTTCAAAAGCAAGTTTTGTCACAGGAAGATAGCCGGTTTTCGAAATAAACTCCATGTTCTGGTCTGCGGCAGTGAGCCATTTTAAGAAAACTGCGGCAGCATACTCTTTTGCTTCCTCGTTCTTTGCTACCATCAGTCCGCCACCGCGTTGGAGGGCAACCTTTTCGCCGCCGGCAAAAGTAGGATACGGCAGGATACTGTATTCCACATTTTCCACCGTACCGTCAGCGTGGGTGATGGTATCACCGTAAAAGAGAATGCCTGCGGAGGAACCTGTGGAGCAGACTAAATCTCCGGTTTTGGATAAATCGGAGGAATAACCGTCATAAATGGCGAAACCACCCTTCACGGACGGAGTGTATAAGGAGTTAAATATCGAGGTGTAAGTATCGTTGTTTAGGGAGAGGACTTCGCCATCAAGAAAATCGGTGCCCAACTGTGTCATTCCCACACCGATGACATTGAACCAGGCGTCGGAGGCGAAGAATTGTTTGCCGTCGTTTTCGATATCCGGAGTCAGGCCATCGGTCCAATCATAATAAGAAACCGCAAGCTCTGCCAGTCCCTCGAAGGTGGCTAACTTGCTGCTGTCTGCACCGGTAGCCGCCGCAAAACGGTCAAATAAGGTCTGGTTTAAGTACAAAATCTCGGTGGATTTTGCAATCGGGAATACATAGAGTCCGCCGTCCGCAAGACGTCCTTCTTCAACAAAAGCATCAATGTATTCGTCAAGCTCTTCTTCGGAAAAATAATTGTCCAGGTTGCAGAGCATGCCTTTTTCCATAAACTGTACACCTACCTTCGGATAGCCGGTGAAAATATCCGGCATATCCGGAGCGCCCGGGTCGCCGTTTACAATTAAGGCGAGACTTTCGTTTAATTCGGAGCTGGAGGAGATGGCGGTAACATTAATAATGATGCCCTGCTCCTTGCCCACGGTGCTGTTGAATTCATCAATGAGCAAATCCATAGCCTGCTGCATATCGCCGCCGTAATTGTGCCACATGGTCAGTGTCACCGGCTCGTCCGGATCCAGCGGTGAACGGTTACATGCCGTCAGGGAAACAACAAGTATAGAGAAAACAGTCAGAAGCAAAAGTAATTTTTTCGTCTTTTTCATAAGCAAAATCCTCCGTTTTTAGGGTATCCCACCCGTTTTCCCACCCTTTTTGAAAATAAAATGGAAGTTCCCACCCGAATTTTAAGGTTCGGGTGGGGACAATTCATAAAAAAACATATACATTCAAGGTGTTAATTCCATTATATTGTAAAATCTTGCCGGATGCAAGAGGAAGTATAAATTTTTTGAAACATTAAAAAGGAGGCGAGTGCGTGCAGGAAAAGAAAACAGATACGGCCTGTTATAAGGTAGTTAATGACGCAAAGGGAAGCCGGTATCGTTTCTTTTGTGAATTGTCCGGAGCCGTTGTATGTATGACGCAGCCCATACGGGGGAGTACCCGGGAGGAGGAGCTCACTACGGCATGGGAGACAGAAGGACGCCGTTATTTCAGTAAATGCGGAGCCTGCGGGAAGTGGGTATGTAACGCCATGTACAATCCGGATGTATTGCAATGCGTGGATTGTGCTCCCTGGGAGGTGGCACCCCGGTTCTGCAAGCAGTGCGGAGAACGGATTCCGGCACCGGAGACCTTTTGCCGGAAGTGTGGGGCCAGACTTTTGTACGGGGAGGTGCAGTCGCAATGACAATGGAACGAATCGAAGAAATCCGTAGGGAAAGTATGGGACAATACGGCTTCGGTGTCGAAACGATGAAAAAGCTCCGGGTGTGCGAGCATTGCGGAAGAATGACCTCCGGTGCGGAGCAACACTGTAAGGAATGCAAGCGGAGGCTTCCGAAGGAGACGATGTTTCATTTTTATAAGAGACAACACAGAAGCTGCATGACGTGTGACACCGTGGTGTCCGACGAAGCACAGTATTGTCCGCAATGCGGAGAAAAAATAGAACAGAGGAGTGCGGAAGGAGGAATAGAATGAAGAAGCTATGGATGTTACTGATTGTGGTTTTTTTAATGCTTTCAATGATTGCCTGTGATACAGGAGGAGGGGGCACCGGCGATGAGGGAAAGACTGCGGTATCCCAGAAAGAGGATAAGGAAGACAAAGAAGACAAAAAGGATAAGGAGGATAAGGAAGAGAGCAGAGACGATGATACGCCCGGGATATCGGACGGTGAGGACAAGGATGTATCGGAGGCGCTTACAAAAATAAAAGCACCGGAAATTGAAGTTTCGGAATCCGGCATGGCATCCTTTCTTTCTTATTACGGAAAAGGCTATCGCATCAAGATTAACGGCACCGAGGTGGAAAGACAAACGGTTTGGCAATACCAGCTGAAGGATGGCGATACGATTCAGGTTATGGTTGTGGGAGACGGCAGAGAGTATGCGGACAGTGAATGGAGCAAAGAGACAAAGTATGTCGCACCGAAGTATGATTTTTCCGGACTGGACCTGCCGGAAAGCACGTTTAACTCTTTGGTTGCGTACACCGGACTTGAGCCGGGAACCTACAATAAAGAGATGAGTATTGTATGTGAAAACGGTGATTTTATTTATAAGAAAGTGTCCGGTTCCACATGGGAATACATTTATGATGCGGATACATATCAGGTGTATACCTTGATTTACCGTTATTCCGGGAAGGACAATTTAACCAGTGATTACAGCCTTGTAAATTATACGGAAGACCACAAGTACGAATTTTACAGAGAGCTTGGGGCGCATACATTTTCTTCTTCTTTTGCATGGGTGAAGGATGATAACACCAAGGTATACGCTGATTATAATGCGTATCTGGCCGAATGCGGTTATACACTGTTGGATCAGAGAACGGTTGGTGAAGCTGCAGAGGCAGATTACGGCAAGTTTGAGCTGTTGAATTACACCGAGTATTCGAATGATATCAACTACGACCTGTTCAATACGACCTATCTGCACGATTCCCGGGGAAAAAAGGGAATGTATGATTCGGTGAAGGACAAGATTAGGATGTGGTCGATAGAGCGTTCCAATTATTATGATTTCTTTAAGACATCCTGGCTTTACACTGATTATAAGCTGACATTGACCTTTGATGAGAGCTTTACGGTTGAGGATGCGGAAAAAATAGCACTTCTTTTGGAAAATCAATACGGATGTGTGGCTGATGAGGGGTATCCTTTCTCTATAAACGGCGGTTATGCTTATCGCGGAAAGATTGCCGTATATGATTATCCTTACAGCGAAAGTCATTTTGATTACATATACGACAGTTATGAAATCACTTATACGGAGCCGATGGAGGGTTTTTCCCTGTATTCCACATTGGAGGCTACCTATACAAATTATGAGTGGGACGACGCGGGTACCAGTCATTATATTCTTCGGGACGGACTTCATAAATATTTCCCGCGGGATGACCACGGATATTATGATATCGTGCTTTTAAATGCTTCGGGTGCAAATTCCGACCACCCGTTACCGCCTGTAAAATCGGAAGAAAATTTTACCGCGACGATGCAGTACAGCTATAGTACGGATGAACCGGGCACTTGGCGGAACCGATATACCTATGAACGGGTCGGAGATTATTTTGTAACCGTACAGGAAGGGGAATACAGCTTTGATTATGCGGTAACCAAAAAGATTGGAGACAGATACTTTAAGCGGACCGGATATTTGTCGAAAGCCACGGAAGACAATCCGAATCCACAGCTGGAATGGAATGACTTTGAAGAGACCTACGAGCTGTTTAATTATGAATTTATTGACAATGTCAGCAGTTATTACCGGATGTATCCGAAGCCTGTGAAGGGGACGGATGTGACTGTTGCGGGGCAGAATTGTACGCAATATACCTATACCTGTGACGGCACGACTTATACCTATGATGTATACGATAACAGTCTGACCTTGAAGCGCGTCGAGAGTTATGACGGCTACACCAATGTGGTTGAGTTTGTTGACTATGATACGATTACCGCCCTTTCGGTGGAAGTGCAGAGTATTGTGAATGCCAGCGGTATCAATACGTATGAACCACCGACGGAATAAATTAATTTAGTTGATAAGGAGGAAAAATCATGGGATTTTTAGAACGGGCAATCAAACGAGGCGTGTCCAATGCCATCGGAAATGCGGTAGAGCAGGGAGTGCGGAGAGCGGTAGAACCGAAAATCGAGGAGGCAGCGGCTTCCGTGGTAAACAAGGCGGCAGACAAAATTAATGAGGCTGCGGGCATGGGAGCGACGGAGCAGCAGGCTACGGGGACCCTGACACCGGACAGCACCTCGCGGGCTTCGGTAAATCAGGAGTCGTTAAATCAGGCAGCAGGAGTGCTTGGGGGATTGTTCGGTGCTATGCAGAATGCGGCAAACGAAGCGGCAAAGAATATGAAAATCTGCCCGTCCTGCGGACAACCGGCAAAGGCGGATCAGAAGTTCTGTCCGTCCTGTGGGGAAAAGCTTCCGGAGACGACGGTGGCTCAAGGGGCAATTTGTCCGTCCTGTGGAAAACAGAACAGCATCGGCATGAAGTTCTGTGCAGATTGCGGAACGAAGTTACCGGCGGCGGTGGCAGAGGAGCAGGCGGCAGCGAACCGGAATGCGGCGGTGCTTGCGGAGTGGGGGGAAAAGCTCCCGCAGTACCCGAAATGGAGCTGCGGAGGTGACGAAATCTATATCAACGATTACGACGAAAACGGATACAGTTTCGGTGCGGTATTTAAGAATAACCCGGATGCGGCCCACAGAGCCGTGGAGGAATA
>SVEN01000062.1 GCA_015057365.1 Lachnospiraceae bacterium | reverse complement strand
GAGGAGGGCACAACATGAATCCATTAACAATTGTCGCAATTGTACTCGGCGTAATTCTCGTCGCTTTAATTATTCTTTCCCTTGTGGGCAAGAAGCTTCAGAAGAAGTCCGATGCCGCACAGGCAAACATCACCGCAGGTGCACAGTATTATTCCATTATGGTCATCGACAAGAAACGGATGAAACTGTCAGAGGCAGGCTTTCCGCAGATAATCGTGGACCAGACTCCAAAGTGGCTCAGAGGCCGTAAGGTGCCGGTAGTTAAGGCAAAAATCGGTCCGAAGATTGCCAGCCTCATGTGTGATGAAAAGGTATTCGACAAGGTTCCGGTAAAGAAGGAAGTAAAGGCATTTATGAACGGTATCTATATCGTTGACGTAAAGGGACTTCGTTCCGGTCTTGATACACAGCAGGAAAAGAAGGGCTTCTTCAAGAAGCTTCGGGACAAGGCTCAGACCATGGCAGAAGAGTCCAAGAAGCCGGCAAAGGCTACTCCGGGCGGTATCGAGCCGGAAAAGAACAAAAAGAAAAAGAAGTAAACACTTTATTCTTCCATAAAGGAAAGGCAGATGCCCGTATACAGCATCTGCCTTTTACTTATCCGTTATAACCTAATCCGGTACTCAGTCTCCCTGTTCACAAGACTGCACCTTTAACACCAGGGTACAATCTCCGGTCTTTTCTCCGTTAATCTCCAGCCCGTATTTAAGGGTGGCACGCAAAAACTCTTCCTCCTCATAAAGCTCAAGAGACCGTGTATTCACCCCCACCAAAAGGCTTCCGTAAGGCGTCTCATAGTTGGTCAGGTACTCTTCTCCCGGCAAAAACAAAAGGCGGGTATTTAGCGCATCTCTCTTCTGCAACTCCAATTCTTTTTCCGACACCTTAATCCGGCACTTGGTCACCTTACCGCTTTCTTCCGTTTCTTCATATAACAAATAATGTTTGTCGCCTTTTTTGTAATGCTGTCCGAAGTTAATCACCTCAATCGGAGCATCCTCCTCTTCCGCCGCATATTGTAATCCCGTCAGAGAAATAATTACATTCTTTGTCACAAAAACTACCTCCTGCAAATTATATGCCCATTTTATTCCTGAACTCCTTGGCATAGGACCGGGATACCCGGACAGATGCCTGGGAAGAAAAATATGCAAGGCACGTCCGGTCCTCCTCCGGTTTTACACCGGCCACTCTTTCGGTATTTAAAACTACCGACTTGGACACCCGCATAAATCCTCTGTCCGCAAACATTTCTTCTAATTCGAACAACTTCTGTTCTATCTCATATTGTCCGTTTTTCGTCATGGCATATACATGCTTCTCCAGTGCTTCAAAATAATAAATCTGATCCACTCCCAGCTTGTGCATCACATCATTCTTCTTGCCGAATACGGTATCCGCGGATTTTGTTCCCGGAGTTTCCTCACCGGAGCGAACCTGTATCGCATTCGTTTTTCCTGCACCGAACAACACCCGGCATCCAAGGGCAAGACACCTGCAAAATCGCTTCATGTATTTGTTATGCACCAATGCATCCGCGTAACCGGAAATCAGATACCCGTAATGCACTCCCGCATATACAATCGGCAACACATGGTAGTTGTGTACATTCTCCGGGAGCGCCACCTGCGCCGGAAACAAATGCTTCTTACCAACCGGCTTTCCTTCACCGGTTACAATACTGTTACTTAAATAATGACACATCAATTCCCCGTCGGAATCGAATAAATTCAGCCCCACTACTTCGCTGTCCGGTATCAGATACTCCTTGTCCTTCATAATCGTCTTCATGTCATTTACGGAGCAGGCCTCCACACAGGCCTCCTCCAGCTTACTGTTCCGGAAATACATATTCTGCAATTCATCCTTCTCCGACTCCGCCAACCGGAACCGCAGATTCGACGGGCTCTGGCTACCGCAACCGCAACTTTTTCCGGTAATAATAGAATAAGACGGTATCTTCTTTAGCGGAAGCTTCTCTCCGGTAATCCTCTCATGTAACCGGTTCATGGCTTCCGCACTGCATCCTGATGTATCCACCGGGAATGTGGTAATAGAAATCAGATTATTAAAGGCCATAGGATATGCACCGTGCCCGCATACACGAATGTCCTCCGGCACACGAATCCCGAGATTAAACAATGCCTTAATCAGTGCAAACGCTACAATATCCGTAACACACACAACCGCCTCCGGCATTGCTATATTTTCACATGCAATGTCCTTTGCCAGTTTTTCCGCGCAATCCGTCCAATATCCGCCGTACAAAGCCACACATTCTTCCGGATCCAAACCATGCTTTGCAATAGACTTCTCAAACCCGTCCACACGGTGATTATTGTTATTCTGAATACCTCCGAGGCAGTAAATTTTGGTACAGCCATGCACAACAATAAGATGATCGGTAAGAGCTTCTATGTCATTCTCACCGTCCGATGCAAAGCAGTCCTCCGAAACATCCGAACTGCCGACACTGACGATCGGCACCTTACAATTCTCCCTTAATAACTGCTCCACACTCCGTGCTATATGCTTATGAGCAGCAAAAGAATGCTCCATAAACAAAACACCGTCATAGTCGTCAAAATCAATATAGGAATAAATGCACTCCTCCATATTTGTATCCACCATGCCAAAGGACAGCATGGAAAACACGGTGGTCCGGTACCCTATTTCGTTGGCACGTTTCTCCGCTCCGGCAACATAACCGTCGCTGTAATCTCCTCGCGTCTCTCCGTTAATAATACAGATGTTTTTCTTTAGCATTATCCATCATCTCCTACCGTCTTGTAACTGCGCTCTTTCTATATTTCAGCTTACTCTAACCGGACCTGTTTGTCAATATCAAGTTGCTCATTTTACAGACTAAGTTGCCATTTTACACATTTTGCACCTTCATGGCAACTTAGATTCCTTTTTCGGCAACTTATCATCATATTCGACCTGTTATCCACAATTTTAACCTCTTATCCACAACCTATTGCATCCTTTTCCCACAAATGGTATAGTTTGAATTGTGAAAGGCAAAGTCTTTCGCTGTAACTCTCGCAAAATAGTAATTGCTCTTGCAAAAAAACCCAAGAAAAAAGTGGCTGCCCGGCCACTTTTTTACTTTCTTCATTTTCTCTCATTTTTTTATATTTTTATATTGCATCCGAGTGAATTAGAGAGTATAATTAGAATGCTAATTCATATAAAAGGAGAGATGCATATGATAGAACTCATGCCGGAAGTTGCTTCCTTCTCCGATGGAAGCAAACATTGGGAACATACTTATGAGAATTTTTTTGCAACCGTATATATACCGGGCAGTGCACCGATTGCCGATATCGTAAATTTCGGTTTCCGGGCACCGTACTTACTCGTGTTTGAAGAAAACAAATTAACACCGGAAGAGGCAAAAAATTTCGCCGACTCCACCGGACTTACAAACATTGCCAAAACCTACTGCGGCAGCGTTGTATTTATTTATCCGACCTGTGACGGCGGTTGGGACAATGCTCCGGCAGATTTATTCGCATCAATTATTTCCGAATCCAGAATCAGCCAGTATTACAAAGACGGTACCGCCGTTATGCGTGACCGCTTTACCGGCAACTGGACCGGTTATTTCATCCGCGGCGCGGTACTTCGTACTTTCCTTTACGGCCGCGGTAAATCTGCGGACTATATTGCCAAGCATTGCTTACAGCGTATCGAAGGCGACGGTCTGTACGGCAAGGGAGATATCACTCCGGTGGGCTGCATTTTAGAGAACCTTTCGGTTGTTCCGCAGCCGGCAGACAACGCAAGGGACATCCCGGTAGTTTCCGTCGGCAACAGCGAGGCCGCAAACGCTGCATTATCCGCAGGACTTGACCATCTTTTAATAAAAGAGTCCGCTGACTACGAAGAGGATTACTTTGGTTTCTGCGACCGTTTCCACCGCATGATGGGCAACCTGATTCCGCAGGCAAACATGGATGAAATGGGCATGGTATGCGAACCGGGGTATTGTACCGTTCCGACCTCCGGCGACAATCGGGGCGACGACAAGGATACCACAGAGCACAACATCGGCTACCTCGCTTATTACAACAAAAAAATTATGGAAGATGGCAAAAAAGTCCCGCTTCTGTTCTGCTTCCACGGCGGCGGAGATTCCGCCTTCTGCATGACAAATGTGTCCGGCTGGTTCCGTGTGGCAGCAAAATATAACTTCCTGTTAATCAGTGTGGAGCATCACATGAACAGCACCGCTACCGAGGCCGTAGCGGTCCTGAACCAGTTAAAGAATAAGTACCCGGTTGATACGGAGCAGATTTATTCCACCGGTTTCTCCATGGGCGGCTGTAAGTCCTGGGATTTGTTCCAGGAGTATCCAAAGCTGTTCGCCGGCGTCGCACCGATGTCCGCCACCTTTGAGGTTGGCCTTAATGTCTTCGGACAGGAGGCAGGCCCGATTAACCGTGACACCGTGGTTCCGACCTTTTATGTGGGCGGTGAAATCACTCCGCTTCCGGAGCTTCCGTTCCAGGCACAGAAGTGTATCGACCGCGTGGCCTATGTATTCGCTATCAACAAGGTCGTTGCCGATTATGATGTAACCTTAGAGGATAAGGACAACTGGAAGAATCCGATTTACGGAATCTATGGTGATTCTGTTTACAAGATTCCGGATCCTTCCCGTGGCAGCGTCCTGACCCTCAACCTGTTCGAGAGCGAAAACGGATGCTGTTACACCGTGTTCGGCAGCGTAGATAATCAGGGACACGAGGTACGTCACCACAGCTGTGAGCATGCATGGAAATTTTTACAGAACTTCCGTCGTTTACCGGACGGCACGATTGCAGGCGGTAACATGGAAGATATCAAAGCAATTTTCGAAGTTTAGATAGAGCTACACTTTTTCATTTTCATTTACTTTTTCCGGAGAGGAGTCGGTCAGTCGGGACCGGCTCTTTTCTATTTTCCCCCAATTGTATATTCCCCCCGTTTCCGGCAATACTCCTTATATAACCTAATTTTCAAAAGGAGTATCGGCATGTTACATAACCTCTTATCACTTAAATCCTGTAATCATCCAAACGTTTTGTCTTTTCTTCCGCGTATCGGGGCCCTGTTTTGCATTCTTGTTTCCGTCCTGCTGCTGTTACCTGCACAGGTTCCCCAGTCAAACGCCGCCGTTCCTGCCCTTTCCTTAGAGGACCGCATCCTCCGTCTGCATATTCTTGCCGCAGGAAACGATACGGCCTCTCAGGAAATCAAGTTGCATGTCCGGGATGCGGTACTGACGCATATACAGACGGCCGTAGTCGACGCGGACACCGCAACGGAAGCGGAAGCCGCACTTGCCCCTCTTCTTCCGGACATTATTGCGGTAGCCAACCGCATTCTGGAGGAAGCCGGCGTTTCCTACCGGGCAACCGCCGAACTTACCACGGAGTTTTTCCCAATCAAACAATACGGTTCCCTTTTGCTTCCCCCGGGAGAATACCGCGCCCTGCGCATTGTTCTTGACGAAGGGGAAGGCAAAAACTGGTGGTGCATGCTTTACCCTTCTCTCTGTTTTACGGAGGGTATTACCGCCACCCTTCCCGAGGAGGAAAAAGAAGAACTCCGCGGTTTCTTAAGCGAAGAAGAATATGACACCCTCTTTTCCGCAAAAGGCAAAAAGCCGAAATTTTCCTTTCGGCTTGTGGAACTGTGGCAAAAAATATGGGGACGCCCTTAAGTGCGTCCCCTTTGTTTTCTAAAAGCCCTCGTAAAACTATTCTCCCATCATCTTCTGCTCGTAGGGATTATCCATGGTAGCATCAAAGCCCGGCAGCAAATACTCCTCCTTCATGTACTCATGAATATCTAAGTCCAGGAAATAATTGCAGAACATGATACCCACATAGGTAATCTTCATTTCCCCGGACTCCGGCACCATAGCATAGACAAAACCGTAATAGCGGTCCTGATCCATGGCCACCAAATCGTACCCTTCCGGCTCGCCCGTAACGGAATAGAGTCCTTCATAGTCCTCCACTCCTATGGTTTGCAAGCGTTTCAGTTCTTTCCCGTAAGCCTCCGTATCCTTGTATTCTACCGTCAGATACGACACATACTGCGGGTCCCACGGATTATAGTACACATACTGAAAGTCCTGTACATACATTTGCGGGGTAATCTTTTCCGGAAAAACGACAAATTGTCCGGTACGAGGTTTTCCGTACTCCATGTTACAATCCTCTCCGATATATTCGGAATACTTTGCCACATCATCAAACACCTGCACCTTCGTAGTGGCGGAATCGAGCATAAGCAAGCTTACTATTCCGAACACCATTGCTATCCTGATAAAAATATAAAGCAAACCGACACCGATGATAATTCCTAATGTCAAAAATATTTTTTTGGATCTGGACCATTTTTTCTTTACCCTTTTTACAGAATCCGTCTGCCGATTCCGAAACTCCTCTGATTTTACCAACTCCTCTGTTTTTCCGTCTGTCTTCATGGCATCATAGGTCAGTCTGCAGCTCTCGCATTCCGCCATATGTTCTTCTACCAGTCCCGTACTGTCTTCACTGCACGCCTTATCCACATATAACGGCAACAGATCCTGTATTACGTCACACGATAATCTCATTTCATCGCCTCCTTAATTTTTTGTCTGGCACGATAAAAAGTTACCCGCGCCCAACTTTCCGTTTTTCCGTGAATCGCTCCGATTTCTTTAAACGACAATTCTCCGAAGGTCCGCATCCAGAAAACTTCTTTATAAGGCTCCTCCAACGTATGTAAGATCAAATGAATTTCCCGCGCCGTATCCTTATCTAACGCCCGGCTTTCCGGGTTATCCTTCGCGGGGATACTTTCCCAATCCTCTATACTCTCGTACTTCTTCTTTTTGCAGTAATTATAAAAATTATTCTTTGCAATCTGAAGCATCCATGTGGCCATACTGCACTTTCCTTCAAAGGTATCAATCTTTTTCAGGACCTTAAAGAAGGTTTCCTGGGTGATTTCTTCCGCCAAATCCGGGTTCTTGCACAAATCCAGCAAATATAGAAATACCTGCCGATAATATGTTTTGTATAGCTTATCAAAATCTTCCAAGGTCACCTCCCCTTTCCTTTGTTCTGTATATTAGACAATACAAATCCCGTATCGTTACAAAAATTCTTTGTTTTTTGAAATAATCTGCTCCGATTTTGCTTTTCGCCCTCTTACTTCCGGTACATCGCTTGCAAAACCGCCTCTCTTGATATATAATCACCATAATAAACGGAGCTTTTCGAAAGGAGCTTTTATGAACGCAATTTTATCCGCTCACACCGCGTATGCTTACGCTAAAATCAACCTTTCCCTGGACATTCTCGGTACCCTTCCCAACGGATACCACGAGGTCCGGATGATTATGCAGTCCTTACAGCTGCACGATACAATTACACTTAAAACAAACGATATCCCGGGCATTACCATGACCTGTAGCGATACCTCTCTTCCGGTAGATGAGCACAACCTTGCTTATCGGGCAGCCGTATCCTTTTGTGAGGCATATAAAATATCCGATGGTATCACCCTTCATCTGGAAAAGAAAATTCCGATTGCCGCAGGACTGGCCGGAGGAAGCTCCGATGCCGCTGCCGTATTGCGGGGCTTAAACGAAATGTACGGATGTCCGGCAACCTCCGACGAGCTTGCCGCACTGGGTGTAAAACTGGGTGCCGACGTGCCGTACTGTCTCATGCTGGGCACTGCCCTGTCGGAAGGAATCGGTGAACGCTTAACCGCCTTGCCTTCCGCCCCTGACTGCCATTGCCTATTGGTAAAACCGGCAGCCGGCGCATCCACCAAACAAATCTATACCGACTATGACGCCTTGGTGCAGACCACGGATATCAAACACCCGGATACGGATGCCTTGCTCTCCGCCCTGTCCAAAGGCGACTATAACACTCTTGTCTCCGGCCTCTGTAACGTACTGGAACCGGTGACCATGGGCCTCGTCCCGGATATCGCCGTCATCAAAAATACCTTACAGATGCTTGGCGCCGACGGCGTTCTAATGAGCGGAAGCGGCCCGACGGTCTTCGCCTTATTCTCTGATCCGGAAACAGCAAAACGCGCCGAGGCGCACTTCCTACAAACAGAATATGCACCGGGCACGTTCTTGACCGAATTCTATCAGCCGGAGTAAACTTTTATCTTTTTCTGCCGAAGTAGACTATACAAGGGCGGGCGCCTTGCTTTTATTCGTTTTTGCATTCACGAAGGGTCGCGCTTTTAGTGCAGTTGAAATCACCTCTTAGAAAAGACTGGGCGCGAGGTCGCCCCCGAGCGTCCTAGTCGTTCTTAGAGGAAGTTCGACGGAACGTTGCGACAAGCAAAAGAGAATAAAAGCAAGGCGCCCGCCCGGCTCAA
>SVEN01000012.1 GCA_015057365.1 Lachnospiraceae bacterium | reverse complement strand
GCCTCGGTCTGGTCATGGGTTACGTAGATAACGGTAGTCTGTAACTTCTGATGAAGCTTGGAAATCTCGATACGCATCTGTACACGGAGCTTAGCATCCAAGTTGGAAAGCGGCTCATCCATGAGGAATACCTTCGGATTACGAACGATTGCACGACCCATTGCTACTCGCTGTCTCTGACCACCGGAAAGAGCCTTCGGCTTACGATCCAGTAAGTGCTCGATGTCAAGGATTCTAGCTGCCTCACTAACGAGCTTCTTAATCTCTTCCTTCGGGGTCTTTCTTAACTTAAGACCGAATGCCATATTGTCATATACGGACATATGCGGATACAATGCGTAGTTCTGGAATACCATCGCGATATCTCTGTCCTTCGGCTCTACGTCGTTCATAAGCTTGTTGCCGATGTAAAGCTCACCACCGGAAATTTCCTCGAGACCTGCGATCATACGAAGGGTAGTGGACTTACCACAACCGGACGGACCTACGAAGATGATGAATTCCTTATCCTCAATCTCAAGATTGAAATCCTTAACGGCTACGAAACCGTTCGGATAAGTCTTGTTGATATTCTTCAACGATAAACTTGCCATTTCATTTTCCTCCTAAAATAAGATGTAATACACTTTTCTCTTCCACAAAAAAAGCACACTAATATAATACACTATTTACAGCCAAATTACCATGTCTCATTTAACCAAATTATTCCCCTCGTTTTTGTTACATTTGCACAGTACATTTTTCTCTTGTTCCCGTCACGACGCCTTTCTTTACTGTCTTTTCGTGACTTTGTATTCACATTCGACGCACTTTTTGCCACTATTCATGCGACCTGTCAGTCATTTTCTTGCTTTACCGTATAATTCCCCGAAACAAGCAGCGTACATGCAGACAACGCCTCGCATCCGGAGTCCTCTTCCGCGACTATGTAGCTGTGATACAAAAACATGGAGGTGTCTCTCTCGGTCAGTTCTCCCACGGTCAAATCCACCAGCCCGTCTCCCGCCGCCGTCACAGAACCGCCCAGAACCACAATCCCGGTACCGGCGTTTCCCGTCAGTGTTTGTCCCTTACCAAGCTGTACCCTTTCGGCACCGCCCTGTACCGTTCCCAGACGTTCCTCCACATAGCTAAGGGTAACCAGAGGATCTCCCGTACTGCCCGGCGTCTTTGACGCTGCGCCCGCATAGCGGCCGGTAAAAAAAACACCCGTAAGCAGGAGCACCGCGCCGATCCCACACAGTAATTTTTTATATGCTTTCATTTCGTCTCTCCTTTCCCGTTACTCTTCCTCAAACAATCCGCTCTGTATCCGCTCCACCATTTGTCCGATGGCCCCATACTCCGGGTAATACTCCTCTGCCGATGCTTCCCCCGGCAATATCCGGTACACAATACGTTCCGTATCCTCATAGCTTTCCAGATACACCAATTCCTCCCGCAACGAATCATCGGTAAGCGCCTGCTCCGCAACGGTTACCAATGTATCCAAAAGAGACTCCGGTTTCTTAAATCTCCGCTTTCCTTCCACCGTCTCCGTAAGTTCGTTATATAACGCTTCCTCTATCACGTAGCACTCTTTCGGTCGGAGACCCAATAGAGACACACCCACTTCTTCCCCGGCCATACACCTGGTCTCCTCCGAAAATATGCGGCACAAATCCGACACCATAAACAACTCCGGAAGCTCCGGATTGTGTACACTCAGCACCTCGTAGCCGCCTTTTACAAGTTCTGCCTTTGTATTGACCGGTACTTCTATAAACACCATGGCATCCGCCAGAAAATCCGCATAACGGAACATAAATGTGGTCACTTCCTGTTCTTCATTCACCACCGCAAGCACCGACCACTGAGAGGATGCCGGTACCGGCACCTCCGGTGCCTGTGTCACCTGCACCTGCGGAATATCCGGCGCGGCTTCCTTCACCGCAAACAGTTCGGAGAAAAAAACATAAGCTCCCAACCACACCAGACTGACCAAAGAAGCATATAAAAAAAGACGCAATGCCAAACTTCCTTTTTTCATTCTCCTCCTCCTTTTCCTTTTCAGTATACCAGATAATTTGCCGCCGTGCAACGCGGGGTTATGCGTTTTTTCTTGCCTGTTGCACCGCCATCATGTATAATAACAGTATTCGTAACAGAATTCATCTCTATTCAAAAACACGACAGAATGTTACTCTGCCGGAAACGGAGGCTGCTATGTCACAAAAAACAGTGTTAATTACCGGTGTTTCCCGGGGAATCGGTCGGGCCTGCGCCCTGGCCTTTGCAAAGGCCGGTTATGCGATTGCCGGATGCTGCCATACACAAAAAGAGCTATTGGATTCCTTGTCCGCGGAGCTTACCGCCATGGGCACTCCTCATCTGCTGTTGCAGGGAGAACTGCAAAATTCCGCCTTTCCGTCGGAACTGGTGGCAAAAACCGTGGAACGCTTCGGCCGTCTGGATGTTCTGGTTAACAATGCCGGAGTCTCCATGATTCGTATGCTGACCGATACGAACGATGCACTGTGGGAGCATGTGATTTCCTCCAATCTCTCCTCGGCTTTTTACTGTATCCGTGCCGCGATTCCTCACCTGTTAAAAAATCGGGACCGGGAAGACATTCCTTCCACGGCCCCGTGCGGTGTAATCTTAAATATATCCTCTGTCTGGGGATGCTCCGGTGCCTCCTGCGAGGCTGCCTACTCCGCCTCCAAAGCAGGGTTAAACGCCCTGACCGAGGCAACAGCCAAGGAGCTGGCTCCCAGCAGAATTGCGGTAAATGCTTTGGCCTGCGGCGTCATCGATACCGATATGAACCGTTGCTTTTCCGAGGAAGAACGGATCGCTTTAGCGGAAGAAATTCCGACAGGACGCTTCGCCTCTCCGGAGGAAGTTGCCGATGCATTGGTATTGCTGGCACAAATGCCTGCCTACCTGACAGGCCAGGTTATCCGCTTCGACGGCGGATTCTTGTAATATACAAAAAGCGGGGCTGTGCATCATGCAACGGCCCCTTTCGTTTTATTCCTGCTTCTGTGCCTTTCTCTGTCGTTTGTTCTCATACATCCTGCTGTCGCTGATTTCCAACGCTTTTGCAAGAGCTGTCTTAGAAGCATCCTTTACCTCATACAATCCGCAACTGACTTCCGCACTGTAAGGTTGTCCGTTCTGTTCATTAATCTGTACCAATTCCTCACGAACCTCTTTTATAATATCCTCACCGTCACTCGGTTGTTCCATTCTGCACACTACCACAAACTCATCGCCGCCGGTACGCGCCACCACAATGTTATCCCGGCGTTCCGAAACCCTTGTAAGCGCGGTTCCCACTCTGCAAAGCGCATCGTCTCCCGCGGAATGTCCGTAGGCATCATTTATCTTTTTCAAATTATCCATGTCGATACTGATCACCGCAATCCGCTTTCTCATATACATGGAATCGTTATAAATCTTACGGGCCTTCTCTTCGAATCCGCGTCGGTTGCAAATACCGGTCAGGGTATCCTCCTTGTACATGCGCTTAATATCATTCATGGCATCCAGACGCTCATGCAAGAAATAGTTTTCAAGAGCCACGGCAAAATTCATCGCCCACGGCTGCATGAAATCGTTATAATGACCGTAATTATCAAAGGTAGCCGCTACATATCCCAGGTTGTGATTCTTGTAATGTAACGGTACAAAATAGAAACTGCCGTTCTCGATTTCCTGTCGTTCATCCTCCGGCACCAGTTCGCTTCGGTCAAACTTCTTCTCCAGAAGGCGCAACGTGTTGCTCGGATTCTTTATAGAGCGCAGTATCATGGACTTTGTGTACTCCAGACGGGTCGTACCGAGGTTACGCTCCTCCTCCGTCAACTCCTCCGACTCATCACACAGACAAATCCACATCTTCTTTGCGTTGTTACGGAGATTATATTTATGTACCACATTTAACAATTCGCTTTCATCCGTAATTCCTTCCAAATCGGAGTTCATGAAAATCGTCTGGTAATTGATTTCCTTCCGTTCCTCCAGTTCCTTCGTCAAACTGTACCATTTGTTGGTTACTTTATGACGTTTACAGCCACAGCTTCCACGGTACTTATCCTGGGTGGAAATGTACTGGTTCTTCTCCGGCTTCATCCCGTGGGCTATCTCATCAATCAAGTCCACCGCCCGTTCCGCCATCTCCTCAAAGTTTACCGATACGGTAGTCAGCGGCGGCTCCGCATGCTGCGCCTCCATCAAATCATCAAATCCGGATACACAAACCTCCTCCGGCACACGAATGCCTCTTTCATTCAGCTCTCTGAGCACTGCCAGTGCCATATAGTCATTCGCGCAGATAATCGCTTGCGGATACATGGTAGTTCTGGTAGATAAAAAGTGATCTACGGCCGGCTTTGCAAAGGTCTTCCAGTAATCTCCGTAATACACCATATCGTCCGTAACCGGAATCCCGGCTTCTTCCATCACCCGCTTAAAGCACTCAAACCGTAATCTGGCATCCTCCAGTTCCATCCGGCCGGTCATAAAACAGATATCCCGGAACTTATGTACCTCGATAAAATGACGAATCATCCGTTCCATGGAAACCGTCTCGTCGACTCTGATATTGTAGAACCCTTCCACCGGCTCTCGAAGCGATACTACCGGGCAGGACAGTCCCTTTAATTTCTTTACCAAAGCCTCGCCCCGGTCCGAAATATTCAAGGTATCCAGTGCAAAAATCACGCCGTCGAATTGAGAGTAATCCGCCAGCGAGAAAATCTGCTGTTCACCGACTCCGTACAACAAATTGTCTCCGTGGGAATTAAACGTCGTAAAAAAGTACACATCATAACCGTACTCTTCCGCCTTTCTACTGATGGTACTGCATACTCTGCTGGCAAAAAAATGTGTTACACTGCCGATTATAACGCCGATTTTCTTCCGTTTCATTCCGCATCACCGATCCTTTCGATAATTTGTATGTATTCCTCTTTCAACTGTTCATATTGTACTTGTGCCGTATTCCAATCCTGTTCCTTTAACGCCTGCAATACCGCCAGCGCCTTTGACGCCGCATAGTCAAATCCGAAATTCGCCAAATTGCCTTTCAAACGATGTACTGTTCCGTAAAACGCTTTCTCGTCCCGCGCCGCAAGAGCCGCGTCCATTTCCCGGATAATTTCTTCCCGCGGAAACAGAAGCACACACTCCTCCCACAGCGACATCTGACCCGCCATCCGCGCAATCAACTGCTGTTCGTCACCGATAAACGTCTGCATTCTTCTATATAAATTTGACATCAAGGTATACCTCTCCATTGTTCTACTATTATTATACCGCATTTTTCGCTGTTTGTCCATGAAATCCGTGCATATAGTAATATAACTCTGTCTTTACGGTAACAATTATGCCACCTATCATCGATTTGCACTGTGATACCTTGTATCGTCTCTCCTCCGAACCGGAACGGTTTTTTGCCTCGTCCGGCACCGGGAGCACCCATATTTCCCTCTCCGGCCTACAAAACGCCCACAGCCTCCTGCAATGTTTCGCCCTGTTTACGGATCTTTGCGAATTACCCGTACCGGACTCTCTGTCCCCTCTAAAGGAACAGCTTGACTGCTTTCATGCAATTCTCGCCCGGTCAGAAGGAAAGCTGCGTCAAATCAAAACCTCCTCCGACCTTACGGCCTGTATAAAACAACACACAATCGGAGCCCTTCTCACCATGGAAGAAAGCTGTTTGTCGGAGCATCCCGTTTCACTTCTTCCAAAACTCTATGAAGCCGGAATCCGCATGGTAACCCTTACCTGGGATTACTCCACCTTTTTAGCTTCCTCGGCTGTCAATGCACCTCCCCGGCCCATCCCGAACCGTCACATTTTTCCGGCTGCCTTCTCCCGGATTCCCGACTCCTATCCCGGACTGACACCCACAGGCTTCGATTTCCTTGCGGAGGCGGAACGTCTGGGCATCCTTATCGACATCTCCCATCTGTCCGACACCGGCTTCCGGGACGTAGCCGCCCACAGCAGTCGTCCTTTTCTTGCCAGCCATTCCAATGCCCGCTCGGTCTGTAACGTTCCGCGTAATCTTACCGATGCTATGCTCCGCACTCTGGCACACCGGGGCGGTCTTATCGGCCTATGTCTCCACGAGCCGTTCCTTACACCGGCCTCCCCCACAAAAGAAAACATCACAGAGGCTTTGATTGCCCACATAACGCGCATCCTCAACGTTGCCGGTTCGGAGGTTCTTGCTCTGGGTACAGACTTTGACGGTACGCCGGGAAATGCCGCCATACCGGACATTTCAAAGCTTCCTCATTTTGCGGAACAATTAAAAAAAACCGGCCTTACCTCCGACCGGATTGACCGTCTTTTTTATAAAAATGCGTTACGGTTCTTCAAAGAGAACTTGCCCGCGTGACTCAATGCTCACTTTACCAGCACGCAGAAAGACCCGGAATCCTTTCGGATACCGGGTCTTATAAGCAATGCGGAAAAAGGGACTTGAACCCTCACGGTCGGGGACCACATGATCCTTAGTCATGCCTGTCTGCCAATTCCAGCATTTCCGCATATAGTACGCACCTCACAATCGCTTGCATACGGTACGATGCAGTTGAGGGGACTTGAACCCCTACCCACGTACGTGGACATGAACCTGAATCATGCGCGTATGCCAATTCCGCCACAACTGCGAACTGCCCTATTATACTAACACCTTTTGTTCGAATTGTCAACAACAATTTTAATTTTTTTTATTTTTTATAAAATGCGTTGTTTCTACCGTTTCCCGAAGAACTTTTTGCCGCCCTTCTTAGTCTGTTTTTCGTGACCTTCTTGTTCGTCCTTCCAGTCAAAATACTCTCCGTCCAATTCCTCACTGCTCGGCAGCACCGGCTCTACCACACCCTCACCATCTACCGTCGTTTCTTCTAAGGATTGGTTCGGCGCATACTTTTTCTTCTTGCCCTGCTTCTTTCCGAAGCCCTCCGGCATCTTCGGTTGCTCATTCACCTGCACCACAATCGGCGCCGACAACTTCTGATTCAGCTCGGAAGCCGCTTCCGCCGCCGCAATCTCCGCCTTCTCCGCTTCGATTTCCGCCTGACGCTTCAATTCCTCCTCCGTCAGGTTCTGTTTCTTTTCATTTTCTTTATTCTGCTGTTCGATCAGACGCAGATACTTCTTGGAATCCATCATCAGACTCATCTGCGCCACCATGCTCTCTTCATTTTCCTGCAAATAGCGAAGCCCTTCCTCGTAGTTACGCAACGCCTCATTGTACTCCTTACGCAGGTTCTGACAAAGCTGCTCCGTGGTTTTACGCATATCCATAAACATCTCTCTGGCATACAGCATAGATGCCGCATAGGTGTCCTCCGCCCGGCCCTTTGCCTCTTCTTTAATCCGGGCCATCTTGCGCTCATGCTCTGCCAGCGCGCGTTCTCTGGAGCTTACGGTACCCTCGTACTGCTCCATCAAATCATATACCGTATAATTCAGTTCCTCCAAAAGCTGAAAAATACGCTTTTTCGGAACAATCAAATCTTCCGACGAATATGCACTCTCTTCGCAATTAGATAACATCAAATAAATCTGTCGCATAATCTGCTCTAACTTTTCCTGCATAAATCCTCCTTTGTTATTCCGCCGTTTTCATATCTCTCAGATAGAACTCATGTCCCTCCGTCAAGGTTTCCTCGATTACCGTCGTCCGGGTCTCCACCCGCATCAAACGCACCGTTTCGTCCGTACTGCAATCGTATACTCTTCCCTCAATCTTATGTTTCCCGTCCGAATATAAGTACTTGTAATCGTTTTCCCGCTCTCTGTCAACATAACATTCCAACGAATCACGGACCAAATCATCCAGAAACTGCTGTAAGTCCTTTTCCTCTCCGATAATGGAAAAGGAAATCTCCTTATCCGAAGATGCCGTATACCGATACTCATATCGCCCTTCTGCGGCAATCAGCTCCGATCGATCGTACTTCCCGGAAAAGAAAACTTCCTTGCTTCCGAAGAAATCCTCCGCACGCTGCCATCCTGCCTGCAGTAAGGTATCATATGCCGGCTGTCCGGTCGGCTCCGGTGACGGATCGACATTCGGATCCACGAAAGCTGTCGGCCCCGCCTCCGGTGTCACACTCGGGTCCGGAGACACATCCGTCGTAATCTCCGGCAGACCGGTAGGGGTAAGCTCAGGAGATAACGTAACGGAAGGCACAGAAGTCGGTGCATCGATAGGAGACACCACCGGAGTATCCGTAACCGCCGGATTCTGTGACGGTGCCGGCGTCAGTCCTACCTCTGCCGTAGGAGAAGGTGCCGGAGTATTCGTCACCCCCGGCTGAACCACCGGTTTGGTACATGCATAAAGACAAAGAAGCACGCCAAGAAAGAGACCGGTACACACCGCTCTCTTTCCTTGTATCAAACAAAACCGTCTTTTGTGCATCCCCGTCTCTCCTCCCTGGCTTTTTCTTTATTGTATCGCATTCCCCCGTCCGTGACAAGGGATAAAATTTCCTATTCTTTTACAATGTGTCCCCGGTAAGAGGTACCGGCAATCCCTCCGAAAATACCGAACCAATCCAACACCGTCGCACCGGTATCCGCAAAACACTCTCTGGTACCGAGGTTCACGTTTTCCTTTATTTCCGGTCCTACTGCCACCACCGGGATATATTCCCTGGAATGGTCCGTAGACGGTGTCAGCGGGTCGCAGCCGTGGTCCGCCGTAATCAGGAGAATATCTCCCTCTCTAAGCTTTGCCATCAACCGCGGAAGCTGCTCATCAAAGTAAGAAAGCGCCTTACCGTAGCCCTCCGGGTCATTCCGGTGTCCGTACTTGGAATCAAAATCCACCAGATTCACAAAGCAAAGGCCGTTAAAGTCCTTATCGCCGTAGGCTATCATTTTTTCGATTCCGTCCTCGTTGCCGGAGGTTCTGACAAACTCCGTAATTCCGCTGCCGGCAAAAATATCGTTAATCTTTCCGACACCGATAACATCGTAGCCGTTATCCGCCAAAATATTTAACATGGTCCGCTCCGGCGGCACAAGCGAATAATCATGACGTCTGGAAGTCCGTACAAACGGCCACTCCCCTTCAAACGGGCGGGCAATGACACGTCCCACACCGTATGTGCCCTGACACAGCTCTCTGGCAATCTCACAATACCGGTACAACTCTTCTACCGGAACCACCGCCTCATGAGCCGCTATCTGAAACACACTGTCCGCAGATGTATACACAATCAGTGCGCCCGTCTCCATATGCTCTTTTCCGTAATCCCGGATCACATCTGTTCCGGAATACGGCTTATTACAAAGCACCCGCCTTCCGGTCCGCTCGGAAAACTCGATCAGAAGCTCCTGAGGGAACCCTCCCGGAAATGTCGGAAGGGGACGTTCGGAAATAATACCCGCAATTTCCCAATGACCGATAGTAGTATCCTTTCCCTTGGATGCCTCCTTCATTCTGCCGTAAGCCCCCTTCGGGGTCTCGTTTCCCTTCTTTAAATGCTTCACTCCCTCAATATCAAACAAGCCCAAACGCTCCATATTCGGCATAGCAAATCCTTGATACGTTGCCGCCGCTGCCAGCGTATTGCTTCCCTCGTCTCCGTATAAATCCGCATCAGGCAATGCGCCGATGCCCACACTGTCCAGTACTACCAAAAATACCCGTCGTCCCATAATTACCTCCGTCTGATTTTCCTTCCTTTAGTTTTACCCCGAACGAATTCTTTATACAATTATTAACTTTTTCGAAAAATGTTTCCGTCATCTTGTTTCGTAATTTGAAATATGCTAAAATACATAACGGTAACACCGCAACACACTGTTGTAATTTCAGGGCGGAAGGAGTATTTTCATGAAAGAATTCGTCAAAAAGTATAGCCATGCGTGGTTGATTCTTACATATTTACCGATATACATGATATGGTTTCTCCTGTTGGAGCGTAACGTTACCAAAAACTACCATATCATCGAATCACCGCTTGACGCTTATATTCCGTTTAATGAGCTTTTTATCGTTCCGTACCTGCTTTGGTTTCCGTTTATTGCGGTTTCCGTTCTTTACTTTATTTTCCGGGACGGAACCGAATGTTACCGTCTTTCCGGCCTTCTGATTGCAGGCATGACGGTATTCTTACTGGTGTCCACCTTTTATCCGAACGGTGTGGCCCTGCGTCCCGACCTCACAAAGCTTAACCGTGACAACCTGTTTCTTGACCTGGTAGCGGTCCTTCATAAAGCGGACACCTCTACCAATGTCTGTCCGAGTATTCACGTTTACAATTCCCTGGCAGTGTGCTTTGCATTCTTTGCATCCTCCCACTTAAAAGGAAAGCGTCTGTTAAAAGCCGGCATTTTAATTCTGACGGTCCTTATTTGCATGTCCACGGTGTTCTTAAAGCAGCACTCCGTCATCGACGTCATCTGGGCCTTCGTGGTAATCGCGGTTGCCGCTCCCCTCATTTACGCACGACGTCTTTTCGCCAAAGACCATCGCGCCGATACCGTCTCCGAATCACCTAATTAAACTTAAATATCTTGCGGGCCACTTCGTATCCGACCTTAAAGAAGCCCTGTCCCGCCTTGCTGTCCGCCTTGGAGGACTTTCCGAGAATCGTCATACTGATTTTACGGTACAGCTTCTTATCGTAGGCCTTTAAGTACTCCCACAGTTCCTGCTTCTTTGCGAGATTCTCCTCTGTTCCGCTCTTTAACAAATAGATGGAGGAAATCGTCATCATAATGCACAAATACTTAATCATGTAATTGCGCAACTTCTTTTCTTTTATTTTCCAGACATCATGAGCCTCAATCATAAGCTTCGTTACTCTCACCTGCTGGTCGATACGCTTAATCATATTAGCTTCCGTAACGGACTGATCGTCTCTTCCGATAAAATAACGATATAAGTTTACATCCATATAGTACATGGACTTTACCGCCGGCAACGGCTGATATACAAAAATGTTATCCACGTAAAACGTATGCTTCGGAAGACTTAATCCACACTCTCTCAAAAGCTCCGTACGATAAATAACGGAGTGCATAAGAATATATTGTCCCTGACGGAAATGTCCCGTATCTCCCCATGTAAAAAGTTCATTCTGCGGCAGGGCACTGCGATACTGAATCACTTTCTTTTTCGCCTCTCCTACCTTCTCGTACACATAGTTCGCAATCAGCATATCCGGTGCCGTTCCCTGCGCCAGCAATTCTCTGAGCTTCGCTAAAATCTCCGTAAGCGCACTCTCTTTCACCCAGTCATCACTGTCCACAACCTTCATATACAAACCTTTGGCGTGAGCCAGGCCGGTCATTACCGCATCCCCGTGTCCGCCGTTTTCCTTGTGCACCGCACGAACAATCCCCGGATACTTCTCCTCATACTGCTTTGCAATGGAAAGAGTGTTATCGGAAGAACCGTCGTCCACCACAATAATCTCCATATCCTCCCCGCCGGTAAGCAGGGACTGAATTGCCTTTTCCATATATGCTTCCGAATTATAACACGGTATTACCGCCGAAATCACTTTCATAAAATCCTCTTTCTGCGCAAATCGCGCCCCATTATTTTAGTATAAAAAGCTGATATATATTCCGCCGCCGTCTTCAATCATCTTCTCTGCCTTAGCCTTTGCTGCGGTCAGACTGCGTCCTCTTACCGGATCGTAGTAGGTCACCTCTCCGGAGGTATATCCCGTAATCACCACCGCATCTCCGGACTCCTTCAACGCAAGCACCGGTTGTCCCTTCCAGACAAAATACAATACCTCATCCAAAGTTGCACCCGTAAGCACCGCCACATCCGCATTGGTATACCGTCCCAGTACCTGTTGCAACGGTTCTTTTGCTTCCTCCGGAGTAATTGTAACCGTAAGTCCTTTGACGGAAAGCATCATCTGTAACGCTGCCTGCACCGAGCTCACATCATCACCGGCTTTTACTCCGGTAAGCCGGTCCACCGCAGCCGCGCCGGCCTTAATTCCACGCTCCCAGACAATCTTTCCTTTTTCGTTAATTACTGTTCCGGCGCGCTCATCCGCCACCGGAATCGCCGCTCCCGCCGTCTCGTAAATTCCGTCAATCATGCCATAGTAATACGTATAATACGCCGGCTTCTCGGATTCCATTTCGTTGACGCGCAAGGTAGTATCCTTTTGTGCCACCGTATACAACACCGGTACTTCCTTCGGCAATTCCTCCATAACAAAATCCGCCGGAAAAGCAATGTAATACTCGGTCAGCATTCGCTCCGTCACACGAGCATTCAAAGAAATCTTACCGTTCTCTGTCTTCTCCTGATTCAGAATATAATCGCTAGGAGCCGTTTCATAGCTGCCGTCTTCGTTCTTAGTCAGACGATTTAAGCGAATTACATTTCCGTCGGTCTGTGCGGATTCTACAAAATAACCTTCCTTTTCGTAGCTTTTTTGCATTTGCCCGAAAGAATTCTTGATTTCCACCTTGTACATGGCATAGGTCACCCTGCCGTCTTCGTTTACATATAAATCTCCGATTCTTCCGTATCCGTAAAGCAGATTCTTTTCAGACCGACCGAGTAACTTAATATACTCACCTTCCTCCGGTACTATCGTAACACTCTTTCCCGTTTCCGGGTACAGTAATGTTACCGACTCCGTCCGTTCATGCTCCTGATATGCCATAAAGCGCTCGTTTACGGAGTATACATAATCTCCGTCCCGTACATCCTTCGCCAGCCCGGTCAACTCCTCGGTTATGAGATTATATGCGTACACACCGCCGTTTACCATGAAGTAAAATACATCGTACTCATTAAAGTACGCAAACCGTCCCAACTCTTCCTTTAAAATCTGGTAGGTCGTATTGACCGGAACATAAATCAGCTCCTCCAAACGCTTTTCATCTTCATAGTACCGATACACAAACAGCCCCACGCGTCCTTCATATACACCCCGATTCATATAACCGCTCACAAGAAAGGTAATGTTTCCGTTATCCTCCATTTTTAACACGCGGATATCATATTGCTCCTTCAGACTGCACATACGCTCCAAAGACCCGTGCCCCGAAGAAAACACCGTAGAAAGGGTATTCTCCGCCAAACCGTAGCAATACAATGCGCCGTTTCGCACAAAGGCTACCACGCTGTGATCCGAATTCGGATACAGTTCTATCGCCTCCTCGTCTGTCACTCCCAGCTTTAAATCGCTCTGGGACAGGCTGGAATTCGCTCCGTCAAACAAGGATTCCGTATAGCGTTCGTAATTCAGAAGATGCACCACATCTCCCAGATAGCGGATACGATAGTACTCTTCTACCGAATACCGCTCCGTTCCGTACCCTGTGTCAAGTGTAATACCGTAGCGCACCACCGCGGTCATAATATCCTCATAAAACTCCGTTACGGAAACCACCGGTTCCGTAAGCAGCTGCGGCACCGAATCTCCCCAGGATACCGTCTTATAACTGTCATGAATATCCACATAATGATAACTGTCTGCGGAAACTCCCGGCTTCGTTTCAAGATACGGAATAATCGCCTCGTTATCCGCAGCCCGGGCACTTCTCGTATTTTCTCCGAAGGTCCGGATAAAACTTAACTTCTCCGTAAGCTTCGGGGAAGCATACTGCTTAATACGGAAATAATAGTACATGCGCTTTCCGGTATTTCCGATCAAGGTAACCTTTACCGCATATTCCGTTCCGTCCTTTAAATCCGTCTTTAACTTAATTCGTACGATTTTGTAGCCATCCTGCTTATCAAAGGCATTGATGGTCCCGGAGTCCACCTCCGCCTCACTGGATACATCCAACACCTCGTATTTCACACGACGCACATCGGTCTCGTACTCATTGATTTTCAACTCGAAAATACCGTCCGCACCGATGGGAATCATATCCTCACGGTTTAAAATGGTACTGAGATTCGAGCTGTATCCGACGATACAATTAATCTCCTCCCCGCAGGTCAGTACGGACACGGTAGGGAACGAAGCGGTTCCTGCTTCAACCGTTTCAATTTCCTCATCAAATATCGTCTCTCCCACGCGGCTCCCGAAAAACAGTACCGCCGCACAGAATACCACTGCCAAATACAGTATCTGATAAACTCTTTTCATCCTATTCTTTCTCCGTCATCAGTCGGAAGAGCGTCGGCATGGTGTTACAATAGGAAAGAAGCTCTCTCATCTCGCACTCCACCCGGTTCCCCAACTCCTCTTGCTTTATCATATCCTTCTTTACTGCCCGCAATAAAATGTTTTTGGGCGTATGTTCCATATCAATAAATTCCAGAAGCTGCGTCTTATAACCGCAAGCTTCCATTACATTTGCACGGAATGCATCCGTCATAAGCGCCGACATCCGTTCCTTCACAATGCCGTATTTGAGGAACGGTTGCAAAGGTTCACACTCCATCTGTCGGTTCCATTCATGCTGACAGCACGGCACTGATAACACCACCGCTGCCCCCCAGCGAATCGCCTTATATAAGGCATAATCCGTTGCCGTATCGCAGGCATGAAGCGTCACCACCATATCCACGGCATTCATCCCTGTATAGTCCGCGATATCGCCGCACAAAAACTCCAGCTTCGTATATCCGTACTCCTGTGCCAGACGATTGCAACGGGCAATCACATCCTTTTTTAAATCCAGACCCACAATGCGCACCTCATAGCCCTTTAACGTGTAAAGGTAATGATACAGCGCAAAAGTCAGATAAGACTTGCCGCAACCGAAATCCAAAATAGTAACCTCCCGATGTTTCGGAAGCGCAGGGAGAATATCCTCCACAAACTCAAGGAAACGGTTAATCTGGCGGAACTTATCGTATTTCGCCTTCACCACCGCACCATCCTTTGTCATGACACCCAAATCAATCAAAAACGGAACCGGTGTGCCCTCTTCCAGCAAGTACTGTTTCTTTCGGTTGTGCTCTCGGGGAGTAATCACGGTAGCCGCATCCTGCCGTTTCTTACACTTTACGGTGGCGGTTCCCTTCTTTCCGATTAGCACTGTCCGCTGATGAAACACCGACAAAAGCTCTGCCTGACGAAATGCACCGTCTTCCAGCCAGTCCTGCAACCGCGACGCCACACCTTCCTCCGTACAATTGGTATGAAACACCTGGGTTCCGCGATACTCTTCGATTTGATATTGCTGCCTGCCACCGATGACCACCGGATGTACCTTCACTTTAGAAAGCTCCGCCGTCTTCGGTGCATTACTGAGAACCGCACGCTGCAATCCTTCTTCTACGCATTTTGCAATTGCCTCAATCACAGTCTGTTCCATCTTAGTCCCTTCCTTGCAAACTTATCCACTTTTCAGTATAGCATATTTTAAAGGAATTTCAAGACTGCCGTGCACCTTTTTCGGCCTATGGCATATATTACAACAACATCTCTCATAAGGCAGGTTTCTCTATGCCAGTTCATTATTCGGAACCGGGTTATCCGGCCAAAACAGAACCTCTGCGCCGTTTTTATCCGAACCAGGATTCTCCGTCACTTCGGCAGATTCCTTCCGCACCGCCGACAGCAGAACGTCTCGCGCCGGAATACAAAAGAGGCGATGCGTCTTATCTGATGCATCGCCATCCTGTTTTACTGCAACGCCTGTACGACGCTGCGAATGTTGCCTTGTCCGCATACCATGCCAATGATTTCATCTATGACGCATACCCGGATTATTTATCGCTTCGTCTGATGCGAGACCGTATTCTCCGAGACAACCGTCCGCTCACAGAAGAGTTTCTGCAAGCTGGTTGCGGCGCAGAATGGCTGAATCTGCTCACCGACTCTGTCCTCTCCGAGCTTCTTAGCCACAGGCGAGAAACTTACCGTAGTCCGAGAGGGGAAGCCAAAACCACCTCCGTACGGTCCATGTCCTTGTCATAATACAGCGCTACCTGTACATTAATCTTTTTCTTTTCCACCGTAATATACTCCTCTACCGCACCGGTATATGCATACACCGTGTAGTTTGCGTTCTGACGGTTTTCGTATACCGGTTGTGCGTAGAGCTCCGAAAGTAACAAATCCGTGATTTCATCCTTCTTTCCCAACGGAATCTCCCCGTGATAGACGCCGCATAGCTCCAATGTGGTGGCAACCTCCGTCAGTCCCATTTTTTCCGCTGCTTTCGTTATCTTTTTCCGGAATTCGGCCGACGATGCCGCCTGTTCTCCCGTTAATGTAATCTCCGCGCAAACATAATAGGTCTCCGGTTCCTCCAAATATACCACCTTGATTACCGAATGTGCCTGTGCCGCAAGCTTTTCGTATACATATTCCAATCGTCCCTCATAGCCTACCTCGCGGATCGCATCGTCCACCGCCAGACCGATTTCCTCTCCGAAATATCGTAACAGCTTTTCCTCGGAAAAACCGTAGGGCGGCGGCAAATAACGACCGGTCATGGTTACGGTGCCGCGGCTATCCTCCGGCGCAAGCACCGCAAAGGCTCCCTCGATACTGGCCTGAGCCAGAAATGCGTGCTCGATAACCACACGAAAGATTGCCGCCAGCATGAGTACCGCAACCACCCCTCCTAATAATCTTCTTTGCTTTTTATTCGGTTTTTTCAACATATGCATAAAAAAATACTCCTCTCCGCCTCACCTTATGTAAGACCTATATAGAGGAGTATTTCCATCATTTACCGTCTTATTCCGTTTACTTATCGGACCCCCGCATCTCAATCACCGGTCCGCCGCAACCCCGCACATAATCTCCGGTAATGGTTACCTTGCCGATGGCGTCATCCTTCGGAATCTCATACATAATATCAAGCATAATTTCTTCCAGAATCGCACGAAGCGCACGAGCCCCCGTATCCTTTGTAAGTGCCCGCTCCGCAATGGCAAGAAGGGCATCCTCGTCAAACTCCAGCTTTACCTCATCCAGAGATAATAAATGCTCATACTGCTTTAAAATCGCATTTTTCGGTTCCTTCAGCACCTGAATCAGCTGCTCCTTATCCAGCCCCTGTAACGAGAAAATCACCGGCAAACGGCCTAAGAATTCCGGAATCATACCGTATTCCCTCAAATCCTCCACCGTCACCTTAGACAAAAGCATCTTGTCTTCATCATACTTATCCTTAAGCTCCGCACCGAAGCCGATCATAGCGGTCTGATTCAAACGCTTTTTAATCACTTTTTCCAAATCCGGAAATGCACCGCCGCAAATAAATAAAATGTCCTTTGTATTAATGGTCGTCATCGGTACCATGGCGTTTTTGTTGGTGGCACCCACCGGCACCTCTACCTCACTGCCTTCCAGAAGCTTTAACAAGCCCTGCTGTACCGATTCCCCGCTGACATCCCGGCTGTTGGTATTGCGTTTTTTGGCAATCTTATCGATTTCATCGATAAAGATAATACCGTGCTCTGCCCGCTCCACATCATTGTCTGCCGCAGCCAAAAGCTTGGAAAGCACACTTTCCACGTCATCACCGATATAACCGGCCTCCGTAAGAGTAGTCGCATCCGTAATGGCAAGGGGTACGTTTAGAAGTCTGGCCAACGTTTTTACCAAATAGGTCTTACCGCTACCGGTAGGGCCCAACATCAGCATGTTGGACTTTTCCAGTTCTATGATATTGCTCTTGTCCGCCACACGCTTATAATGATTGTATACCGCCACGGAAATCACCTTTTTCGCATGGTCCTGACCGATGACATACTCATCTAGCTCTGCCTTGATTTTATGCGGCGGCTTCAAATTTTTAAGGTCAAGTACCGGTGCTTCTTCCCCTTCCTTTTTCTCCTGTTCCGCAGGCTTTGCCTTCTTTTTCACCTTCGGCATTTTCATGAAATCACCGCCCATACGGAACATGGACGGATCCAGTGTAAGCATCTCCATGTACGGAAACCCGCCGCCGTTTATGGAATCGAAGGTCTTTTGCAGACAATCGTTGCACACGCAGAAATCATTCGGCAACTGCATCATTTTTCCCACAACGCTTTCCGGTCTGCGACACATCTGACAAAACTTTTCGTAACCGTTCTCCTTCGTTTCCGTACTGTTTCCCTTTGTTTCTTCCTTATTTTCTTCCGGGAGATTCTTCTCGTCTTCCATCTGCTTTCCCTTTCCGATCACACATTAATATGCGTTCTTGTTTATAAATCCTTTAAACACCGTTAAAAACAATATCTTAATATCAAATCCCAGAGTCCAGTTCTCAATATAATGGACATCATGCTCGATTCTTTTCCGAATGGAGGTATCTCCGCGATACCCGTTCACCTGAGCCCACCCGGTAATTCCCGGACGGACTTGATGCTTAATCATATAACGCGGAATCTCTTCTTTAAACTTTTCCACAAACTTCGGACGCTCCGGCCGCGGTCCCACCAGACTCATATCGCCTTTTAATACGTTAATCAACTGCGGAAGCTCATCGATACTGGTCTTGCGAATGAATTTACCGATTCCCGTCACTCTGGAATCATTCTTCGTGGTCCATGCATTCACTTCCTTTGCTGCCTCCTGCACCACCATGGAACGGAACTTATACATTTTGAATTCTTTATTATGAAGCCCCACTCTCACCTGAGAGAAAATCACCGGTCCCTTTGAGGTAAGTTTAATTAACAGCGCCACCACAAGCATCGGCACCGAAAACAAAACCAGTGCGACAGCAGCCCCTACAATATCCACCGTACGCTTTACGGCACGATTCACCAGATTACTGAGGGGTACCTTCCGGATGTTTATCACCGGCAGCCCTTCCAAATCCTCGATATACGGTACTGTCGGTACAATATGGTTATAATCCGGAATAAACTTGGTGTGCACACCGGAATACTCACAGGCAGCCACCAGGCGCTCCAGTTTTTCATATTCTTCGATTGCTAACGTAATCGCAATCTCATCATAGTCGTGTTTCTGCAGATAGTCCGAAAGCTCTTCCATCGTGCCGACTACCGACACCTTTTTATAGCGGGTCCCCACCGCCATCTTATCATCCAGAATACCATGAACAAAATAGCCCCACTGAGGATTTGCCAAAATGCGGTCTACGTAAGCCTCCGCCGCACGACTGTAACCGACAATCAAAATGTGTTTTAGGTTCTTTCCCTTTCTCCGTAAATGCTCTAAAAATTTTCGAAGAAAAAAGCGGAATACACATTCCAATAATACATTTGTCCCATAAAAAATCGCAAGGAAGCCTCGGGAAATGTCCATTTTAAATAAGAATAACAGCACAATGAAAGCCGCACCGCTGATAATATTTGCCTTCAATACCAGCCACAGCTCCCACTGCATTCCCCGTCCTCTCTTCGGTGCATACAGGCCGCTGGTCCAGTAAATCAGCAAATACACCGGCAGCACCACAATCAGAAAACGGGAATAAGACTCAATGGTATAGTCGCCGGCCTTTTCCATATTTAACCATGCAAAACGAAGCATATAGGCTAAATAATAAGATGCCAATACGAATACACCGTCCGTCACAATATGCAATTGATTAAATGCTTTTTGATTGTCTTTAATCATCTCAGTCTCCTACCGTTTCTCCCCCTCATATATGTTATATCTTACATGATTCTTTCAAAAACCTCAACAAAAATTTTAGAAAACCCTCATTTCTTCACCGATTCGTCACAAAGCCTACACAAACACGTGATACACTATGGACATAACGAAACACAATTGGGAGGTTTATTTATGGATCCGAATTATGAAAATACAAGAATAGACGAAAGTATGAATAACACCGAAGAGGTTATGCGGGAGCATATTACTGTCAGCACACCGCCGGCAGATGTTCCTCCGCAGGATGTATCTGCCGACATTCCGGAAGCCACTGTTCCGGAAACTATCGCTCCCGTAAAAAAGAAAAAAGAACACAAGGCTCTTAAAAAGTTTTTCGGTTGTATCGGACTTGCTGCCTGCTTCGGCATCGTAGCCGGAGGTGCATTTTTCGGCGTACGTTACGCGGTTACCCGCCTTTTTCCGCAGAAGGCCGCACAGATGGAAGAAGTTACGGGCCCGGGTGATATTCTTTTCCCAAAGCCGAATGTCACCATTTCCTCTACTTCCACCAGTGAAGTAGGAGATACGGACGCCACAGAAACCGTTGCTTCCGTAGTGGAACAGACCATGCCTGCCATGGTATCCGTTCAGACCGTTCAATCCTCTGTCTCTTATTTTTGGGGACAACCGATTGCAAGCGAACAGGAGGGTGGCGGTTCCGGCATCATCATCGGTTCCAACGAACAAGACCTGCTGATTGCCACCAACTATCACGTAATCGAAAACACTTCCTCCGTTAAGGTCATCCTTGCGGATAATACCACACACAACGTAACGGTAAAAGGCTCCGATGCCGCTGCCGATCTTGCCATTTTGGCATTGCCCCTTTCCGGTCTTACCCAGGAAACGCTGGACAGTATCGATGTTGCTGTTTTAGGCGATTCCGACAGCGCCCGTATCGGACAAATGGTCATCGCCATCGGAAATGCATTGGGCTACGGTCCGACGGTTACCGTAGGTTATTTAAGCGCAAAGGATCGGGAGATTACCATCGAAGGCAACGATATGGTTTTATTGCAGACCAATGCTGCCATCAATTCCGGCAACAGCGGCGGTGCTCTGATAAATACCAAGGGTGAGGTCATCGGTATTAATAACGCAAAGCTCACCCGTACCGATATCGAAGGCATCTGCTTTGCCATCCCGATTTCCAAGGCCACTCCGATTTTAGAAGATTTAATGACCCGCGAGATTCTTACCGACGAAGAAAAGGGGTATCTCGGCGTTACCGTTTCCGAACTGGATTCCGCAATTTTCCGGGATTATAACTGGCCGGAGGGCGTATATGTTGCCTCTGTCAGCAAGGACAGTGCCGCAGAAAAATCCGGCATCTATCAGGGCGATATTATTACCCATGTAAACGGCGAGCAGGTAACCACCGCAAATCAGTTAGTCAATTCGGTTACCTCCAACCGTTACGGTACTGTGGTAGAAATCACCTTACAGCGTATTGTCAACGGCAAGTTTGAGGAATTCACCTACTCTGTGACCCTGCAACAGAATCCGGAACTTTTGGCTTCCCCGGAGGAAACTCCGGAATCACCGTCTCCGGAACGTTCGGAACCGCGCTAAAGTATCCGTTTCACTAACTATATACTCTCCCCCGAAAGAAAACTGCCGCAAGTTCACTGTAACAGTGCTTGCGGCAGTTTGTTCTACCTCATTAATCTATTTTGCCGATGCGGCTTCAAATTTATCAGCCACCTCTTCCACGGATCCGTCTTCTTTCACACGGCCCTTTTCCAGCCAGATAGCACGATTGCACAAAGAGCGTACCTGCTTTAAATTATGGGACACAAACAATACCGTGATCCCTTTGGCAAACATTTCCTTGATACGCTTTTCGCTTTTTTTCCGAAACTTCACATCCCCGACGGAAAGCACCTCGTCCAAAATCAAAATATCCGGCTCTACCATCGTCGCAATGGAAAAACCAAGTCTCGCTCTCATACCGGAAGAATAATTCTTTACCGGTACATGAATAAAATCACCCAACTCGGAAAACTCTACGATTTCATCATACTTTTCCTTTAAAAAGGCCTTGGAATATCCCAACATGGCACCGTACAGATAAATATTCTCCGCACCGGTATACTGCGGGTCAAACCCAGCGCCCAGCTCCAAAAGAGGAACGAGAACCCCGGACTTGGACACCGTCCCTTCTGTGGCCTTCAGTACTCCGGCAATCACCTTGAGCAATGTACTTTTCCCCGCACCGTTTAAGCCCAGAATCGCAACACGCTCTCCCTTTTTTATAGTAAAAGACACCTCGCGAAGGGCCCAAAACTCCTTATACCGCATTTGTCTCTTTAAAATACGGATGATGTATTCCTTTAAATTGTCTACCTTTTGTTCGCTTAAGTGGAACTTCACACCCAGATTGTCCACCGAAACTATTGCCTTTTCTTCCATACCTTATCACTCCGCACTTACAGATACAAAATAAATTTATCCTGCTTTTTGTAGAATGCAAAAATACCGATAAGCAGAGATACCGCACCGAATCCGAAGGCATAGCCCATAGCCCGGAAGTCCGGCGGTGCTCCGAATACGGCATTACGGAAATTCACAATTACCGCATACAACGGATTCAACTTAAAAATCCATTCATTCTTTTCACTGACCACATCCCCCACCTGGTAGAATATGGCACTGGCATACATCAAAAGCATCAGGGCAACCCCCCACAAATACTCCACGTCCCGGAAAAACACAGCCATGGTGGATAATATCAGCCCCACTCCCGCTGTCAATAACAAAATCTGCAACAGCGGAACAACAATCCAGAGCAGGCGCACCGTCGGATACACGCCTCTTGCCACTGCCACTGCCGCCAGAACAATCAGCGAAATCAAAAAGATAACATACCCCGACAATACGGACGCAAACGGATACATGTACTTCGGTACGTATACTTTTTTAATCATACTTGCATTGGAACGGACCGACTTTAGCGCTGCTTTTGTACCGTTGGAGAAAAAGGAGTATAACAAACGGCCCGTCAAAATATAAACCGGAAAGTCCTTGGTTCCTTTTCCTAAAAGCTTAGAAAATACCAATGTTAAAACCACCATCGTAAGCAGCGGCTCCAGCATGGTCCACAAAACTCCCAAATACGAATTCCGATATTTCAGTTTAATGTCTTTTTTTACTAACTCTGCCAGCAAATTTCGATATTTGCCGAACGTTTTAAATACCGACATTCCTGTCTATTCTCCTATCATTGTTTGTTTATGACGATATCCAGCTCGATTACCTCGTCCCATACTACCTTAGACGGAAGCTCCATACCGAGCGGCACTCTGTATGTACCCTCTGTCAATCCGCTAAGATCGACATAAGGATTCAGATATTCGATTGTAATGAGCGGTTCCCGCGCCGCTTTATATCTCACCTTTGCCGATACGTCGGTCATAGTGAGAATCCCGGCGGTCAGACCCTCTCCCACATTGCGAATCTCGATTTCCGAAACCGGAATACTTACCTCTCGTTCCTCATACGGAATAATATTTACCTTTACCGCCACCATCTGGGTATCTACAACCCGGAGGCTTGCAAGCGTATCATCCAATACGGAACTGATCTGGATATTCTTTTCTATGGTTCCGGTCTGTCCGGTTACATCCACCTCAAGCTCCAGAAAATATCCCAGCTTATCCAAATCTTCCTTGGAACCCGCCACACGCACGGTCTCCGGTTGGAAATCGATGTTTTCCGTCAGTAATTCATAGCCTTCCTCTACTTCTCCCACGGTAACCACACGGATGTGCATGTCCTTAGACGCCAAAATCGGTACATTCACCGTCACCGCGTCGGAATCCAGCTG
The DNA here is from genome assembly GCA_015057365.1 of Lachnospiraceae bacterium. Taxonomy (GTDB): domain Bacteria; phylum Bacillota; class Clostridia; order Lachnospirales; family Lachnospiraceae; genus SIG307. The sequence goes on along the minus strand of SVEN01000012.1, from coordinate 34,928 downwards.
CATCGTAAGCTTAGAAGAAGCAATTTCATCTCCGTTCATATCGTATACTACCGGTATGGCCGTAGTGGCAAAATCCACGCTACGACCACTGACATCTACATTCAGCACAACTTTATTAATCTTATCCAACACCGTCTTTGCACCGGAAATCTGAATAATATTCGGACTCGGAAGAGCATCTCCCACATAGTAGCCCGCCATCGGCTCGCCCACCGTTTCCACCTGAAAACTGAACCGCTTTGTCACATAGTCATCGAATAAAAGCTTCATCACATTTTCGCCGTTGTTCAATACCGTAACATCCGGCTTTGACGGTACCGTTGCCTTAATGAGAACCGTATCCATAAAGGAAACTTCGGTCAAATCCGCCGTTGCTTCGATATCAGCCTCCGTCAGCTGGTCCAGTACCGATTTTCTGCCTTCTACCACCACATCTACCGTATCACCGGAAATAACCTCAAGAATTTTCTCCCGCTCCTGTACCTTTTCCTCATTCAGCATCTTTACCGGAACATCCTTAACGGTCTTTGTCTCGACCGGGTCCTGGGTATTTGCAATCACAAACCAGAATACAATTGCAATTCCCAGAGAGAGCAGCTTTAAGCCGAAATTATTCATTAATCTTTTTTTCATTTCTGCTCTCCTCCCTTCCTGCGTAAAGGCTTCTTCTTCGGCTGGGAGACCTTCGTCTTATCTTTCCGGATTTCCTGCAGCTTCATCCGCAGATAGTCTGCGTCGATGTTGCTGACCAGCGTACCGTTTCGCGCCAGAGACACCTTACCGGTCTGCTCCGACACAATAATGGTAAAACTGTCCGTCACCTCGCTGATACCGACACCCGCACGATGTCTGGTTCCCAGTTCCTTGCTGAGTTTCATATTTTTTGAAACCGGCAAATAGCAGGTAGCTGCTACGATTCGGTTTCCGCGCACAATAACCGCGCCGTCGTGAAGCGGTGTGTTATGTTCGAAAATATTAATTAAAAGCTGATTTGTCACAACGCCGTCAATGGCAATACCGGTCTCTTCGTACTCCGTAAGAGAAACCTCCTGTTCCATCACCATCAGCGCTCCGGTCTTATGTCTTGCCAATAAAAAGGTAGCCTTGACCAACTCCTCAATCGTCTTTTCGGAGAAGCGTTCCTCCTTCTCCTTATTCTCCGAGAACAGACGAAGGGAAGACGCAAAGCTCTGCTGACCCAGTTGCTCCAGGGCCCGTCGGATTTCCGGCTGGAACACGATAATAATCGCCGTAATTCCGACACCGATGGTATTGTAAAAAATCCAAAGAATTACGTCCATCTTCAAAATAGACGCAATCAACCAAAAGACCAACAGAATCATAAGACCCTTTACCGGCATCCATGCTCTTGTCGATCTGACCCATTTTACCACATTGTACACAATGAACGCGATAATGATGATTTCCAGTACATCGATAATGTCGATTCCCGGAATCCGCATCCACATTATTGCCTTTGAAAAAAATTCCTTCAGGCCATCCATACCAATCCGCCCCTTGTATCTTAATTTACCGCTTTACGGCATACTTTTGTATCTATTCTCCCAAAGAATCCCCGTTATCATCCTCCGACTCACCGTACGGTTCATCGTCCAACTCTTCTCCCATCGCATAACGTTCTTCATCGGAAAGCACCGGTGTTTCTTCCTCTTCCGGCTCTGCTTCCTCCTGTAACAACTCACTCTTTTCGCTGATTTTCTTAACACTGCGCTTCGGCACCGTCAAATTCATCTTCGGCACGGCCTTGACATAATAGTAATAATCGTCGTCCTCAAACTGTACCCGCTCCACTGCCGTATAATCAAGCGCCAGACGGAAAAACTGGAATACCAGCGCAATGACCATAGAACCTACCGTACCGAATACCATGCTCACAATATTCATCTCTGTCTGCATCATGGTATCCGCCGCTAAAAATCCCAGAATACATACGATGGCACCCACCGCAATGGAAATCTCAAATACATATTCGATGCTCAGCTTCCGCATCAGATACATTGCGAGAATTATGATAAAAAACACACCGATTGTTACCAGCATCTGCTTATCCGCCAGCAAACGGTCGATTACATCGATATACATCAGCAGGATGTCCTCGATTCCCATAGATTCTTCCACCAGGGCCACATTACTGATTACAACAAACAAACGATATACGATGATACCGCAGGCTGCCGGAATGATTGCCATAGGAGTTGCAATCAAACCGAGAATCAACGGCACCACATACGGAATCTTAAGTAAAAACAAAATCGGAACCGCCAATACCACATAACCGTATTTCCCAGAAAATCTGGCAATAAAGCAATATAGTATTACCATGATAATTGCCACCAAAATCGCCAGTAACGGAGAGGCAACATAGACATGTACCAAGGACACCACAGCCGCCAACAACACCAAAAGAATGGACGGGGTAAAGGTTCCCAAAAGGGAAAGCAGCAATTCCGCCGGCAGACTCATTAACATCTCATGGTGTCCGATGGCTTTGTTAATGCTGTGGAATACCGCAAATGCAATAATAAATTTGATTACCGGCTCCACCACCAGCTGAAACTTCTGTAAAAATCGCAGAATATGCGCACGTAATTCAAGTATTGTCACGATCATATTGAATCATTCCCTCCTCTAGGTCTGCTAACTCTCCATCCTCTTCTCTGTAAAGACTGCGTAACCGGCGCAGCATACGGAAATACTTCGCCAGCTTTTTTCTGGATGCACGGTATTTTATCATATAGCCGATCATTGCCAATGCGCCGTACACCGTAAGCACAATAATGTAAATTCCCACATACCGGGTCACCATTCCCGCATAATCCAGCGTTACCGCCTCACGAATCAAGTACTCGGAATGATATACAATCAACAGAAGCATAATCAACAAATATCCGACCGTTATGGCTACCACGGTCTTTAATACATTCAGCCGCACATAATCCGTCTGGAAATATTTACTGATACGGACATCTTCCTTTCCCTCTGTCTGCTCATATATGGCCAGTCTGGTCATTAACCGGACCTTTCTGTTATTTAACATGAGAAACCTCCCTTAACTCCTCCAAACTAAAGCTACTACTCCCCCATCTTATCTTTCTATGATTATATCACATCTTTTCCTCTTTTTCGAGAACTATTTTCTATTTTTGCCACATTATTATAAAGTATTCCGCGCAAACGCAGAAAAGAAGCGGTTTCCCTACTGACAACGCACCGCTTCTTTCTATCCTTTTAAAGGAAACGTATTCCTTTTCTGTGCCGTTTCCTCTTATTCCTTCATGCGACGAATTAAATCCCGGTAATAATATGCGGAGTCCTTCATGATTCTTCTGCGGGCCGGGTCGTTATAATCCACAAACACCAGACCGAATCGAGGGCCGTACCCCTTGGCCCATTCGAAGTTATCCATCAAAGACCAATGATAATATCCGCGAATATCCGCACCCCACTCGATTGCCTTGCTTAAGAAGGTCAAATACCGTTCCATAAAATCGATGCGGTCCGGATCATGTACCGCTCCGTCCAGAAAAACGCGGTCGTTGCAGGCCTGACCGTTTTCCGTAATAATAATCGGCAGATGATAACGCTCGTACAGGAACCGGAAACCGTATTCCATCACCTTTTCCGTCACCGGCCAACCGATAGCGGTACGCGGAAAGCCCGTATAGCGCTCTACATAACCGTCTTTGTTAAATTCCGAACCGTTATACACATTAATTCCGATATAATCAATGGGCTGATGCACCAATTCCATCTCTTCCGGAGACAGCGTCAACAACGACGTATGGTTTTCCCCAAGACATACCGGGTCCAAAAACCAATTGTGGGAAAACAGATTCTCTCCGCTCTGATCAAAGGTAGCTGCTCTTGCAGCATCCACGTCCTCCTTTGCATCGGTGGACGGATAGCAAAGCGTACCGGTGGAGGCCACCGATATCTTCGCCGCATTGTTTGCCTTACGAATTGCCGATACCGCCTTGCCGTGACACAGCAAAAGATTGCGCATTACCGGACCCAGTTCCTCCTTCGGATGCACCTCTCCCGGGGCATGTACCCCGGAACAATAGCCCAGATTTAATACAATCTGCGGCTCATTTAACGTAGCATAAGACATGACACGGTCTCCGAAATGCTCCGCCACTACACTTGCGTACCGTGCAAAGGCATCGGAAATACCGTCCCAGAAAAAACCACCCTTCTGTTGCAATGCCTCCGGCAAATCCCAATGAAACAAGGTCACATACGGAGTGATTCCGTTTGCAAGCAGTTCCTCTATCAAGGCATCGTAAAACACGAATCCCTTCGGATTCACTTCCCCGTCGCCTTCCGGAATAATCCGCGGCCAACTTAAGGAGAAACGGTAGCTTGTCAGCCCCATCTCCTTCATCATTGCCACATCTTCTTTATATTTGTGATAATGGTCACAGGCAACATCGCCGTTCTCTCCGTTCGTTACCTTTCCCGGCGTATGGGCAAAGGTATCCCATACGGATGCGCCTTTTCCGTCCTCTGCAGCGGCCCCCTCTATCTGATAGGACGCCGTAGCGGCTCCCCAAATAAATTCTTTCGGAAACTTCATACTCATACTCGCATCCTCCTTGCGTAATATTTACCGCTTACTCATTTTCCGTACCGCCGGTGCAATCGAAAGCTCCACAGGCGCATACGGAATCAACGTTGCCTGCAGGGCATGATACAAATCTGACTTTCCCGGCCATACCGTACCGATTACACGATTCTCTCTGTCCAGCTGATGAAACCAGGAACCGTTCTCTTTATCATGAACCGTGGTATCCAAATACTCCATAAATTTCCCATAGTCTGCGGCATACTTTTCCTTTCCCGTCACTCGGTACAATACCGCAGAGGTGTTTATCGCCTCCGCCAACGTCCAGTGCATCCGATCGTGTACCACAGGGGTACCGTTCCAGTCCGTGGTATATACCAAGCCCGGAGCCCCGTCCCGATTCCAAGCATCGTCTACCGCCCTGTTGTATAAGCACTCTGCCGCCTCGATATAGCGTACTGCGGATTCTTTCGTATCCCGGAAAGAGGACAACGCCCACTGGGTAATCAGTCTTGCCCATTCGATTCCGTGTCCCGGTGTCGCACCGTACGGTTTAAACGGGTCGTCCGGCTTTTCTTTGTTGCAGTCCAAATCAGGAACCCAGTCCCGTGTAAAATGCTCCGGAATCCGCCAGTCGTTCTCCTTCGCCCAGCCCAGTACCCGATCGATAATTCTGCCGGCCCGTACCCGGTAGGTTTCATCCCCGCGCACATCCGCCACCGCAAGAAATGCCTCCACCGTATGCATATTGGCATTTAAACCGCGATACTCATCAAGTATCTCAAACTCCGTATTCCAAATATCACAGGACAGTCCTTCGTCCTCATTCCAGAACCGCGCATCATATAAGGCAAGTGCCTCCTTTAACAGCGGTTCCGCATCCGCGCAGCCCGCAAGATACGCCGAAGATGCCGCCAGAATCACAAAGGCATGGGCATAGCATTGTTTCCCGGGCAGTACCGTTCCGTCAGCCGTAAGACCGGCATACCAGCCGCCGTGCTCTTTATCATGGAGTTCGCCCGTCAGCCCTTTTATCGCCACATGCACCAGCTCTGTACTGCCCTCATGGGACAGCATTTTGCCGATACTGTACACATGTGCCATGCGACTCGTAATCCAGGTCTCACGACTCCTCTCCTTCCACGGGGCTCCGTCGTCTCCCAGATAGTAGGAACCGCCGCCGGATGAGGGAAAACGGTGCCCGAACCGCAAAAGTTCTTCTCTCAATTCCTTTAGAAACTGTTTATTTTCTTCGGTGTCAATGCAATATTTTTTATTCACTGGATGCACTCCTATCAAACTTCATTTTCGACTGTTTCTTACGTACCTTCCGTATTTCCAAAACCGGCTTTTCTTAACGAATATCATAGGTACTGCGTACCCGCAGCTCATCCGCACTTCCTCTCAGTACCCGGAGTCTGTATTCTCCCGGCTCCATATCAAAATAGTTATCGGAAAGCAACAAATCCTCATTGGCATTTAAAATCTCCACATCTTTTGCATAAGCATGGGAGGTTACCACCACCTCATCACCTTCCGTTCTGACGGAAAGTTGCGGATTCATAAATTTATAATACTTCGGCTGGCAGAAGATAATACTGCCCTCCCCGATGATTTCGTCCTTTTCTTTTAAGGTATAAGACACATGATCGCTATAAAGCTCTGCCTGCGGAAGCGGTACCTTCTTTAGCCATACTGCCGTAAGCGCAGGCACATGCACCTGTTCGGAACTGCATTCCTTTACCTCCCCTTCGGCATTCCGGAGCTGCCATTCCACCGTCACATCTCTGTCCCGCATCGTCTCGTTGCTGACATTAAATCGAACAGACTTTATTACCTCATACGGCTCCGCATTCGGATTGGTATCCTGCGTCAGAATGCCTTCCTCCTCACAGGAAAGAAGCACCGGTGCAAAGAAACGCTTCGCATAATAATGCAGTGCCTTCCAACGTCCGTAATAATCAATGGAGGACCAGCTCGCCACCGGCCAGCAGTCGTTTAGCTGCCAGATGACCGTACCCATACAACGACCTCTAAAACGACGAAAATGTTCCACACCGTAACGGATCGCCTGGGCCTGCAGAAGCTGAGAGGCATACACCACCGTATCAAAGGATGTCGGATATAAATAGGTCTGGGACATATAATTGGAAATTTTTCCGTTGGCTGCCGCATTTCGCTGATGCTTCTCCATCACATAGGAATAAATATTCCGATCCTCCGGAAGTGTAAAGGTCTCAATCGTCTTTACCGAAGGAAATGCCTGGAATCCGAACTCGGACAAATACCGGAAATGGAACTTACGATACTCCGTAATCGGTCTGTTTCCATGCCATACTTCCCAATAATGTACGTCTCCCCGGTTCTCGTCATTCGGCTCATCAAAACAGCCGCCGCTGGATGGACTGGCCGGCCAGTAAAAGGTCTCCGGGTCATACTCCTTTAATACTTTCGGCAAAATATATTCGTACATCTTCACGTAATCGCTTTGTTCCTTCGGAGAATTCACCCATTCTCCCTGCTTTACGAAAAGCTCCATTTCATTGTTCCCGCACCATAGCCCCAGAGAAGCATGATGACGCAAACGCTTGACGTTATCCTTCGCCTCTGCAATAATATTTGCTTCGAATTCCTCTGACAAATCGTACACTGCACAGGCAAACATAAAGTCCTGCCATACCATCAGACCCAATTCGTCACAGGCATCATAAAACCAGTCCTCCGGATAATATCCGCCTCCCCAGACACGAATACTGTTAAAATTAGCCGCTTTGGCATCCTCCAAAAGGCATCTTGTCCGTTCTTTGCTTGTCCGGGCAATCAGATTATCCTCCGGGATGTAATCTCCGCCCATCGCGAAAACTTCCACTCCGTTTACCTTATGAGCAAACCTCTCTCCGTAAACATCCGGCTCCGTCGCCATAGTCATGGTGCGCAAACCCATGCGACGTTCCCATGTATCCAATAAAGTTTCTCCTTGATACAGAAATACCTTTACCGTATACAGCGGCTGGTCCCCGAAGCCCGCCGGCCACCAAAGCTGTGGGTTTGAAATCCGGACCGGAGTCACGCCGTCTCCCGCTGCCACTACAGTTCCCTCCGGGTCAGATACCTCCACCTTTACGGAAAGCGCTTTAAGCTCCGGCTCTGCCTTTAGCAGCAATGTCCCGGCCTCTCCGTATACAAAGTCTTCCGCAGAAGCAGACTGCAATTCCACACGTGTATACAGTTCCACTGCACCGTCCTCATGCTTCTGAGTCACATAGGTACTGTCAATCCGTGCGATATCATAAGCCACCAGTGATACCGGGCGCCAAAGTCCTACACCGGGCAGTCTCGGGCCCCAGTCCCAACCGAACATGCAATGAGCCTTTCTGAGATACGGAAATCCCCGCATGGCATCACAGGTACCGTCCAGACGTTTCGCCGCATACCGCTCTCTGATATACTCCGTCGGAGAATGAAATTCTACCGACAGCACATTGTCTCCTTCTCTGAGAAACTCCTTCACATCAAACTCCCAGACTCTGTGCATATTATCCGCATGCCCCAATAGCTTTCCGTTTAGGAAAATGTCCGCCAGGGTATCGATTCCCTCAAATCGTAACAGCACTCTGTCCTTCTCACAAATGTCGGAACCGGTCGTAAATACCGTCCGATATTCATATTCCCGATCGGACAGCTTTAACGCTTCCAACTCATTGTCCCGATAATACGGATCTGCAATCTTTTCATTCCGAAGCAAATCCGAATAAAGGTCTCCCGGCACAAAAGCCGGGATATAGTTATCCCAGCTTCTGTCCTTCATCATCCAATTTTGTTCTAACGAAACAGTAATCATCCGACACCTCTCTGCATTTCATTTTTATTCATACTCAAACCGATTTACAATCTCCCTCAGCTCATTCATACTTTCGATTGTATTATTGGTTAATACATAATTGTCACTGGTTGCATTCACCACTTCGGCAGTTTTTCCCGCGATATCCGCCACTCCCTCGCTGGTTGCGTTTACCGTCAGGGATACATTTTCAACCGCATCCGATACCTTTTGAATGGAACCGTTTAATGCAATAATCTGCTCGGAAATATTGTCCATACGAGTCTTAAAGGTATCCGCATCCTGCCGATATTGCATTCCCGTCTGATTAAAACCGTCATATCCCGCCAATACCGTTTCTTCCAAGAAACTGCTGGTATTCTCCATGCTCTCCGTTATATTATCGACGGCACTGTTCACATCACCGATAATACCGTTAATATCCTTTACCGTCTCCAGGGAACGCTGGGCCAACTTACTGATTTCCTGTGCAACCACCGCAAATCCTTTTCCCGCATCTCCGGCTCTTGCCGCCTCAATGCTGGCATTTAAAGAAAGCAGACTTGTCTGATCGGAAATCTCTATAATCGCCGCTGTCAGCTCATTAATCTTGGAAACGGCACTTAGTCCCTCCAGTGCACGTTCCGTCTTTCCCCTGATCTGCTCATACAACTTTCTTGTCTGGGAAACCGCGCTTTGTGTAGAATTCTGCATTTCCTCTGCACGACCGGCCACTTCTTCGGAAAAACGATTGCTCAACTCCGTTTCTTGTTCGATAAGCTCCGCCCGGGTCCGCATATCCTCCATGTAGCGGGTCATATTCCGCGTCTCATCACCGACCTGTTCGGTACTTGCCGCCAGCTGTTCCGCGGTTGCGGAGTTATCGGTACATAAGATATGTACCTGATTACTGGAAGACTCCAGCTTCTGCATATTTTCTCCCACTGTACGATTGGTATGGTCGATATGTGTCACCACATCGTACAAGTTATTGCTCATCTCCCGAACTGCCCGACTGATTATACCGGTTTCATCCTTTCGTTCACACAGACGATCCATATTCTCCGGAAGCTTAATCTTTAGCTTTGCGGTATCGTTGATAACCCCCGTCACCTGATTCAACGGTTTAACAAAGCGCCGTATAACAACCATGGAAACAAGTACAACAAGAGCCAACACCGCAAACGCCACACCTAACGCCATTACGGACATCTCCACAATCGGTCTCGTCAATTCCGAACCGCTGGCACAAATAATCATTATCGATTTATTTTTGGTTACGTAGTAGCTGGCGTACATGTTCTCTCCGTCTTCTTCAAACTCCATGCACAGATTATCCGGTATTACGCCCTTGTTAATCGATGCCACAACATCCGTAATCGCCTTATTTCTGTTCGGTTTCCCGATGTAGGACTCATCCGTATGATAGCGGATAATGCCGCTCATATCCACTACATAATAGTAAAACTCCTCTAATCCGGTAATCTCCATTTTCCCGAGAATCGTCGTGAACTGTTCTGTGGTTAAACCGGTATACTGCTTAATTCCGTCGTTAATATTCTCTTCTTCCTTATCAATCAGCTTACCGTAAGAGGTTGCCATATTTAACATCTTACCGTAGGCAGAATCAATGACCAGATCCTTCACATAGGAAACCATAATCAAAATCGTTACCGCAACGGCTGCGACTACACCGAAAACCACAAGAGCACTTATCTTTGTCTGAATCGAGTGAAGTTTTCCCTTCGTCTTTTTTTCTTTGACTGCAGATTTCTTTGCTCTCTTCATAACACCGCCTCCTTCTTTTCTTCATTTCCCCGTATTTATCTTAAAATTGACAAATTATTTTCGTTCTCATTTATTATTATACCACAATTGTATTATTTTTTCTATCTCTTTTTGTGTTTTTCTTCAATTTTACGGTTTTTCAGACATTGACGATTGCCTGTATATTTGCATACTTCCTCCCTCAAATCGGACCATAGAAAAAAGGCCGTCGCTTCCGCGACAGCCTCCACTGTTTTCTTAATATGCACCTTTTCTCTGTAACAAGGAAGTTACTGTTTTTAACATAATTTTAAAATCCAGCCAAATACTCCAGTTATCGATATACTCCGTATCCAGCTCCACAATCTTCTCAAAATCCGTAATCTGGCTACGACCGCTTACCTGCCACATACCGGTGATTCCCGGCTTGATACTCATTCTGCGCCAGTGGGTACGCTCGTACTTTTCCACCTCGTCCAAGGTCGGCGGTCTGGTGCCCACAAGACTCATACTGCCGAACAGGACGTTAAAAAATTGCGGTAACTCATCGATACTGGTCTTACGGATAAACTTACCTACCTTTGTAATACGCGGGTCATCCTTTATCTTAAACATCAGACCGTCTTTGACTTCGTTCTGTTCCTGAAGCTTTGCCTTAAGTTCCTCCGCATCCACACACATACTGCGGAACTTATACATCTCAAATATACTACCGTTGATACCGGCTCTCTTCTGCTTAAAAATCACCGGGCCCTTGGAATCCAACTTAATGGCAATGGCCGCAATAAGCATAAACGGAGAGAACACGATAATTCCGATTAAACTACCGATAATATCGATAATTCGCTTCAGTGCCTTGGAAGAATCATCCAGGCAAACCCTGTGATAGGTCACAACCGGATAAGTTCCTACACTGCTGACATAACGATGTGCCCCGTGTGCCTGGAACAACTTTACGATAATGCGCACCGACACACCCATGTCAAGACAAATATCTATGTACTGCTGGATATCCACCATGTCAGACTTACGGTTCATAATATACACCTGACCGATGGCATTCTCATGAACAATCTTTTCCAAATCCTTAACACTTCCGAGATAGCGCTCGTCTGTTGTGTCCTCCATGCTGACGTAACCCACAAGCCGGACAGAGGTGTTACTCTTATATAAATATTTCTTAAAGGTACCGAAACGATCGATATCTCCTACCAACAACACCCGCGGTGCATTAAACTTCCAGTGAGTAGCCAGAAAACGTATAAAAAACGCACCGACAATAATCAACACGTACGCCGCTATCACATAGGTACACAAAAAGCGCAACTCATACGAATGATTCAGCAAATAATCGATTGCCATTACAGCTACCGGAAGTAACGAAACAATGAACGATTTCGTAATAGTGAAAATCGTACGGTCCACGTAAAAAAAAGTGGTCACATTGTAGGTACGGGCATTCTTGTTCACCATGATAAAGATTACCATAAACACAACGCATAGCGGTCCGTACAGCTCTAACGCTTCATACAGTGACAATCCCGCAATCAAAGTCGCCATCAGGAATGCTACCACCATCAAACAGCAATCGCATACCACATGTAGTAAATTTGTACTTACATCCCGATTAAACTTACCCAATTTAATCGCCTCCTTGCAAAATCTAGGCCATATGGCCTATGATATTAATATTATAGCATCAAATTAACCGAATGTAAATAGCCCCAACTATTTCTTTTCCCACATTTACACAAAGCAACGTCGATAACCTCCGTTATCGACGCCATACCTTTTGATTTACTTAAACTTTACTGCGGTTCCGTATGCCATCACTTCTGCCGCACCCTGCATAACCGCTGCGGAAGCATAACGGATATTCACAATCGCATCTGCCCCCAGGCCTTCTGCCTCGGCTACCATTCTCTTGGTTGCCAGAGCTCTTGCCTCATTCATCATCTCGTTGTAAGCCTTCAACTCACCACCCACAATCGTCTTAAAACTCTGGGTAATGTCACGACCGATGTGCTTGGACTGGATGGTACTGCCCTTTACCAAGCCAATCATTTCCAGCTCTTTGCCGGAAATATAATCAGTATTTACTAAGATCATCCTCTTCTCCTCCTTCGATTTCCCTAATTCTGCTGACCAGCACACCGATTGTCACTCCACACACGGCAAGCGGTCCCAAAATCATCAGAAGCTTCACCGCAAGCGGAATCTCTTCGACGATCACGAACAACAGGATAATGCCTATGTAATACAGTAACATCAGGGATGCAATAATGACCGGAGCAATCATCTTTTTCGTATGATTCATACTTATCTCCCCCTCGCTCATTCTATCAGTATGTTCAGTATACACACAAAAACTAAATTTTGTCAATAATCCTCTCTACCCATTCTCCATTCTTTTCCTGTTCCGTGAAAGAAGCCCCCTTCTCTTCCGAAAAGGGGACTTCCTCTTAAATGCCCATATTATTTAAATGCTCTTACTTCTCCATCGTAATGGTTACCTGTGCCTCTTTTGCCTTCGGACCTGCCGGCTTTGCTGCCTCAGCCTTTTCGTGCGGCGGTACCGGGCCCGGCTTCTTGGTCGGTTCCGGAGTTACAAGGGTTACATCCTTATCCTCATCCTCGAAGGTAATGGTTACCTTAGACTCTTCCTTTTCCTTCGGACCTGCCGGCTTTGCTGCCTCATGCGGCGGTACCGGCTTTGTCTTCTCGGTTACTTCACCGGTTACGGCATTTACGGTATACTCATAATGATCCTTATCCACATGGAAGTGAATCTTGAATTCTGCGCCTTCCTTATGGTTGTGATACTTAATGTCACAGGTGGTCAGATCTGCCATCTCTACGCCTGCTGCTTCTAACGCAAGGTTCAATGCCTTATCTGCGGTAATCTTCGTATCTGCCGGAGTCTCGGTTACGGTATTCTCAATCATCATTCTGCTGAGTACGTCTCCGTTTACGGAATGAATCACGTATACATAGTCATATAAACCGTAACTGAATTCAACGCGATACTCTCTGTTCTCGGATACATACAAGAGCTTTGTAAGCTTCACATCATTCGTAGTTACACCCGCATCATTTAACGCAATATTCATTGCCTGAATTCTGGTGATTTCCGGAACCGGAGTTGCGGTCGGTGCCGGAGTTGCCGTCGGAACCGGGGTTGCAGTCGGTACCGGAGTCGCGGTCGGAACCGGGGTTGCGGTCGGTGTTACATCCGGAGTCACTTCCGGAGTCGCGGTCGGTGCCGGGGTCGCGGTCGGAACCGGAGTGGCAGTCGGAACCGGAGTTGCAGTCGGTACCGGAGTCGCAGTCGGGGTCGGAACCATGCTGAACTCGCAGGTGATAATCGTTCCGGTTACCGCATTAATCTTATACTCATACTGCATCAGATCCTTTACGGTAAACTTAATGGTATAAGTATAAATGCCTGCGGATTCCTGTACCTTCTGGCCCACCATCGTAAGGTCGGATAAGGAAACATTCGCATCCGCAAGTGCAATCTGAAGTGCCTCATCCTTGGTAATCAAGGTTACGCTTTCTGCCTCTAAAAGATCCCATAACTCGGAAATAGAGAAGGTCACTGCCACATCCAGAGACAAATTCGTATTCTCTGCCACCTGCTGTGCCAGGTTGAGCTTACCGACAGAAACGCCGTAGCTGTCAGCCAACGCCTTCAGTTCGGAATCCTTGGAAAGAACCTGAGTGTTTACTCCGCCGATTAAATCGTTCTCATTAAAAATACTGCTGATTTCACTTGAAACTTTCTCTCCCAGTTCGGTTGCACGATCCGTATCGTTCTCTTCTACACAGATGTTCACCGCATTATACACTTCATCCAGATATCCGTTCTTTAACAGCGCCCCCATAATCGCATTTAACGCGGTATCCAAATCTACATTCTTAAGGTCCATTCCGTCCAGTACCACCTGTGCATCCTCATTCAATGCTACTGCGGAGGTTACCTTGTCATGTTTATTAACCGAAAGTTCAATACTCGGATTAACATCAATGCATACAATTGCTGCAGCCTCTGCCACCGGAGTGTTACCTGCATTCTTACGTGCCACACCGATTCCGAGAATCAATGCAAGGCATGCTGCCATTGCCATAATGCTCATCACTGCCGGGCGTACATTTTTCTTCTTTGCCTTGTAGCTTGCTGCTTCTACTACATACTTTTCGTCTAAGTTATCGATAGCTTCTGCCATCTTATTCTTATTCATAGAAAATTTCCCCTTTCCTCTAAATAATCCTTTAGTTGTTTTCTCAAGCGTGTAAGTCTTACCGACACATTTTTCTCCGACAAACCTACCTTCTTTGCAATCTGCATATAGTTATCGTAGTACCAATATCTTCGTACAAAGATTACCCGGTTTAACTCATTCAGGGAATCCAGAAAGCTTTCGATGGTACCGGTCAATTCCTTCAGTTCCATCTTGCTCTCTACATTGTCCGGAGACACCAGAAACTCTTCCAGTTCTTCCACCGCTACATCATAAGAACTGTTTCGCTTCTGAGCATGATTCTTTTGATAACGGGTCAGTGACACATTTCTTACTATTTTTAATATATAAGTAAGCAACGGGTCCGGTCTCGTCGGCGGAATGGCATTCCATGCGCCGAGATAACTATCATTCACACATTCTTCTGCATCGAAGTAATTGTCCAGAATGTTATATGAAGTCTGCAGACAGATCTTGCCGTACTTTGCTTTCAGCTCCTTGATGGCATCTTCGGACCTTGTGAAGAACAGCTCGATGATCTCTTCATCTAACACCTGTATCACCTCCTTCACTTATATACTAAGGATTATTTTGGGAAAACTACACTTTTATTGTAACTTTTTTTATTTTTTTTGTAAAGAAAATAAATTTACCGATTGACTTCGCCACACTGACGTGTTATAATAAGCACGATTTCTAAAAGAAAACAAACGACTGTGACGGAATTATGCTTCTTTTTTGAGGGTTTCAGAGAGCCGGTGGTTGGTGCGAACCGGTACGGATGGAAGTTAGCAATCTCACTCCCGAGTCGACTCTGCGAAGAATCTTTATTTGCGTAGTGGAGTACGGTCAGCCTCGTTATCGGCTTTGGGCTTGGTTGAGTCCGAGAGAGACAGTTATCCGTAAGGAGGCTGTAAGCAAGGTGGTACCGCGAATCGTTTATTCGTCCTTGAGACCGTATGGTTTCAAGGACTTTTTTTCGTGTTGGCTTGCGCTCCGCGCTACCCACACACTTCGCGACACAGTCGCTCAGTCGTGGGCACATTCGCATGACTCTTGTTTGCCGGAAGCTTTGCTTCCGCAAACATACGCATGCTCATTTTGCCAACACGCACATAACTGAAAGGAGATAAACTTATGAACCAAATCAGAATCAGTGACACAACGTTAAAACAGACCGGGAAAGATTTCTCCTTATCCTTCAAAGAAAAAATCGAACTCCCGAAGCTATTAGATAAACTAAATGTAAATGTAATCGAGCTGGAGGGTATTTCCCAGCCGAAGGTAGATGCCCTTCGTATTAAGTCCATCGCTTCTACCGTAAAGAACAGTATCGTAGCAGTACCGGTTTCTTTAAATAAGGAAAGCGTTGAAGCCACCTGGAATGCGGTTAAAGAAGCAAAGAGCCCGCGCCTTCAGGTATTCGCTTCCGTCAGCCCGGTACAGATGGAGTACATATTTCATAAGAAGCCGGACGCCATGTTAAAGTCTATTGACGAAATCGTTTCCGCTTGCTGTGAAAAGACTTCCGATGTGGAGTTTATTGCGGACGATGTCACCAGAAGCGACGCAGCGTTCCTTTATCAGGCCATCAAAACCGCTATCGCGGCAGGTGCTAAGACCGTTACCGTATGCGATGCTACCGGTGCCATGCTTCCGGATGAGCTCGGAAACTTCTTAGATGCACTGAACGAAAATATTCCGGAGCTTAAAGATGCGGTACTGGGACTTTCCTGTTCCAACGAGCTGGCCATGGCAGACGCCTGTGCCATCGCAGCCATCAAGCACGGAGTTCGTGAGATTAAGGCTTCCGCATACTGCACCAATCAGATTTCTCTTCCGAATGTAGCAAGACTTCTGGCGACAAAGGGGGAATCCTTCGGCGCAACCTGCGACCTTCGTACCGTAGAAATGAACCGTATCGTAAAGCAGATTGCCTGGATTTGTGAAACCACCCGCAGTAAGAATTCTCCGTTTGACAACGGCGTTCAGGACGACGTGGAAGAGATGTCTCTTACCGCGCAGGATAACATGTCTGCCGTATTAAAGGCAGTAGAAAAGTTAGGCTATGACTTAAGCGAGGAAGACAGCGCAAAGGTCTGGGAAGCGTTCCAGAAAATCGCAGCCCGAAAAGATGCCATTTCCTCTAAAGAATTGGATACTATCGTTGCCTCCGCAGCCATGCAGGTGCCGGCTACTTACATATTAACCAGCTATCACATTACTGCCAGCAACACCGCTTCTTCCATGGCACAGATGAAGCTCGAGAAAAACGGCCAGTCCTTAGAAGGCGTTGCACTGGGTGACGGTCCGGTGGATGCGGCATTCCTTGCTTTGGAAAACATTCTCGGCTGCCACTACGAACTGGACGATTTCCAAATTCGTTCCGTAACAGAAGGCCGTGAGGCAATGGGCGAAACCGTAATCAAGCTTCGTTCCAACGGAAAGATTTATTCCGGGCGCGGAACATCCACTGATATTATCGGCTCCAGTATTCAGGCCTATATCAGCGCATTAAACAAAATCGTTTACGAGGAGGCTTAACATATGAAACTTTCGTTTTCTACCAGAGGCTGGTCTCATTTATCTTGGGAAGAATGGCTTGCGGCCGGCGTTGATATGCGTTTCGAAGGCGTAGAAGTATATAATTTACCGCACGTTGCGGCTTTGACCGAAAAAAGCGGTCCCTTCCATAAATATAACATCGGCGCAACCGTCCGTCAGTTGAGAGAAAAGAAGCTCTCCATCCCGTGTTTTGACACCTCCTGCGATTTATCCGCAGAAGACGACGGATCGATTGCAATCATACAACAGTTAATTCAGATTGCAAAACAGGCAGAGGTACCGTACGTATCCGTTGTTGCCTTGCAGGATAAGGAAGATTTGGTGCGTGCCCGCTTGGCAGATTTGTTACAAACTGCGGAAGCCGCAGAGGTTACTATCCTTGTAAAAACCAGCGGTATCTTTTCCGACACTGCCCGCCTGCGTTCCATGTTGGATGACTTTGCCTGCGACGGACTGGCTGCTTTGTGGGATGTACAGCATCCGTACCGCGACTGCGAGGAAAGTGCGGACACTACTATCAAAAACCTCGGTGCTTACGTAAAGCATGTACATTTGCGTGACTCCGACGACAAAGATACCTACAACTTAATCGGTGAAGGCACTATGCCGGTTGCGGATATTATGCGTGCCCTCTCCTCTATCGACTACGACGGTTTCATTTCCCTGGAATGGAAGACCGAATGGATGGAGGATTTGCCGGATTACGAAGTTATCTTTACCCACTTTGTCAACTATATGAGCCGCTTTGAAAAAACCCGCGGTAAGAAAAAGGCGTTGTACCCGAACCACGACGGCACCGGCCAGTATGTTTGGAAAAAGGATGAGCTCATTAACCTGACCTTCTCCCAGGTACTGGATCGTATGGTAGAAGAATTCCCGGACCAGTATGCATTTAAGTATACGACTCTGGATTATGTTCGTACTTACGAGCAGTTCCGCGAGGATGTGGACCAGTTCGCAAAGGCTCTCATTTCCATGGGCGTTAAGGCAGGCAGCAAGGTATCCATCTGGGCTACCAACGTACCTGCATGGTTCATTACCTTCTGGGCTACCACCAAAATCGGTGCGGTTTTAGTTACGGTGAACACCGCATACAAGAGACACGAGGCTGACTATTTGTTCCGCCAGTCCGATACCCATACATTGGTTATGGTAGAATCCTGTCTGGATTCCAATTATAAAGAAATCATCAACGAGATTTGTCCGGAAATCGCTACAAGCAAGCCGGGCGAGCCGCTTCACTGTAAGCGTCTTCCGTTCCTGCGTAACGTCATCACCGTAGGCTTTAAGCAGCCGGGATGTCTGACCTTTGACGAGGCAATGGAGCGGGGCAACTTAGTTCCGCAGGAGGAACTGAACCGCATGGCGGCAAAGGTTAAGCCGGAAGATGTTTGTAATATGCAGTACACCTCCGGCACCACCGGTTTCCCGAAGGGCGTAATGTTAACCCATTATAATGTAGTAAACAACGGTAAGTGTATCGGTGACCGCATGGGTCTGTCCACCGCGGACCGTATGATGATTCAGGTACCGATGTTCCACTGCTTCGGCATGGTACTTTCCATGACCGCGTCCCTGACCCACGGTGCAACCGTTTGCCCGATGCCGTACTTCTCTGCGAAGTCCTCTCTGGCCTGCATCAATCAGGAGCGTATTACCTGCTTTAACGGTGTACCGACTATGTTTATTGCAATGTTCAATCATGAGGATTACAGAAAGACCGATTTCTCCCACATGCGTACCGGTATTATGGCGGGCGCAGGCTGTCCGCCGGAGCTGATGCGTCGTGCGGCAGATCCGAAGGAAATGAATATGACCGGTATCGTCAGCGTGTACGGCCAGACCGAATCCTCTCCGGGCAGCACCATGTCCGCATGGACCGACCCGTTGGATCTTCGCTGCGACACCGTAGGCTACAATTTCCCGCATATCGAATGTAAGATTATCGATCCGGAAACCGGCGAGGAAGTGGCAACCGGTGAAAACGGCGAATTCTGTTCCCGCGGTTACAACACCATGAAGGGCTATTATAAGATGCCGGAAGCAACCCGCGGCACTGTAGACGCCGAGGGCTGGCTCCACTCCGGAGACCTTGCCTGCCGCGATAAAGACGGCAACTACCGTATTACCGGCCGACTGAAGGACATGATTATCCGTGGCGGTGAAAATATTTATCCGAAGGAAATCGAGGAGTTCATTTACACCCATCCGGATGTACAGGATGTGCAGGTGATCGGTGTTCCGGATAAGAAGTACGGCGAGGAAGCTATGGCTTGCGTCATCTTAAAGGAAGGCAAATCCGTGACCGAAACGGAGATGCATGACTACATTGCCGCAAGCATGGCCCGTCATAAAGTTCCGAAATATATCGAATTTGTGAAATCTTTCCCTATGAATGCAGCGGGAAAAGTGTTAAAATATAAAATGCGTGAAGAAGCTGCAGAGCGTCTCGGCTTGGTAGGCGCCGCAGGCATCGATACCGCAAAGAGTACTAAATAAAGAGCCGCCACATCCGGCGACATCAAAATCCGATTACAATAATAAAAGAGGTATTTATCATGGCGAAAAATTATGTTACCATGGACGGCAACGAAGCTGCCGCACATATGGCCTATCCCTTTACCGAGATAGCCGCAATTTATCCGATTACCCCGTCCTCTCCGATGGCGGGCCTTACCGATGCCTGGTCCGCAAAGGGACGTAAAAACGTCTTCGGCCAGACCGTAACCCTTACCGAAATGCAGTCCGAAGCAGGTGCTATCACCGCCGTACACGGCGCGCTGCAGGCCGGTTCTTTGGCTACTACATATACGTCCTCTCAGGGACTCATGTTAATGGTACCGGTGCTCTACCGTATTGCCGGTGAACGTCTTCCGGCAGTACTCCATGTGGCATCCCGTACCGTAGGTACCCATGCCATGAGTATTTTCGGCGACCATTCCGACGTGATGGCATGTCGTCAGACCGGATTTGCCATGCTCTCTTCCGGTAGCGTTCAGGAAGTAGCAGATTTAGCACCGGTGGCACATTTAGCAGCAATCGAAGGCCGAATTCCGTTTATGCATTTCTTCGACGGTTTCCGTACTTCTCACGAAATCAATAAAATCGAACTTCCGGATATGGACGCGGTAGGCGGCCTCATCAATCAGGACGCTCTGAAAGAATTCCGCGACGGCTCCTTAAATCCGGAGCACCCGACCCTTCGCAACACCGTACAGAACGGCGATGTTTATTTCCAGGTTCGCGAGGCACACAACACTTTCTACAATGCCCTTCCGGACATCGTAGAAAAGTACCTCGGCGAAATTTCTAAGATTACCGGTCGCGAATACCACGTATTCAACTACTACGGCGATCCGGATGCAACGGATGTTGTGATCGCCATGGGTTCCGCAAGCGGTGTCATCCGCGACGCAGTGGACGCCCTTCGCGCAGAAGGCAAAAAGGTAGGCTTCTTACAGGTACACTTATACCGTCCGTTCTCTGCAGCGTACTTCTTAAAGGCTCTTCCGGAGACCGTAAAGCGCATCGCGGTGCTTGACCGTTGTAAGGCAATGGGCAGCGCAGGCGAGCCGTTATTCGAGGACGTATGTAGCGTACTCATGAGCTCCGGCAGAAACGTAAAAGTTATCGGCGGTCGTTACGGACTCAGTTCCAAGGATACAGACCCTGCTCAGATTCTGGCTGTATTTGAGAATCTGGCTTCCGCTGCCCCGAAGACCAATTTTACCATCGGTATCAACGACGATGTGACCCATCTGTCCTTACCGGTAAAGCCGTTCTCGGATGCAAAGGCGGGCGTAAGCCGCTGTAAGTTCTGGGGTCTGGGCGGCGACGGTACCGTAGGTGCAAACCACAATACCGTTCGTATTATTAACGACAATACCGACAAGTTCGCTCAGGCGTACTTTGAATATGATGCAAAGAAGTCCTTCGGTGTGACCAAGTCCCACTTACGTTTCAGCGATGAGCCGATTACCAGCTCCTACTACGTAAAGAGCGCAGACTTCGTGGCATGTCATAACCAGAGCTACATTACCCAGTATGACATCGTGGACGAAATCGTAGAAGGCGGTACCTTCTTATTGAACTGTTCCTGGACCGGCGACGAGCTGACCGCGCACATTCCGGCAAAGGTACGCCGCCAGATTGCGGAAAAGAACATCAACTTCTATGTCATTGACGCAAACAAGATTGCTCAGGAATTAGGCCTGGGCAGTCATACCAATACCGTACTTCAGGCTTCCTTCTTCGCTCTTATGGAGGTCATCCCGACCGAGGAAGCTCTGGAAATGATTAAGGCCGCTACCAAAAAGACCTACTTTGCAAAGGGTGACGACGTGGTGGCACGTAACGTAGCCGCTATCGATGCCGGCGCAACCAAGCTTGTAAAGATAGACGTTCCGGCTTCCTGGAAGGATGCGGAGGAAGTATCCGAAGCAGCCGCTACCCTTGACGTTCCGGCTGTAGTTACCGGCATTTTGGAGCCGATTAACAAGCAGAAGGGCGACGACCTTCCGGTCAGCGCATTTAAGGGCTACGAAGATGGCCGCATCGACCTTGGCCTTACCGCTTACGAAAAGCGCGGCATTGCTCTTCAGGTACCGGTATGGGATGCACAAAAGTGTATCCAGTGTAACAAGTGTGCTCTTGTATGTCCGCACGCAGTTATCCGTCCGTATTTGTTAAACGACGAAGAAAAGGCAAACGCTCCGGAAGGCTTTATTACCGCTCCGGCCAACGGACCGGCAGCCAAAGGTCTGCACTTTACCATGCAGGTTTCCGCTTATGACTGTACCGGATGCGGCAGCTGTGTAGCTTGCTGTCCGGCAAAGGAAAAGGCCATCACCATGGAGCCTGTAGAATTAAACGAAGAAAAGAATACCTTATGGAACTACGGACTGTCTGTTTCCGACAAGGGCGATCTCTTCTCCCCGTACACCATTAAGGGAAGCCAGTTCCGTCAGCCTCTTATCGAGTTCTCCGCTGCTTGCGCAGGTTGTGGCGAAACTCCGTATGCAAAGCTTCTGACTCAGCTCTTCGGTGACCGTGTATACTGGGCAAACGCTACCGGATGTTCCCAGGCTTGGGGCTCCCCGATGCCGGGCATTCCGTACACCACCAACAAGCGTGGCTTCGGACCGGCTTGGACCAACAGCTTATTCGAGAACAACGCAGAGCTTGCCATGGGTATGTTCTTATCCGTAAAGCAGCAGCGCCAGGCGCAGAAGGCTTTGGTGGAAGCATACGCCGCAGAGACAAACAGCGAGACCGCAAAGAACTGGTTAGACTGCTTTGACGATTTTGATAAATCCCGCGAAACCACGGATGCTTTGGTAGCAGAACTTGAGAACATGGATTCCGCTACCGCAGCAAAAATTTTAGAGCGTAAGGACCAGTTATCCAAGAAGTGCTTCTGGATGTTCGGCGGCGACGGTTGGGCATACGACATCGGCTTCGGCGGTCTGGACCACGTGGTAGCCAGCGGCGAAGACATCAACGTATTCGTTGTCGACACTGAGATTTACAGTAACACCGGCGGCCAGAGCTCCAAGGCTACTCCGTTAGGTGCAGTGGCACAGTTTGCATCCGCAGGTAAGCGTAGCCGAAAGAAGGACCTGGGTGCTATCTTCCAGACTTACGGCAATGTATACGTAGCTCAGGTAGCTATGGGCGCAGACCCGAACCAGTTAATTAAGGCGGTAAAGGAAGCAGAGGAACACAAGGGACCGTCCGTTATCATCGCTTACACTCCTTGTGCCGCTCACGGCATTAAGGCCGGTATGGCAAACGTACAGCAGGAAATGAAGCGCGCCGTGGACGCAGGCTACTGGATTTTGTACCGCTACAACCCGAACGCAGAAAAGCCGTTAACCGTAGACTCCAAGGAACCGTCCTTAGACTACGAGGAATTCCTTGAGGGCGAGACCCGTTACGCAGCATTAAAGCGTACCTTCCCGGAACACGCAGAGACCTTATTTAAGGCCGCAAAGGAAGACTCCGGCGTACGGTATCAGAAGTATAAGACCATGGAGGAGATGTAAGCTTCTTTCTTCCATGATGACACTCTGAATAACAAATCAAGGGCATCCCCTAGTCGAAACGACTGAGGGATGCCCTCTCTGTTATTTCACATTCAAATGGTAAAATTTCCGTCTCACATCTTTACTACCTCAGTTCTTCCGGCCACAGTTCCTTCGGAGGAGAATAGATAGAACAGGAAATTCCCCCATCTTCCAGCTTTTTCAGACCATACCTCTTAAATACACCGTCTACCACATAGGTTCCTCTTGCAAGACCATCGTCCTCAAAATCCTCCGTAATATCCAGTTCCAAATCACCATCCCAGATATAGATTCTGCCGTTATGCGACCATATTTCTGCACCCTCATCCTCAAACGACACATACATATACGGCCCTTCCCCATCATAATCCACAGCAACGTGTTCCTCTCCGTCTGAAGTAGTATATTCGCCGACATAAACGGTTTCTCCGTTTCTAAGCTCTCGCTCTTCCGCTTCTATTTCATATTCGACTCCGTTTTCGTTACGCCGGATGATTATCTTCTCCACCCAGGTTTCTCCCGTCATGGCGTAGGCAATGCCGTTGCTTCCCGCAAAAAGAGCCACCAAAACCGTTGCCGCAATCGCCACTTTTCTCATCACGTTTCCTGCAACATTCCTTCTACTCCTTACGGTTCCTTTGGTTATCCTTCCCACCTTCTCTGCCAGTCCCTCCGGTACCGGAATCTCTTCAAATGTTTCTTTATAAAATCCTCTGTTTTGTTCTTCTCCGCTCATTTCCATACCTCCTTTAGCGTTTCCTTCAGCTTCTGCCGTGCTCTGAGGAGCCTTGTTTGAACCGCTGTTTCCGAGAGCTTCATAAGTCCCGCGATATCCTTTACGCTGTAGTCCTCAAAATAATACAAATGTACAATCTGCCGGTACTTCACGGGAAGCTCCCGCACCGCATAATACAGGTCGCTCTTCTCCGGGGTCGAAAACACCGGCTCCTTCTCCGCTTCTTCCAAATAGGTGGTTTTCCGATGCCACGCCGTCCGCCACAGGCTCTTGCACTCGTTTACCGCCACCCGGATTAACCACTTTCTGGCATAATCGTCGTCCGGAAAGGCATCCTTACGTTCCCACAACTTCACGAACGTATTCTGTACCACATCCTCCGCATCCGTGCTGCAAGCACAACCGTTTAACGCCACGCGATAAATGCTGCTCAGATACCGGTTCACCAGCCGCTCATATTCTTTTGTGTCCAAACTAACCACCTCGTTTTTCTTTTGAAAAGCTTTTCACTTAATGAACGCATGAGAATACGGAAATATCACATACAGAAAAAGAAAGTGCAAATTTTTATCGCACTTTCTTTTAAATTCATTCGTATCGCCTTTCTATGTATTTCATCCACTCTCTCGGTCCCCGGTATTTTACACTTTCGCTTGCCACCTTTCCGGCAAACTTTAACGCCTCTTCGCAGGAATACCCTTTCTCGAAATAACCGTAACAAAAGGCTCCGTGGAAAATATCACCGGCTCCCAAGGTATCCACAGCATCCACAGGCTCCACCAGCAATTCTTTTTTATCCTGCAACGTCGAACCGTCATCCCGACCTAATTTCGTTTCCCGATACAAAATCGGCTTTTCCCCTCTGGTCATGGCCTTATGCGTCGCATTACACTCCATCTCGAATA
This sequence comes from Lachnospiraceae bacterium, assembly GCA_015057365.1. GTDB lineage: Bacteria > Bacillota > Clostridia > Lachnospirales > Lachnospiraceae > SIG307. Next base: position 10,244 of record SVEN01000012.1, on the reverse strand, counting down.
TGGTATTCCCCGCAGCATCCTTAAAATCCTCCGAAGCAATCACAATATCCGCTCTCTCTAAAAACTTCTCTATATTGGTTTTCCAGCTTCCCGCATCCAGAACCACCGTCTTTTCTTCCGACATTCCGCACACACTCAAAATATCCAGCGAAATCTCCTGCTGGTTACAATCAAACAATGCAAAATCATACCCGCTTAAATCATACTCCCGATTTACTTCAAACTTATGCTGGCCGCTTATAATCGTCCGCATACCGTCGCTTGACACCACGATACAGGCCGTATTCGGTATGGTATCATACTCGGAGTAATTGAGAACCTTTACGCCATACCCGTTCAGTTCTTCTATCATTGCCCGGCTCTCTGCCCCATCACCCAGACAAGTCGCCAGCGTCGCATCTCCCCCAAGGGCCGCATAAGTAATGGCCGCATTGGCTGCCGGGCCACCGATGTAGGTAGTAAAATCATCGGTTTTGGACTTGTGATTGTGGGCCGGCAGGTCGTCGGTGTAATATAAAATATCCTTGGTACAAAGGCCGACAAAGAGACCTTTTTTCTTCTTCTCTGATGTATGGCTCGGATTTATTTTTTGCATACGGTGTTCCCCCTCTTTTTCTGCTACAAGTAACGTTCTTCTCTCATTCGCATTCACAAACGAACTCCCATGACACATTGACTTCTCTTCCATTCTAGCACAGAGCAATAAAAATTGCACCCATGTTCGCAAACACAGGTGCAACTTATTTTCATATCACGCATTAAATTTAGGAAACCTACTCCACGTCGTTTTAGTTCTCACTGTAAATTACGGTCAAATCCGGATGCAACTGAAGAATAGATGCCGGACAGGACGGAGTAATCGGACCGAAGAATGCCTTCTCTACGATGTCCTTCTTATTCTTGCCGTTAGCGATTAAAAGTACCTTCTTTGCGCTCATGATGCCGCCCATACCCATGGTAACCGCCTTTCTCGGCACATCTGCCTCAGAAGCGAAGAAACGAGCATTTGCTTCGATGGTGGACGGGTCCAAATCTACCACATGGGTAGCCTTTTCAAAGTAAGTATCCGGCTCGTTGAAACCGATGTGACCGTCAAGTCCGATACCGAGAAGCTGTAAATCAATGCCGCCGGACTGTGCGATTAATGCATCATAAGCCTCGCACTCCTTCTCAAGGTCTGCTGCGCAACCATTCGGCACGTTGGTCTTGGTAACATCGATGTTAATCTTTTCAAACAGGTTGGTGTTCATGAAGTAACGATAGCTCTGATCGTTAGTACCGTCAAGACCTACATACTCATCAAGGTTAATGGAAGAAACCTTGGAAAAATCAACCTCACCCTTTGCGCACTTCTCTGCGATTTTCTCGTAGGTGCCCAGCGGAGAGGAACCGGTTGCAAGACCTAATACACAATTCGGCTTCATTACTACCTGTGCACAAATAAGGGCTGCTGCCTTGGTGCTGAGTTCGTCATAATTGTTTACTTTGATAAAATTCATGATGTTATCTCCTTTTCTGTTTCATTTATTTGAATTTCTTTTTTACCTGTTTCACAAAATGCCCCGGCCGTTTTTCGTCACATTCCGCCCGGTGCTCCACGACATCCTTCTGCCGGACCCAAACGTGCAATATCGACTATCTGCGTTCCACTACCGTCTTCGTATCCTTTACGATACAATCAGCCGGATAAACCCCACGAAGGGAAGTCAGTGGATATACGGAAGTATTCTTACCGATGACCGTACCCGGATTGATGACGGAACCGCAACCTACGTCCGCACCGTCCGCCAGAATGCCGCCGATTTTACGAAGACCGGTTTCGTAGTCCACATCACCGTGTACCACTACCGCCTTTCCGTCGGACTTTAAGTTGGAACAAATGGTACCCGCACCGGTGTGAGCCTTGTTGCCCATGATGGAATCGCCGATGTAGTTATAATGCGGCACCTGCACCTTGTCAAGAAGCACGCAGTTCTTAAACTCGGAAGAATTGCCCATCACACAGCCTTCGCCGGTGATAACACTGCCACGGATAAACGCACCCGGACGCACCTCGGTACCGGAACCGATAATGGTCGGGCCCTCAATCGTAGCCGTCGGATAAATCTTTACGTTTTCACCTACCAGCACGCCCTCGGCATACAAGGTATAGCCCGGAATACCCTTGTCAATGAGCGCCTGAATATAGCCTTTAAGCTTCGGCAGCATCTCCCACGGATACTCACAGCTCTCAAACAGCTCTGTCAGATACTCCGGACAGGATGCATACAACTCCTTTGTCTTTACCAGTTTATTCAACACAATGTCCTCCTTCGACAATTACTTTTACAATCATATCCGCATAGGCTACGCACAGTTCCTGGGCCTCCGCCTCTACCATTACGCGGATGACAGGCTCCGTGCCGCTTTCACGAAGAAGTACTCTGCCCTTCTTATTAATGAGCTTTTCTACCTCTTCTTTCGCCTTTAATACCTTGGCATCATTAAGCACCGCTGCCTTATTCTTTACTCTCACATTCTTTAAATACTGCGGATACAGATGAATCGGCTCTGCCAACTTCGCCAGGGAAGACTTGGAATCGCAAATCTCCTCTGCAATCATAATCGCCGTCAAAATACCGTCACCGGTAGTCGCATATTTCTTTAAAATAATATGACCGGACTGCTCGCCGCCGATGGCGTAGTCATTGTTCTGCATACACTCATATACAAAACGGTCACCTACCTTTGTCTGTACACACTTGATACCGGCTTCTGTGAGACTGTCCACAAAACCGGAGTTGGACATAATCGTCGTTACCACTGTATTGTCATTCAAGGTACCGCGCATCTTCATGCGCTTACCGAGAATATAAATCATGGCGTCACCGTCTACCTCGTTGCCGTTTTCATCCACCGCAATACAACGATCCGCATCACCGTCAAAGGCAAAACCTACATCCAGGTGCTTTTCCTTGACCAACTTCTTAAGCTTCTCGATATGGGTGGAACCGCAGCCTTCATTGATATTGACACCGTCCGGCTCATCCCCGATGACATACGTCTGGGCCCCCAGCGCGGAGAACACCGCTCCCGCAATGCTCCAGGAAGCACCGTTTGCGCAATCCAAACCGATTTTCAGTCTCTTGTAAGAATTGGACGCCAGGGAAATGAGATACCCGGTATAACGGTTTCTTCCGGCGGAATACTCGTGTATACATCCGAGCTTCGCTCCCTGGGCTAACGGTAAATCCTCACCGGTGACACCCAGTTCATGTAAATCTCCGTCGATATAAGCCTCAATAAGCGCAGTAGTCTCATCGTCCAGCTTCTCACCGTAGCGGTTCAACACCTTGATGCCGTTGTCGCAAAACGGATTGTGGGACGCCGTAATCATAATACCGCAGTCAAACTCATCCTTTCGGGTTACATAGGATACACCCGGTGTGGTGATTACGTGCAACATATACACATCCGCCCCACTGGCAGCCATACCTGCTACGATAGAATACTCTAACATATAACTGGAACGGCGGGTATCCTTACCGATAACAATCCGCGGACGGTAGCCCGGCTTCGTACAGCCGGAAAGCTTAGAGGAATAATACCAGCCGAGGAACCGGCCCACCTTGTAGGCCTGCATGGAGGTCAAATTCACATTTGCCTCACCGCGGAATCCGTCGGTACCGAAATACTTTAACTTTCTCGGCCCCTTTTTCGGGCTCCGATCAATCTCTATTCTATCCAATAATAATTCATCCGTAGTTACTCCGAAAATCTCCGCAAGCTGAATCACCTTTTCAATCTGCGGAAGTGCCTGGTCCATTTCCCACTTGGAGATAGACTGACGGGACACCCCGAGAGTCTCCGACAACTGCTCCTGGGACATATTTGCCACGTTTCGTAAATGAATGAGTTTCTGTCCGATGGTCATACGCGTTCTCCTTTTTTCACATACTACTATTCTACGCGCTTTATTATAGCAGAAGACCATAGGGGTTGCAAGCAACTTGGGGATATTATTTTTGCAACTTACGGTTGCGTTTTGGGGCTATTTAGATGATTTTCTAAGAATTTTAGAATGATTCCATAATGAAGCATGCAGTTTTTGCAAAGTCTTGTTTACATATCCATCTGCTCGTCTTCCAACACTTCCAACAAATCCGGCATGTCATTCTTGCACCTTCTTTTTCTCTATTATGATACATCCGGATTCAGTCAATACATGTATGCATCCGATTTTACCGGAACTTAAACAGAAACGTCAACAACGCCGGCATGTGACAGAAGGAGCCCTCCAAGCGGTATCGCAGTTCGCCCTTTTCCTCCTTTACTGTCAGTGGCAGTTTCTCCAAAGCTTGCTTCGTTTCTTCCTGCGGCAACTGCGTCCCGGCAGCGATATCCTCCAAAGATACAAAAAGGTCAAAATCCTTTATGGTCAATTCATAGAGCGCGTACATGGTTTTCAGCACGCGCAGGTCCGAGAAACGCTCCATCGCAACAGACAGTTCATACAATTGGGAAATATTCGGTGCTTGAAAGGTCTTACCAAGGGAGAAAAAGACACTGTCGGCCATTCGTCCCGTACTCCCCTCCGGCTCGGAACAAACGGAAAGCCCCCAATCAGAAATATTCCCTCCGGCATAGTCTCTTTCATCCCAAGGAACAAAGTTTTTGCATCCGTCGGTCACTGCAATTTCATGTAGCAGCGCCGCAATACGATAACACTTTTCAAAGGATTCTTTCTCCGGAAGAGCCGTAAAATAGTCCTTCAGATTCAAACAGATATCGCCCAAACCCTTCGCCGAATTACAACCGAGAAGCTCATCCACGGAAACCTCGAAAAGCGTTGCGATATCCGGAAGCAGCTGGATGTCCGGGCAACACTGCCCGGATTCCCACTTTGAAACCGCCTGATTGGTAACCCCCAGAGCCTTTGCCAGTTCTTCCTGCGTCAGCCCCTTTTGTTTTCTTAAAAAAGCAATTTGCTCGTGTATTTTTATTGTATTCATCGGAAACCTCCCTTTGATTTTGTTTTGTAGCTACACCTATAGTTTACAGGCTGATATCCGCAAAAACAATAACGCGTTGGTTTGAATATTTTTCCGGTCATCCAACCGTAGGTTGGACAATATAGTAAAGCATCAGAAAAGAGGCCCTCCGGCCCCTTCTCTTAAATCTCACTATTCCTATTTCAGCGCTTCTACCACCGCATAATAGGAATCCTTTTTCTCATAATTCTCGTCAAACAAGCCGCAATACGGACCGTTCTGCTTGTAAGCATAATCCGTGGTCTTCAGAGACGGTCTGTCACAGTAACCCCAAACCGTAATATTGGACACCACGGTCTCCTCCGTATTCAACTCCGCATACATCTTAAACAACTCTCCGCAAAACTGTGCATGCCGGTCCGCCTGAGCCAAGTCGTAATTCCGAACCGCCATCTCGGTTACATGAACATCAACCCCCAGATTATGAAACTTCATAATCGCATTCTTAATTCTCGTAATATCGGAGTTGTTCATACAACCGCCCTGCTGTCCGTAACCGCCGATGTAGCTTTGCATACCGACACCTTCACACAGCTTGCGGTAATTTCCGTTTTCATCCTTTGCATAGGAATTGATGCTCTTTACCAGCTCACAAATCGCATCCCTCTTTGTATCATAGAAGGTGCTGTAATCGTTGTAAAACAACGCAATCTCCACCTCCGGATTCTTCGCCTGTAGCTTTTCTACCGTATTCTTTGCATACAGGAACGAAAGCTCTACATAATCATCTCCGATAATCGTATAAAACGGATTGTCTCCGCCGCTGCGCTTCGTGCGCACATGCCGCGGGTCGGAATAAACATACTCGCCTGTTCCGTCACCTACCGCTTCGTTTACCACATCCCAGCAATATACGGTGCCCGGGTACTTTTCTTCAAAATGAGTCATAACGTTTTCGATATAATATTCCAGACGTTTTAGCATTGTTTCCCGATCTACATATGCACCGTCGCTTTGATAGCCTTCCCGGAAGAACCAGTCACTCATATGCGCATCCCACACCAGTACATGACCGCGGATTTTCACGCCCTGCTGTATCGCAAGCTCCACCATACGGTCAGCCGTACCGTAATTCATCACCGGCATACCGTCTTTGCTTCTTTGAGAAGCGCTCTTGTTCAAAAGCGAATACGCCTTCATTTCGTTACCGAAGCTTACACTGGTACACTCCGTCCCAAGCAGCGCTTTATACGCATCATCATACAAATTATCGCTGTTCATTACGATGCCGAAGCTAAAATTATGCTTCTTTGCTTCGTTTATCAATTCTCCTTCTTTGTTTACCTGTATCGGAGCCTGTTCGGACACACCGCCGAAGCCGTCATCCATATGGAAGGTAACGGAATACACCGTAGCCACAAACTCGGAATAATCCTCCATCTCCGTACATGCCATCAAACCGATTCCCGCAACCTCCGTCGTCAACGCCGGTGTCAGCAAATGATTTTCTACACCGGAGGTCTGGCCGTCGTAACGGACAAACACTTCATTAAAATCTTTGTCATAAAGCTTCACGGCCAAATTACCCGCTTCGCTCTTCATCTTCACGGTGACGTCGAGACAATGCGTCATATCAATCGGCTCCGGAATTCCCAGCTTAATCTCCTGATACAACCCTTCGTACTTAAGAGAAATGGAACCGTCATCCTCTACGGTATACTCTGTACCGTATGAGGTCTTATAGAAAAGATCATTGAAATCGTAGACCAGATCGGTCGGTCCGGACACCTCCGGAACTGCTGTCGGAACAGGCGTATCCGTTGGGACAGGGGTTGCGGTCTGTTCCGGTGTCAACGTTGCTTCCGGAGTTACCGTTGCTTCCGGGACTTCCGTCGGAACCGGGGTTGCTGTCAGGTCAGGCGTCCCTGTTGCTTCCGGGGCTTCCGTCGGGGCCGGGGTTACTGTAGCCTCCGGGGTTGTGGTTGCTTCCGGAGTTTCCGTCAAGGCCGGAGCTTTCGTCGGCTCCAATGTCGGCGTCGGGACCGGTATTTCCGTAACCGGAGTCTTCTCCCCTTCCTCTTCAACCGGTGCAACCGTAGCGGTTATCGCAGTTGTCGGCGTGGCCTCCGTATCGGTTTGCACCTCTTCCGAGCATGCCGCGAATGTACACATAACCGCCAAACAAAGCACAAATATCGATCTCTTACTTCGATGTCCCATAAAAGCCCTCTCTTTCTTTTTATCTATAGGTGTCTCTAGCCGATTTTTCTATTTCTTCTTTGATAATAACATGGTTTCAAATCAATCGTATTGCATTATTTGTCTTTTTTATTGCATGAACCTAACATTAATACGGACAATCTGCCATGATATACTCTTTATCATCGTCATCGAAATATCCCTGCTCAATCAGAACACATTCCACATCGTCAATCACTTCAATGTTCCAAGTTCCGACGCTGCTTTCCAATTCCTCGCCTTCCATTTCGTAGATTGCGATTAAATCCACTGTAGTATCCGTCCGGCTCGCAATCCGGAAAAGGTTGTCATTTCCGTTATAACTGCCGCAATCATACATCTTACCGACTTCAAATTGTATCATTTTCTCTTCCTCCTTTAGTTCCAGCCCTTCCATACTTCCGGCCGATAGCCTACCGTTGCCTGCTTACCGTTTCGCACAATCGGCGTCTTCATTACCTGCTGATTGGAAAGCAGCTTCTCCTCCAGTTCGCTCTCTGCAATGTACTTTAACAGCGCCAGTGTGTCTTTGTCCTTACTATCCTCATTAATTACAGCCTTGATACCGCCCACTGCCTGACACACACTGCGGAATTCCCCTTTACTCAATTCCTTTTCGCTCATGTCAACAAACTGGAATTTGATGCCCCTCTCCTTGAAATAACGCTGGGCTTTCTTTGTATCATTGCACTTTTTTGTGCCGAAAACTTGAATGTTCATGATTGTTTTTCTCCACTAAGATTTCACTATTTTTACACTATTTTCACTCTGCTTATACAGAAAGCTTTGAAAGAATCCTCTTTTGGTTCTGCTTTGCAAACTCACTGAGGGAATACGAGCGAATTCGCTGGCTCACAATATTCGGAACTAAAAAACCGTGGTTTGAAAGCCTTGCACATCGGTTAATGACCGTCTTATTCGTTACTCCGAGCATCTTGCTCACATCAATCGGCGTAAACTCCAACAGCCTCTTTTCCAAAAGGAAACGCAGAGTCTCCTTTTCCTTTGTATTCAGATAGGACAAACTGCCATCCAAATCATCCTCCTGCGCTCCTTTAGACACTTCAAACACCTTCTTGGAATATAACTCCACCATACGTAAAAAGTAATTCACCCAGATTTCCGGGTGCGGCGGATTTTCTCTTCCCGAATAATACAAAGCCGGCAACCCCATCTGAAGTGACTCATAGTACTCGTCAGGGTCATAGGCAAAATACTCCTCCAAGGAGCCGATTCCGTTAAATCCATAGCCGTAAAAGTCCAGGATATATCCGGACATAAGCCGCGCGGTTCTTCCGTTTCCGTCTTCAAATGGGTGAATCGTCACCAATTGATAATGCACCACTGCTGCAATAATTAGCGGATGGTCGTCCGTGGTATTTACATAGTCCACCAGTTCATCCAACAGCCCCGGAATATCACAATACTCCGGCGGAATATACTCCGGCACTCCCGTCGCCGAATCATAGACCGCAAACAGTATTCCCGGCGGCATCGGACCTCTGAGACCGATTTTTTCCTTGGATGCGCCCTTCTCCACCATAGCCTGTACTTCCAAAATCATTTCTTTTGAAAAAGCTTCTTTTCTTTTTAGCTTTTCTTCCAGCATATTCAGTGCCAAGAAATAGTTCCTAATCTCCTGCTCCGGCTTCAGAAAATGCTTATGTTCATCCCTCTCTATCGCCTCATCTGCCTGCTGCTCCGTCAGCGGATTTCCCTCGATTTTGTTCGATGCGTAAGAACTTTTCTTCTTGGAATTTTTCCGCAATCGATTCTTCGTCATCGGCGGTAGCTCAATGGTACTAAGTGAAAAACGATTCTCGTCAATAGCGGAAATTTTTTTCAATATTTCATTGGACAAGGTAACCTTTATCAACTGCTTCACCCGCTTTCATTAAGGATTTCCTTAATCATAGTATACACTATAATAAACGAAGATTCCATTATAATTTCACTATTTTTACACTATTTTTCATGATAACTCTGCCAAACAGACAAAAGAAGTAGCCAACACTCTCGCTTGGCTACTTCTCTTTTTTACACATTCTCTAAACTACCCAAAATCACTTCTTATGCAACCCGCGAACCATTGATTTTACTGGGTTTACTACTGTTGGCGCATGGTCGGGAATAACAATACAAACATCTTTATAACTCCTTAGAATGCTTTATTTCAGGGATTTCAAGGCTTTTCTCACTCTTTACATTGACTTATTCTACCCCATATTTCTTTACCAAAATGGTGTAGATAACGGTGTACTTTTACATTTTTGGTGCACCTGTTTCATCTAATAAGGCAAGAACTTTCCTTCCCATATAATTATTATGTTACACACTAGAAAAAGTCAATCTTTTTCGATAACTCTTCCAGCGACTCCTGCTTCTTGGAGTAATTGATTTCGGTGTAGATATCCAAAGTTGTCTCTACATTAGCATGACCCATAATCTCTTGAATTACCTTTATATTCGTTTCATTCTCACACAGTCTCGAACAAAATGTATGTCGTAACTGATGGCATGAGAAATGAGGAATAATTACAGGCTCACGACATTCTCTCTTAGCAGCAATAATCTCTCTTGCATTATGTGCTTCCGAAATTCTCTTAATTGCTAAATTGAGACAATGTGGATTATGCAGAGAACCAAGCTTGTTACTGAAAATAAATCCAGTCATTCCTTCAAGCTCATAAACACAAAAGCCATCTCTCTTCTGTCTCTCATACTCGCTCTTAAGTGTATCATACACCGTGTCCATCATTGGAATGCTTCTAATTCCGGCATTTGTCTTTGGCAACGAAACTCCAAAGCAACACTTATCTCCACGAGTATAATATGAAACGGAATGATTGATACTAATGCATCTGTTCTTGAAATCTACATCCTTCCATCTCAGACCTACAATCTCACCGACACGTCCCCCGGTTCCTAACATTGTCACAAACAGCGGATACCAGTGAACATACTCCGGTGTGTAGCGAATCGCATCAATAAAAGCTTTCTGTTGCTCTAAGGTCAACGCATGACGGATTCCCTTAT
>SVEN01000011.1 GCA_015057365.1 Lachnospiraceae bacterium | reverse complement strand
CTGAAATAAAAGAACAATGTATGGCTGCCGCTCGCGAATTAATCGAAGCAGCCGGATTAAAGAAAGGTCAAATCCTTGTTGTAGGCTGTTCTACAAGTGAAGTATGCGGTTCCAAAATCGGTACCGATTCCCGCCCGGAAGTTGCTGTGGATATGGTGGAAGGTATCCTGTCCGTATGTACTGAAAAAGGCATCTACTTAGCCGCCCAATGCTGTGAGCATCTAAACCGTGCGATTATTGTAGAACGTGCCGCTGTGCCGTTCGCCGAACCGGTCAATGTAGTTCCTCAGCCGAAAGCAGGCGGTTCCTTTGCTACCGCTCTTTATGCAAGATTGTCCGATCCGGTCGCTTTGGAAGAAATCAAAGCCGACGCCGGCCTTGACATCGGCGGCACCTTAATCGGTATGCATTTAAAGAAAGTGGCGGTTCCGCTCCGCCTCGGTATAAAGCAAATCGGCGAAGCAAATCTTCTGGCAGCCCGTACCCGTCCGAAGTACATCGGCGGATGCAGAGCTCACTATGATGAGAAGTTGAATTAGTTGTGCAATTAAAATGAGAACCCGTCTTGGTATCACACCGTAGACGGGTTCTTTCTGTTAATCGTATCTTTTTATCTTAACAAATCTCGGTTCTCGGTCATGAAAAACTGTAATCTCCTCAAATCCTGCTTCTACAATGATGTTAACAGCCTCTTTAATATACGCCCCCACATGCTCTGACCTATGTGCATCCGAACCAATGGTAATAATCCGCCCTCCCAATTCTCTATAACGTCGAATAATACTCGGATGCGGTAATACATGGCCGCCTCTGTCGATTCCGGAAGTATTTACTTCAATTCCCTTTCCTTTTTTGATAATCTCACGCAATATCTTATCAAACAATTTCGGAAATATCTCATATGGGAAAGTATTATCCTCATAATGAAGGCCTTTGGCAATATATCCGATATGACTAACACAATCATAGTACTCTGTAAGTCTGTCATCCGTAACGGAAGCATACACCGTTTCAAGATATCTTTGATATGCCGTAAACTTATCTTGGCCTCTCTTGGATTCCGGTAATCCGCAATCCAGGCCGGCAACACAATGGGTACTCAATAAAACATAGTCAAAATTCTGTCCTGATAAAACTTCAGCCGTTTGCTCCGCAGTCTCCGAAATGTAGCCTACTTCGATTCCTTTTCCTATGTTGATTTCCGGATACTTTTCTCTTAGCCGGGAAATCGTTTCCTCCATCCCGACAAAATCAGGAGCTTGGTCATACATTTCCATATGATGTCCCAAATCCATATGCTCCGTAAAGCAAAGGTCCGTAACTCCCGATGCAATTGCGGCACGGACAGCCTCCTCCGGGTCCATTGTTGAATCCGGAGAGTATGAAGTATGTATATGATAATCAGGTAAAATCATAGGTTGACCCCCTTTTTCGATAAACCTCATACCCATTCGCGAACAATTCTTCCACCACCATTTCCCGTATCGACACCTTGCCGGTACTTCTGGTAGAATCTATGATTTTCACGAGCTTCTTTTCCACATCCAAAAACTCAATAAAAAACATCACATGACTGCCCACCTTTGCAAATACGTCCCCTTGTCTGATTTCTTCCAAAGAAATCTTATCTGCAACCTTCGGAATATCTCTGGTGGCAATCTTTTTCGGCAGATTCCAGCATCTGGTCAAAAGTCCTGAACAATCTACACCTACACTGTATTTACTCCCCATACGGGACTTGTCCTCCGGAACATTTCCAGCCTGCTTCCCATCCGCAATTCCGGCGTCAAACTCTTCTATGGTAGACGCATTCCCCCATCCGTAGGCAACTCCTTTATTTACCTCTCCAACTTTCCACCAACCGCAATCAAGTACTTCCCCCGTCCATGTCACATCCGGCGTATCCACCGGCACTCCGTCCGGATCAAACCCGTGAAGTACATTCCGTTCTATAGCAATCCATTGGTGATTGGCGTATTGTAGGGCAATTTCAATGACCTGCCGGCCCCATGTATTTTCTGTATCACACATCATTTCTCCCCCTGTATGAGTAATCTTTTTATACAGCATACACCTTGCCCCAGGGGTAAGGTCAAGTCTAAAAATTATAATGGATCAAACATCCTCCCTCTCATTGGTCACAATATGCACAACCTCCTTCGGCATCTTCGCCAGATATTCCTTCATAAAGGTCGGATACGCCACATGTTGATCCAACTCATCAACCGGAATCCAATACATATTTTCCTTAAATCCGCCGGTATAACTGTTACTGTTTAACTCCTTCGTCCCTCGCGGCTTCATGAGAAAATAGAACGCCACCTCATGACAGGAACGACCATCTAAAGATCCGTCCCCGTCAAAGAAATTCTCGTGAATCACTGCCAATCGGTCCACTTCATAGTGAACGCCCGTTTCTTCGAACACTTCTCGTATCACAGCATCTTCCGCCGTCTCATTCATATGAACTCCGCCACCGATGGAATAATAGTAATTTTCTCTTTCATTCCCGGCAAACAAGACGCAGCCGTCTTCCACAATAATTGCTGCCGCCCGATACCGGAACCAATTGTTCTCTTTTTCAAATCCACAATCGTACGCCATGTTGTTCTCCTATAATACAAACTCCCGCCTTGTAATAAATCCCATTTCGTCCTTTTCAACATGAATTACAAACGGAAACTTATCGTACTTCACACACATAAAGAAATCCTCTTTCGGGTAAACTTCCTGTTGCTCTTCGTCAAAGAAATGCTCTCCGCCGTGTTTTTGTAAATCAGCTATACGTTGCTCATAATCAGGCAATTCTACGCCTTCCACCAAACTTTTGATATATTCCGCGCAAAGCTCATCCTCTGCCGCGGGGCGCACACCGGCGTACCCCATACAAACCAAAGAAACCGTATCCGGCTGACTTTTCTTTATGTATTCGGCTACTGCCTTAGCATTCACAAGACTTCCGGTAATAATCTCCGAAGCTCCTGTCGCATTTACAATTCCTTGTGTTCCGGCGCTGGTGGTATGAAGTATAGTCTTTCCCTTTACCTCCTCAGGACGCACTGTAGACGGCGAATTTCCGAAGTCAAAGCCCTCGCACTTTTTCCCGTGACGTTCTCCGATTAATACGCTGCCTGGCAGTTCTTTGTTTAACACAAACGCATCCTCTACGGATCCGATGGGACGGATTTCTTTCACACCCATGTCATATAAATAACACTCCAACGAAAAGGCCCGGAACACGTCAATAATGACCGTCAAGCCTTCTGCTTCCTTAGCTCCTTCGATTAAATGTAAAATATTTACCTTACTCATTCACTGTTCCTCCTATTCCTACTCTTTTCATTTTAACGTATCAATAAACTCTTTTATCAGTTGACCGCATTCTACCGGCTTCTGTTCGTAAATCATATGGTCTCCGGCCAGACAAATCACCTGACAGTTTCCCATCTTCTCCGCATAAGGATATATCGTTTCCTTTCTGCTATTTTCAAAATTATCGAGAATCTCTTGCAATTGTTCCTCGTCCTCAAACTCCGTTTGACGTAACGGCAAATCCAAATCGTTTATTTCAATCTGACGGTTAATCCATTTCTGATATTCTTCCAAATCTTCCTTACTTGAAAATCCCCAACTGGCACAAATATAGAGTTTCGGAACCTCGTTTGTCACAATTCCGCTAAAAGCCTCCTGCGCATTCCTTGCCAATAAATTTGCTTCGGAAATCGGTGCAACCGAATCCATCGTCAAGAGGTACAACGCATCACCAAGGTACTGCTCTTCTTCGGAATAATTATCCGGATACCGGTACAAATACTCGTGTAACACATATCGGCTCAGTCCCAGCTTTGCAAGAACAGCCAGCATCCGGTCGCCAAAGCTCACCTTCTCTCTTACTTCCTCTTCCTCAAACGCATTCGCAGAAAGCTGCGATCCATCCACAAAGACAATTGCCTCAATTTCCTCCGGATAATGGCTGACCCAATAATTGGCGTAAGCTCCTCCGATGGAATGCGGCATAAGAATGTACGGACCGTCAATCCCTGCATTCTGTAAGGCCTTCCGATAATCCTCCACAATATAGGAAAGCGTCATGGCGTGATTCGTGTCGTCACTGAAACCATACCCCGCCCGGTCCACAAACACCACCAGGTTCTCCTCCTCAAGGCACGCTGTCATCTGCCTTTCCGCAACCGAAAATTCACCCATTCCAAGCCCGGCAAGTCCCACAATGGTATGTGCCCCGTCTTCCTTACCGAATACCGCCACATTTAAGGAATACTCTCCTATAAAGACCGGATTATAGTAGCCGTGCTCTTTTAATAACTCAAGCTCTTGTTTTGACTTGATTTTATGAAAAATAAAGGTTCCGAGAACAAAAAGAACCAATAAAGAAACTAGTACAAATAATATGTATAATGCTATTTTCCTGATTTTTTTTGCCATATACTGCCTCCATATAGTTTCATACTCTTTAACATAACACTCTTACTCTTTACTCAAAAAACTTCCCCTGATAAAAGTTCTCATTCTCCAACTTCTTCGCTGTAATCCGAAACAATACACACCCGTCCGGACACATGACAACTTTACTGTATTCGCTGTCTCCGCCGATATTAACAAGACTTCCTCCGCTTCTGACTGCCTCCATAATCGGAAACAAGAGTGTCATTGTTTTTGAACAAATACCATAGCCCTGCGCATTCACCGGACACCCGTAGGTACAAGTATACTTATCTCCAATTTGTTCGCCGTTTCGGCAAAAACGCTCTGTTTCGTCATTGTCTTTATTAAAGCCGATAACTTCAATTTCCCATTCATATTCTTCATCGTACCATTTCTTCATAAGCATTTTCTCCTTTGCATTTTAAGAATTTTGATTCTGTAAAAACAAAAAAACACTTATTTTCATAAGTGCTTCTTCGGGGTTGGGCTGTATCAAAAATACAGAGCAGCTCGTAGCGGAATCGAACCGCTGTTTTCGCCGTGAGAGGGCGACGTCTTGACCGCTTGACCAACGAGCCATAACCTATTCAATTTATCATCCTAAGGATGAGCAGCTCGTAGCGGAATCGAACCGCTGTTTTCGCCGTGAGAGGGCGACGTCTTGACCGCTTGACCAACGAGCCATAACTTGCAAAACAGATTATACAACAGGTAATCACAAATTGCAAGCCATTTTTTACTTTTTCTTAAAGTTTAACTATTTTTCGAATTATCTGTTAATTACAGCATATATTCAACTGCCACCTATGTCGATTCCGTAAACGCACCGCCTGTTACTACCTCTGCATAACATCGATGATTTCCCAGGCTCCGTCCACATACTTTGTGTCCCAGGCCAAACAAAACGCGCCCCATCTGTCTCCCATGTGGGTACGCCATTGAATCCTGTCGTCCATAATATGAAATTCATCATACGAAGATATCTGTAAAACATGCGCTCCGCTCTCTTCCGTCGTATACCATTCCAGCCATTCCTCCACGGACAAATCACGAAAGGTGTAGCCTTCATCCAGATGAAACGTAGCAACCTTCTCTTCGTTCCGGTATAGAGCAATCTGTCGCTCCGACACAACCTCCGCTATAAGCGTCGGTCCCTCCGGTAATTCCATCGGTACCAGCCCGTCCTCCGTCTGCATATAAAGATGCAGTATCGTCCAGCCTCCGCCGGTACCCGAACCGGATTCCTGAAACAAAAACATTGTCGTCTCTTCGTTTGCCTGCCAAACATACCAGTTAATCCAGTCCCCGATTGCATCGTCTGTAATTAATAATTCTTTCCCGTTCCCGAAATGAATGGTGTAGCTTACGTTGTCCGAACGATCTCGAAAAATACGGTCAAGTGTTCCGTCTCCGTCAAAATCCTCCAGTATATCCTTGTCCCGATAACAGAACGCCTCATCCAGATACCCGACATAACATCTTTCCTTCTCTGTCTCCGTCATTTCTCCCTTGCCCAAGCCCCACCCGGTGTTCGGTCCGTTTACATTCCACATCGGAAGCTCCATAGAAGTAAGCACCCATTTCCCCAGACTGTATTCCTGCGTCCAGGATGCTGCGTACTCCTTTCCTTCCACATAGAATTTTCCCCTGCACCAGATGGCATACCCGCCGTGACATTCCGCATCCAGCAAAGAAAACTCACTTCCGCTTATGGTATAGCGATAAGCATTCCCTTCTTTCTCCATCCCCATGGTCGTTTCCAAATAGTGTCCTAAAGTACCGTAGGCCGGTTTTTCATCCAGAGTTGTGGTTCCGAGATCTAAGCCGTTACAGGAAACGGTAAACTCTGTGCCGCTCTCCTGATAGCAGGTAATGGTAACCGTTTGCGGAACCTGCAAAGAAATGTCTTCCGAGTCATCTTTTATCACCATGCGCATATCCTGCATCAACCCGGATTTGTCTACTTCCTTTGCACATATATAGTCGTCAACCCCATCTCCGTTAAAATCCGCTTTTGCAAGTATGGTCATTTCCTGCAGTTCGGAACCGGTCACATTCGTGTTGATGCCGGAACCGTCAGCTTCACCGTTCCCGACAGTGCCTGCATTTCCGGCATCCTCTGCATTTCCGGCATTCTCAACAGCTCCCGTGACTTCCGGGGCTGCCTCGGTAAGCCTGGTCTCCGTGTCCTGCATCTTGTCCTTTTCTTTTCCGGAACAACCGGACAGCGCCAGGCACAGAACACAACTAAGCATCAGTGCTATACTTTTGTAGCCTTTCATTTTCTTTCTCATAGTCTCCCTCCTATCGTTTTTCACAAACGCTGTTTTCCTGATTTCAACCTCATTTTCGAATGCACCATACAAACTACGCTTACATCGAAAACAAATCCATCAGCGACATCTGATTGGACTTCGGGATATCGCCTAAAAGCCCCAAATCTCCCATCTGGTCCGCAATGGTCTGGCTGATTTTACAACGGGTACGGAAGTCGTCCTGGGACAGGAAAGGACCGTCCTTTGCCGCTTCCTCAATCTGCTCCGCCGCTGTCTCACCGACACCGTCGATACTGTCAAAGGACGGCATCAGCTTTCCGTCGATAATCTGGAAAGCGTGGGCTTTTGCCCGAAACAAATCAATCGGCATAAAGTCATAGCCTCTTGCGTACATCTCCTGTACAATCTTCATATCATTGTAGGAGTCTTCGTCCTTCGGAGAGGCGGTCTTTGTATCCATTTTTTTCTTAATTTCCTTCATATTCCGCTCCAGTACCTCTTTACCGAGACACATGGTTTCGTAGCTGAAGGCTTTCGCACGGATGCCGAAGAATGCAGCATAATACGCCAACGGATAATAAATCTTAAAGTGGGCCACGCGGAAGGCCATCATTACGTACGCACAGGCATGAGCCTTCGGGAACATGTACTTAATCTGCTTACAGGACCAAATATACCAGTCCGGAATACCCTGAGCAATCATAGCCTCTTCCATTTCCGGCGTCAGGCCCTTACCCTTTCGTACACTCTCCATAATTTTGAAGGCCAAACCGTTTTCCACGCCCTGATAAATAAGGAATACCATAATATCGTCTCGGGTACAGATAGCATTGGACAGGGTACACTTTCCCTCCTGAATCAGCAGCTGTGTATTATTTAACCACACGTCCGTACCATGAGACAGTCCGGAAATACGTATCATGTCCGAAAAGCTTTTCGGCTTTGTATCACGTAACATCTGCATAACGAACGGTGTACCCAGCTCCGGAAGCCCGAGACTACCCAGGTCACACCCTCCGATGTCGTCCGGTGTAATGCCCAGTGCTTCCGTAGAGGAGAACAAAGAGATTACCTTCGGATCGTCTAACGGAATCTGCTTTGCATCCACGCCCGTCAAATCCTCCAATCGACGAATCATGGTCGGATCATCGTGTCCCAGAATATCAAGCTTCAGCAGGTTGTGGTCGATGGAATGGTAATCAAAGTGGGTAGTAACCGTTTTCGTGGTCATATCGTTTGCCGGACGCTGGACCGGTGTAAATTTATATATTTCATGCCCGATCGGAAGTACGATAATACCGCCCGGATGCTGACCGGTGGAACGACGTACCCCGACACATCCGGTGGAAATACGTTCTATCTCCGCCTTACGCATGGTAATACCGTGTTCTTCGTTATACTTTAACACATAACCGTAGGCCGTCTTTTCCGCCAGGGTAGCTATCGTTCCAGCACGGAAGGTTTGTCCCTTACCGAAGATAACCTCCGTATAGTCATGAGCCTTCGCCTGATATTCACCGGAGAAATTAAGGTCGATATCCGGCTCCTTATCGCCGTAGAATCCAAGGAAAGTTTCAAACGGAATATCGTGACCGTCCTTTGTCAGCGGTTTTCCGCAATTCGGACAGATTCTGTCCGGCATATCACAGCCCGACAAACCACGCTTCTGGCAGTCCTTTACCTCCTCGGAATCAAAATCCGAGAAGAAGCATTCGGTACAATAATAGTGAGCCGGCAGCGGATTTACCTCCGTAATACCGGACATAGTGGCCACAAAGGAGGAACCTACGGACCCTCGGGAGCCTACCAGATATCCGTCCTCATTGGACTTCCACACCAGCTTCTGGGCAATAATATACATCACGGCGAAACCGTTCTTAATAATGGAATTTAACTCATGCTCCAGACGCTCTTCTACAATGCCCGGCAGAGTTTCCCCGTACATGGAATGGGCCTTATCATAACAAATCTTACGCAGGGTCTTATCGGAATCCTCAATGACCGGCGGACATTTATCCGGGTGAATAGGGGACACATATTCAATCATATCCGCAATCTTCTGCGGATTATCCAGAACTACCTCTTCCGCTTTTTCCTGTCCCAGATAGGAAAACTCCGCAAGCATCTCTTCCGTGGTACGGAAGTACAGAGGTGCCTGATTATCCGCGTCCGCAAAGCCCTTACAGGACATGATAATACGACGGTATACCTCATCCTCCGGATTTAAGAAATGCACGTCACAGGTAGCCGCCACCGGTTTGTTGTACTGCTCACCTAGGGCAATAATCTTTTTATTAATGGCAATCAAATCCTCTTCGGACTTGATGTTTTCATGCTTCTCATCCGCAATCATAAACTGATTGTTGCCGAGAGGCTGAATCTCATAATAATCATAGAACTCGCACAAACGCTCGATTTCATTCTGCGGAGACTCTCGTAAAATCGCCTGGTACAGCTCTCCCGCTTCACAGGCGGAGCCGATAATGAGGCCTTCCCTGTTCTCAAGGAACAAACTCTTCGGAATACGCGGCCGCCTCGCATAATATTCGATATGGGAAAGAGAAACCAGACGATATAAATTAATTCGTCCCGTCTCGTTCTGACACAAAATAATGGCATGGTAGGTCGGCATTTTCTTAATCATTTCCGGCGTCGGCTTACATACCTCGTTGACCTCGTCCAATGTCACAACATTGCGCTCCTTCAAACGTTCCAGAAACTTTACGAATATATCTGCCGTTGCCTTGGCATCGTCCACCGCACGGTGATGATTTTCCAACGATACACCCAGTTCTCTGGCCACCACATCCAGCTTAAACCGGCTAAGTCCCGGAAGCAGCGCTCTGGCAAGACCAACTGTATCAACAACCGTAAAATCATAGGTCAGTCCCAAGCGCTCCGCATTGGTACGAATAAAGCCCGTATCAAAGGAAGCATTGTGAGCAACTAATGTACAGCCGGAGCAAAACTCCATAAACTCCGGTAAAATCACTTCGATTTCCGGGGAATCCATAACCATGGAATCCTTGATACCGGTCAGTTCTTCGATACGCGGAGGAATCGGTACCTTCGGATTCACAAAAGTGGAATACTTATCCGTAATCTTTCCGTTTTCTACCTTCACCGCGCCGATTTCGATAATCCGGTCACGCTCCGCACCGAATCCCGTAGTCTCGATATCAAATACCACAAAACCGCTGTCAAGAAACTGCCCTTTACTGTCCCGCACCGGCTCTAATATATCATCTACCAGATATGCCTCCACGCCGTAAATAATTTTGAAATCCTTGGCGCGTTGCATTTTTTCTTCGTCGTCCTTATAATCCTTCGGATTAATGGCGTGGTTTGCTTCCGGGAAGGCCTGCACTACACCGTGGTCCGTAATGGCAACACCCGGCATGCCCCATTCAAAGGCAGTCTTTACCAGTACCTTCGGGTCCACCACCGCATCCATATCACTCATCTTCGTATGGGCATGAAGCTCGATGCGCTTCCGATCCGCCGTATCCATGCGCTTTTTCGTGAAGTCTTTAATGTTTTTCATGCCGTAAATGACACCCACGGACACTTCCTTTTCATAGGTATCAAACATGACCTGTCCCTTCATCAGCACGAATTTACCCGGCTTCAGTTTTCCCCGAAGGTCATCCGCTTCTTCCTTACGAACGAAGATTTTCGCCCCGATAGAATTGGTAAAGTCCGTAATCTGGAACATAAACAGCAGCTTTTCGTTACGAAGCTCCCGCTCCTCAAACTTAATAATCTTACCGCGAATTACATAGTCGCCGAAACCGTCATCCACATCGGAAATTGGGCTTAACTCTCCGTCAAACGGCTTTCCGTAGAAAATATCCGGGTCTTCCGGAATCTTTTTCTTCGGGGTATAATTGCCGTTTCGTTCAAACTTCTTAAAATCTGCCTTGCCGCCCTTGTCATCGGATTTTTTATCGGCACCTGCCTTTTCTGCCTTTTCATTCGACTGTCCTGCAGTAACTTGTCCGTTTGCTCCGGCTGTTTGTCCGGAAACTTTTTCTGCACTTTGCACTTGTCCGATTGTACCATCAGCACTCTTTGCCGCAGCGTCTGCTGTACCGTTCTGACTGTTCGCACCTTGTCCGGAACCGTTTGCATCGGTATTTTCTCCCTCTCCGGCATATTCCTCCTCCTCATTCTTTGCCGGCATTACACCCATACTGCGAAGCTTGTCCTTGGTATAAAACTCATAAGCCGGTCGTACCGGACCATCCCCGTTCTCAACCTCCGGCTTTTCTGTCTCATAAAACTCGTTAACTACACGAAGCGGTACTTCAAAGCGTGACAAAAAGAGCTCCTCAATGCAGCTCTTTACTTCCTCTCCGATATGTCGATTTATAAACGTATCCTCCGTCTTAAGATGCAGCTCCGTTCCCGTTACATACACCTCTGCACAGTTTAAATAATTGGCATTTAAACGACTGTCTGCACCCAGTTCCTCCCGAATGGATTCCTGATAATGGTCCCAAATAGATTCCGGCGTGTATTGCGCGGACAATTTGTAATGTTCCGCCACCGTCGCACGCTTATCCATGCCCTTAAAAAACTGGTCGTTTAACACCTTTTCCAGCTGCCGCACCGTATGATACTCCAGTAACCGTTGGCTTTCGATATGTACCGTCACTCCCCCCGAATGGCGGGAAGCGCTCAATTTTAAAACCTCGACTTCGTCAAATGCCCGACGCAGCTCCTGCGGTGGATTCACCGAATCAAATACCTCATACAGCTTCATACGCCTCTATCTCCTCCCTCAGTGCGGAAAGAAGGTCTCCCTCCGGCACCTTGCGGACAATTTCACCTTTGCGAAATACCAGGCCTTCTCCATTGCCTCCCGCAATCCCAAGGTCTGCTTCCTTTGCTTCGCCCGGACCGTTTACCGCACAGCCCATCACAGCCACCTTAATCGGCAAATCATAGCCTGCCACCATGGTTTCCACCTGCTCCGCCAGACCGATTAAATCAATCTTTGTTCTGCCGCAGGTCGGGCAGGACACTACTTCGATGCCGCCTTTACGTAGTCCCAGGGTACGTAATATAAGCTTCGCCGTAACGATTTCTTCTACCGGTGCCGCCGTTAAGGACACACGGATGGTGTCGCCGATACCCTGGGACAAAATCATACCCAACCCCAAAGAAGACTTAATATTTCCGGAACGGATAGTTCCGGCCTCCGTAATGCCGACATGAAGCGGATAATCGGCTTTTGTAGCAATAAGCTCATGGGCTTTTACACACATCAATACGTCCGAAGACTTGATACTGATCACAATATCATGAAAATCAAACTGCTCTAACATTGCCACCTTATCAAGGGCACTTTCCACAATGCCTTCCGCAGTTACACCGCCGTACTTTTCCACCAGGTTACGCTCCAAAGAACCGCTGTTGACGCCCACACGAATCGGTACGTGATACTTTTTTGCGGTCTCCGCCACCTCACGCACCCGTTCCATAGAACCGATATTTCCCGGATTGATACGAATTTTGTCCGCACCGGCTTCCATAGCTGCAATAGCAAGACGATAATCAAAATGAATATCCGCCACCAGCGGAATCGTAATCTGTTTTTTAATCTCGGATAACGCCTTTGCCGCCTCCATGGTCGGCACGGCACAACGAATGATTTCACACCCTGCCGCCGTAAGCTCTTTAATTTGTGCCACGGTAGCCGCCACATCCTCGGTTTTGGTATTGGTCATGGACTGAATCGCAATCGGAGCACCTCCGCCGATTGTCACGTTTCCGATTTGTATTTTTCTTGTCTGTGTTCTGTCCATACCACACCTCCGTTTATTTTGCAAAAAAGATATTTTTCACATCGTTAAATACAAGGAACACCATCAAAATCAGCAGGAGAATCAAGCCGATAAAGTGTACCATACCTTCCTTTTCCCGGTCCACAGGCTTGCCTCTGACAATCTCAATAATGCAGAACAACAGCTTACCGCCGTCAAGTGCCGGAATCGGAAGCAGGTTCATCACACCCAGGTTTGCACTTAAGAATACCGCAATATTCAACAAACTAAGAATCGTTATCTTTGCTCCCTCATCCTTTGTCTCCTCATAGGTATCGCCTACCAGGTCAACAATTGCCACTACACTGCCCACTTCATTGGATTTTAATTTACCGGTAAAAAGCTTACCGAGACCGCGAATCGTATCGGTAATCACGTACTTTACCTCGATTGCGGAATACTTAATTGTCTCCCAGGCATTGGTTTCTTCTCTGACCAAATTATAAGAAAATCCCAGAGAATAACCGGAAGATGCGTACTTTGGCGTTACTGTTGTTGTAAATGTTTCGCCGTTTCTGGTGTAGGTCACTTCAATCGGCTGTCCGTTCAACGGATTCTGCTCAAAATAAGTATACAGCTCTCCGCCGTTTGCCACCTCTGTATCTCCCACTTTGGTAATCACATCGCCTACCGCAAGGCCTGCCTCAGCCATAGGATATCCCGGGGACAACTCCTGAATATCCGCAGTATATGCCTCATCTCCGTTGTAGGTAAATCCTAATAAATACTTATCATAAGCCTCCGGCAAAAGCGTCATTTTTATCTTCTCACCGCCTCGCTTTACCGTTACGTTAATCGGCTCATCCGACAGCTCATGAAACATAAACCAGCTGTATACTTCTCTACCCAGGGAAATGCCGGACTTATCGATTTTCGTAATGATATCGCCTTCCTGCATCCCGGCATCCGCCGCCGGTCCCTCCGGGGTGATTCCTGTTACACGAGCCGGATCAAAACCAACGGAACCCATAATAAACAGCGAGAAAACAAAAGCAAGCACAAAGTTAAAGCCCGGTCCCGCAAATAACACGGAAATCCGTTGCCATACATTCTTGGAATAAAAGGAATGCTCATTCTCCATGTTTTGGTCCTGGTCCTCGCCTAACATCATACAGGCTCCGCCAATCGGTAAAAGGCGTATAGAAAACTGCGTTCCGAAGGCCTTAAAGCCGCACAAACGCGGTCCCATACCGATAGAAAAATCAACGACCTCAATACCGTTGATACGGGCAAAAATAAAATGTCCCAGTTCATGAATCAAAACCAGAATTCCGAAGATTAAAATCGCAATAATAATTTTCATAGTTCCTCTTTCTTGCGCTGTTAACGCACATTCTCCCTTATATAGTCATACGTTTCTTTCTCTATGGAAAGAACCTCATCTAACGTAGGATTCGCAATCTTTTTATGGGCATTCATAGCCTGCTCGATAAGCTCCGTAATCTTAAGATAGCCGATTTTACGGTCTAAGAACAAGGCTACCGCCATTTCGTTGGCCGCATTATACACTGTCGGCAAGCTTCCACCCTCACGGAACGCATCGTAAGCCAACGAAAGCGCACAGAAGGTATCCGTATCCGGCTTATAAAACTCTATCTTCTGCAATTCAAAAAAATCCAAACGTTTTCCGCCTAAAGATACTCGGTCCGGATAGGTCATGGCATACTGAATCGGCAGTTTCATATCCGGAGTACCGAGCTGTGCCAGCACCGCACCGTCGGTAAACTGAATCATGGAATGAATAATGCTTTTCGGCTGTACCACCACTTCAATCTGCTCCGGAGATAAGGAAAAGAGCCAGCCGGCCTCCATTACCTCAAGACCTTTGTTTACTAACGTGGAAGAATCGATGGTAATCTTCCGTCCCATGGCCCAGTTCGGATGCTTTAATGCCTGTTCTACAGTAATAGAACCAAGCTCATCACGCTTTTTTCCACGGAACGGTCCACCGGAAGCAGTCAATAAAAGCTTCTCCACCGTCTGACAGCCCGCCCCTTGCAAGCACTGAAAAACTGCGGAATGTTCGCTGTCTACCGGCAAAAGTTTAACGTTATATTCTTCCACCAGAGGCATAATAATATGTCCTGCTGTAACTAATGTTTCTTTATTTGCCAGGGCAATATCCTTCCCTGCTTTAATAGCGGCAATCGTCGGTAAAATACCGATCATCCCCACAACCGCGTTTACTGTCATATCTGCGGAGTCTTCTGTTGCACAGGCAACCAGACCGTCCATTCCATATACGACTTCTGTAGAATTAATATTTTTCAGGGAAAGTCTTTGTTTTAACTCTCTTGCATCCTCTTCCTTTGTAAGACAGGCAAGCTTCGGCATAAACTCCGTCACCTGCTGTTCCAGTAAATCGATGTTACTGCCGGCGGAAAGGGCTACAACTTCAAACTCGCCCACTCTCTCTCGTACAATTTCCAATGTCTGTGTACCGATAGAACCGGTGGATCCGAGAACCGCAATCTTCTTCATAACATGCTCCTATTCTTTTACGTTCCGTTATCTTTCACTGTTCACTCTACAGCGCAAATACCTGTACCATCAAATACACCAACGGTGCCGTAAAAATGATACTGTCAAATCGGTCCAAAATACCGCCGTGCCCCGGAATCAGCTTTCCGTAGTCCTTAATCTCGTAATTACGCTTCATGGCAGAGGCCGCCAGATCACCGATTTGGGAAACTATTGATGCCAGAATTCCGATAATCACAAACGCAAGCACCGACACCTCGGCACCCTCCACAAAACGATTGAGACAAGCCGCATAAATGCCTGCAATAAGCGCCGTTCCCGCAATACCGCCGATACAGCCCTCGACGGATTTTTTCGGGCTCAGAACCGGAAACGCCTTGTGCTTTCCGAACAAACATCCTATGCAGTACGCGCAGGTGTCTGAGCCCCAGGTACCGATAAATACAAGCCATAAAAGAAGCATGCCGTTATCCTCTACACGAATCCGGTATAAGAAGGACAATAACACTGCCACATACACAAAGCCCGTAAAGGAGGCAAAAATCTCCTTTGCATTATACTTCGGATACCGCACCACATAAATCCCCATCAGTACCAAAAGGGCTACCACCGGCATTAGGTCCGCCAGTTCCGTCTTTCCGAAGAAAAGCAGTGCATCCAGACCGAGACACATTACCCAGTTCACATAGAACAATGGGCTCTTTTCCAAGCCGACCATACGGTGGAATTCAAACACACCGATGAGCGAAATTGCCGTTACCAACGCCCAAAAGACCAGTCCTCCGAAGATGCCGGTCGAAATCACAATTGCCAATAATACAATACCGCTTAACAGTCTCGTAATAAACATGGTTCCTCCATCAAACAACACACGCCCGGTTACTTATTCTCCAATCCGCCGAACCGTCTGTTTCTGCTTCCGTAATATAAAATCGCTTCTTCCAAAGCTTTTTTGTCAAAATCCGGCCAAAGTATATCCGTAAAATAAAACTCGGAATAGGCCGACTGCCACATTAAGAAATTGGACAAGCGTTGCTCTCCGCTGGTGCGGATAATCAAATCCGGGTCCGGAATCTCCGCCGTATCGAGAGACGCTCCGATATCCTCCATGGTCATATCTTCCACGGATTTTCCTTCAGAGACAAGCTTTGCAGCCGCCTTCTTTACGGCACGTAACACCTCGTCCCGTCCGCCGTAGTTTAATGCTATCTGAAATTGAAGGCCGGTATTCACCGAGGATACCTCCTCCAAATGTTTTATCGATGTAATCATATCCTCCGGTAATACCGATATATCACCGATAATCCGTACCCGCATGTTATTGTCGGCACACTGCTTAATCGCATCCTTCAAATAACTGCGTAAAATCTTCATTAAAGCGTCGATTTCTTCCTTCGGTCTTGACCAGTTTTCCGTGGAAAAGGCATATACCGTCAGGTACTTTACGCCTAATTTCCAAGCCTCTTCACAAATCTTCCGGACGGTTTTACTGCCTTGGGAATGGCCTACATTACGCGGCATTCCGCGCTTTTTCGCCCATCTTCCGTTCCCGTCCATAATAATCGCAATATGCTGCGGAACCTTTTCCATATCCTACTCCTATAAACAAAAAAGAGGGAGCCTACGGTTCTCATCCCTAAGACTCAACCGGGACCCCCTCTGTCCTTTGCGTTCTCTGCTAACCGTATAAATTTAAACGGTAAGAATCTCTGCAGACTTGTTCTCCGTCATCTTATCAACTTCCGCAACAAACTTGTCGGTCATCTTCTGGATTTCATCCTCAATACCCTTCTGCTCATCTTCGGAAATCTCGTTTGCCTTTGCAGCCTTCTTGATAGCATCGTTGGCATCACGACGAACGTTACGGATTGCAACCTTTGCGTTCTCAGCCTGCTTCTTTACATCCTTTACAAGCTCCTTACGTCTGTCCTCGGTAAGCTCCGGGAATACAAGGCGGATAATCTTGCCGTCGTTGCTCGGGGTAAGACCGAGATCGGAAGCGAGAATAGCCTTCTCGATTTCCTTAATCATCTTTGCTTCCCACGGCTGAATCTGGATAATACGAGCTTCCGGTACGGATACGTTAGCTACCGCCTGGATTGCGGACGGAGTGCCGTAATAATCCACTCTGAGCTTATCCAGAACGTGCGGATTGGCACGACCTGCACGGATGGTGGTAAACGCCTCAGCAAGCGTATCCACCGACTTCTGCATCTTTGTTTCAAACGGTACTACTCTTTCATTCATTGTTGTTCTCTCCTCTTGTTGCTTTATGATGTAACAGGTCTCACAGGACCTCTCCATTCGATACTTACGGGGTAACGGTGGTGCCGATCGGCTGGCCGTTGGCTGCCTTTACAATACCGTTCTCCTCGTCTAACGAAAAGATAAATAACGGAACCTTATGTTCCATACACATAACCGTAGCGGTCATATCAAGAATCTTTAACTTTCTCTCCAACACTTCCGCAAAGGAAATGGTATCAAAACGCTTTGCATTCGGATTCTCCTTCGGGTCGCTGTCGTATACGCCGTCTACCGCACGAGCCATAAGTATTACATCGGTGTCCAGTTCGATGGCACGAAGAGAAGTTGCCGTATCGGTAGAGAACATCGGATGTCCCGTACCTCCTGCAAGGAATACTACCTTTCCTGCCTTCAAATCGTTCACTGCCTTATCCTTTGTAAACAACTCGGTAAAACTACCGCACTGAAACGGAGTATATACCGCCGTCTCCATTCCGCAGAAGCGGAAAATCTCGGATACATAGATACAATTCATTACCGTAGCCAGACAACCGATGTGGTCTGCCTTGATACGGTCAATGGTCTCGGAGCTTCTGCCGCGCCAGAAATTACCGCCGCCGATAACTACCGCTACTTCTATTCCTGTGTCTACCAACTGCTTTACCTGCTTACCAACCGCAACGCAGGTATCTTCGTCAAATCCTGTTTTCTTGTCTCCGGCAAGAGCCTCACCGGAAAGCTTTAATAACACTCTCTTATAAGCCATAATTCCCTCACATCTTATTCAAAAATATTGTCGATTTCAACAGATGCGTAAGCAAGAGAACAGAAGCCCTCAAGCACAGCACCGTTATTCATCTGTACGGACTTTGCCTTAACATTGCCCTTAATGATAGCGGTAGAATCGATAACTACCGGACCCTTTACATCGATTTCACCCTTAACCGCACCTGCGATTACGCCGGAGGAAGCTACAATGTCACCGATGATAACGGTACCGAGACCGATCTTTACACTGCCTTCACTTGTAATATTACCTTCTAAACGGTCGGTATTTACATATACCTCGGCTGCCATGGCATTACCGGTTACCTTACCGGAAATGGTCAGCTTGCCGAGACATTCGATGTCACCGTTAATCGTTCCCATGACATCCAAAGAACAATCGGAAATAATACTACCGTTGATGGTGGTACCCTTAGTAATCACGGTTACACCTTCCGGATCGGCCTCTGCCGGACGTTCCGTCTGTGCTGTCTGGCTCTCCGCCTCACTCTGCTCCGGCTCTTCCTCCGCCGGTTCTTCCTCTTCTTCCGGTGCTACTAAAGAATCATCCTCCATCAAGCTGTCCAAAAGCTCTAAATCCACATCATCCTGCTCCTCTTCGGAAACAACAGTAAATAAATCGTCTTTTGCATTTAACTCTTCGTTCTGTACTGCATCCTCTTTTACATCTTTAAAAATACTCATGGAAACTCCTTTCTTTTGCACATCCTTTATAGTAACTTATAAATACTTCCGTAAAGTGCTTCTGACTGCGCCTTCTCCCGCAATCATCTCACAAAACATGGTCTCAATACGCTCCGAAAGCCCTGCCTTACACAAATCCACCGCAAACAATGTCTTGTTAGAAAGCACCGGTTTTAACTGACCCGTATAACTTGCCGGGTTACCAAACTCTACGGTCTTTAAGGCCTCTTGAACACCCGCCGCTGTCGGGTCCGGACTGATTTCCATCGGCGCTCCGGTATCGTAAACCCCCATAAGGTAACGAAGCCAACCTGCAATTGCCAACGGAATATATACCAGGTCGGTAATCTTTAAGGTGTCGCTTGCCAGATAAGACTTCATGGTCTCACCGAAACGAATCGGTACCTTAAGCCCCGTATCCGTCGCGATACGCTGCGGCATATCCGGAATAAACGGGTTAGGAAGACGTTCCTCGATAACTTCCTTGATAAAATCTCTCGGTGATAAAATCTTCGGATCAACCACCACCGGCATACCCTCGTCATAACCGATTTTCTCAACGAGAAGCTTTAAATCCGCATCCTTCATCTCGTCCGCAATCTTGGTATATCCAAGAACACAACCATATACAGCCAGTGCGGTATGCAAAGGATTCAAACAAGTGGTTACCTTCATGCGCTCCGTATTGTTTACGGTGTCACGGTCGGTCATATAAACGCCTGCCTTTTCCAGTGCAGGTCTGCCGTTCGGGAACTTATCCTCCACCACCAGGTACTGCGGAATCTCCGCATTGACAAACGGTGCGATATACGTATTTCTGGACGTTACCACCGGTGCTATATCCGCCACACCAAGCTCCGTAAGTGCCTTTTCCACACTCTCTGCCGGACGCGGTGTAATCTTATCTATCATGGACCACGGGAACGCTACCTTAGACTCATCGGAAAGATACTCCACAAACTCAGCGGAAACAAAACCGCGCTTCTCCCATTCCTTTGCAATGGTCAGAACGGAGGTCCGAAGCTTTTCACCGTTATGACTGCAGTTGTCCATACTCACAAGTGCAAGCTTATGGGCTCCCGCCTTAAAACGTTTCCACATCAACGCCGTCACCACACTCATGGCATGGGTGGCATTCTCCGGCCCCTTCTCCATATCAGAAACCACTACCGGAAGAAAATTACCGTGAATATCCTCTAAGGCATAGCCCTTCTCCGTAATGGTAAAGCTTACCATCTGAAGCTCCGGATTCTCAAAAATCGCAGACAACTTCGCAAGCTCGTCCGGGCGCTCCTTACAAGCACAGTAAGCATCCGTAATACTTGCCACCACGGAATTTACCATGCCGCCGTCCGGCTTTAAACCGACAAGCAATGCCAAGCTGTCAAAGGGACGGTAAATCTTGTCCACAATGTCAAAATCAAAGGTCTCCGCCGCAATAATACCACTCTTTGCCAGTCCCTGATTAAGCAGTGACTGTTGCAATACTGCGATAAAACCACGGAAAATATTACCGGCACCGAAATGCACCCATACCGGATGCTCTGCCGTATATGCAGCCACTTTCGCCACATCATACTGCGGCAGGGAAATTCCCGCACTCTCATATCCCGCACGGTCATTTAGACCGTTTCTGGTTAAATACAACATCTATTTGCCTCCATAGAAAATTTCAAAAATCCCCTATCTTTTAGTATACCCCAGGCAATTAAAAATTGCAATATTATTTTAATCGGTAATTCAAGTCGTTTTCCTTTGCATAAGTATGCGCGTAAGAATTGTCAACATTTGGCTCTATCCATCTTTCCTACTTCTGTATTCCCTGTGTGAACATATAGCTTCCGATGCCCACCGCAATGGTCAGATTCAAGGAATCCACATCCGGAGTCTGCGGAATAATGATACTCTGTCCGTAAGAGGAAAATTCCTCCGGAAGACCTGTCGCTTCATTTCCGAATACCAAGGAGAAAAGCTTCGGCTTCGGCACGTCGGACACGGTCAGTTGCCGCTCTCCTGTTAACATAAAGCAGAACACCTCATGGTCCGGGAAGGCCACACGATACTCCGAAAAGTCCTCGTAATATTTATGACGCAAGCGGAATAACGCTCCCATAGACGCACGTACCGCCTTCGGATGAAAGGAATCCACCCCCGGAGCAATAATGGAAACATCATAGATTCCCATAGCTGTCGCTGTACGTAAAATCGTGCCGAGATTGCCCATGTTACTGGGATTTACCAGTACAATATGGGGCGCATCCGCCTTTAATTCTTCTTCATACTTATCAAACACACCGATAACAAAGCAGTTCTCCTTATCGGACAGTCTTGCAATCTGCTTGTCCGCAATAGTTACCGGAATATTGTGCTTTTTGCATAATTCGTCAATGGTCGCCTTCTCCGGGAAGGTAGAATGCACCAGTACCTCCCGTACCGTCTCCGGTCGACATTTTAACAGTTCGATGGTGGGAAATGCTCCTAACGTGTAGGAATAGTCCACGCCCTTTTTGTATGGTTTAATCGGTTCCATTTATACCTCCCGGCAACTGCCCGCCAAACGCTTAAACTCTTCTATCATCTTTGCCTTCCACGCATCATCGCCGCCGCTCTTTCTGAGAATCAATTCACAGCCCAACAGTTCATACTCCCCAAGCTGCTTCAAATATGTAATACGATATTTCTTCGGTGTTTCAAATAAATACGCATGGGTAAACAACGGATGGTCCACCGTCATAAGCTTGGAACGGGTCGGCGCACTGTCATAACGGCTGTAAGCCGCCTTCGCACGACTTTCCTTGATCTCGCAGTCAAACTCCGGCGCTATGGAGAAATAGAACACCGCATCACGCTCATAATTGATTTCTCTGCCGAACCCGTAAGCCTGATGAATCTCAGCCGCTCCGCAATCTCCCTCATCTACAAATCCAGGATCCTTCGGAATAAGATAAGAATAGGTCTTCTCGTTCAGACAGGTAAATTCGCCTCTTTCACCGTCTTCTGCCGGAACGGCCAGAGCGCACTCGTCATCCGATGTTTCAAGTACCGCAGCAGTCTCTGTGTTTGCCGGTCGGGAAACCGTTGCAGTAGTCGCATTTATCGTTGTTGTCGATGATTCTCCTGATGTTGTCTGCGTGGCCCCGGATGATTCATCCTCCTGCAGAAGCTGAGCCTTTAACTCTCTTCCGGCTTTTTTGAGCTCTTCGCCCACATTGCTATCCATTAAATCGTCACAGACATCCTTTAAACCCTTTAAGAAGTTTTTAAACATACGATATATCTCCTCCTAACGCAATCTGATTTTGACTTTCTTTTGTGCCTTAGCATTTCGCTAATACTTTCCTAATCCACCAATTCTTTTTTTATCAGTTCCACCATAATACTTGTATTGAGCTTAAACGCATTTACCGGATAGGTCGGGATTACATTGTCCTTATAGAACCGCTCCTTGTAATACTCGATGCCGTCTTCTACCGTACCTCCGGCCTTATAAAGCTCCACAATTTTTTCCGCCGTATCCCGGAATACCCATTCCGCATTTTTGAGGAACCTCTGCGTTTCCGCCTTGTCTACCACTCCGTAATGCGGTAAAAGCATATAGTCGATATCCATGACCTTTACCTTTGCAAAGGCATCCAGAGACATCTGATACCCCACAAGAAAGAACGGTAAATAAGTATCGTTTCCGAAATATACTCCTAAGGTCTCGGAACCCAGTAAAAGCTTCTTTTCCTGTAAGTAAAACGCAATGGAATCCTTCGTATGTCCCGGAAGACTTATTACTGTAAAGGTCATGTCTCCGCATTTCACGGTATCACCGTCGTTTACGGTAACATCTACTTTCAGTTCATCGATCAAGTCCTCATATTCCGTCACACCGCAGGTTTCTGCGTATTTATGGTCAAGGTCACGCATAATGGCCCGTGCCGTCGGCTTTGCAAAAATCTTTGCCGCGTACTCTCCCGCCACCACGGTAGCCTCCGGGTAATACCTTGACACATAAGGAGCACCGACTACGTGATCATAATGAGAGTGGCTGAGGAATATATAATCCAGCTTACGTTCACCTAAAAGCTCTTTTACCTTCTCCGCCATTTGATAGCCGGTAAAGGCAAAGCTGGTATCAAACAAAATCGTGGTTTTCCCATCATCCAGCAAAAATCCGCTGTCTCCCGGTAAGCTCCGTACATCCGTAACCATTATATCCAACATATCGTCGCCTTCTTTACAAAATTATGATTCGTAATTATAGCACAAGAGGACGTGGTTTTCAATACCACATCCCCTAAATCGCAAAACTGATTCTTACTTTAATTTGTTCAATTTTGCCGTGTTACCGATGACAATCAGCTTCATCTCCGGGTGTAACGGTTCCTCCGGGTTGATATTGGTACTGACCGCTTTTCCCTGTACAACCGCCACCACATTGATGGAATATTTCTTTCTGAGGCTCAGTTCGATTAAGGTCTTACCGACCCACTCCGGTTTAACCTCCAGCTCTACCATGGAAACATCCTTGGAAAGCTCGATAATATCCATAAATCCGGAGCTGAGAAGATTCTTTGCCAGACGAATACCGGATTCGTTTTCCGGAAGCACCACCCGGTCCGCTCCCACCTTCTTTAAAATCTTACAATTCATCTCACTGGAGCATTTTGCAATTACCGTCTTTACACCGGCTTCCTTACAAAGCATGGTTGCCATGACGCTTGCTTCCAAATCGCTGGCCATGGAAATAATCACCACATCCATATTTGCAATTCCCAGCTGCTTAATCACCTCCGGGTCGGTCACATCGGCACATTTACAATACGGAATCTCCATGCTTGCCGCATTTACCACGTCTTCGTTTACATCTACTGCCAGTACCTCGGCACCGTCCTCCGACAATTCCCTTGCCACTGCTTTCCCGTAACGTCCCAGGCCGAATACCGCATAGGTTTTATTCAAATTCATACTCATTTCCGTCCTTTCCCCACTTATCCGACACTGATATCCTCCATCGGATTTTTAATAATATTTTGTTTCTTTTTCTTTGTATGAAATGCAATCACCATGGAAATCGGACCGACTCTGCCCAGATACATGGTCACAATAATAATCAATTTCCCGAACAAACTCAAGGTCGAAGTCAGATTTCTGGAAAGCCCTACCGTAGCAGTCGCACTAAAGGTTTCATACATCACATCCAGCGCCGGTGCTCCGGACACTGCCGATAATAATACCGTAGCGGTAAATGCAATTAAAAACGACATACTGACCACTGCAACCGCTTTTCCGATGGCCTGTTTGGATATCCGCCGTCGAAAAAGTTCCACATCCTCCCGATTCCGAATGGTTGCAAAGGCCGAAAACACCAATATGGCTATCGTCACAGTTTTTACACCGCCTGCGGTGCCAACCGGGGAACCACCCACAAACATCAAAAACAAAGAAACAATAGTTGATGCATCCGTAAGATTTTGCTGGGGAATCGTAGCAAAGCCCGCGGTACGTGTCGTTACCGACTGAAAGAATGCTGCCTGAAACTTCCCGGACAAGGAAAACTCCCCTATGGTTTGCGGATTGTTGTACTCAAATAAGAAAAACAATACCGCTCCCACTGCAAGAAAAATACCGGTGGAGGTCAGTGCAATCTTACTGTGCAGCGTAAGTCCAGAAAAACATTTAAACTTCTGCTTTCTGAAATTCTTTCCCACACGGATTACATCCCACCAGACAATATAACCGATACCTCCGAGAATGATCAGCATACTCGTTGTAAAATTAATCATCGGATGCACCGCATAAGCACACAAGCTGTCCTCTCCGATAATATCCATGCCCGCATTGCAAAATGCGGATACTGCATTAAACACGGAAATCCAAATGCCACGCAACCCGAATTCCGGCACAAACACCGTCATGTACAGTAATGCTCCGGCACCCTCTACCGCAAAGGTCCCGATCAGCACCTTTTTGATAAACCTTACAATCCCTGATAAGGAATTTAAATTAAATGCATCCTGTAAAAGCAATCTGTTTTCCAGTCCCATCCGCTTATTTAAACTGATCATAATGCCAGACACGATGGTGATAATACCCAATCCGCCGATTTGAATCAAAATCAATATCACAATCTGTCCGAATACACTCCAGGCAGATGCCGTCGGCACTGTCACAAGGCCCGTTACGCACACGGAAGTGGTTGCCGTAAACAGCGCGTCCATATAAGATACCGACTCTCCTGTCGCGGAAGCAAACGGTAACCAAAGTAATAAACTCCCCACCAGAATCGCTGTCAAAAAGCTCAGCAAAATCATTTGTGTGGTTGTTAAATTAACCTTTTTCTTCATCCTTCAATCCTCTATTTCTTTGAAGATTTCAATACATCTAAAATCTTCTTTGCCAGTTGCTTCGCATCCAGTTCTCCGTCTGCAGTTCCGAGAAGCTTCTTTGCTTTCTCCAATACCTCCGTGGACAGTTTAGACTCCAGCACCTTCTTTACCCAGTCAATATCCTGGAAACTCTTCTTTCCGAGATAAATCTGCTCGAATATATAAATCGTCCCTTCGCCCAAAGCTGCCACAATACTGCCTGCAATCACTGCATTTAATACGCTTGCGCCGATATTCAGCCCCGGAATACTCTTTAGCGATGAGATCAACGCTCTGGCAGCGGCACTGACCGTTCCCACTTCCACAATAGAGTTAAACAGCTGTTTTGATTTCTCATCATTCTTTACGCCGTAAATCCTGGCAATGGCATTGACCTCTGCCAGTTCAAGGGGCGATAAAATCAGCGCATCCGCCACCGGAATCGGCACTGCACCCACCACAACCGCAGAAGTGGTGGAAACACCTACCACCCCCTGTGCCAGGTGACGTCGTCTTCCTAATTTGTAATTTGCCAAATCATAGGAACCTGCCTGCACACCCTCCGGCATCAGTTCGTTGGTAGCATCAATCAGCTCCGTAATGCCCTCCGGTGCCGCAAAGGCGGTCTCGTTTAATTCATAGGTAGCCGCCACCACCGGAATAATCTTCTTGAGATTACGCCCGTACTTCTTCTGGGACGCAAAAGCCTTCTGCACCATTTCAATATTTTCGGCACGTTCCGGTACGGAATAAGATTTAGTAATCACCACAATGATCGGCACACTCTTCCAAAGATCCGTTGCCCTTGCCAAGCTCTGAATCGCCTTCGGAAACAGTTTCCGGGAGGTGCCGTCCACGCAGAACCAAATCACATTGATTTGATTGTCCTCCATTCCTTCCTTGGCACAATTCTTCGACCAGCTCTGCACCGCGTGAATGGCTTTCCGCTCCTTTAAAAACGTCGGTTCAAACCCGATGGTATCAATCACGCGAAACGGAACATCTTCGTTCTCATAAATTTCCAAATCCTTTGTCGTTCCGCTGATACCATACCCCGTCAATGCACGTTCTTCCCCTAACACCGCATTGATAAGCGTGGATTTACCCACGCCGGAATTTCCGATGACCAACACATTTCCTCTCATCAAACCACCTTATCCTTTCGTATTGTAAGTACTCTTCTCAGATACTCAAACGCTACCTTCTCATGCTACACAATATCCGTGCCGCACTTTTCCTTTAAAAATGCCGCAATCTGTGCGGTAATCTCCGGTTCCTTTGCTCTATCCGTATCGGAACCGCAAACATACATCAAATACTTCTTCTTTCCTTCTAACTTTAACGTGACAATCCCACGGCCCTTTCTGTACTTAAAATTGCCGCTTCTCTTACAATCCAGAAGCTGCTGATAAGAAATCCGCATGCCTTCTTTTTTGTAATTATTCAAATAAATATAGGTATCATAATACAACGTATAAGAGGCACTGACCATAGCGTACATATTTCCGACCAATCGTTTCGCCGCCGCCAAATTCTCCAGGAAGTTCAGCTCCCGGCCCTTAAAAACTACGCCTTCTTCCGTCTCCTCCTGCTGATAATTTTCAATAAACTTCTTGTCCTTCTTCTCTGCTCGCTTAAGCGCCCAATTGGTCAATAATTTTTTCAAAATAGCCTCTAACATAACTGCTCTCCTCTGTGGTATTTATTAGACATACCGATTATACCATTTGTTCCGCAATTCCACAAGTATTACATTCCCAACATCATTATCATTTCATATGCGTCACTGACTACCGGAGGCTTCTTCACGTCAACAAACATTGCCATTCCTTCCATCGAAGTCGCTAATTTCTTCTGATATCCCAGCTCATTATAATATTGTCTTAATTCCCGACGGTATTTCGCATACGCTTCCATTGCTTCTTTCATACGCTCCTTTTGCTTTCTGAGTTCCTCCAGTTCTTTTTCTTCCCGTCGCTTTTGAAGCTTTCGCTGTTTTTTGTCATACTCACAAGATGCTGCTGTATTGGTCGTATACTGTATTATATTATCACTTAGATTCACGTTGATTGTCGGTATCTCCATATTCCATAGCTCCTTTCCAAGCTCCGCCCACCGCTCAAAAATCAAAAGCGCCTGTTCTCAATCCTTCCATTGAAAACAGACGCTCTCCGTAGCTCATATACCATATTATTCTACATTTTCTTAATTGCAGAACCTAGGCAAGGCCTTAAAATCTTATCCTTTAAAATCAATGATTGTTCCCAGTCCCTTTTCAGCCTCGGTCATTGTGGTATCCGACACAAACAAATAATTGAAATCCTCCACCATTTTTACCAATTCATCAATGGAATCCGCAGAAAAGACCTCTTCTTCGGCTTCCTTGGTTTCAAGCCGGTGTTCTTCCCGTTTTTCCTCTAATCGCTCTTGCCGTTCCTTTTTCTCCGCTTTCTTCTCTGCTTCCTTCTTCTCGGCCTTTTTCTCTACTCTCCGATTTTCCAGACGTGCTGCCTGGTCGTTAAAGGACTTACTCATCACTGCAAAGAAAGAAGTAACTCCGTTATCCTTTACCTGCACACCGAAGCCCTTTACATTGGAGAACCGCCCAAGCGCCTGCTTTAACTGCGGCAACTGTTTCTGTGCGGATGCAATCACGCCTTCGTACTGCTTGCGGAACTTCTCATCCTCCGCCATCCGTTCTACCTTCTCCTCATCAATCAAAACCACCATCTTCTGAGGATTCGCAAAGCTGCCGGCATTGGCCTTCGCCATCTCCTTCATATCCTTGCTCACCAGAATAAAATCCATGTTTTTGTACTTGGACTTTAACTCCTCGTAATACTTCGCAGCCTTTTCGCTGAGCTTCGGCTGACCGATAGTCTTGCCCTTTACATCAAACTTTTTGCTGACTTCATTCTCCTTCTCAACACTTATTCCATCGGTCGCTTTCGTTTTCTTTGTTGCTTTTGCATCCTTCGTACTGTAAGTATTGCCCGCAATATGCATATTACTGAGTATCGATTCAATTCCCATAACACTACCTCCTTGTAGTCAGTGAAGTAAGTCCGTTTACGTACCTCTCTAAAACATTATATCGACAAAAGCTTACAAAATCTAAATGTTCCCTCACGCTTAAACAATCCCGCCGCTTTTTAACTGTTTTTCCCGATGTCGAGCCAAAGAGCCGGCTCCATCCGTACGATACAACTCTAAAAGTTCCAGAAAATTCCCGGTATTCTTGCATTTATTAAACAAAGAACGCATCTCCTCCGCATCTTTTCCAAATAACAAACATTCTTTATATCGACTGTTACCTGTCAGGTTATAACCTTCCTACTATCCCGTCTCCCAAAAACGGGCATATCCTGCCTAATTAAATCTTTAGGAGCGCTGTCACTTTTCTGCAGCCACCCTTGTTCGAGTACAGAATTTCAATCACAGGAACATTTTATAAAGCATAGAAACGTTCTCTTTCAAAAGTAGGAGCATCTTTATCGCGTAGGATGTTTAGACTTTCTTATTGCTTCGTTCATACATTGCAACGCTTGGACACGGATGTCCAAGCGAGCGTCCTTAGCACCATGGATGGTGCGTAAGGACCGGTTGCATGCCTATTACATATACTTCCCGAAGCAATTAGAAAGACTTACATCCGAAGCCCACAGATGCGGATGCTTTTGCAAAGAAAACGTTTCGTGGTCTTCTTATAAGTCCTGTGATTGAAATTCGTACCTAATGTACAAAAAGGCTGCCGCAAAGCGACAGCCTCTGAATCTTTATTAAACCGGATATGCCTG
Organism: Lachnospiraceae bacterium; assembly: GCA_015057365.1. Lineage (GTDB taxonomy): Bacteria > Bacillota > Clostridia > Lachnospirales > Lachnospiraceae > SIG307. The sequence goes on along the minus strand of SVEN01000011.1, from coordinate 36,391 downwards.
GTTCTTGGTATCAGCCGCATTCACATCGACCTTGGTCTGCTGTGCCTGACGGTGCTTGAAGAACTCCATAGCCACCTGCGGGAACAGTGCGTAGGATAAAACATCCTCATCCTGCTGCTTCCATTCCTTGATTTCCTCCTCAAACTTAGCAAGCTGCGGAGCAATCTTGTCTGCCGGACGGCAGGTAATCGGCTCTACATCGCCGATTGCCTTCTTCTGTACTTCCGGATTGAACGGCTTAATGGTCTGACCGAACTCTCCGGAAAGAACCTTCTTAGACTCCTTCGTTACCATCTTGTAACGCTCGCCCTGAAGCACATTGAGAACTGCCTGAGTACCCACGATCTGGGAAGACGGAGTAACAAGCGGCGGCTCACCGAAGTCCTTACGAACCTCCGGAATCTCCTTTAATACATCGTAGAACTTATCCTCTGCCTTTGCTTCCTTCAGCTGGGAAACAAGGTTGGAAAGCATACCACCCGGAACCTGATAAAGAAGGGTCTTGATGTCTACGCCCATAACCTTCGGATTAAGAAGACCGCTCTTTAATGCTTCCTCCTGCATCGGACGGAAGTAATTAGCGATTTCAGCTAACAGATTCTGGTCCAAACCGGTATCGTACTCGGTTCCCTTAAAGGTCTCAACCATAACTTCCGTTGCCGGCTGGCTGGTACCCATGGAGAACGGAGACATTGCGGTATCAATGATATCACAGCCTGCTTCAACCGCCTTCATATAGGTCATAGCAGCCACACCGGAGGTGTAGTGGGTATGAAGCTGAATCGGAAGCTTGGTGCCTTCCTTAAGAGCCTTAACCAGCTTATCAGCCTCGTACGGAACCAAAAGACCTGCCATATCCTTGATACAAAGGGAATCTGCACCCATCTCCTCAATACGACGAGCGGTTTCCTTCCAGTAATCTAAAGTGTAAGCATCACCAAGGGTATATGCAAGAGCGATCTGTGCATGTCCCTTTTCCTTATTTGCTGCCTTAACTGCGGTCTGTAAGTTACGTAAATCGTTGAAACAGTCGAAAATACGAATAATATCAATACCGTTTGCGATGGACTTCTGAACAAAGTACTCAACTACGTCATCGGAATAATGATTGTAGCCGAGGATGTTCTGTCCACGGAATAACATCTGTAACTTGGTGTTCTTGAAGCCTGCACGAAGCTTTCTTAAACGCTCCCACGGATCTTCCTTTAAGAAACGCAGGGAAGCATCGAAGGTAGCACCGCCCCAACACTCTACAGAGTGGTAGCCTACCTTATCCATCTTTTCAATAATCGGAAGCATCTGTTCCGTTGTCATACGGGTTGCAATCAAGGACTGATGTGCATCACGTAAAATGGTCTCTGTAATCTTTACTGCCATTGTGAACCTCCTATTTTATACTCCGAAAATTGCCATAAATACACCGGCTGCTACTGCAGTACCGATAACACCCGCTACGTTCGGTCCCATTGCATGCATAAGAAGGAAGTTGCTCGGATCAGCCTCCGCACCAACCTTCTGGGATACACGGGCAGCCATCGGCACAGCGGATACACCGGCAGAACCGATAAGCGGATTAATCTTACCCTTCGTCGCCTTGCACATTAATTTACCGAATAATGTACCGCCTGCAGTACCGATTGCAAACGCAATCAAACCAAGACCAACAATCTTAATGGTATCCAAGCGCAGGAAAGCCTGTGCGCTGGTGGTTGCACCAACGGAAGTACCGAGTAAAATAACAACAATGTACATGAGTGCGTTGGATGCAGTCTCCTGAAGCTGCTTTACAACACCGGACTCACGGAACAGGTTGCCGAGCATAAGGCTACCAACCAAAGCTGCGGTATCCGGAAGAATAAGTACTACTACGATCGTAACGATAATCGGGAACAACACCTTCTCAAGTTTTGAAACCGGACGAAGCTGCTCCATCTTAATCTTACGTTCCTTTTCCGTCGTAAGAAGCTTCATAATCGGAGGCTGAATAATCGGAACTAAGGACATGTAGGAATATGCCGCAACCGCAATCGGTCCCATAAGCTGCGTCTGACCAAGCTTCATCGCAAGGAAGATGGAAGTCGGGCCGTCTGCACCTCCGATAATGGAGATAGCTGCTGCTGCCTTTCCGTTAAAGCCCATAATAATCGCAAAGAAATATGCTGCGAAAATACCGAGCTGTGCTGCTGCACCGAGAAGGAAGCTCTTCGGATTTGCAATAAGTGGTCCGAAGTCTGTCATAGCACCTACGCCCATGAAAATCAGACACGGAAGAATTGCAAGTTCATCCAACATGAAGAAGTAGTGAAGCAAACCGCCTGCAGTCTCTACTGTCTTTGACGGATCTACCGTTGCCATAATTTCAGCAATCGGCTGAGTTATTATTTCACCTAACGCATTTGTATATTCATTTCCGGTTAATTTGCAAACCATTTCGCCTGCGGAATTGTAGTATGTCGTATACGGCTCCGCCATAATACCCGGGCAAAGATTAACTAACAACATACCGAAGGAAATCGGAACTAACAAAAGCGGTTCATAGCCTTTTACAATCGCCAGATAAAGGAATACGAGAGCGACCAAAATCATAACATAGTTTCCCCAATAAAGCTTGGTAAAACCGGTACTCTCAAGCAATCCCATCAGCGTATCACCAATGTTACCCATGGAAATTACCTCCTGATTAGTTTAACGTAAGCATAACCTCGCCGGACTCAACACTTGCACCGACAGAAACTGCGATGCTTGCTACGGTACCGTCCTGCGGAGCTACGATTTCATTCTCCATCTTCATTGCCTCAAGAACAAGAACAACATCACCCTTCTTTACAGCTGCACCAACACTGGTCTTAACAGCAAGAATCTTACCCGGCATCGGAGCGTTAACCTTAACTGCGCCTGCTGCGCCCGCCGGTGCTGCTGCCTTCGGAGCCGGTGCCGGAGCTGCTGCCGGTGCTGCTGCCGGTGCTGCTACCGGAGCTGCTGCTACTGCACCAACGCCTTCTTCTACAGATACATTATAAACATTGCCATTCACAGTAATCGTATAATTCTTCATAATAATTTGCCTCCATTAATAAACTATAATTTGTTTTGATTTTCTTTATTGCCTATTACCAGTTACATCTTGCACGACGAATGGAACGTACTACCAAGCCGTTCTGATTCGTTCTTACCGGGGCCGGAAGACCCTGTGCCTGAGCCTGTGCAGCTGCAGCAGCCGCTTCGTATTCATAAATCGCAGCCGTAATTACAGCAACCAGCTCTGCATCGTTACAAAGCTCCTCTTCCTCAATCTGTGCCACCGTATTCTCGATTGCTGCCATCGGAACAGCCTTTTCTTCCGCCTTTGCTTCCTTCTTTGCATTCTTCTTATTTTCAATTACATTTACATACTTTAACAGTGAAATTATAAAGGAGAAAAAGAGTAATGCACAGAACACTACCAAAACACCGACAATGGTATTGGAAACCGCTTCCGGCATAGCCTTTGCAACATTATCCCAATGTTGTTCCCACTTACTTGCTAAAAAAACAGATTCAAAATTCATAGCGTCACCTCACTACACAGTTCCGTGCTTTTTGGACGGACGTGCTTCTCTCTTTGTGTACAGCATCTCGAATGCATAAACCAAATGCTGTCTGACCGCATCTGCTTCGATAATGCTGTCTACATAGCCGCGCTTCGCTGCCGCCACCGCACTGCACTGTAACTCATCATACTCTGCCGCTTTCTCACTGCGAACTGCTTCGGACTCGCCCGCATACATAATCTGAGCCGCAAGCTTTGCATCCATCATGCCCACCTTTGCCGTATCAAGCGCAAACACTAAATCAGCACCGATATGCTTGGAATTCATGGTAATGTATGCACTACCCATTGCGTTATTGCAAATCAGATTCACCTTCGGAACCGTAGCAGACGCAAATGCATTGGTTAACTTTGCTGCCGCAAGAGCCACCGACTTTTCTTCGCACATGGAAGAAGCATAGCCGGTTACGTTCGTAAGCGTTAATACCGGAATACCGAATGCGTCACAGAATTTTACAAAACGCTCTGCCTTGCCGCATCCCTTAGTGGTAAGAAGGGTATCGAACTTTTCCGTTGCCTTTCCGTTTTCATCAAGCACTGCACTGCGGTTTGCAACAGCACCTACCGTTGCGCCGTTCAGACGAATGAAACCGGTTACCATTTCCTTGGCATAGTCTGCTTTCAGCTCAAAGAACTCACGGTCATCCGCAATTTCCGCAAGCGCAGCTGCCGGATCACAGGAAAGCTCACCGAAAGCTTCCGTAGCTCTGTTTAAATCATCCACGCACTCGAAAGCGTAATCCGCTTCGTTATTGCAAGGCAGGAAAGATACTAAGTTACGGATAGAAGCAAGAACCTCTGCTTCATTCTCCTTTACAACATCAACCGCACCTGCTTCTGCCTGGAACTGTGCTGTGGATGTATCGCACTTTCCTACAAAATTACCCTCTACCGCATTCGGGGAATTCACAAAAAGCTTTGCTCCCTCTGTCGGCATAAAGGTAAAATCACTCAATGCGGAAGAAACTGCACAGCCACCGCCACAAGTGCCGAAAACAGCGGTAATCTGCGGAATCACACCGGATGCCATGCATTGCTTTAAATAAACAGTTCCAAAGCCTGCCAATGCGTCGGTTGCTTCCTGTAAGCGCATGCCGGCACAGTCAATGAGACCGATGACCGGAGCTCCGACCTTCAAAGCAAAGTCGTACATGGCTGCAATCTTTTTCGCATGCATTTCACCCATGGTGCCGTTTAACACCGCTGCGTCCTGGCTGTAAACATAAACAAGATCGCCGTCGATCAAACCGTAACCGGTGATAACACCGTCCGACGGAGCATCTGTCTGAGCCAGATTGAAATCAGTATTTCTTTTCGTAACAAGAGCACCGATTTCAACAAAGCTGCTGTCGTCAAGCAAGGTCATAATGCGATCTCTTGCCGACAATTTTGTTGTACTACTCATCTTACTGCCTCCATTTTTCTATAATATTACTTTCGTAGAACCGAAAAAAATTGACAGCGTAAAATTGAACCACCAAATTACGCCGATTATATTATATCCTTAATCATTTCAAAAAGCAAGCCTATATTTGACAAATTTTTACCAAAATAATACAGTTCTAAACACAATCTTAACATGACTGTTTTCAGGCAGGTTCAATCCGTATCAAAATACAATAAAGTCGGCGCGAGCTTGCTCACAAGTCGGCTTTGTTGTATTTTGTATAGGGACGACGTCCCTCACCGAAATGAAGCAGCCAGGCTGCGGATTCGAGGTGACAAATCCCCCTTCACCTTCTCTTTGACATCTTTCCCTTTTTTTGATATAATATATAAGCTATACAACTACATGTACAGCGATATATTATAAAGAAGCATTAGGAGGTCATTATGGCTCAAAATCCGATTATTACCATTACAATGGAAAACGGTGAGCAAATCCGCGCGGAACTTTACCCGGAAATTGCTCCGAACACTGTGAAGAATTTTCTTTCCCTTGTAAACAAGGGCTACTACAACGGCTTGATTTTCCACCGCGTTATCAGCGGTTTTATGATTCAGGGCGGCTGTCCGGACGGCACCGGTATGGGTGGTCCGGGCTACTCCATTCCGGGCGAATTTGCCATGAACGGTTTTAAGAATGATTTACGACACACCGAGGGCGTGCTTTCCATGGCTCGTGCACAACATCCGGATTCCGCAGGTTCCCAGTTCTTTATTATGCACAGAACTTCTCCGCACCTTGACGGTTCCTACGCCGCATTCGGTAAGGTCATCGAGGGACTGGACGTAGTTAACCGCATTGCTGCCGTTCCGACCGATTGGAGCGACCGTCCGGCACATCCGCAGGTAATGCAGACCGTTACCGCAGAGACCTTCGGCGTTACATATGATGAGCCGATAACCCTGGATAAATAATCCGTTTTCGTTTTATTATTACTATTTTGCTTATATTTTACTATTTGGGAGGTACATTATGAAAAAAAGAATTCTTTCACTGCTTTTTATCCTTTGTATGACGATCAGTTGTTTCGGTGCATGTGCTCCGAAGACTCCGGATTATGTTTTGCCGACAGATGTTACTGCTACTCCGGAACCGACTGCAACCGTTGCCCCGTCTTCCGATGAAAGAGGTGATGGTCCGGCAACTGCTACGCCGGCTCCGACCGCAACCGCAAAGCCAACCGCGACACCGGCTCCGACTGCAACTACTGCTCCGACCTCTGCTCCGGTAGCGACCCAGGCTCCTTCCGTCAATCCGAACGATTTAACTTATACCTTTAATGATTTAACCTATAATACCTCTTACGGTACTACCTATAAAGTATTGGATGACGGTTCTATTTCCTTACAATATGCGGATATCTACCAGGAAATCAAGTTATCACTTCCGGATGCTCTGGATATGAGTTTCTGTACCGGTGTAACCGTTAAAATGAAGAGTGAAATCGGCAACCTCGCCGTAAAACTTTACGACGAAAGTTTTGCCGAAGTATTTGTTCGTTACGACGGTAAGACAAATGGGATTGCTGACCACAAGCTTTCTCCGAATCTTACAACCAAGGTAGCCGGTATCGGTTTGATGGCATGTGATAATGATTTGACCGATTATTCCTTATTTGATGCAACCGTATATTCCATCACCTTCCATATGAAGGACGGTTGGAATTCCGGCACTGCAGCGCCGACCTCTACTCCGATTCCGGTGGACCCGAATGATACCGGTATTTGGGAAAACAATGCGGATATCTCCTGGATTGATCCGTCTAAGCCGATGATTGCATTTACCTTCGATGACGGTCCGGTAGGTACCGCAGATACCGCTACTTCCATTCGTATCCAGAATGCACTTGCGGCATCCGGTCAGCATGCAACCTTCTTCTACTGGGGTCAGTCCATGAATGCGGCTACCGAAAAGGAAATCAAGCGTGCCTACGACATGGGCTTTGAAATCGGAAATCATACCAGCTCTCATTCCGACCTTTCCACGTTGACTCCGGAAAAGATGTTGGCTGATATTCAAAAGCAGGCAGACAAGTTAACCGCCATCACCGGTTTGGAGCATTTCCTGATTCGTCCTCCGTATCTTTCCGCTAACGTTACGGTAAAGAACACGGTTCGTGAGCCGTTGATTAGCTGTAGCATTGACAGTAAGGACTGGGCAGGAGCTACTGCAGAACAGATTATCAATACCATTAATACCCAGAAAAAGGACGGTGCTATCGTATTGATGCACGAAACCTACTCCTCCACTGCCTCTGCAATGGAAACCTTGATTCCGCAGCTTGTGGCTGAGGGCTGGCAGATTGTATCCGTATCCGAACTCTTTAAGGTAAAGGGTCAGGAATTAAAGGATGGTCAATTATATACTAACGCCAGATAATCCATAAAGTTTCAATGGGGCTACCGCATTACGATGCGCGCCCCATTTTTTCTTTTCTGCATATAAAAATGTCCCTCAAGCGGCATCCGCTTAAGGGACATTTACTGTTCTACATCATATTGATTTTTAAGTCCTGCTCGTGCTATGTACAGTCCTACTTCTCAATCTTAGCGTCCTTTGCGTTCTTCTTTACGCTCTCAACGCCGTTTAAGCAAGAATTCTTTGCCTTGTAGCCCTCACCGGTAGCAATAACCTGACCGTTGGTTGCCTTTAAACGGAAACGGAATTCACCGGCCTTATCCTGATATACTTCAAACTTCGGATTCTTAACTGCTACTACTTCGTCAGCGGTCTGATCTTCAACGCCTGCGACCGGAGCATTCTTCATAACACTTGCAATGCCCTTCTTACAAGCAGCCTCAGTGGTGTATACTTCACTGGTAGCGATAACTTCACCGTTACCTGCCTTTAAGTCGAACTTAACACCGCTTGCAACTTCCTTGATAACAAACTTACCCATAAATCTAATCCTCCTTAGCATAATATCACATAAAAATCTGATATAATTATCTTATCACATTGCGGATATACCGTCAAGTATCAAAACTCGACATCCTCTTCAAATTCACCGATAACCGTCCGGATATCCGGCAAAGAAAATCCCTTCCGATATAAGGACGTCACCATCTTCTTTTTCTTCTCGGAATCCACAGCCTCCGGCCGATACCCCTTCTTACGCAGAAAGATGCGGATTGCTTCCTGCTCGGCTGAAAACTCTGCTCTGTCATCACTACACTCTCCATCCGTACCTATCCGGGAATGCTCCTCCCGGTACCGCTCCTTTGCCTCCGCAAGAGCCTCCTTTATTAGGTCTTTCTCAAAACCTTTTAACTGCATCTTCTGCAGTATCTCCCGCTCACTGTGACGGGAGAGCAAAGAAAAGGCATACCGCTCCGCAAAAGACAAATCATCCACATAATGAAGCTCCGCAAGCCAAGCAAGTACTGCCTCTCTCACGGCTTCCGGATACCCGTCGGTGGTAAGCTTCTTTTCCATTTCGCGTCTTGTATACTCCTTCTTTCCGAGAAGCATCAAAGAACGCCGCTTTGCCCGGGGCAAAAACACGGTTCGTTCAAGCTCCGCCAAAACCTCTTCCGTAACCTCTGTCTCGAAACCTTCGGTAAACTCCGAAAAGCCGAAGCCGCGCAAATCCCCCGGATAGCACCGACAATACCGCTCTCCGTTTAACATAAGTGAATACTTTTTTCCGGACTTTTCCCGTAATTCTAAAATCATTATAATTCGCCTCACTGAACACAACGAGCTGCCGCACGCAACACCGTACAGCAGCCCGTCAGACTACAATTACCGATTAATCTTCCGCACCGGAAACAGACGCACCTTCCGTAAAGCCGTATACCTCACGTACCTTTGCCTCTACCTCGTCCATCACTTCCGGATGCTCCTTTAAGAACTGCTTTGCATTCTCACGGCCCTGACCGATTTTCTCGTCGTTATACGCAAACCATGCGCCGCTCTTCTGGATAATATTCTCCTCTACGGCAAGGTCTAATACATCGCCCTCCTTGGAGATCCCCTGACCGAACATAATATCAAACTCAGCCTCACGGAAAGGCGGAGCCACCTTATTCTTTACTACCTTTACGCGGGTACGGTTACCTACCACTTCGCCGCCGGCCTTTAAGGCCTCGATACGACGTACATCCAGACGAACGGATGCATAGAACTTCAGTGCACGACCGCCGGTGGTGGTCTCCGGATTACCGAACATTACACCCACCTTCTCACGAAGCTGATTGATAAAGATAACGATACAATTAGACTTACTGATTACGGCAGTCAGCTTACGAAGAGCCTGAGACATCAAACGCGCCTGTAAGCCCACGTGGGAGTCACCCATGTCGCCCTCAATCTCCGCTTTCGGTACAAGAGCCGCTACAGAGTCTACAATCACAATATCTACCGCACCGGAGCGCACCATGGTCTCGGTAATCTCCAGTGCCTGCTCGCCGTTATCCGGCTGGGAAATATATAAATTATTGATATCTACACCGATATTTGCCGCATACACCGGGTCAAGGGCATGCTCCGCATCGATAAAGCCTGCGATACCGCCGCGCTTCTGTACCTCAGCCACCGCATGCAACGCAACAGTGGTCTTACCGCTGGACTCCGGACCGTAAATCTCTACGATACGTCCCTTCGGAAAACCGCCCAGTCCCAATGCCGCATCGAGGCTTAAGGAACCGCTCGGTACTACTTCTACGTTCATATTCGCACCGGTGTCGCCGAGCTTCATCACGGAACCCTTACCGTACTGCTTCTCAATCTGCTGCAGGGCCGACTCCAATGCTTTAATCTTCTCTGTATTTGCCATAAATAAATCCTCCTCCGAATCCATTTTCGTTCATATGTTCGTGAACAAATGTTCTTTCCAAGATTATAATACAACTATCTCCATCATTTGTCAACCGATTTTCTAAAAATATTTGGGAAAAATCTGTTCCGACAGGAACTAAAAAGGACATGCTTATTATAGCATGTCCTCTACTATTTGTAAAGTATCTCCTACTTGAATGTACGGATAAACTCCTGCGCCACGGAAAGCTCCTTTATAATCTCGCTGTTCATGGACGGATCATATTTTTTAAACAGCTTCGGCTTCAGAACACTGTTCTTATTCGGCCAGAATGCGTATACCCACCCCTGCTTTACCGTCATAACAATTCTGCGGCCGGTCCGGTTCTGCAAATCAGTCAGACGTCGGATAAAATCTTCGTTAATCAACGCCCTTGCCTTGTCCGGCTGGGAGGAATTCACCTTGAACATGCTGTCAAAGCTGTCGTTGCCGATTTTTAACTCCTTTCCCGGCACAAGAATACAGACATCCGCATCCTTATGATAAATGTTGGTCTGGGTGGCATCCGGAAGTAAGGTCGGGAACGCCAGAAATGTGCCGTCATATTCCAAGGAGGAACCGTCTTTACTTGTTCTGACATTGCGCACATCCGCCTGGATAAACTTCACTCCGTCGGTAACACCGCTTAAGTAGCAATCGGAAAAATACTTATCGGTGGTAAACAGTCCGGATTTAAAAATGAAGGACGGCTGCAATCCCGCATTGTATTCAAACTCCATGTCTTCGTATAAGGCACCGCCGTTTAAGGCAGATTCAATCATAACCTTTTTGAAGGTAGAACGATACTCCGCCAGGGCACGGTTCTTTGCTAACTTCGCCCAGAGCGTGGAAATAAACATCCAAGGAAAAACAAAGCCTGCCGCACCGGATATAAATTCTTCCTGTGAAATTCCCACCAAAATTCCGATTAAGAGCGGAATTCCGATGCATACCACATATTTGGTTACCCTGTTAAGAATGGCGGCTTTTCTGATCTTTTCTAAATTTTCCAATTCCTGATTCATAGATACTCTCCTTTACTTTCTTTTATTTATAATGAATTACTCTTCCTCAGCCAGCAAATCCATAATTCTATCATCCACATCATCCCATGCCCCATCGGAAAGATGGAATCCGTCTTCTAAATTCACCTCATAGGTACACTCAATCGGCTCTAACGTTCCTGCCAGAGCAGCATTCTTCTCCAATACCGCCACCATCTGTTCCGTATATTCTTTTTCTAAAGCATCGTACTCTTCCTGGGAAATCGTCTCATAATCCACATCAAAATACTTGGTATTAAAAGCATCTAGCGCAACAAACATTTCCTCATCGATTATGTAAAAAAAGTCTGTCGGATACAGGGTTACAGTTATGGTACCTTCGTTAAATGCGTTCACATCCACACTTTTTACATCCCACTTTACTTTAGAAAGAACCTCCTTAGATACAGCGTTCACACGATTTCTTACATCGGCTGTAATATACTCTTCGGTAATATCGATGTAATACAACAGACACTCCGTAAAATATTCGACCTCTGTATCATATAGCTCCTGTGCACCCTCCAAAGAATCCATACTCATTTCACTATACGCCTCAAAATCCGCATAAAAGCTGGCCTTCATGGCTGCGTCAAAGCAGAACTCTGCGGTTTCTTCCACACCCTTCTGAGCAACCGTCATATTCCAATACTCTTCCGCCGAAATCATACCGAAGTACACACGGTAGAACGGATTTTCCGTATAATCATTATCTATTACGTCCAATTCCACATAACACTGGCCAAGCTCATCACTGAAGTAGTAAATCGCCTCCAAATCATTTTTAGAATCTCCTTTAGCATCCGGCTCACCGTAAGCTGCCAGGATATCTTCCGGATTATTTCTCTTAGTCATACCCTTCGGGAATACCACATCCACTTCCGAGGTAGACATCCTTAAAGAATATACCATACACTCCTCAATCGGAGCCGCCTTATCGGAGTCATTGTACACAGTTAATTGTACATAATCCTTATTCTCCTCATCAAACAACTCAAATTGATTGCTTGTATAATACGGATCTAAGCGAAAATCCGCAGCATTATCATAGGTAGAAGACACGTGCCAGCCGTTGTCCAACCAATCCTTAAGCGGCATCGGAAACTGATAAATCACACCGTCAATGACAAACTGACCGCTGGTAATTTCATCGGAAATCTTTGCTGCACTCTCTTCAATGAACTTCTCATCATCCACCTCAAAATCCAGACCGGAGCATCCCACAAAGCCCATTGCCAGTATCATAACAAAACACAACATCTTACGTAATTTCTTCATCATTCTTCTCCTCAATCATCCTTTTTTACAGACCATATCTGCTGTTTTTTATTTCACATTTCTCATTTATTGTTTCTGACAGTGTTCCGTGTCCCCAAACCCCGTCCGTCTCATAAAACTCCCTGAATTCCTCATACGGAAATACATCCGCATTCTTTAATATTTCCTGCCCACGTACCGGCAGAATGTCTATGACCGCCACTTCCTTGCAGCCGCAATTCTGACATTGAAGCAGATATATTTTGCAGCCTCTGCTTCCCGACGGCACCTGGGACAACTCCTTCACCGGAGTCGTGGAATGTATGTAATATTCCGCACTACAATCATGCTTTTCATCAAACCGCACCGGCAATATACGAAAATGTTCGCTAAGCTCAATCATGTTCCCCTTACATACATCGCAAATATTTCCTTTTTTCTCTGCCGACTTAATAATTCCCCTTACGATAAGCGGCCAAATAAACCTTGCAAAGATTACCAGAACAAATAATATCCCCGGTGTCCATGCCAGAACAGAAAACACAATATCCATATGATCCTCCTACTGTGCCGCACCCTTTGTACGTTCTAACAGCTCTGCGTAAGTATCCGCCTTAGACATTGCTTCCATAACCTCTGCAGACTTTAAACTGTACATGTTTCTGGAGGTAAAGGTCGGAACCTTGATACACTTTCCTTCATAAGCAAACTGAAAATATACATATCTTGTACCGCCTAACGGTCCCTTGATATAATCGGATTTGATTTCCGTAATGTTCTTTGCGGAAACCGTCACAAACTTTGTCGGATTCAAATAATAAATGTAACCGAGTCTGCCCGTTGCTTCATCAATCATTAAGATGGCATTGTTGGAAGTAAAGGTACTGCTGTTCTGAAAGGATAAGGCCTGTTCGTCCTTTTTTAACGTTTTCTTCATCAAACCGTTTGTAATGAAATTGGACTCAAAATGAGAAACCAAGGCCACAATACCGATGATGAATACAAACACAAACATCACTCCGCCGAATCCGGCAAGATTTCCTCCGATGATTCCGATAATCAGACTTGCAATCGCGGACAATCCCAAAACACCGCCGATTAAAATTAAAATGTAGCTCCAGTTTACTTTTTTCATTTTTATTTTCTCCTTAAATTAATGAATTATTTGGTTTCTTACCGATATGCGCACTATCTTTCCGTATGATATTATCATTTCAACAATATCAACTATCATTATGATACTATCATTTCGATAATATGTCAAGTACTTTTTTAAAAAAAATAAGGAAGTACCGAAAATCATCAGTACTTCCTTATTTTTAACGGTTTTTCACCTCATGCTGATTCATGCTCATATCCCGGCAGGTCATCTTTACACTGTCCCATTCTGCCGCAAACTCCTGTTGCATCCGGTAAGCAAAGGCCGTGGAGCGATGCTGTCCGCCGGTACAACCAAAAGCCACCACCAACTGCGCTTTCCCCTCTTTTTCATAAAGAGGAATGGAAAACTTTAATACCTCACAGATTCTGTCGTACAGTCCGTTTGCCTGCTCCGTGGAAAAGACAAAGTCCCTCACCTCTTTATCAAGGCCGGTTAATTCACGAAGCCCTTCCTTGTAAAACGGGTTCGGAAGGCATCTCACGTCAAATACCAAATCCGCATCTGCCGGAATACCGTACTTATAACCGAAGGACATAAAATGAAGCACCATGCCGCCGGCTTCGGTATCCGACTCCGTCAGTTCGATGATTTTCTCCCGAAGAGACGCCGTTGCCAGATTAGACGTATCAATAATATAATCCGAAGACTCCCGTACAGAACTGAGTACCCGCCGTTCCTCCTTTAATGCAGAAGAAATGTCTGCCCGGTTCTCCAAATTCATGAGCGGATGCAGACGTCTGCTCTCCTTATACCGTTTAATCAACACCGAATCTTCACAGTCCAGAAACAGTACCCGCACCGGTACACCGCGACGTTTTACCGCTTCCAGTGCCGAGAAAAAGCTGTCGGAAATATCCCTGCTCCGGATATCCAGCGTTACCGCCACCTTCTGAGAAAAGTCTTTATTACTTTCCATCCAGCCCACAACGGAAGACAACAGCTTTACCGGAAGATTATCCAGGCAATAATAGCCCAAATCCTCCAAAAAATCCACTGCCTTTGATTTTCCCGCTCCGCTCATTCCCGTTACGACAAATAGCTTCATAAACCCTCCGTTTACTGATACATAGCCTTAGATGCCACTACATTCGGCTCATAACCTGCCGCTCTTAATGCATTTAAAATCTTCTCCTTATGCTCCGGACCGAAGGCCTCCAGCGTAATGGTAAGCTCCACCGCACTGTTACGGTTGATGCTGACAAACTGGTTGTGCTCCAGACGGATAACATTACCCTGATTCTCCGCAATAATGGATGCCACATGTACCAACTCACCCGGCTTATCCGGAAGCTGTACGGAGAAAGTAAAAATACGTTCTCTGAAAATAAGTCCCTGCTGTACTACGGATGCCATGGTAATGACGTCCATATTACCTCCGCTCATAATGGCAACTACCTTCTTATTCTGACACTTCAAACGCTTTAACGCTGCTACCGTAAGAAGTCCGGAATTCTCCACTACCATCTTATGATTCTCAATCATATCCAAGAAGCATACAATCAGTTCCTTATCGGAAACCGTCATAATCTTATCCACATTCTGCTGGATGTACGGGAAAATCTTGGTACCCGGGGTTTTTACCGCAGTACCGTCCGCAATGGTATCCACACCCGGTAAAGTCACAACCTCGCCGGCTTTTAAAGATGCCTTCATACAGCTTGCGCCCTCCGGCTCTACACCGATGACCTTAATGTTCGGATTTAGCATCTTTGCCAAGGTAGACACACCGGCCAACAATCCGCCGCCGCCTACCGGAGCCAGAATAATATCTACCGTCGGAAGCTCCTTGAAAAGCTCCATGGCGATAGTTCCCTGTCCCGTTGCCACCGTTTCATCATCAAAGGGATGAATAAAGGTATACCCCTGTTCCTTTGCAAGCTTTAACGCGTGCTCACATGCCTCGTCATAAACATTTCCGTACAATACCACTTCCGCACCGTAACTCTTGGTACGGTTTACCTTAATGAGCGGTGTGGTGGTCGGCATGACGATGACCGCCTTACAGCCGTATTCTTTTGCCGCATACGCAACACCCTGGGCATGATTTCCCGCAGAGGCGGTAATTAAGCCCTTCGCACGTTCTTCATCGGATAAGGTACTGATTTTATAGTATGCACCGCGAATCTTATAGGCGCCGGTTACCTGCATATTCTCCGGCTTTAAATATACTTTGTTTCCGGTTAAATCGGAAAAGAAATTACTGTACACAAGCTTGGTCGGTGCAGTCACACGCTTCACGGCCTCGCAGGCTTCTTCAAAATGCTCCATTGTCATCATAACTAATAATCCTCCGTTTCTTACTCCCCGTCAAAAAGCGCATCCGTAAATGCCTTTGCATCAAACCGCTGCAAATCCTCAATCTGCTCTCCGACACATATATACTTTACCGGAATATTCATCTGGGACTGAATTGCCACCGCAATACCGCCCTTTGCCGTTCCGTCCAGCTTCGTTAAAATAATACCGTCAATCTTTGCCGCCTCATTAAACTCCTTTGCCTGAGCCAACGCATTCTGGCCTGTGGTACCGTCCAGTACTACCAATGTCTCACGATAAGCATCCGGGTACTCTCTCTCAATGACACGGTCAATCTTCTTTAACTCTTCCATCAGGTTCTTCTTGTTATGAAGACGTCCCGCCGTATCACACAAAAGTACATCCGTACCTCTGGCCTTTGCCGCCGTCACCGCATCAAAGACAACCGCCGCCGGGTCCGCCCCTTCCTTTTGAGAAATAATCTCAACACCCGCTCTGTGACTCCACTCGGTAAGCTGTTCTGCCGCCGCCGCACGGAAGGTATCCGCCGCCGCAAGAAGCACCTTCTTACCGTCGTTCTTTAACATACCCGCAAGCTTTCCGATGGAGGTGGTCTTTCCCACGCCATTTACACCGATTACAAGAACTACCGACTTCCGGTTCTCGAACTCATAGGCACCCTCCGGCACATTCATCTGCTCGCAGATGCTTTCCTTTAACAGCTCCTTACATTCTGCCGGATCCTTTATATGGCGTTCCTTTACCTTCGCCTTTAGATCTTCGATGACTGCCTCCGTGGTAGCCATTCCAAGGTCTGCCATAATCAGTATCTCTTCCAGCTCCTCATAAAAGTCATCATCAATTCCGGAAAAGCCGGAAAACAATGCCTCAAATCCGCCTGCAATCTGCTTTCTTGTCTTCGACAGGCCTGCTGCCAGTCTGCCGAAAAAGCCCTTCTTTTCGCCCATATACACCCTCCTGTATCTGAATTCCTCTATCCTGTGTATGCGTCACATTCTACGCAAAAATCACACCTTACGCATCCAGCTTATCCTCGATTAAATTTACGGATACCAGCGTGGAAACACCCTTCTCCTGCATGGTAATACCGTACAAAGTGTCCGCCGCCGCCATGGTACCCCGTCTGTGAGTAATAACAATAAACTGGGTATGCTTTGTCAGCTTGTGTAAATAGCCCGCATAACGCTTTACGTTAGAATCGTCTAACGCAGCCTCGATTTCGTCCAGCAAACAGAACGGAGACGGTTTCAGATTCTGAATCGCAAACAATAATGCAATGGCGGTTAACGCCTTCTCACCACCGGATAACTGCATCATGTTCTGCAGTTTCTTTCCCGGAGGCTGTGCATTGATACGTACTCCGGCAGTGAGGATATCCTCTTCCTCCTGCAGCTCCAGCGTACCCTTACCGCCGCCGAACAACTCGCGGAATACCACATCAAACTGCTCTTTAATCTGCTCAAACTTTTCCTCAAACTGCACACGCATCTTACCGTCCAGTTCGGAAATCATGGCCGTTAAGGTCTCGCCCGCAGCCACCAGATCGTTTCGCTGTGCATCTAAGAAGGTAAAACGCTCCATGCATTCACGATACTCTTCAATGGCATTGACATTAACAGAACCCAGACCTTTAATCTTATTCTTTAGTTCCTGGGTCATTTTCTTTGCCTGCTGCAAACTGACGAATTCATCGCTCTTTAACTCCGCCGCATCGGACAAGGTCATCTCGTACTCATCCCACATATAAGCACACTGTGCTTCAATCTGTTCCTTCAGTTTCTCCTTTTTATCGGTCAAACGGAACAGCTCCTTATCAAGCTCTGCCTTACGCTCCGCCAAAGTCTCACGTTTTGCAAACAAGCCCTTATGCTTTGCGGTAGCCTCTTCACGACGCTTCGTAATATCCTCTGCTTCTTTTTCGATACCGCCGCACAACTTATATAAGGTCTCGATTTCATGTCTGGTCCGTTCGATAAGGTTCTCCTTCTCGGTTACCGCATCCACAGCTCCCGCACCTTCATCGCTCAACTGGCTTTCCTCACCGGCAAGTTTTGCAAGCTCACCCTCGATACGGGCAATATTTTCCTCCAAATAATGACTGCTCTGTTTTACGGTACCAAGCTCCATACGAAGGCTTTCGCCCTTTTCTAAGGCATACTGCTCTAAACGGCGTTCTTCCTCCAAATGGTGGGCACATTCCTCGATACAAACATCATTACGCTTGCTGTCTTCTTCGTTTTCCCGAAGGGCCTGCTCCATCTTTTCGATGTTCTCGGTAAGCTCCTTCTCCTGTATTTCGATTTCCATAAGCTCTTTATGAATCTCGTCGTAGGAAGAAATATGTTCCTGTGCCTCCGCTTCAATGCGGTCAAGCTCCAGCTTCGCGGTATTCTGCTGTAAAAACTCCTCCTGAAGAGCCGCCTTGGACTCCTCTAACCGCTTGCTGATCTCCTCGCGGGAAATACGAAGGGTGTTTCTGCGTTCCTCCATGGAAGCCAAACGCTCGCCCAGCTCTTCGACACGCTTTTGTGCCTCATCCACCTCTCGACGGCGTCCCAAAAGATTACTTGCATTCTTATAGGCACCACCGGAAATGGAACCGCCCGGATTTAACTGCTCTCCCTCTAAAGTAACGATTCGAAGACTGTATTTATATTTCTTTGCTAACTGTAATGCATTATCAATGGTGTCTGCCACCACAATTCTGCCAAGCAAGAAGTTAATCACAGACTGAAAACGTGCCTCTGTATCTACCAAATCAGCCGCATAACCGATGACACCGCGTTCCTTCCGCACATCCTCGGAAGCACCTCCACGTTCCTTTACCGCATCCAACGGTAAAAACGTAGCTCTTCCGGCCTTGTTCTGCTTTAAGAATTGTACCATGCGCTTTGCCGTAGCTTCCGTATCGGTAACAATATTCTGGATGTTGCCTCCCAGCGCCGTCTCAATGGCCGTTTCATACTGCTTTTCCACTTCAAAAATATCCGCAACGACACCGATAATCCCCGGCTCTCTGTCCTTCTGCTCCATGACACGTCGGATACCGCCGCCATAGCCGTCGTAACGCTCGGAAATATTCCGGAGAGACTCTGCTCTGGACTGCTCACGGATACATTCTCTCTGGGTCTGTTCATAGTTTTCGCGAATACGGTTTAATTCCTCACGAATCTTAGTCAGTTCCGCCTCATCCGCACGATTTCCGGACAAACGCTCGGAAATCTTGTCGGAAATCGCTTCTAACTTCTTTCTGCCTTCTTCCACCGCAGACTCTGCCGCGGACTTGTCGGTTTCGTTCTTAAGCACCTTCTGGGTCAACGTCGCCTTCTTTATCTGATTCTGCTCCTTAATCGTCCGGTAACGCTGTACATTGGTATTAATGGTACCGTTTTCGGAAAGAAGACGATACACATCCGCATTACGGTTCTCTAGCTCATTTGCATACCCGTTGATACGCTCTCTGATTTCCTCAAGCTCTCTGTCTGCCTCTTCCTTCGTATCCTCTAACTTATAAAGCTTTTGGTCCACATCGGACTTTTCTTTCTTGTAACGGGCCAGTTCGTTGTGCTTTTCCTCCCGTTCCTTTTCTACCACGCTTTTACGTTCTTTCACATGAGTCTCACCCACACGAATCGTAGCAATCTGCTCCATCAAAAGCTTGATTTCGCTCTCATTCTTCTGGATATCCAGCTGCAGTTCGTTTTTACGCGCCGCATTGTCCGCAAGAAGCTCCGTTAACGCCTCGGACTCCTGCTCCAAACGTTCGTAGTCTTCCTTACTGCTTTCATACTCCGCAGAGGTCTCGTTAAAGTCATTCCGGACAATAGATAGCTTCTCATCCAGGTCTTTCTCAACCGCTTCCTGCTTTTCCTGCTCTAATAAGAACGCATTTACTTCTACCTGCTTTAACTCATCCTTTAAGCGCAAATACTCTCTTGCCGCAGTCTGTTGCTTCTCTAACGGTCCCAGCTGCTTCTCGATTTCCGATAAAATATCGGTAATACGGGAGAGGTTTAACTTCTCCTCCTCCAACTGCTTTTCCGCAGCTGCTTTACGCTTTTTATACTTTACAATACCGGCAGCCTCATCAAAGAGCTCACGACGCTCCTCCGGCTTACCGCTTAAAATCTTATCAATCTGACCCTGACCGATAATAGAATAGCCTTCCTTACCGATACCGGTATCCAAAAACAGCTCCTGTACATCACGCAAACGACAATTGTTGCCGTTCATCAGGTACTCACTCTCACCGGAACGATACACACGTCTGGCTACCGTTACTTCATCGTACTCAATGGGAAGCTTATGGTCGGAATTATCTAAGGTAATGGCTACGTACGCATAGCCTTGCGGCTTACGCATCTGGGTTCCCGCAAAAATAACGTCCTGCATGGAACTGCCTCGCAACTGCTTCGCACTCTGTTCACCCAGAACCCAACGCACCGCATCGGCAACGTTACTCTTACCGGAACCGTTCGGTCCAACGATACCCGTAATACCGTCATGAAACTCAAACAATATTTTATTGGCGAAGGACTTAAAGCCCTGAACCTCAATACTTTTTAAATACATACACCGTCTCCCGTTCTTTTGTCTTTAGCCTCTCCCCGCAATTTTAATATACTGCGGTAAGCCGCCTCCTGCTCTGCCGCCTTCTTCGTCTTTCCTTCTCCTTCTGCCAGCACGGTTTCATCCAGGCAGGCGCACACCGTAAACCGTTTCATATGCTCCGGTCCCGTCTCGGAAATCAGGCGATAGGACAGAGTCCCTTTATGCCCGCTTTGAATCAATTCCTGTAAGATGGTCTTACTATCACAAAAGAGCTTCCGGTTCTCCACATCGGACAACACCGTACGCTCCACAAACTCTTTCGCATTAGTAAAGCCACCATCTAAATAAATCGCACCGATTACTGCCTCAAAAGCATCGGATAATATGGAACTGCGTTCCCTTCCGCCGGTGGTCTCTTCGCCTTTGCCGAGCAACAAAAAGCTTCCGAGATCAATTTTCTTGGCACACTGAGCCAGAGACGGTTCACACACCAGACTGGCACGAAGCTTCGTAAGCTCCCCCTCCGGCATCTGCGGATGATTCTTATAAAGGTTTTCGCTGGAAATCATCTCAAGTACTGCGTCTCCCAAAAACTCCAGACGCTCATTATTGCCTTCCCTCTTTAAATGATGCTCGTTGGCATAGGAGCTGTGAGTCAAGGCATGACCTAACAGTTCTTCCTTTAAAAACCGGTAGCCCAGTCGTCGTTGCAACTCCATTAACTTATTCTCTTCCGTCACCATCAAAAAACCTCCTTTCCCGCGTATTCATTGCATACATATCGCGTAACAAATGAACAAGGGTGTCGTGGCGACACCCCGTAATTTCTATCGGTGCAATCCTAATTCAGTGCACTCTTAATCTGCTCAACTGCGTCCGCAACGGTAACAATACCCTCTGCGGCCTCGTTTGCGATTTCGATATCAAACTCCTCTTCGATGCCCATCAGAATCTGAAATACATCTAACGAATCAGCGCCAAGGTCATCTACGAACGTAGTCTCCAATGTAATTTCCTCTGCATCTACATTTAATACCTCGCTGATTATTTTCTGTAATTTCTCGAATTCCATGATTCTATCTCCTTTCTATGCTTCATTTACTGAAATACTGTCTTTGATTCTTTCGTTAATGTTCTGCTCCTTAAATGAAATACACTGCAAAATAGAGTTCTTTATCTCATCCGACTTGGAATTGCCGTGACTCTTAACTACCAGGCCCTTTAAGCCTAACATCGGCGCACCGCCGAACTGAGAGGAATCCAAATCCTTTAAGGTCTCCTTTAATGCCGGTTTTACCAGAAGCGCACCAAGCTTACTGCGGAAAGTACTCATCATGCCCTCCTTAATCTTGCCGATTAAGGTCTTTGCCATACCCTCGTACAGCTTCAAGATAACATTACCGACAAATGCTTCGCATACCACTACATCCGCATAGCCCGCCGGAATCTCTCTTGCTTCGATACTGCCGATGAAATTAATCTCGTTACAATTCTTAAGTAACGGGAACGTCTCCTTTACCAAAGCATTTCCCTTCTCCTCCTCGGCTCCGATATTCACAATCGCCACGCGAGGATTCTTGATACCGATGACATGCTCCATATAGACGGAACCCATCTTCGCAAACTGCACCAAATGAGACGAACGTGCATCTACATTGGCTCCGCAGTCAATCAGAAGAGTTACTCCTTTTGCTGTCGGAAGTAACGGTGCCAGCGGCGGACGTTCCACGCCGGGAAGTCTGCCCACGATGAGCTGGGCTCCTACCAATACCGCTCCGGTGCTTCCCGCAGATACAAAAGCATCCGCTTCGTTATTCTTTACCAGAGTCATTGCCTTTACAATGGAAGAATCCTTTTTCCGACGCACCGCCATAACCGGCGCCTCTTCATTGGTAATCTCTTCCTCGGCATGTACCACGGTAATTCGTTCCTTATCATAAGTATACTGTTGTAACTGTTCCTGGATAACCGCTTCCTTGCCCACTAAAACGACATGAATCCGATTATCCTCGTTTACAGCACGAACAGACCCCTTTATCACCTCTGCCGGAGCGTTGTCTCCGCCCATGGCATCCACGGCAACTTTTACCATTGTCTGCATCCTACCGAATACTCCTTTCATATCTATAAATCACTATACTAAATCTCTCTTTAAAAATCAACAGAAATTTGAAAAAATTACGCTTTCCGGTAAAAGAAAGAACGATAGGTTTTATAGCCTAAAGCAGCCGGCTGGATAATCTGCTCCGTAGAACCTACAAACAGAAAGCCCTCCGGGCGCAGGGAGTCATTAAATTTCTTGTAAATATCATCCTTTGCCTCCTCCGTAAAGTAAATCAATACATTACGGCAAACAATCAAATCACAGGCTGTAGGATACGGGTCTTTTAATAAATTGTGTTCTTTAAACTCCACACATTTTTTTACATCCGCATTAATCTGATAATTATGGTCGTTTACCTGGGTAAAATACTTCTTTAAAAACTCCGGCGGAAGCCCCTTTAAACTCTTGTCGTTGTAGAGTCCCATACGGGCTTTATCAAGCACCTGTTTGTCAATATCTGTGGCAATAATATGTATCTGAGAGAGAGGGAGAAACTGATTTAACATCATCACAAGAGAATACGGCTCATCTCCCGTGGAACATGCCGCACTCCAAATCTTCGGCGATTTCGTCTTTTCGAAAATCACCGGCATAATCTCCTTCTCCATAACTTTCCATAATTCCGGGTTCCGATAAAACTCCGATACGTTGATGGTAAGGTAATTGACAAACTCGTCAAAACGTTCCTTATCGTTCTTTATCAGCTGTACGTATGCGGAATAGGTAGTAATCTTGTGTTTTGCGATCAAAGCATCGATTCTGCGCTTCATCTGGCGCTCTTTATACGCATTTAAGTCGATTTTCGTCAGTTGAAATACATCTTTTTTAAACTGTTCGTAATTATCCATCTGTAACCCTCCATGCGATTTCTTTCATCTCCGGTAAATCACTCATCCGGATATAGGGAACGCCCCGACTCCCAAAGGCAATCGAGGCGCTCTTATTTCTCTTACGAGATATTATTCTGCATCCGCAGCTTCTTCAGCTTCCGCAACTTCTTCTGCTGCTTCTTCCTCAACCGGAGCAAGTAAAGCCTTTACGCTCAAGCTGATCTTCTTGTCGTCAAGATTGAAGTCAACAATCTTTGCTTCGATTTCCTGACCAACCTTTAATACGTCAGCCGGCTTCTCAATGTGCTCTCTTGCGATCTGGGAAACATGAAGTAATGCGTCAACGCCCGGAACAAGCTCAACGAATGCACCGAAATCGGTCATTCTTGCTACCTTACCGGTAACGATGTTGCCTACTGCAAACTTCTCTTCTGCGTCAGCCCACGGATTCTGATCCGGGAACTTCATGGAAAGAGCAACCTTCTCGCCCTGAATATCCTTAATGAATGCCTTTACGGTATCACCAACCTTGAATACCTTCTTCGGGCTCTCGATTCTGCCCCAGGACATCTCGGAGATGTGAAGTAAACCGTCTACGCCGCCAAGGTCGATGAAAGCACCGAACTCGGTTACATTCTTAACCTTGCCTTCTACTACGTCACCGATCTGGATTCTTGCAAAAAGCTCCTTCTGAAGCTCAGCCTTCTTAGCAACGAGTAACTGCTTACGATCACCGATAATTCTTCTTCTGCGCGGATTGAACTCGCTGATTACGAACTCAATCTCCTGATCCTTGTACTTGCTTAAATCCTTCTCATAGGTGTCGGATACAAGGCTTGCCGGAATGAAAATTCTTGCTTCGTCAATCACAACGCTTAAGCCGCCTTCCAAAACAGCAGAAACGGTTGCAGTAAGAACTTCCTTGTTGTTGAATGCTTCTTCAAGCTTCTTGTTGCCCTTCTCTGCAGCAAGTCTCTTGTAGGTAAGGAGAACCTGACCCTCTCCGTCGTTTACCTTAAGAACCTTAGCCTGCATGGTGTCACCTTCCTTAACCAGAGTGGTTAAGTCCACATTCGGAGTGTTGGTATATTCGCTTCTGGTAATAATACCGTCAGCCTTATAGCCTATGTTCAAGACGATTTCGTCTTCTTTAACGCGAATCACAGTGCCCTCGACTACCTCTCCGTTGTGTATTGTCTTTAAAGACTCCTCCAATAATTGGTCAAAACTCATTTCAGACATGATTTTCTGAACCTCCTTGATAATATTATTTGGGGTGGAAGCCCCCGCTGTAATACCTACGCAACGAAAAGATTTAAACTGACTTAAATCCAGGTCATCGAGTTTCTGTATATAGTAAGTATTTCCACATGCGTTCTTTGCGATTTCATACAACTTCTTCGTGTTGGAACTTTGCTTTCCGCCGATCACAATCATCGCCTCCGACATAGCTGCCAATCGTGCCGCTTCCGACTGTCGTTCCTGAGTTGCATTGCATATCGTATTCAGAACAATTATATCATACCGCTTTTTTTCAAAAATTTCAACTAATTCTTGAAATTTCTTGTAATTAAATGTCGTTTGCGCTACGATACATAGTTTTTCCGTCTCCGGAATGTTCATTTTTTCAAGTTTTTCCGCAGAATCTACAATAAACACCGTTCCGGTTGCCCAGCCCTTAATGCCGATAACCTCCGGATGGGTCTCATCCCCGATAATGACGATGCTCCGCCCTGCCCGACTTTGCTCCTCCGCAATTTTGTGAATCTTCTTCACAAAAGGACAGGTGGCATCCACCACATCAAATCCGCAGGAAACCATTTTCTCCTGTTCCTCTCTGGTCACTCCGTGGGAACGTATTACTATTGTACCCTTTTCCACGGTTTCCCATGCATCCTCCGGATATAAAATACAAACCCCTTTTTGCTCAAAGTCCCGGACCACTTCTTCGTTATGAATAATCGGTCCGTAGGTGTATACCTTTTTCCCTTGCTTAATCTGTTCTTCCACCTGTTCTACGGCACGTCGTACGCCGAAACAGAATCCTGCGGTCTTTGCTACATTGATTTCCATCTTATTGTCCCGTTTTCGAAGCGTCTGCTCGAAATCTCCTGCGTTTAATTTTGCGCACTCATGCACATTTCATAAAGCTTCTCTACGTTTTCCTCGATTGTCATATCGGAATTATCCATAAGAACCGCATCCTCGGCCTGTACCAGCGGTGCGAATTCGCGATGGGAATCTCGGTAGTCTCTCTCTCTGATATTTTCTTCGATTTCCGCAAGACTGCATTCCATTCCCTTAGCAATCTGCTCATCGTAACGGCGTTTTGCACGCACTTCTACGCTTGCGGTTAAAAACACCTTTACATTGGCATCCGGAAGCACATAAGAACCGATGTCTCTACCGTCCATGACTACATTTTCCTGCTTTGCAAGCTGACGCTGCAGCTCCACCATCTTCAAACGCACCTGCTTGTTTGCGGAAGAAATGCTGGCCATCTGACTGACTTCCTCCGTACGAATGAGACCGTTTACATTCTCACCGTTTAATAATACCACTTGCTCTCCGTTTTGATGCGTTATGGTCACATCCGCAGTCTCACAGGCAGCCTCGATTGCCCCACTGTCCTCCGCAGAAATACCGTTTCTGATAAAATGAAGCGCCATGGCACGGTACATTGCTCCCGTATCCACATAAATATACCCTAACTTTGTCGCCAGCTTCTTTGCCACCGTACTCTTTCCGGCTCCTGCCGGTCCGTCAAGCGCAATACTGAAATATCCCATAGTTCATCCTTCCCGTGCCGAAGCACTCTGTTTATTTTCTTGTCGTAAAAACTTTCCTCGCATTCCGGTAACTTATGCTTCCTCTGCTGCGCAAACTCCCGCCAAATATCCCGTAGACCAGGCAATCTGAAGATTATACCCACCGGTAAGGGCATCCACATCCAATACTTCTCCGGCAAAATACAGCTCCTTCGTAAGCTTGGATTCCATGGTGGACGGATTCACTTCCTTTACGGAAACTCCGCCCTTTGTAATTACAGCTTCGTTAAAGCCGCCTGTCTTTTTTATATGCAGTTTCATGCCCTTTAATACATCCACCAGCGTCGCCCGCTCCGTCTTGGTTACGGAATTAACCTGCTTATCCTCCGGAATCCCGCATAATCCGATTATAACCCGAATCAGGCGTTGTGGCAACAGTTTATCGAGAGCATTTCTGAACTGTTTGTTCTTTGCTTCCTCAAAATCCCGCAAAATCCGTGCGTCCAGCTCCTCCTTTGACAACGCCGGTTTCAAATCCAGAGAAACCGTAATTTCTCCTTTGTCAAATTTATCCGTCACAACGGCACTGGCCGAGAGTACAAGAGGTCCGCTGATACCGTCTGCGGTAAACAACAATTCTCCGAAGCCGTCATACAATACCTTTTTTCCCTGCATTGCCTTTAAGGCTACATTTTTTAAGGAAAGCCCCTCCAACTCCTTGGCAAAGGGTTCCGCAATCTTTAACGCGACCAACGAAGGATAGCAATCCGTCACCGTATGCCCGCACAATTTTGCAAAGGTATACCCGTCTCCGGTAGAGCCGGTAGATGCATAGGAAAGGCCTCCTGTAGCAACGATACATGCATCACAAGAAAGCCGTTCTCCGTTTTGCAGCTCTACACCGGTCACACAGCCGTCGGTCACACATACCTTGTTTACCGTCGTATGGAACCGTACCGACACACCGGCCTGCTTTAACCTCTTTGCCAAACCGTTAATAATATCCGAGGACTTGTCGGATATCGGAAACACACGCTCTCCCCGCTCAACCTTTAACGGAACTCCGCTTTCCTCAAAAAAATCCATGGTCTGCAGATTGGTAAAGGCATACATGGCACTGTATAAAAAACGCGGATTCGTTACCACATTTTTGAATAACTCCTCTGTATCACAGGCATTTGTCACGTTACATCTGCCTTTCCCCGTAATATATATCTTTTTCCCAAGCTTTTCGTTTTTCTCAAGCAACACAACGTCTGCTCCCGCTTCCGCCGCCGTAATTGCAGCCATCATGCCGGCAGCACCTCCGCCGATGACAATAATTCGTCTCATGTATACTCCTTATATCTCGTATTTTAAACAGATAGGCTGCCGCAAAAGCGACAGCCTTGTATCTTTCGTTACCGACGTAAATAAATATCGTCTTTGGAAAATTCAAAATGACCGGACGCATAATCTCCGCCGTCTACGGAAAACGAAACTCCGTTACACCCGTCTACATTATCTAAAAGACTTTGTCCGAAGGCATCCAAGATCAATCCTTCGATACTTGCTCCTACCTGACTGACCGGAGGTGCCGATGCGTTAAAATCCACAATAACAACTTCACCGTTTTTAATAACGTCATTGATTTTAACGTAAATCGCGTTATCCGCAAGCGCTTCTACAACCGCTTCCGTAACAATCCGCTCGGTAATCTCTTCGTTTTCATTTATCAAAGCGGTCACTGCGGTCAATTCCGTAAAATCGCCGCTGATGGTATATATCGGCAATTCCGTAGTTCCCGACGGTGCCACCGTCAAAGGAGCTTCCGTAGGCTTTGGCGTCATGGTTATATTGAGTGGCGGTGTCGGCGTCGTCTGCGGAAATTCCGTTGCCGGAGTTTTCTTACATCCCGACAACACGCAAAGAACAAACATACCGCATATGATAATTCCGATTTTTCCTCGCATAAGGGCTCCTTTCTACATGTTCCTTCCTATCCCGAAATGTTCCCCTCTACCTATCCTCGAACCTACCATAACAGCCAAGTATGTCATTTTCATGTTAAAACGTTTAAAGAATCATTAATTCTTATAATTATTTTGTTTCTTTTAACACAGTTCTGTTCTTCCAGATGTATTCCACCAAAGAAACTACTGTCAGAACCAGTGCCAGCCAGATAAATACCTGCTCTACTACCTCAATCCAGGCAAACGGCAACTGCACAATTAACAAAATGCAGGCAATCATCTGGGCAATGGTCTTAAACTTGCCCCAGTAACTGGCAGCAATCACCACACCGTTGTCGGACGCAATGAGACGAAATCCGCTGATAATGAATTCTCTTGCGATAATCACAATGACCATCCATGCCGGCATATAGGAAAGCTCCACAAAACAAATCAGTGCGGAGCACACCAACAGCTTATCCGCAAGCGGATCCATAAATTTTCCGAAATTGGTCACAAGATTATGCTTTCTTGCAATATGTCCGTCCAGTGCATCGGACAAGCATGCAATCACAAATACCGCCGTTGCGATATAATTGCCTCCCGGAATCCCCGGAACCAGCATAAACACAAGAAATACCGGAATCATACACACACGGAAAATCGTAATTTTATTCGGTAAATTCATAACATCCTCCTAGATTATCTTTTTCTTTTCGGTATTGACGCCCACCAAATCGTAGCCCTTTGCTCCGGTGACCTTTACCTTGACAAACTCACCGGATTCATAGTGCTCTCCCGATTCTACGAATAAATATCCGTCGATGTTCGGCGCATCCATATAGGTGCGGGCCAGATAGACATTATCCTGCGGCATCTTTCCTTCAATCAAAGCCTGATACCGCTTACCGATACGTCCTTCTGCATTCTCAAAGGCAATCCGTTGTTGCAGTTTCATAATTTCCTTCTGGCGACGGCGTTTTTCCTTTGCCGGTACCTGATTTTTCATCTTTGCGGCAGGGGTGTTTTCTTCCTTTGAGTAAGTAAACACTCCCAAACGGTCAAACCGTACCTCTTCCACAAAGGAAAGCAACTCCTTATGCTCCTCCTCCGTCTCTCCCGGAAAACCGGTAATGAGGGACGTTCGGAGCACAATGCCCGGCAAATTTCGGCGAAGCTTTTTAATAAGACGTACCAGCTCTTTCTTCGTGGTACGGCGTCCCATACGCTTTAATACCGTATCGGAAGCGTGCTGAATCGGCAGATCCAGATAACGGCAAATCTTCTTTTCTTCCTTCATTACGGCGATTAACTCATCCGTAATCTCCTCCGGATAACAATACAGCAGACGAATCCACTCCGGCCCTTCGATGGCACAAAGCTTCTTAAGTAGCTCCGGCAACATCTTCTTTCCGTACAAATCCACCCCGTACAGTGTCGTCTCCTGAGCAACCAGAATGAGCTCTTTTGCCCCGTCCTTTGCCAGCTGCTCCGCCTCGGCAAGGATACGCTCCATCGGCACACTGCGATACTTTCCGCGAATAGACGGAATCACACAATACGTACAAAACTTCTCACAGCCGTCCGCTATCTTTAAGTAGGCGGTATAACCGCAGGTAGTATTGATGCGCTTGCTCTCCGGCAACGGCAAATAGGTCAGTTCCTTATATACTTCGGTCTTCTCTCCGGACTCCGCCTTAGAAAGTGCATTAGCGATTTCATCAAAGGAAGCAGTACCTAAAATCGCATCCACCTCCGGAATAGACTCCGTAATCTCACTGCGGTAACGTTCCGCAAGACAGCCTGTTACAATAAGGACTCGACAATTTCCCACATCTTCGTCCTTATAGGAAGCCGCCTCTAAAATCGTCTCGATACTCTCTTCCTTTGCATCATGAATAAAGCAACAGGTATTGATAACAATTGCCTCCGCCTCGGCCTCATCCTCGGTCAGTGTATGTCCCGCGTCCCGAAGCAAACCCAACATATATTCACTGTCTACCAGGTTCTTATCGCAACCCAGGGAAACAAAATAAACTTGCATAAAATCCCTCGTTCTACTTCTGTAGTTCAACACTTTCTACACAGTTCTTCATTAACATTGCAATGGTCATCGGACCCACACCGCCCGGAACAGGAGTGATTGCACCGGCAATCGGCTCCACCTGTGCAAAATCCACATCACCGCAAAGCTTGTTGTCCTCTCCTCTGTGGATACCTACATCGATTACAGTAGCGCCTTCCTTTACATAGTCGGCGGTTACAAACTTCGGCTTACCGATAGCTACGATTAAGATATCCGCGCGCTTGGTAATTTCTTTTAAATTCTTCGTTCTGGAATGACAAACAGTCACGGTTGCATTCTCACGAAGCATGAGCATGGACATCGGCTTACCTACGATATTACTTCTGCCGAGCACCACACATTCCTTTCCTTCCATCTCGATACCGGTACGCTTAAGCAACTCGATAACACCTGCCGGTGTACAGGACACAAAGCCCTTTCTGCCGATACTTAAGTTGCCTACGTTTTCCGGATGGAAACCGTCTACATCCTTAAGCGGAGAAATCGCAAGCAAAATTTCCTCCTCGTTAAAGTGCTTCGGAAGCGGAAGCTGCACCAGAATGCCGTTCACGTCGTCTCTCTTATTTAAATCGGCAATAATGTCTAAAAGCTCCTGCTGGGTAGTCTCCTCGGTCAGCTCATATGCCAGTGAACGCACACCGATATACTCGCATGCCTTCTTCTTATTGCCTACATATACGGAAGAAGCCGGATCATTGCCTACCTGGATTACCGCCAGGGTAACCTCGGTGCCCTCTGCCTTAAGAGCAGCCACCTTCTCCTTTAATTCATCCTTAATCTGGGTGGAAATCATCTTTCCGTCAATACGAATTGCCATTCCTTTATCCTCCATTCATTTTTCTAATTTATAACAGGGGCGCAAATACCCGCAATACCGCCTGTACCAACCGTACCGGCAACTTACGTCGCGCCTGTTCTTTCGTAATTAAATTACTCTGTTCCATCGTCTCGATGGCATCCTGTTTGATTACCGCAATTTCACTGCAATGGCTTAAAAACACGCCGCATTCAAAATGCAAATATAAGCTCCGGTAATCCAGATTAATTGTGCCAACCGTAGCGTATACATCATCACATACAAACACCTTCGCATGGATAAAGCCCGGTTCGTACTTATAAATCTTCACTCCGTTATCAATGAGCTGCCGGTAATAGGACTGGGTCAGCCAATAGACCAGCTTCTTATCCGGTACTCCCGGTGTCACAATCCGCACATCCACGCCCCGCTTCGCGGCCAGACACAACGCGGTCATCATCTCATTGTCTACAATAAGATACGGCGTAAAAATATACAAATATGTTCTTGCGGCGGAAATCATATTAAGATACACGTTTTCGCCGACTGTCTCCTTATCCAGAGGCATATCTCCGTAAGGTTGTACATATCCGTCTCCGTGAAAGATTCCGGAATGATACGCATGAGGAAGCAATCTCGAAAAATCCGCATCCGTGGGCCGAACCGCATTCCAAACCGTTAAAAACATGGCGGTTAAGTTCACCGCAGCCTCGCCCCGCACCATAATACCGGTGTCTTTCCAATACCCGAACTTTTCTTTTTTATTAATATACTCATCCGCCAGATTGATGCCTCCCGTAAAGGCAGTATGACCGTCAATCACAAGAATCTTTCTGTGGTCCCGGTTGTTCATTACCAAAGAAAACACCGGAACAAACTTATTAAATGCCTCACACTTGATGCCGTAGGATTCTAACGTCCGATAATACTTGTACGGAAGCACAAACACAGAACCCAAATCGTCATACAGCATCCGGACGTCCACGCCGGCAGCGGCCTTCTCTTTCAAAATCGCCAAAATAGCATCCCACATTTCTCCCTCTTCTACGATAAAATACTCCAGGAAGATGAAATGCTCCGCCTTTTTAAGCTCCTCCAAAAGCACAGGAAAATTCTCTTCACCGCACTTAAAATACCGCACCGTACTGTCGTTCCAGACCGGAAATTTAGCGTAATCTTTGATATATTGCGCCTGTCCGGCCGCGGTCGGATCAAATGCCTTTAACGCATCAAATACAGCTTCATCCTGTTTGATAAAAGGCCGAATCTGATTTTCCGCCTTGGTCAACTTGTCTCTGAGCTTCTTTGACGGAAGCCATCCGGAAAACAGCAGATACATGGCACCACCGAACAGAGGAAATACCAGAATTGTAATAACCCATGCCAATTTATAGGAAGGGTTGTCTCTGGCATTTACCACCGCCAAAACAGCTAACAAACTGAGCACATTCAGGCCGTGATAAACAATCGGAGAATATGCCGCCAACTCCGTTAAATTTACCACGATCCAGATAATCTGCAGTAAAAGAAGCACACCGACAATCACTGCACGGTGTAACAATACATGTAAGACTTTCTTCCACATCTTTAACAGCTTCATTGGGTTCTCCTTCCACCCCGATTCCTTACATCTAAGCTCTCCCTAATAAACTATACCTAATTCTTCCTTATTTGTCAACGCAAAAGACTTCCGCAGTTTCCCGCAGAAGTCTTGTTTTTCTATATATTTTTCTTTTTTTACGAAAAATTTATACCTTGTTTATTCCATGGTTCCCTTTACTACCTTACCGGCATAGCAAAGCACCAGAACTCCCGGGCCGGTGTGTGCACCGATAACCGGTCCCACATCGCCTCGTAATACCTCAAGCTGCGGATATGCTTCCTTTACCATAGCCTCAAGCACATCTGCTTCCTCCGGGCAATCCCCGTGATATACGGAAACATACGGAAGACGCCCCGGATCAATGGTGGCCTTCATACGATTTACCAGTTCGGTAATGGAACCCTTTCTGCCCCGAACCTTTGCCACACTGTTTAACTTACCGTTTACATCTACATTAATAATCGGTTTAATCTTTAACATGGTACCGACAATTGCGGACTTGGCATCGATTCTGCCGCCTCTCTTTAAGAAGAACAAATCTTCTACGGTAACCTGATGATGCAGATACTTATTTAGGCTCTCCATCTCTGCCTTCACTTCTTCCATCGTTGCACCGTTCTCTTTCATCTTCGCCGCATGATATACCATAAGAGCCTGACCGCCGCTTCCGGACAACGTATCTACATACAGAATCTTTCTATCCGGAAACTCCTGCTGCAATTCCTCTAATATCATGACACCGTTATTGTATGTAACGGAAAGTCCGGCAGAAAATCCGATATATAAAATATCTTTTCCGCTCTCTAAGCTGGCACGCATATGCTCCTCAAAAAAGCCCGGCGTTACCGCAGAGGTCTTTGCATTGGAACCGGCACGAAGGCTGTCATAAAACGCTTTGCTTTCCACCTCACGATTCAAAACCGGTTCTTTATCATCTACAATTACTTCTAACTGCATTACCTGCAAATCATATTTTTCTACAATCTCCTTAGATAAATCACAGGAAGAATCCGTAAAAATTACATAGTTTTCCATGTTATACTCTCCTTTATTCTCGTTTGTGCAATATATCCCCCTAAATTGCATCTGTTTTTCAAAACTACATCACGCAGAAAAACATTCTATATTGCTTTCCATGAATAGTATATCGTTTTTTTCCTATATATGCAATAGTAAAAAATGAACATTGGAGAAAATTATGCTCTTCCTTTTGAATTAATAAAAACTCGCACCATTGGTACGAGTTTTTTTATCGTTATTTCTTATCTCAACTGGCTTATTGCAGTCCTTTCATCAAAATTATCTCATCATACCTCTTAAACTCACCCCAAGGTTCATATATTCCGTTCGGTATTCTTCCGCATTCCTGCATTCCCAAAGATTTGTAGAAGCGCTCGGTTCCGTCTCCTCGACAGGTCGTCGTAACATAGGAAAAATCCAGTTTTGATGCATACTTGCACGCTTCTTCGAATAATTTTGTCGCCAGCCCTTGTTTTTGAAATGTAGGATTTACCACTACATCAGCCAAATTGCATCGATGTGAATACAATACATGCTGCTCTTTCATCAGTACAATATTGCCGATTACGTTGTCCTCAAGCACCGCCACGAGATGTATTCTTCTTCCGGCTTGCATTTCATTAATACTTTCCGCAATTCGTTGCTCTACTTCTTCCGGTGTGTTCCTTGAAAAAATATTTTCCCAAATACTACGGGCATCGCTTTGCTTCACCTTCCGAATCTTGATTTCATCCATGATTGATTCCTCCATAGCTATTTTTTCAATGGAAGGATAATTTCTATGAGCAAGATGAAGCTGTTCATGATATTGATATTCCTTCGGCGAACACCCTATTTGTAAAAGAAACGCCTTATAGAACCCGGCTTGCGTCTCGAATCCGTAATCCACCGCAACATCAGTAAGCTTTCTTCCCTGTCCGATTTCAGCCGCCGCATTTAACAAGCGTCGGTAACGGATGTAACTCATAACCGGCATTCCTGTTGCTTCTTTTATTATGTAATAGATTTGCCTCGGTGAGTAATGAACCACCTGTTCCAAATCTACCAGTGAAATGTCCTCTTTTATATTCTGTTCAATATAAGCCAGTAATTCATCTGTGTCCATAATCTCCTCCATGTCCTTAGCATAACAGAAATATTGATAAGGTACTTTTCCTAATTTGCAGACATTGCTATATGCAAGCCACGCCTATTTGGAATACGCTTAGCTCCTTCCTCATAGAGGGCTGGCGCCCATGCTCATAAGTAACAAAAACCGGCCAGGAACACGAGGTTCCCGCCGGTTTATTATTACTTATTCGCGCGTGGCTTGTAGCTTGTACTACATGCCCATCTGCTTTGCAACTTCTGCTGCAAAATCTTCCTGCTTCTTCTCAAGGCCTTCACCGGTCTCGAAACGAACGAACTTCTTAATAGCAAGAGTCATGCCGTTGTCCTTAGCAACCTGTGCAACGTACTGAGCTACGGACTGCTTTCCGTCCTCTGCCTT
This sequence comes from Lachnospiraceae bacterium, assembly GCA_015057365.1. Taxonomy (GTDB): domain Bacteria; phylum Bacillota; class Clostridia; order Lachnospirales; family Lachnospiraceae; genus SIG307. The sequence continues at coordinate 1,640 of SVEN01000011.1, read as the reverse complement.
TACGTATACCTGATCTAAGAGACAGATTTCCTTTAATTCCTTATTGATACGACCGCTGATCATACCCTCGATTACCTTCTCCGGCTTCTGGGACTCCTTCGGATCGTTCATAATCTGAGCCTTGATGATTTCCTTCTCATGCTCAATGTAATCAGCATCTACATCATCCTTGGAAACATACTTCGGATTCATAGCTGCAACCTGCATTGCTACGTTCTTAGCACACTCCTTAGCAGCTACGTTCATCTCAGAAGCATCCATCTGAATCAATACGCCGATCTTACCGCCGCTGTGGATGTAGGACTCTACGAATCCGTTCTCAGCAACAACTCTCTCGAAACGACGAATCTTCATATTCTCACCGATAACTGCGATCTGAGCTGCAAGCTCCTCAGCAACGGTCTTGGACGGATCAGCTGCCCAAGTCTCTGCAAGGAAAGCGTCAATGTCGGTAGCGGTGCTGTTAGCAGCCTGCTCAACAACGGTCTTAACATAACCACGGAACTTATCGTTCTTTGCAACGAAGTCGGTCTCGGAGTTAACTTCTACGATTGCTGCAACCTTACCGTCAGCACTAACGGTGGTCTCACAAATACCCTCAGCTGCAATTCTGCTAGCCTTCTTAGCTGCCTTAGCAAGGCCCTTTTCTCTTAAGTATTCTACAGCCTTGTCCATATCGCCATTGGTCTCTGCAAGAGCCTTCTTACAGTCCATCATACCTGCGCCGGTCATCTCTCTTAACTCTTTTACCATAGATGCACTAATATCTGCCATTTTATTTGCCTCCTGATTATAATAGATTTATTTGACAGTGCGTCCCCGAAATCGGGAACGCACTACTATCGTTCTTATCTGAAAATATTACTCAGCGTCGGTCTCTGCAACTTCCTCAGCTTCAGCAGCCGGAGCATCTACAAACTGCTCGCCCTGATTAGCTTCGATAACAGCATCAGCCATCTTAGCAACGATAAGCTTAACTGCACGGATTGCGTCGTCGTTACCCGGAATTACGTAATCAAGCTCTTCCGGATCACAGTTGGTATCAGCGATACCGATTAACGGAATACCAAGGGAATGTGCTTCCTGTACGCAGATTCTTTCCTTCTTCGGGTCTACGATGAAGATTGCGTCCGGAATATCCTTCATATCCTTAATACCGCCAAGGTTCTTCTCAAGCTTAGCCCATTCCTTCTTTAACTCGATAACTTCCTTCTTCGGAAGAACATCGAAAGTTCCGTCTTCGCTCATCTTCTCGATTGCCTTTAACTTAGCGATTCTGGACTGGATGGTCTTGAAGTTGGTCAGCATACCGCCGAGCCATCTCTCGTTTACATAGTACATACCGCAACGCTCAGCCTCGGTCTTAACGGAGTCCTGTGCCTGCTTCTTGGTACCAACGAAAAGTACCTTACCGCCGTTTGCAACGATGTCCTTAATTGCAAAGTAAGCTTCATCAACCTTGCCTACAGACTTCTGTAAGTCGATGATGTAGATACCGTTTCTCTCGGTATAGATGTACTCTGCCATCTTCGGGTTCCATCTTCTGGTCTGATGTCCGAAATGAACACCTGCTTCCAATAACTGCTTCATAGAAATTACGCTCATGATATTACCTCCATTTGGTTTTATTCTTCTGTGTG
>SVEN01000061.1 GCA_015057365.1 Lachnospiraceae bacterium | reverse complement strand
TCATGGAAAACATCAGATACACTTCGTTTCCGTCAATTTTTTTCGTCTTCCCCGCATCCGTGGTACCGTTCATATGACGATACACAAGCTCATGGTCACGATAAATCATGCAATCCACCGACGGGATACCTCTGGCCTCTAAAGAATCCAAATACTCTGTTATCTTTTCAAAATTCATCCTTTTATCTCCTTCTCTCACAGTCGCCTGTAGTTTGTCATTTTCCGGCAAACCGACTCCGGCTTACCCTCGTCTCGCTTCCCTTAGCGGCTTCTCCCAGTCAATCGTTCCGCCGAAGCTCTTTGCCAGCTCATCCGCATGGATCCTTATTTCGGAGAGCATGCCCGCCTCTCTCTTTTTGGAACGTCTGCCCTTCGCGTTATAAATCTCCTTTTCCCCATAGGCATCGTAGGAAATTGCAAAATCCTCCGGATTCTCATGAGGAAAGAACGAAACACTTACGCGATACCTGATCATTCCGGCCTCTGAGCTTGCCGTCAGATTAACCACAACGCCCTTACGCTCACGCCCGTTATACACACACTCCGCCGCAAAATACTGAGAATATACATCTACATCCATTTTGTTTCCTCCTCTTCGTACCTATTGTTTTGTCCGGCCCCGGGCCGCACTTATTCAAACTCTTCCATCCGTTCCTTGAAAAACTGATAATACAACTGCACATTCTTAAGCTGCGTCCATTTCTTCGGCCGCACCGGCATCGTATCCAAATCGTAAATCTTTGCCCCCTTCATCCCCAGCAAAAACGGAGAATGGGTGGATATAATAAACTGGCAATTCAAATACTTTGCCGCCTCTTCGATAAACCTCACCAGCTCCGACTGCCGTTCCGGAGACAGGCTGTTTTCCGGCTCATCCAAAAGGTACAGCGCACTTTCCTCCACCTTCTCCTGAAAGTAGCGGAAGGCGTTTTCCCCGTTGGAATGCTCCCTGATATTGTCCATAAGCTTCGCTCTGACATACTTGGACTGAGTCTTCCGGCGTGCCAAATTCACCTGCTTTAGCCGCTCGAAATCCTCCATGGTCCGGTAGTGAAAATCCGCGTACTTGGCATCCAAATACTCTTGATACAACTCCTCCCGCTTCGTATCGATGCCCTCGTTTAAGGTCCGTACCCCTAGCATATAGTCAAACACATCGTCACTGGTAATAATCCGGCTGTGCTCCGTCAAATCCCGGGAAAGGGCCGCATCACACAGGGCAATATAATCCGGAAAGAAATTGGACCGGTTGTACATGGACTCCCGTTTCAGCTCCAGCTTCTCCGCAATGACGTTTAAAATCGTAGTCTTTCCGGAACCGTTGCCGCCGTACAGTATGGTCACATCCTCAAAATTCAAAATCGAAATATTCTTTTTGGCAACTGTCCCGAAGGGATAAAAAGAATCATAGCAGGTCCGCTTTACGCTCATAAAAAAGCTCTGTTCTTCCTCCCCGTCAGGGAAAGAAAAGGAACTGAGATAAATCATAGGGGACCTCCTTTCATCGTTATCCTTCCAAAGCAACCGGCACTCTACAAATTATCCAATACGATGGTAAACGGCCCGTCGTTTAAAAGCTCCACCTTCATGTCCGCTCCGAACTCACCGGTCTGCACCGGATACCCTTCCTTCTTACAACTCTCGATAATATACTCGTAAAGCTCCGTAGCAAGCGCCGGTGCCCCTGCGTTAATAAAGGACGGACGGTTTCCCTTGCGGCAGTCCGCATATAAGGTAAACTGGGAAATGAGCAGAAGCTCACCGTTCACATCCTTTAAGGAAAGATTGGTCTTCCCGTCCGCATCCTCAAAAATCCGCAGACCCAGAAGCTTTTTCACATACTTATCCGCCACTTCCTTCGTATCCTCGGCACCTACACCGATCAAAACCAAAAATCCCTTTCCGATGGAGCCGATACAAGCCCCATCCACGGTTACACTCGCTTTTGTCACTCTCTGAATTACAAACTTCATTTTAACTATCCTTTCAATCTACAACCGCAGAAGCGGTATTTGTAAATATTTGTCAAACTCTTTGTTCTACGCTTGTAGATTCTTTCTTTTGTTTTCTAACAAACTATCGTCCGGTAAAGAATTCCCCTACCGTTCCAAACCTTCTTAAAACACCTACTATTTTATCATACCATATTTTTGAAAGAGTGCAAGAGTGAACAGGAGGGTGCGTTGACTTTTTATGTTTTCTGCATTATACTTATTTTATCAATCGGCTTGTTTTGGAGGAAATGATATGGTGATGAAACGAATTATCTACTCGGTGCAGTAAAAATCTGACATCGATTGTACCGAGTATTTTAGATGGTCAGTAGCTGCACCTTTCGAATTTGGAAGCAATTATAACAAATGACAGGCTTAAAAGCCAATGAAAAGGAGTAGTTATTATGAACGCAAATGAATTAAAAGAAAAATGGCTCGCAGAAGAAGAAATCGCACAAATGAAGGGCTGGGAATTTTCCCACATTGAGGGAAAGTTTTATTCCGAAGAAGACAACATGCCTTGGGATTACAAAACCGTCATCAAGAAGTACTTAAAACCGACGGACAAAATTCTGGACATGGACACCGGCGGCGGAGAGTTTTTACTTTCTCTCGGTCACCCATACCGGCTTACCGGTGCCACAGAAGGGTATGCCCCGAATGTAGCCTTGTGTCGGGAAACTTTAGCGCCTCTCGGCATTGACTTCCGTGAGATGGAGGACGAATCCCAGATGCCGTTTGACGATGCCGCCTTTGATATCGTGTTGAACCGGCACGGTTCCTATGATCCGAAGGAGATTTCCCGCGTCTTAAAACCGGGCGGACTTTTCATCACCCAACAGGTAGGCGAAGACAATGATTGGGATTTGGTACAACTGGTCCTTCCGGGAAAAGAAAAATCCTTTCCGGGCCACAACTTAGAAAAACAATCCGAACTATTTACCGCAAACGGATTCACGTCCTTGGAGCAGGGTGAAACCTATAAACCGATTCGCTTTTTCGACACTTCTGCTCTCGTGTGGTTTGCAAAAGTAATTCCGTGGGAGTTTGAAGACTTTTCCGTGGAAGGATGTTTTGAAAACTTACTGGAAGTCGAGAAACAAATCCGCGAGAAAGGTTTTGTGGAAGGAATGGTACATCGGTTCTATTTTGTGATGAGGAAGTAATGTCATACAGTATCCCTCTGGACGTAAGTTCAGAGGGATTTTCTTGCCCGTCAAAAGACAGAACCCTGCCGGTTTTCAACCCCTGGTTGAAAATTATCATTTGCCTGTTTATTGTCATACCGCTTCATCCGTGGTATAACTAAACCATAAGGCAGGCGCCGCCTTGATTCTTTTGATCACATACAACTCATATACAGGATGGAGGACATCACAATGAACATCGGCACAAAAATAAAAGAACTTCGTAAACAACGAGGCATTACCCAGGAACAACTTGCTAACAGCATAGGCATCTCCTTTCAGGCGGTCAGCAAATGGGAAAACAATCTGGCACTGCCGGACATCTCCCTGGCACCGATACTGGCAAGCCACTTCGGCGTATCCATGGACGAATTGTTTGACTTTCGCTTAACAGAACTGGAGCAGAAAGTAGATGCCATCTGTAAGGATGCCTACCAATACCGTGAAAGCGATCCGCCAAAGAGTCGCGCCATTTTAGAAGAAGGTCTCAGGCAATACCCTGATAACGATATTCTTCTCAACAACCTGCTTTATGTCATAAACTATTCGGAGAATCCTGACGAAACCATTGCCATTGCAAGCAGGCTTAGCGAAACCACCCGGGAAAGCGACGTAAAATACGATGCGCTGCGCTTCCTTGCTTACGCCTACAAGGCAAAGGGCGACATCGAAAGCGCCAAAGCCGCATTGGAGCAAATCCCGGAGCTTTACTTTACAAAGCTCACCGAAATCGCTTACCTTTTGGAGGGCAAGGAAAAGTTCGAAGCTGCCGAAAAGCAGAAATGGATTTCTTTCGAGAATCTGCTTCAGATGATGCAAAAGCTGGCGGAATGCTACGAAGCCGAAGGGGATATCGCAAAGGCTGTGGAAGAAACCGAAACAGCATTAAAGCTGATACCGCTTTTAAAGAAAGAACCGTTTCATATTTATGTAGATTTCTTTAAGAAGCAGTTGGATCGTTTGAAAGAGACGTTGTAACCTTTGATTGCACTAAACAGTGTATTGCCCGTTGGCAACTCTGCATATAGATTCAACAGACTCTTTCATACTACACAAAAACCGTGAGCAGAATTCTTTCCTTGGAATTCCTCACGGTTTTATTTTCTCTTATTCACTGATATACTTTTTTATCGCATTTGTCCATATTTTCATAACAAGTTTTTGCGGCATAAATTTCACATTCATATGCTGACACTTTACAAATAAGGAGCATACCGACATATCCCGTTTTTTCTCTGCGTCTTTTAGCGCGGTCCGCACAACCTTCTCAGCCGTCACCATTCCCGGGTATTTCACATTCCTCCCGTTTAGTTCCTTCGGAAGCAGTTCCGTATCCACCCAGCCCGGACATACTGCCGTTACGGTAATTCCGGTTCCTTTCAGTTCCACATTCAAAGCTCTGGAATAATTTCGTTCAAAAGCTTTCGATGCCGCATAAAGATTGATATACGGATTCGGCTGAAATGCAGAAGCGGAAGCAATATTCAATATGTTACTTCCCGGTTTCATATACGGGATACATATATTACATAACAACACCGGAGTTTTGCAGTTCACATCAATCATCCGGACGATTTCCTCTTTCGTATACTCTTTATAATCTGCCATCTTCGCAAGTCCGGCATTATTAATTAAAAAACGTACCTCCGGCTTCTGTTCGGAGAGCATTCTTTCAATTTTCTCAATACCGCTTATTTCAGATAAATCCGCAACTACTGTAATAATCCTTTCTCCGTATGTATGACAAATCTCCTTCAACTTCGTTTCGCTTCGACCGACTGCCCATACTTCATCCAGGTCATACCGTAGTATTTGTCTTACAAACTCTTGGCCGATTCCGCCGGTTGCCCCTGTGATAATCGCTATTTTATTCATTTCAGAACCGTCCTTTCCAAATCTTCCACACCAATCATCTCATACTCTGTTGTAAACAAACGCTTTAGTGCATACAGATACACCACACCCCAATAATAATCCGCCAACTTCATTGACGAACCCTCTGCCATGGTCCCTTCCTTTTGACCCTGCCCGATTATTTTTGCGGTGTAAGCATATAGTTCACTCTGATAACTGGTGTCAACCGAAGCAAACTCTCTGCTTTGCTCCAACATCATCTGCGTATTCAGTGCAATCTTTGCCGCAAACATTTCATCCTCCTGCAGTTGATGCAGCACCTTTTCCGACAAACGACGAAGCTTTCCCTTGGCAGACAAAGGAAGATGTAAAAGTAACTTCAATTGTTTCAACTCTTGTTCATAATCGGCAATCCGAAGGATTTCCTGGTACAGCTCCTCCTTGGATTCAAAATAAACGTAGATTGTCCCTTGCCCGATTCCGATACTCTTTGATAAATCACTAATCTTCGTCCCGGCAAACCCGTTCTTCGCAAAATACAACAATGACTTCTGCAAAATCGTGCTTCGCATCTCTTCTCTGATTTCCTGACAGCGTTCCTTTGACTTCGGCATACCCTATCCCCTTTGTGTTATGAATGAATATTTGTTCATTCATAGAATAGCATTCTTTTAGTTTAATGTCAATCCCCGACAGAAAATGTGTCGATTTGCAGGGCTACGTTCGGCAGCCTTCTTATTCTTGCCGAAAAATCGCCATCTCATTTAGGAAAACAGTTTGTCCCTTCTTTTGTTCATAGAAAACGAAACTTGCGGAGCGGCCTTCCCATAAGAACCTTTGAACTTTACGCAGGATATTAGACTTTCTTATTACTTCGATGGTCTGTCAGCAATGCACGGACAGGAGGTCCGGGCAAGCCCGCCATAAGGCATGGATGCCGCATCAGGGCGGTTGCGTCACTCTTCAACACACACTCCCGAAGTAATTAGAAAGACTTATATCCGGAGTAGGAGAAAAGATTCTTATGGGAAAGCCGCTCCGCATTACTCACTAAAAACAAAAGAAGGAACAAACGTCCCCTCCTCATGCATGGCGATTTTTGACAAAACTTAAGGGCTGCTTAAAGCAGCCCTCCTAAATCCTATTAGCAAGCCTTGTTTACAGAACCGAACAGTTCCATCTTTTCCTTAACGGTTGCCTTGATAGCCTCGAAGCCTGGAGCAAGAAGCTTTCTCGGGTCAAAGCCCTTACCTTCTAAGTCCTTACCTGCCTCGATGTACTTACGGGTAGCATCAGCGAAGGAAAGCTGACACTCGGTGTTTACGTTAATCTTAGCTACGCCAAGAGAAATTGCCTTCTTAATCATGTCTTCCGGAATACCGGTACCACCGTGAAGAACCAGCGGCATCTCACCGGTCTTCTCCTGAACTGCTGCTAAGGTCTCAAAGCTAAGACCAGCCCAGTTTGCCGGATACTTACCGTGGATGTTACCGATACCTGCAGCCAGCATGGTTACGCCGAGATCAGCGATTGCCTTACACTCGTCCGGATCAGCGCACTCACCTGCACCTACAACGCCGTCTTCCTCACCGCCGATGGAACCAACCTCAGCCTCGAGGGACATGCCCTTCTCGTTACAAATCTTAACGAGCTCGGTGGTCTTTGCAACGTTCTCATCAATCGGATAGTGGGAACCGTCGAACATAACGGAGGAAAAACCTGCCTCGATGCACTTTAAGCAGCCTTCGTAGCTACCGTGGTCAAGATGAAGAGCTACCGGAACGGTAATCTTTAACTCGTTAATCATACCGTTAACCATACCAACGATGGTGGTATAACCTGCCATGTACTTGCCTGCACCCTCGGATACACCAAGGATAACCGGAGAATTCATCTCCTGTGCGGTTAAAAGGATTGCTTTGGTCCACTCAAGGTTGTTGATGTTGAACTGACCAACTGCGTACTTACCTGCTTTTGCCTTCTGAAGCATTTCTTTTGCTGAAACTAACATAATGTCCTCCTTTTCGTGCGTATGCACTTCTTATTTTCGGGACGCCCGGCTTTGCCGGACATCCCGTATTTTAGGCACGTTTTGCGTGCTGTTTGACACTTATTCTTCGTCTTCTGCGAAATCTGCTGCGATTTCCTCTTCCGACATATCCTCACCATCTAATGCGGCAAGATCATCGAACTCTTCCATATCATCGGTCATGTCCAGCTCTTCCATCTCTTCGAACTCAGCAGTCTCATCGTACTCGCTAAACTGCTGCTGAAGATCACTGTCAAGCTTTACACTGCGATAACGCTTCATACCGGTACCAGCCGGGATGAGCTTACCGATGATTACGTTCTCCTTCAGACCGATGAGCGGATCAATCTTTCCGTGGATTGCTGCCTCGGTAAGAACCTTGGTGGTCTCCTGGAAGGATGCTGCGGACAAGAAGGAATTGGTTGCAAGGGATGCCTTCGTAATACCGAGCATTACCTGCTTACCTTCTGCCGGCTCACCGCCCTCAGCGATAACTTTTGCGTTCTCATCCTCGTAATCAAGGATGTCAACCATGGTTCCCGGAAGGAAAGAGGTATCTCCGTTATTCTCGATGCGAATCTTCTTTAACATCTGGCGTACAATCACTTCGACGTGCTTATCGTTGATTTCTACACCCTGTAAGCGGTAAACGCGCTGTACTTCCTGAAGCATGTAGTCCTGAACGGCACGTACACCCTTAATCTTTAAGATATCGTGCGGGTTTACGCTACCTTCGGTCAGCTCATCACCGGCCTCAAGTACCTGTCCGTCCATAACCTTGATTCTGGAACCGTACGGGATAAGGTAAGCCTTTGCCTCACCGGTCTCGGAATTGCTGATTACAACCTCACGCTTCTTCTTGGTATCCTTAACGGTTACGGTACCGCCGAACTCAGCGATGATTGCAAGTCCCTTCGGCTTTCTTGCCTCGAACAATTCCTCAACTCGCGGAAGACCTTGGGTAATATCGTCACCTGCTACACCACCGGTGTGGAAGGTTCTCATGGTAAGCTGGGTACCCGGCTCACCGATAGACTGTGCTGCGATAATACCGACTGCTTCACCTACCTGTACCGCCTCACCGGTTGCCATGTTTGCACCGTAACACTTTGCACAAACACCAACATGGGAACGACAGGTCAATACGTTACGAATCTTAACCTTTGCATTTGCACCGGCTTCCTGAATCTTCTTGGTCGCTACGATACGTGCTGCACGCTTCGGCGTAATCATGTGGTTTGCCTTTACAATCATATCGCCGTTATCGTCATAAATCGTCTCACAGGAGAAACGTCCCGTGATACGCTCTTCTAAGCTTTCGATTACTTCCTTACCGTCATTGAATGCCTTAATCCACATACCCGGAATCTCATCTACGCCCTCTGCGCGACAATCTACTTCGTTGATAATCAACTCCTGAGATACATCGACAAGACGACGGGTCAGATAACCGGAGTCTGCGGTACGAAGTGCGGTATCGGAAAGACCCTTTCTAGCACCGTGTGCAGAAATGAAGTACTCGAGTACATCAAGACCTTCACGGAAGTTAGACTTAATCGGGAGCTCGATGGCACGACCGGAGGTATCTGCCATAAGACCACGCATACCTGCCAGCTGCTTAATCTGCTTATCGGAACCTCGTGCACCGGACTTCGCCATCATGGAAATGTTGTTGTACTTATCAAGACCGTCTAACAACTCGGTGGTGATTTCGTCATCGGCACGCTTCCAAGTATCGATAACTTCCTTATAACGCTCTTCCTCGGAAAGGAGACCTCTGCGGAAGTTCTTCGTAATCTTATCAACCGTTGCTTCTGCCTCAGCGATGATTTCCTTCTTCTTCGGCGGAACGGTCATATCGGAAATGGATACGGTCATTGCCGCTCTGGTAGAATACTTATAACCGAGGGACTTGATAGCATCCAAAGTTTCAGCGGTCTTGGTTGCACCGTGAATATTAATACACTTCTCGAGAATCGGCTTTAACTGCTTCTTACCTACCAAGAAGTCAATTTCCGGAAGAAGGGCATTCTCCGGCTTGGTACGATCTACAAAACCAAGATCCTGCGGAATGATTTCGTTGAAGATGAAACGGCCGAGAGTGGACTCGATGGTCTTCTGCTCGCCGGTCACCTTATCCTGACGACGTACCTTAATCATAGCGTGAAGGGTGATTTCACCGTTCTCGTATGCAAGAATTGCTTCGTTTACGCTCTTGAAGCACTTACCCTCGCCGAGGTCACCCGGCTTGTGCAAGGTCAGGTAGTAAATACCAAGGACCATATCCTGGGACGGAACCGCTACCGGTCCACCGTCGGACGGCTTTAAGAGGTTGTTCGGAGAAAGCAGGAGGAAACGACACTCTGCCTGCGCTTCTACCGAAAGCGGAAGGTGTACTGCCATCTGGTCACCGTCGAAGTCCGCGTTGAATGCGGTACATACGAGCGGATGAAGCTTAATTGCCTTACCCTCTACCAAAATCGGCTCGAAGGCCTGAATACCTAATCTATGAAGGGTAGGAGCACGGTTCAGCATTACCGGATGCTCACGAATTACCTCCTCAAGTACATCCCATACCGCCGGATGTAAGCTCTCTACCATGTTCTTGGCAGACTTCATGTTATGGGTGATGCCTCTTGCCACCAGCTCCTTCATAACGAACGGACGGAACAGCTCGATTGCCATTTCCTTCGGAAGACCACACTGGTAAATCTTAAGTTCCGGACCTACTACGATAACGGAACGACCGGAATAGTCAACTCGCTTACCGAGAAGGTTCTGACGGAAACGCCCCTGCTTACCCTTTAACATATCGGACAAGGACTTTAATGCACGGTTACCCGGACCTGTTACCGGTCTGCCGCGACGGCCGTTGTCGATCAAAGCATCTACTGCTTCCTGTAACATTCTCTTCTCATTGCGGACAATGATATCCGGTGCGGACAAATCCTGCAATCTTCTGAGACGGTTGTTACGGTTAATAATTCTACGGTACAAATCATTCATATCGGAGGTTGCAAAACGACCACCGTCAAGCTGTACCATCGGACGTAAATCCGGCGGAATTACCGGAATTACGGTCATAATCATCCACTCCGGCTTATTTCCGGACTCACGGAATGCTTCTACTACCTCGAGGCGCTTGATGATTCTTGCGCGCTTCTGGCCGGTAGACTCGCGAAGGCCCTTCTTTAACTCTGCGGAATCAGCCTCAAGGTCGATTGCCTGCAACAGCTCCATAATAGCCTCGGCACCCATTCCTACACGGAAGGTATCGCCGTACTTATCGTATGCTTCGCGATATTCCTTTTCGTTTAAAACCTGCTTGTACTGAAGGTCGGAGTTACCCGGATCCAGTACAATGTAAGATACAAAGTAAAGAACCTTTTCCAATGTTCTCGGGGAAAGATCAAGGATCAGACCCATACGGCTCGGGATACCCTTAAAGTACCAAATATGGGAAACCGGA
>SVEN01000060.1 GCA_015057365.1 Lachnospiraceae bacterium | reverse complement strand
AGACATTACCGAAATTATTACCGAATTATATCATAGATAAATCAGACAAGGAGCCGTTTTCCGTAAAGTGGGAGGAGTTAATCGGCTGGTTCTTGGTGCCGAAGTTAGGAGAGTCCTTATCCTGGGGGATGTATGACATGCCGTCCAGAGAGTGTAATCATGTGTATGATATGAAGGTGACGGGAAAGGCCATGGTCCATGGCATCGAAGGCGTGGAACTGACCGCAAGGGAGGCTTCTTGTTCAGACAAAACAGATGTGATTAACCGTACCTTTGTGGCACAGCTTACGGATACCCACTGTCGTTGCCTTGCTACTATGAGAAACGACGGTGATGTACGGAATTATATTACATTTTTAGATGGAGACGCATTTATGCCAAACTGGGGCTTCGGGGAGGACAACTGCGGAAACGAAACCAACCTTTCCCCGAAGGGAGATATTAAGAGAGATGGAAACGTAGTAACCAGTGCAGATAAGGAGTTTTTACTGGACATTGTGGGCCGATATACTGTCACCATCGGCGACAAAACCTACGATACGGTCTGTGTCATGGACATCGAAACCTACAACGCCGGTGTGGTATCGGAGCAGTTTCTCGATAAGAATGGAAGAACCGTACTTTGGCGTCGTTTTAACCGGGATGACTGGGCCTTTGATCACTACGGAAAGAAATGGTCCGAGCAGTTGCCGGAGAATGATAAACTGGTGATTAATGGTGTGACTTATGTGGAGTGGTATGATTGTATCACAGAATATGTGCTTTGATTCCCGAGATAGAGAATAAGCCATTTCCGTTCCGGGTGCAGCCGTCAAGAAAGATGTGCTGCCCCGGAAATCGGGAGTGGCTTATTTTCGGGGGTTACGTTAATTTACTTTTCCGGTAGCGGAGTAACCAAAACCAACCCTGCAGTGAAGTCTTCCTCTTGGTTGTAGATTTCAATCTTTTTTCTCTCACCGTTTTCGTAGGTAACATAAATATCGGTGTCGATGATGTCAAATTTTACGTCCTCCAGTACAGAAGGGTCTTTGGTTGTTATGGTAAGGGAGTCTTGTTTTTCGTTTTGGATGGTTCCGACGTAGTAGGTATCTCCGTTCGGAGTTGTTTCTTCACGGAAAACCACTTCTTTTTCTTCACTGGACCAGGATACCATAATCCGTCCGAGCCAGCCGGTTCCGGTTGCTGCATATACGGCAAGGTTGCTGCAAAATACAATGGATAGAGCAACCGCAGCAGCAATAACCCATTTCTTAATCATGTTTGTTTTACTTTTTTCAATATTCTTCATGTCTGCCACCTTTCTGTAAAGCTCGTAGGGAGCTTTTATGCCGTCAAATGTTGTTATGTAAAGACTGTTCCATGCTTCGTTCGTTTCTTTTTTCGTTTTATTTTCCGTCATAGTTTGTCTCCTCTAAGCTTTCCTTTAACATTGTTCTTCCGCGCATAAGGCGGATTTGTACATTTGATTTTGAAATACTTACCATTTTTGAGATTTCGTCAACCGAATAACCCTCATAATAATACAGATGAATTACGATGCTGTACTTTGCAGGCAAATGCATTACCGCATCCCAAAGCTCCCGCGCGCGGTCGGCTGTGTTGTATTCGTTTTGTGATACTGCAGGCAGTTCGTAACCGGTATCATAAAGCTCGTCAAGACTGCTTATGGAATGCTTACTAAGCTTTCTCCAAAGGCTTTTGCACTCATTGATTGTCACCTTAATCAGCCATCTGCGAATGTGTTCCTCATCCGAAAATACCAAGTCGTTTTTTATCAGTTTCAGAAACGCATTCTGAACGGCATCGCCTGCATCTTGTACATTTTTAGAGTAGTTGATTGCTACACGATATACCGAATCCAGATATTTTTTTGCAACAATCTCAACCTCGGCTGAATCCATCTCTGTTCTCCTTTGTTTCAATTTGAAAAGCTTTTCATATATATAACGTCCGAAACGACGAAAAAATTACATATGGTTTGGAAAAAGTTAAAAATATGAGTGGTAGGTTAGTAAATACATGGCTTTTAGAGCAATACATTTCTTGAAAAACAGACATAATTATGCTATAATTATGTCATAAAAGGGGGTGAAAAGTATGCCGCAGATTATTCCAATCAAAGAGCTGAGAAATACAACAGAGCTTTCTGAACGTTGTCATAAAAAACAGGAACCGGTGTTTGTTACAAAAAACGGATATGGGGATTTGGTAGTGATGAGCATGGAAACCTATGAACGTTTATTGGATTCGTCTTATATTGATATGGCAATCAAAGAATCGGAAGAGGAAATTGCAAACGGAGCAGAGTTAATGGATGCGAGGGAAGCGTTAGGTACATTAAGGAGGAAGTATATTGGGTGAGTATGAGGTGAAACTTTCACCACGGGCTGTGCGTGATTTGGAGGGCATTTATGCATATATTTTTCAGGAGCTTAAAGTGCCGAAGACAGCCATAGGAATGATTGAATTATTGGAGCTGGCAATATATAGTTTGGAAAATATACCACAGCGCGGTGCAGAGCGAAAAATTGGTTTGTATGCAAATAAGGGATATCGGCAGCTGTTTGTTAAGAACTATACAATCGTATATAAAATAGAGGAAAAGGAAAAAATAGTTGTGATTCATACGGTACGATATACGCCGAGTCATTTCTAAGGACTTTGCATATTTGCGATATGGAAAAATAAATCGAACCGAAAGGGGATTTTAGTATGGAAACAGAACGAAAGTGGGAACGGAGTGCCGGCATATTGATGCCGATCAGCAGTCTTCCGGGTCCGTACGGCATCGGTACCTTAGGCAAGGAAGCCTTTGCCTTTGTGGATTTTGCAAGAGAGATGGAGTATTCTTACTGGCAGGTGTTGCCGGTGGGACCGACCGGCTACGGTGACAGTCCGTACCAGTCTTTTTCCGCCTTTGCGGGCAATCCGTATTTTATCGACCTCCCGACTTTGATTGAAGAGGGTCTGCTTTCCGTGGAGGATTGCAATGAAATCCAATGGGGCGAGAAGACGGATACGGTGGATTACGGTGCACTGTATATGGGACGTCGTGAGGTGCTTCACATTGCATATAAAAACAGCAAGCACCGGGACACGAAGGAGTTTAAGGAGTTCTGTAAGAAGAACGATTACTGGTTGAGAGACTATGCGCTTTTTATGGCGATTAAGGATTCGTTAGGCGGACAGCCGTGGCAGGAGTGGGAAATGCCGCTTCGTCTTCATGAGGAAGAGGCTCTGGTGAGGATGGAGCAGAAGCTTTCCGAGGAAGTGGGCTACTACATGTTCTGCCAGTTTAAGTTTGACGAGCAGTGGAACCGTTTGCGGAAGTATGCAAACCGCAAGGGCGTGATGATTATCGGAGATATTCCGCTGTATATGGCAATGGATTCCGCAGACGTATGGGCCCATTACGATTTGTTTGAACTGGATGTGCTTCGCAGAGAAATTAATATCGCGGGAGTCCCGCCGGATTTATTCTCTGCAACGGGTCAGCGTTGGGGCAATCCGCTGTACCGTTGGGATGTGATGGAGGAACAGGATTTTGACTGGTGGAGACGTCGTATGGCGATTTCCGCAAGCCGTTACGATGTGATTCGTATCGATCACTTTATCGGTATTGTAAACTACTATTCTATTCCGGCGGAAAGTGACACGGCCATGAACGGCGAATGGAAGAAGGGACCGGGTGCGAAGCTGACGAAGATTATTAACGAAGCGGTAGGCGACGGAAAGATTATTGCCGAGGATCTCGGTGTGGTAACCCAGCCGGTGGTGGATTTGATGGAAGCAAACGAATATCCGGGTATGAAGGTGCTGGAGTTTGCACTGGACTGTACGCCGGATAATCCGTACTTGCCGCATAACTTTACGTCAAACAACAGCATTGCCTATATCGGTACCCACGATAATGAGACGCTGCACGGGTGTTTATCCGGCAAGTCCGATTGGGATATGGGACGCATCCGTGAGTATTTCGGCATCGGTCGTCAGGAGTCCGTGGAGGATGCCTTGATTCGTGCGGCATATCGTACGCACCTTCATACTGCGATTTTCCAGATGCAGGATTTGCTGGGTCTCGGAAATGAAGCCCGCATGAATTTTCCGTCCACCATGGGAAGTAACTGGCAGTGGCGTATGAAGAAGGACCAGTACGAGAAGATTAACGTACAGAAGTACCAGGCGATGGCCTGGATGTACCGCAGACAGAATAAAAATCCGATGTTACCGGATGAGGAAGATGAGAACACAAAGGAGGAGGCATAATGAGTGAAGTGTTAGAAAAAATGCAGACCAGAAGAAGTATCAGAAGATACAAATCCGATATGCTTCCGAAGGATGTCATCGAGAAAGTCGTGGAAGCAGGCACTTTTGCGGCCAGCGGAATGAATTTGCAGACGCCGGTTATCGTTGCTGTGACAAATAAAGAAATCCGAGACAAGATGGCAAAGGCCAACGCAAAGGTGATGGGAAGCGACAACGACCCGTTTTACGGAGCACCGGTAGTACTTGTGGTGCTGGCGGAAAAGAAGGGTACCTATGTGTATGACGGAAGTCTTGTGATGGGCAATTTGATGCTGGCGGCACATGAGCTGGGCATCGGCAGCTGTTGGATTCATCGTGCTAAGGAAGTGTTCGAGCAGGAGGAATGGAAGCAGTGGTTGAAGGCTCTGGGACTTAACGGAGAATACGAAGGCATCGGAAACTGTGTGCTGGGCTATGCGGAGGACGAGTATCCGGGCGTGTTGCCAAGAAAAGAAAACAGAGTGTATTTTGTAGAATAGTTTTTCAAACGAGGACAGTATATTTTTAAAAAGGATGGTTAGGCTATACACATAAATGTGTGAGCCGCCATCCTTTTTGTTTGAAAGGGTACGCCGGTGAGTGAAAGGAAGCGGTTCGCAGAAATGAGAGGAATAGAGAATGAGAGTGTTGAAAAAGCTTAGAAAGATAGTAGCAACCACATTAGTGTGCGGTATGATGCTTAGCGGCATGGCTGCTTGTGCCTGCGGGGAGGATTCCGGAAACGGTGGGAATCCTACACCGGGCGTCGGTCAGTCCGGAAGCCAAGGGGGCCAGTCGGGCAATCAGGGCGGCCAGTCCGGTGACGCAAAGAAGATAACTCTTACGGTTTGGTCCCCGGCAGAGGATCAGGCGCCGCAGGAGGGTTTGCCGAACGGACTTCTTGCCAAGTGGTGCAGAGAGTTTGCAAATGAGCATCCGGAGTGGGACATTACCTTTCAGTACGGGGTATGCTCCGAGGGTGATGCAAGAGATGTGGTAACAAAGGATTTGGATGCGGCAGCGGACGTGTATATGTTTGCCAACGACCAGCTGGCGACTCTGGTGGGAGCAGGTGCTTTGGCGGAGTTCGGAGGTTCTGCTTTGGAGACCATTCGTACTATGAACAATGATACGATGTTTCGCAGTGTGACCTATGAGGATGCGGTGTATGGTGTGCCGTATACGCCGAATACGCTGATTTTGTATTATAATGATGAGATGTTTGACGAGGACGAAGTAAAGTCTTTAAATACTATGTTAGAAAAGGATTTGGGCAAAGGCGTGGCAGCCTTCGGTATGGAGATTACCGACAGCTGGTATATCGAGCAGTTCTACTACGCCGGCGGTTTTACCTTATACGGGCCTGACGGCACGGATGAGGCGGCAGGTACTAATATCGGCGACTTCGGTTTTGTTACGGAGTATCTCGTGGATTTAGTGAAGAATCCGAAGTTCCACAAAGAGTCCGGGGATGATTCCATTACCCGTTTGAAAAACAGAACGCTCGGTGCACTGGTATCCGGTTCCTGGAAAGCAAGTGCGATTAAAGATGCGCTTGGAGACGACTTTGAAACCGCGGAGCTTCCGTCTGTGACCTTTGATAACGGGGTATCCGGTGTGATGCGACAGTTCACCGGTTCCAAGGCGGTAGGCGTAAATCCGCGTAGCGAAAACATGGCAGCGGCGGTAGCGCTTGCCCTGTATCTTGGCAGTGAAAGTGTACAGAGAGACCGCTTTGAGTACCGTGGTGTGACTCCGGTCAATGTAAATCTTACGGAGTCCGTGGAGGTGCTTGAGAGCCCGATTGCAGAAGCGGAAAATGCGGTAGTGCTGCATACTTCCGTGGTACAGCCGACGGTGCCGGCGATTTCCAATTGGTTTACTATTGTGGAGACTTTTGCAGAGGAGATTTATAACGGAACCATTACCAAGGAAAATGCGGCAGAGCGCACCAAGCAGTTGGAAGAAGCGCTGAATGCGGGGACCGGTTTTTAGCCGGTGAAGAGCCGATTGGTCTGAGGAAACGACAAAAGGTTCGGTTTTGCTGAAATCAAGGAAACAGAGTAGGACTGGGGACAAGAGACAAACTCTGTGTGAAGTATCAAGGAGGCAGTATGAAAAGGACAAAAAAATTTGCAGCCATCGGTGAGGCAGGCTTTTTAGAGTCTTGGAGAAAGGGTGACCTTTTCACGAAGCTCTCCTTCCTTGTGCCGGGTTTAGGAAACATCCGGAGAGGGCAGATTGTAAAAGGAGCCCTGTTCCTCTTTCTTGCAGCGACCTATGTGATTTACTTTTTTAGAACCGGCTTAAATGTGCTTCGGAAACTGCCGACCTTAGGAACGAAAACCCAGGAAAAGGTATGGGACGATGCACAGGGGATTTTTGTTTACGAGCCGGGTGACAATTCCCTCCTTATCCTGCTTTCCGGAGTAATTCTTGTGTTCCTGACCTTGGCATTTTTGCTGTTTTTGCGGATGACGGTACGTTCTGCCTATTATGCGGAGGAGCTTTCCCGGGCAGGACGCAGAGTGCCGAATTTTCGGGAAGAAATCGAGATGCACTTTAACGGGAGACTGCACCGGACGTTGCTTTCCCTGCCGGTTCTGGGCGTGTTGGTATTTACCATACTGCCGCTGGTATTTATGATCAGTATGGCGTTTACTAATTATGACAGAGATCATCAGGTACCGGGAAAACTGTTTACCTGGGTAGGACTGGATAATTTCCGGACGGTATTGGATTTTGACGGAGCCTTCGGACAGACCTTCTGGCCGATTCTCGGCTGGACCTTTACCTGGGCGATTTTTGCAACGTTTCTCAATTATATTCTGGGAATGTTGCTGGCGATTTTAATTAACAAAAAGGAGGTGCGGTGGAAAGGATTTTGGAGGTTTTGTTTTATCCTTTCCATTGCGGTACCACAGTTTGTTACCCTTCTTACCATGCGCACCTTGCTTCAGCCAAACGGTGCGGTGAATGTACTCCTTCGGGAATGGGGCTTTATTGCCCAGGATGCGGCATTGCCGTTTTTTACGGATGCTACCTGGGCCCGGGTCACAATTATTCTTGTGAATATCTGGGTGGGCGTGCCGTATACGTTGTTGACAACGACAGGTATTTTGCAGAACATCCCCACGGAGCTTTACGAAGCGGCAAAGGTGGACGGCGCCAATGCCAGAGTGACCTTTTTAAAGATTACTCTTCCGTATATGCTTTTTGTTACGGCACCGACCCTCATTACCACCTTTATTAACAACATCAATAATTTTAATGTGATTTATCTGTTATCCGGCGGTGCTCCGTCGACACTGGAATATTACCGGGGAACGGCGGGCAAGACCGACCTTTTGGTAACGTGGCTGTATAAGCTGACCATTGACAACAAGGATTACTGCTACGGTGCGGTCATCGGTATTCTGACCTTTGTGATTTCCATTGTGATTTCGCTGGTGGCATACCGGCAAACGGCGGCCTACAAGAATGAGGAGGGATTCCAATGAAAAATAGCTCTGTAAGGAGGAAAAGAAAGCTACGTACGGTACTCCTCCACGTGATTCTTGGGGTACTGGCAACGGTGTGGCTTTTTCCGATCCTTTGGATTGTCATGACTTCTCTCCGGGGGGAGGCAGGGTCCTATTTTACTACCTTCTTTCCGAAGGAAATCACCTTTGCAAATTTTACCCGGTTGTTTACGGAGACCGATGTGCTGAACTTCCCACGGTGGTTTTCCAATACCTTGATTGTATCGATATTTACGTGTATTATTTCCACTTTCTTTGTGCTGGCGGTGTCCTACTCCATGTCCCGTATGCGTTTTAAGCTCAGAAAGCCCTTTATGAATGTGGCGTTGGTGCTGGGGATGTTTCCGGCGTTTATGTCCATGATTGCGGTGTATTATATCTTAAAGGGAATTAATCTGACCGAAGGTGTCATGAAGCTGGTGTCGCTGGTGCTGGTGTACTCCGCAAGTACGGGTTTGGGATTTTATATTGCAAAAGGTTTTTTTGATACCATACCGAAAAGTGTGGACGAGGCGGCCATGATTGACGGAGCATCGAGATTTAAGATTTTTTACAAGATTACGGTGCCGCTGTCGAAGCCGATTATTGTGTACACGGTCATTACGTCCTTTTTGGCACCGTGGTTGGATTTTATTTTTGCAAGAGTCATTGCCGGGGCCGACAGCAGGTATTATACGGTAGCCATCGGTCTTTGGAGCATGTTGGAGCGGGAATATGTGTACCATTATTACACCCGGTTTGCGGCAGGCTCCGTGTGCGTGGCCATTCCGATTGCGGCGCTGTTTTTGTTCACCCAGCGGTATTATGCGGAAGGGCTTTCCGGTGCGGTGAAGGGATGATTTGTTATATCGTTTGAACAAGCGCAAGAACTCGCCATGCCCGAGCCGCAGGTATATTGTGCCAAGTTATCGTTTGTGGTAAAATACAGAAGAGAATTTAGAGAGAACGAGGCGAAGAGGATGTTATTCGAACTATTTTTTACCTTTGCCAAAATCGGTTTGTTCACCTTTGGTGGCGGCTATGCCATGATTGCGCAAATCAAGGAGACCGTGGTGGAGCAAAAGGGTTGGCTTGATGAAGAGGAATTGATGCAGATCATTACGGTGGCGGAGTCCACGCCGGGACCCATTGCCATTAATATGGCCACTTACGTGGGCTATAAGAAAAAGGGGCTTGCGGGAAGTGCACTGGCAACTCTGGGCGTTGTGGTGCCGTCCCTTATTATTTTGTATGTGATTTCTTTGTTTTTGGATGCCTTTCTGCAAAACAGATATGTAGCTTACGCTTTTACGGGGATCAAATGCGGCGTGGCATTTCTGATTTTAAGAGCCGGGATTGATCTGTTAAAAAAGTTGGAAAAGAGAGTAGTTCCGCGGATTACCTTTGGAATTGTGTTTGTGTTGATGATTGTATTTGATTTATTGTCGATATCTTTCAGTTCCATTTGGTTTATTTTGATGGGCGGAGTCCTGGGAATTGTGCTCTACGCCGTTTTCTCTCCGAAGAAGGAGGTGGAGTCATGATTTACTTACAGCTTTTTCTGGAGTTTTTTAAAATCGGGTTGTTTTGCTTCGGCGGCGCCTTCGGAATGATACCGCTGATTGAAGAGACGGTAGTAAACCGCGGATGGTTGACGGAAAGCGAATTTTTCAATTTAATCGGTGTGTGCGAATCCACGCCGGGACCGATTGCGGTGAATACGGCCACTTATGTAGGCTCTGTGATGGGAGGCCCCCTCGGCAGTATTGCCGCCACCTTGGGCGTGGTGTTGCCGTCTTTTCTCATTATCCTGCTTATTGCTTCGGTGTTAAAAAATCTGACGGATAATAAATATTTCAAAGGATTTATGCAAGGCGTAAAACCGGTGGTGGTGGCACTGATTTTATCCACGGGATGCATGCTCTTGTTAAAAACCATAGGTTATGCAGGATTACAGAAGTTCCGGGTGGATGTGGTGTCTGTGGTGATTCTGGTGCTTCTTGTAGGAATTTATTTCGGGATTACACGTTTTGGGAAAAAGAAGCTCAGCGCCGTGAAGATTATTTTACTGTCTGCGGGGCTGGGCGTGGCAGTATCGCTTGTGGTAGAATCGGTTTCTATTTGATGAGGGAATTTATGAAGGAAAGATAGGGAGGATACATAGGGAAAAAATAGGGGATAAACGAACGTCCACAGAATCGTAAATGTTCTGTGGACGTTTATTTGTAAGTGTTTGTGTAGCGTTTCTCTGAAGAAACGCATACGAAGCATCAGCTTGCATCGGCAACCTTTTGTTGCCGGTACAAAATCCGCTTGATACTATCCTCGGAAAGATGATACTCTGTAGCGAGGCAGGACACGGTGACACCGGTCTGCTTCTTTGCGCGGATCTCAAGGTTTCTTGCTTCTAAAAGCTTCTTTGTGCCGGACTTACTTCCCCATGCTTTGCGGGTTGCTGTCTCCGGCGGTATGTAAATGAGGCCGTCTCCGACGTAGCTTCGTACTTGACTGATGAGCCAGTCCGGAAGGACCTTCTCTGCGTTGATATATGACATAAAAATCACTCCTTTGAATGTGACTGGATTGCAAAAACTGCGGAACCGCAAGGCAATCCGTTGGTAAGTATCCATTCAAAAAGTGCAGCATATATCTGAATAAATGATTAGCGGCGATACCGCTCCGTACACTGCCGCTTAGATATAAGCTGCACGGAGCTGATCAAATCCTGTTAAGTTATGTCCTCTTAAACGATAATCCACGAAACTCACTCCCTTCTCGTGATGAAAAACAACTG
>SVEN01000010.1 GCA_015057365.1 Lachnospiraceae bacterium | reverse complement strand
TTTGCCTGTGCGGCATCGGACTTCTTCTGAAGCTTCTTGCCCACAAGGGAAAGAATAATTAAAGCGACGAGAATTACGCCGAGTACAATTGCGACAATTGTTAATGGATTCATGTTGTGCCCTCCTCTTTCATTTTACCCACGGATAATCTTACCACGGGCAGTGCGTTTATGCAAGAAAAACTTTTGCCTTATTCGCGGAATGTTGTCCGGAAAGCCCTGTTTTAGCGAAGCAGGGCGTCATGTCCGTTTAACATCTCGATTACCTTTTCTCTTACATAAGCTCCCGGATGCTTCTGAATCTCCGGGTCCAGTTCGTTTAAGTAAATCGGCTTACCGAATTCTAAAATAACTTTAGTCTTTTTTAACCACGGCTTGTGGTTTTCGAATAAATCATCCGTACCGGTAATGGCCACCGGAATAATCGGACAGCCGGTTTTCTGGGCCGGCTTTAAGCTGCCGTCCTTAAACGGTAACGGGTCCTTCTCATGACTACGGGTGCCTTCCGGAGCGATAAAGATGGAGTAACCTTCTTTTATGTAATCGATACAGGTCAGAATCACCTTAAGGCCTGCCTTGATGTCGGAACGATCCAGGAACAGACAGTTAACATTGTACATCCATAGGTTTAAAAACGGCACTTTGCGGATTTCCTTTTTTGCAACAAAGCCGGTGAGATTCGGTACGGCGATGTAGCCGAGAGCTGCATCCAGAATACCGCGATGATTTGCGGCGTACAGTACCGGAGTGTCCATCGGAACGTTTTCACGGCCCAGAATCTTGTATTTCATGCCGCCCGGCCACATGGATGCTTTAAAGGCGCCCCGGACAATGCACTGGGAAATACGGCTGGCCAGTCTGCGGTTGAATTTGCGCAGTAATAACAGCAACAGGCAAATCGGGAAAAACAAAATAAAAAATAAAGCAATAACGAAAACAGCTGCAATGGTTCTCATGGAAAACCTCCTTAAAAATTTATCAATCGTTAGTGATATTGCCGGTAGATGGAAAGATAGCTCTCGGCGGTTGTATCAATCAGCGGCGTCGTCTCCAGATATTCTGCGGATAACGTGGAAGGAACACCGTAATATTCGTCTAAGGTAAGCCCGGTTTCGTACAAATATCCGGCCAGTTCGGTACCGACATAACGGATGTGCCAGGGTTCGTAGTTGTAACCGGTGATGTGCTCTTTGTCTTTTGGGTAGCGAAGGATAAAGCCGAACCGGTGGGCATTTTTTGCTACCCAGATACCCTCCGGGGTGTCCGCAAAGGTGGTTTCCAGACCGAATCCTTCCGAAGCACAGGAAATGTCGATGGCAAGCCCGGTCTGGTGCTCGCTTCTGCCCGGAGCCGCGGAATAGCGGTTGGTATGGGCAACGCCGCGGGTGGCCAGGTTTGTGGCATAAATCGTATATTGGCGGGCGTAGGAGCGGTAGGCGGATACGCCGTACAGGGTAAGTCCTGCTTCGTCATAGGCCGCGTCAAATAAGAGTGCCAGAGCGGCACCCGCATCCGGTGTCATCTTTGCTTTGTCGATGGTGGTATCCGAAAAAGGAAACAACACATCCGGCGTGGTCAGACCCTCCGGGACAAAGTTCTCCGGGAGAGGGTACTCCCGATTCACAAGATAAGTCACCGTGGAAGTGTCTGTATTTACCGCAATCGGTGTGGGTGTGGGAGCCTCGGTAGGCTCGGGCGTGGCAGTGCGGTTCGGGGGTACGGTCGAAAGCGGCGCGGTGGTTGCCACTGCGTCGGTGTCTGCCTGCTCCGAAATCGGTGCCACTGACGGTTCTGCGTCCGGTCCGCTACCCTTACACCCTCCGCCGAGGAAGACCAGTCCCATGCCCAAGGTCCATAAGGCCGCCGGTATAATGAGAAGTCGGATATACTTTTTCATGAAGTCCTTCTTTCTTCGTTATAACTTATTTGAACGTAAGTGTTATCAGGAGTGGCGTCTGTTTTCGGAATGAATCTTATCCAGAAGCTCCTGCTTTGTCTTATAAAGCCGCTCGGAAAGGTCGATAAATACCTTCTGCGGGTTGGAAAAACGCTTGGTTTCCTCCCAAAGGGTATCTTTTTCCTTGGTGCAGTAGTCCCGGATTTCCATGACGGACGGAGATTCGTATACACAGGTGCCGTCTACAAATACCGGAACAAGAAGCTCTCGTACGGTGAAGGTGCCCGGTTCCAGTTGCGTCTTTTTCCAGGTGTCTACCGGGTCAAACAGCAGAAGCGGCTCGGACTCACTTATGGTCTCATCGGCAAAAGCAATGACATCTGCCTTAATCTTGCCGGTTTCCTTGTCGTAAATACGGAATACGGTTTTGTTGCCCGGATTCGTAATCTTTGCCGGGTTCTCCGACAGCTTAATCTTTGGGATAAAGGTGCCGTTTTCCTCAATGGCCGCCAGCTTATATACGCCGCCGAAGGCCGGACAATCCTTGGAGGTGATGAGGTTGGTGCCCACACCCCAGGTGTCGATACGGGCTCCTTGTAAATTCAGGGACTCGATAATAAACTCATCCAAATCGCTGGAGGCGCAAATTGTAGCATCCGTAAAACCGGCTTCGTCAAGCATCTTTCTGGCCTTTTTGGAAAGGTAGGAAAGGTCGCCGCTGTCTAAGCGGATGCCGTAACGAGTCGGCATCTTGCCGGCATTACGAAGCTCCGTAAATACCTTGATGGCGTTCGGAACACCGGAACGCAGGGTGTCGTAGGTATCAACGAGAAGCGTTGCATTCTGCGGGTAGAGGCTTGCATAGGTGCGGAACGCGGTTAATTCATCCGGAAAGCTCATAATCCAGCTGTGGGCGTGGGTGCCGAGAGCCGGAACAGAAAACTCCTGAGCCGCCAGTACATTGCTGGTGCCGATACAACCGCCGATCATAGCGGCTCTTGCACCGTAAATGCCCGCATCCGGACCCTGAGCCCGACGAAGACCGAACTCCATCACTCCGCCGCCCTTTGCCGCGAAGCAAACACGGGCTGCCTTGGTGGCGATGAGGCTCTGGTGATTTACCATAGTAAGAAGGGCCGTTTCCACAAACTGGGCCTCCATAATCGGCGCAATGACCTTAAGAAGAGGCTCCATCGGGAAAACCACGGTACCCTCCGGAATGGCGTAAATGCTACCGGTAAAACGAAAATCCGCCAGATAAGACAGGAAATCCTCGTCAAACATTCCGGTACTGCGAAGATAGTCGATATCTTCTTTATCAAAGTGTAAGTTTTTAATATAATCGATGACCTGGGCAAGACCCGCACAAACGGCATAGCCGCCGTCGGACGGGTTGCGCCGGTAAAAGGCATCGAATACTACAATATCGTTTCTATTCTCTTTAAAATATCCCTGCATCATGGTGATTTCGTAGAAATCGGTAAGCAGGGTAAGATTACGATCGGTCATGGAATACCTCCTTTTCGCGCAACGCGCAAGCATACGTGTATTTATCATAGTACAAATTTTGCAAGAAGTCCAGTGAAAACATGGGAAAAGACGAAAAAGCAAGATAATCTTTTGCAAATAAGCAGAATGTGATACAATGAAGATGCTGTGTTAGATTCAAGAACGAGAAAGGGGAAAAGAGCAATGGCAAGCATTTATTACGAGAAGTTATCAGCAGAAATCAAAAAGGGAATGAAGGAAATGCGGTATTCCGCAGAGGAATTGGAGACGATTTACGCTAGCATCATGAAGCGGCGGGGGGAGTTAATGAAGGGCTTCAAACGGGCGGCAATCATCATGGGTGCTGTAGTGGGTCTGCTGGTGTTGCTGACAATCATGAGTCTCGGAAAAATGCCGGGAAATCCTGTGGTTGCGCTTGTGGCAGTTCTGGGTTTGGTGCCGATTTGCGGACTGATTTTAGTGATTATGAAATTCACCCATGTGGACCGGGTGCGGAATGAGTTTATGTCGTTGATGAAGAAGTATTATCCGCAGTATGTGCATTTGATGGGTTAAAGGTAATGTATCTGACAAGGGGTGAATTGGTGAATTCCATATTTTGAACCGGATGGCATTGCCCCTGAAAAACCGGCGCTTCGACATTAACAACAGTGTGGGAAGTAATGCCAGAGAGCACATTATTACTCACTTTTTAACGGATATTACGGATGTAGATATAATTATCGGTTATCGGGCGGATGCTACGGAAAGTAGCGTCCGTTTTTTTGATTTGTAAACAGGCGTTGGTGGTGCTACTTTTTCATTTTGTGTAAGATGCGAGTGTAAATCAAAATGCTGATGGAGGTATTGCTATGAGCAACAAAAAAGAAATCATTATCAAAGCAACTAAACTTAAAAAGAGTTTTATCACAGGTGACACAGAACAGACAATTTTTGAAAATCTAGACCTTAATATATATAGGGGTGACTTCACTGTGATTATGGGTAGTTCAGGTGCAGGCAAGTCCACACTGATGTACTCCCTTTCGGGAATGGACAGGCCCAGCTCGGGCGAGGTTGTTTGGAACAACAAAACAATTACATCTTTAAGTGATGATAGGCTGGCAATTTTCAGACGAAAGAACTGTGGTTTTGTTTTTCAGCAAATCTATCTTCTTGATAAGATGAGCCTTATGGATAATGTACTTACGGCGAGTGCATTGTCAGGAGCAAGCAAGAAGGACTCGGTGAAATACGCCAAAGAGCTTTTCGAACTTGTTAATATTCCGGAGATAACACGCAAAAAGTTCCCATCTCAGGTGTCGGGCGGTGAGGCTCAGCGAGCAGGCATTGTAAGGGCGGTTATAAATAAACCAGAGATTCTCTTTGCCGATGAGCCCACAGGTGCACTGAACTCAAACAACTCAACTGCGGTTCTTGATGTTTTTACAAAGCTTCATAATGATGGTCAGAGCATTATATTGGTAACTCATGACAAGAAAACAGCCTTAAGAGGCAACCGTGTGTTATATGTTAAGGACGGCAAAATCTACGGCGAGTGTGACCTGGGAGTTTACACAAATGACAGTAAAGACCGTGAAGCAAAGCTAAACAACTTTTTAACAGAGATGGGATGGTAATATGAAAAAAATAGCAAATCAGATTTTATACAACTTAAAAAAAGAGAAATCCTCCTTTATATCATTCGGCGTTATCATTCTGATAACTGCTCTGATATTAAATTGTGCGGCGGTTTTGCTGCATCAGGTAGATAGTGCTTATGATGGAAAGTTTGAAGAGCTAAGCACCGCAACACTCAACGCAATTATTCCCGAGGTTCAGAACAGCAGTGAACTTGAAAAGGCAATTGACGAAATCGAAAATATAGAGAAAACGGAAAGTCATATTGCTATTATGACAGAAGCTACAGTCAAGGATTTCAACGGTGCGGATTTTACAATGAACACAGTGTTTTATAACATTGACAATAAGCGTACTCTTAACAATTATGAACTTGTGAGTGAAAGTGAAAACGATGTTGACAATCCGATCTATATTCCGCTTTATGTTTCTAATTTTGGCGGATTTGCTTTGAATGACGAAATCATTTATGTAATTGACGGTAAATACCATAGTTTCACAGTAGCAGGTGTGATTGAAGAAATGCAGTACGGCAACTATGGTTCGGGTTTGCTGTGTGCATATTTGCCAAAAGAAAAGTTTGCAGAGCTTGCGGATTCTTATAGTAGCAAGGCTGTGGTTGAGTATTCAATGAGCGTAAAGAGCGGAGCAAGCCTTGATAAAGTAAAAGATGATGTCAGCAAAACAATTGAGAACAAAGGTGTTATGGCGTTATCAATTCTTGACAGCGAAAGCGTAAAGGGTACACGAACAATGGTTACGGATCTGCTTGTACTTATTTTAGCCGCTTTTGCACTAATCATCCTTGCAGTCAGCGTATTCCTCAGTAACTTCAAAGTTAAAAATGCCATTGAGTCCGAAATTACAAATATGAGCGTGCTCAAAGCTCTGGGTTATACAAGTGCCCAGATTGTAGCGAGTATCACACTGCCGTATGCGATTGTTTCGCTATTGTTTGCAATCCTCGGCGTTGGTTTGTCTTACGCTTTGCTTCCTGTGCTTTGCTCGCTGCTTACTGTTCAGTCGGGTTTTTCCTTTGCTGTCAGTTTTGATTTGCTGAGCTTTGTATGTGTGGCTTGTATTCTTTGCGGTGTTGTTGCGTTCTTCACATATATATCCGCACGAAAAATCAAGAAAACGCAGCCTATTGACGGGTTAAGAGGCAATACAAGTTCAAAGTACACAAAGAAAAATTATTTTCCGCTTGAAGAAACCAGGGGCAACACAAAGTTCCTGCTTGTCTTAAAGCAGATGATAGCTTCTACAAAACAGAATGTAATGCTCTTTTTGGTGTCTTTCGTGCTGACGGTTCTCATAGCATTTTCAGGCACACTGTTCTACAATGTAGTAGTTGAGCCGGATAACTTTATGTCTGCTTTGTCAGACGAAGTAGCAGATGTGATTATTTATCCTAAAAGCGACAGCATGAGTGAGCTTGAGTCAAAACTTGATAACGATAATCGTGTGCAAAATTCATTGAAATATATGTCTGCAACTGTTAAAATTGAAGAGAAAACGGTGACTGCTTTTGTCTGTGAGGATTTCTCTAAAGTGAGAAATGATGTATGT
Organism: Lachnospiraceae bacterium; assembly: GCA_015057365.1. Lineage (GTDB taxonomy): Bacteria > Bacillota > Clostridia > Lachnospirales > Lachnospiraceae > SIG307. The sequence goes on along the minus strand of SVEN01000010.1, from coordinate 61,006 downwards.
TATATGGGTGAAAATCCGAAAGAAGCAGATGAAATCGCTCTGGGCAGTGCTTTTGAAGAAAATTTTAAAATCGGTGACACAGTCAGAGTGACGGAGGACGGCATCACAAAAAACTTTCAAGTAACAGGCTTTGTGCAAAGCGTAAATTTACAGGGCGAGCTTTGTGAACTGAGCATAGAAGGATACAACAGTCTCTTTAACCAAAATCAGACTCCATACCTCTATGTGTATCTTGAAAATCCTGAAAATGCTGAAGAGATTTCAAAGGAATATAAATCCGATTACTTTGAACCGGTAGCAGACACAGTGAACGCCTACAAACTTCAAAAGGAAGCACAGGATATGTATATGGGTATCACCGTGGTGCTTGTAGTGTCAATTTTTGCGGTAACAATTCTCGTTGTGTTATTTATTTTATATATTGTTATCAAGTCTTTGCTTGTAAAAAGAAGACAGGAGTTAGGTATTTACAAAGCAATGGGCTATACAAGTTCACAGCTTATTTTACAGACAACAGGTTCATTTATGCCTGTGTCGATGGTGGCAATTGTGCTTTCAAGCTTTTTGGCAATTTTTTATATGCCGGCTATTTATCAATTTGTTTTTGAAGCTTTAGGTGTTATGAAAAATAACATTGAGATTTCATTTGGCTTTTTAATGCTATTTGCAGTAGCTCAGATTTTAGTAAACATTATGATAAGTATTATTTTGTGTATGCCGATAAGAAAGATTTCAGCATATGCACTCATTAAGGAATAAGGAGAGACAAAAATGGATTTTGGTGATAAGTTAAAGCAGTACAGATTAAAAGAGGGACTTTCTCAGGAACAGCTTGCTGAGAAAATAGGAGTAAGCCGTCAAGCGATAACAAAATGGGAGACCAAGCGAGGTCTCCCTGATGTTGAAAATATGATTATCCTCGCAGAGCTTTTCAAGCTCACTCTCGATGAACTTGTGCTTGAAGAGGTTAAAAAGCAGGAAGAAAAGCGGTTGGTTTTCGAAAGCGAAACAGTTTATGACATCGACACCGGCAAGCATTTTGATATAAACTTGGGCGGTGCAAGGAAAATTACCACCAAAACAGGTGTGGATGAAAAAATCCACATTGTGCTTTCTTCCGAAATACTTGCTGAAATTGGCTCTCTTTTCAAGGTGAAACTTGACGAAAAGCGTAATAAGCTAGATGTTGAACTTGTAAACAAAAAGGGCGTCAGCCGTTTTGAAGCACAGGAAAGCGTGGATATTACTCTTTTACTCCCTGAAAAGTTTACCGAGCATACAGAGGTTTCAGCAAGCGTTAAGGAACTTTTTATTGAGGATTTACGCCTCAGCCGACTTGAGTACGACGGCGACGCAGAAAAGGTTTTTATCCGGGACACAGAGGGAAGTCTGGAGTTTACCGCAAAGACTGACTACGAAATTTTCATTTCTGGTAACTGCACAAAACTTGATATAAATCAGTTCAAAGCGAAAGCGATTGTTCACATTGAAAATGCAGATAATTACAAATTTTTAAATAACGGCAAAAAATGCATGCTTATCATTCGTAAAAATGGTGAAATAGTTGAAAGTGAAGAAAACGAAAACGCTGGAAGCATAATCAGCACATCAGGAATATTCTCTGAACTGATTGTTGAGGTTGAGAGATAAATTTCGGTTTTCCGGAAAAGTAGCATAGCGTTGACAAAGGGGAATTAAGCTTTTCAAAAAACCCTTGACATTTCCCAAAACCCCTCGTATACTATAAGATAATTGAATTCACAACATAAAAAGACGTTGAGAAAGAGAGTACACATCTGCCGAAAGGCACAGCGAATTCGGGACAGTGGAAGCCGGATGCGAGTAGCGGATGCTTGGAAAATCACTTTTGAGTTGCAGGTCGAAAGCAGAGCCAGTAGACCGCGCCGGGACTTTCCCGTTACAGGAAGGAAGTATAAAAGGCTATATGCCGGAGTACCGAATAGGTGGTATAACGAGACTTTAGGTCCTCGTCCTGTTTTGGACGGGGACTTTTCTGTTTTCCTAAGCTTATTTCTCCCGGTCGGTTATTCATTATACTTGTGAAATGTGGAAGTGCATGAAAGGAAGAAATTCTTCCCTTTGTTTTCTCTTCTTCTCACCGCCTTTTTCGGCTTCCAGGAACTTTCCATACCCGGGGACTCTTGGAACTTTGTGTAGGATGTTAGTCTTTCTTATTGTTTCGATGGTAAGCAACAACGCTCGTACAGGACGTACGAGCGAGGCGACACGCAACATGGACGTTGCGTCGAGCCGTTTGTGTGACTTTTTATTAAAAATATGCCCGAAACAATTAGAAAGCCTTACATCCGAAAGACGAGACAAGAGTCCCCGGGTATGAAAAGTTCCGCGACTAGCACCAAAAAAGGAGGACAAACAATGCTGTACAACAAGGTAGACACGAACATGAATTTCGTGGACAGAGAAAAAGAAGTTGAAAAGTTCTGGAAAGACGAGAAGATTTTCGAGAAGAGTATCGAGGCAAGAAAGCAGGGCGAGACCTACACCTTCTATGACGGCCCGCCGACCGCAAACGGAAAGCCGCACATCGGTCACGTTTTGACCCGTGTCATCAAGGATATGATTCCGCGTTACCGTACCATGAAGGGCTATATGGTGCCGCGTAAGGCAGGTTGGGATACTCACGGTCTTCCGGTTGAGATTGAGGTGGAGAAGCTACTCGGCCTTGACGGTAAGGACCAGATTGAGCAGTACGGTTTGGAACCGTTCATCGACAAGTGTAAGGAAAGCGTTTGGAAGTACAAGGGTATGTGGGAGGATTTCTCCGGTACCGTTGGTTTCTGGGCAGACATGGACGACCCGTACGTAACTTATCATGATGATTATATCGAGTCCGAGTGGTGGGCACTTCGCCAGATTTGGGATAAGGGCTTACTGTATAAGGGCTTTAAGATTGTGCCGTATTGTCCGCGTTGCGGTACTCCGCTTTCTTCCGCGGAAGTGGCACAGGGCTATAAGGACGTCAAGGAACGTTCCGCAGTGGCACGCTTTAAGGTGGTGGGCGAGGATGCTTACATCTTAGCATGGACCACCACCCCATGGACCCTGCCGAGTAACGTGGCTCTCTGTGTGAATCCGGAGGAGCGCTATGCAAAGGTGGCAGCGGCTGACGGTTATACCTACTACATGGCTGAGGCTCTCCTTGACACCGTTCTTGGAAAGCTTGCCAAGGAAGACGCACCGGCTTACACTGTGCTGGAAACCTATGTAGGTAAGGATTTGGAATACAAGGAATACGAGCCACTCTTTGACTGCGCAGTAGAAATCTGTGCAAAGCAGGGCAAGAAGGCTCATTATGTGGTATGCGACAATTATGTTACCTTAACCGACGGTACCGGCGTGGTACACATCGCTCCGGCCTTCGGTGAAGACGATGCCAACGTTGGAAGAAAGTATGACCTGCCGTTTGTTCAGCTGGTTGACGGTAAGGGTGAAATGACCGCCGAGACTCCGTACGCAGGCGTGTTTGTAAAGAAGGCAGACCCGATGGTTCTGACCGACCTCGACAAGAAGGGGCTTCTCTTTGATGCTCCGAAGTTTGAGCACAGCTATCCGCATTGTTGGAGATGTGACACTCCGCTCATCTACTATGCACGTGAGTCCTGGTACATCAAGGAAACCGCGGTAAAGGACGACTTAATCCGCAACAACAACACCATCAACTGGATTCCGGAATCCATCGGTAAGGGCCGTTTCGGCAACTGGCTGGAAAACATTCAGGACTGGGCAATTTCCCGTAACCGTTACTGGGGTACTCCGCTTAACATCTGGGAGTGTGAGTGCGGTCACAGACATTGTGTGGAAGGCCGTGACGAGCTGTACCGTATGAGTGGTATGGAAGAAGCAAAGACCGTAGAGTTCCATCGTCCGTACATCGATGCCATTACGTTAAACTGTCCGGAGTGCGGCAAGAAGATGACCCGTGTACCGGAAGTGCTTGACTGTTGGTTTGACTCCGGTGCCATGCCGTTTGCACAGCATCATTATCCGTTTGAGAATAAGGAATTGTTTGAGAAGCAGTTCCCGGCACAGTTTATTTCCGAGGCGGTGGACCAGACCAGAGGTTGGTTCCATTCTCTTCTTGCAGAGTCTACGCTTCTGTTCAACAAGGCTCCGTACGAGAACGTTATCGTTTTAGGTCATGTACAGGATGAGAACGGCCAGAAGATGAGTAAGAGTAAGGGAAATGCGGTGGATCCGTTTGATGCATTGGAGAAGTTCGGTGCAGATGCCATCCGTTGGTATTTCTACATCAACTCCGCTCCGTGGTTGCCGAACCGTTTCCACGATAAGGCGGTTGTGGAAGGTCAGAGAAAGTTCATGGGTACCCTTTGGAATACCTACGCATTCTTTGTACTGTATGCAAACATTGACGAATTCGACGCTACCAAGTACAGCTTGGACTACGACAAGCTGTCCGTAATGGATAAGTGGCTCCTTTCCAAGTTAAACAGTGTGGTTGGTGCGGTTGACGATAACTTAGACCACTATCGTATCCCGGAAGCTGCAAGAGCATTGCAGGAGTTCGTGGATGAAATGAGTAACTGGTATGTGCGCCGCGGCAGAGAGCGTTTCTGGGCAAAGGGCATGGAGCAGGATAAGATTAACGCATATATGACCCTGTACACCGCACTTGTTACCATTGCAAAGACCGCAGCCCCGATGATTCCGTTCATGGCAGAGGAAATCTACCGCAACCTGGTTTGCAGTCTTGACAAGACCGCACCGGAGAGCGTACACCTTTGTGACTTCCCGGAGGTAAAGCTGTCCTGGATTGATAAGAACTTAGAGGACAACATGGAGCGTGTGCTGAACATCGTTGTGCTTGGCCGTGCGGCTAGAAATACCGCAAATATCAAGCAGCGTCAGCCGATCGGTACCATGTATGTGAAGTCCGAAGAGGGCGAGCTGCCGGCATTCTTTAACGAGATCATTGCCGATGAGCTTAACGTAAAGAACGTGGCATTTACCACCGACGTACGTGATTTCACCTCCTACACCTTTAAGCCGCAGTTAAAGACCCTCGGTAAGCGCTTCAGCAGCCGCTTAAATGCACTGCGTACCGTTCTCACCGAGCTTGATGGCAACGCGGCAATGGATGAGTTGAATAACACCGGAAAGCTCACCGTTACCGTAGAAGGCGCAGCGGAGGATTTGACCGCAGAAGATCTCTTAATCGAGTCCGCTCAGAAGGAAGGCTATGTATCCGAGGCAGACGGTGGTGTAACCGTTGTGCTTGATACGAACCTGACGGCAGAGCTAATCGAAGAGGGTTATGTAAGAGAGCTTATCTCCAAGGTACAGACCATGCGTAAGGAAGCAGGCTTCGAGGTTATGGATCACATCACCCTGTATGTGACCGGCAACGACAAGCTGGCTGACCTGTTCGCGAAGAACGAAGCAGAAGTGAAGTCCGTGGTACTGGCAGACAGCCTGGTATTCGGCAGCACCGACGGCTTTGTGAAGGAATGGGATTTGAACGGTGAAGCTGTAACGATTGGAGTAAAGAAGAACTAATATTATGAAGTTAAGAGCTGCCGTACGGAGTGATTCGTGCGGTGGCTCCTTTCATAAGTTGGAGGAAATATGTTAGGTACATTGGTTAATTCGGTGGCAATTGTCATCGGAGGTGCAATCGGTTTGCTTTTGAAAAAAGGCCTTCCGAAGAAAATGGCGGATACGCTCATGATTGGGCTGGGACTTTGTACGCTGTATATCGGTATCAGCGGATGTCTTGCGGGAGAAAATACACTGGTGCTGATTGTTTCTATGGTCATCGGTACGATTATTGGGGAAGCCATTGATTTGGATGACAAGATTAATAAGCTGGGGAATTTTCTGGAGAAGAAGTTTGCGGGGAAAACGGAAGAAGTAGCGGAAGTAATCGGTGGGGATGTTACGGAGACGGATGCTGTTTCGAAGGAAAATCCGGCGGGTATGAAAAACGTTGCGGGAATTTCGGTGAAGAAGGTTTCCCTTGCGGAGGGCTTTGTGACTTCCAGTCTCTTGTTTTGCGTGGGCGCTATGGCAATTGTCGGTTCCCTGCAAAGCGGTCTGACCGGAAATCACGAGACGTTGTTTGCGAAGTCTATGCTGGACTTTGTGGCAGCGATTATTTTTGCATCGACGCTTGGTGTGGGAGTGATGCTTTCCGCCAGTCTTTTATTCTTGTACCAGGGAAGTATTACCCTTCTGGCACAGTTTATCGAACCGTTTCTGACAGACCCTGTCATTGCGGAAATGAACTGTGTCGGTAATGTAATTATTATCGGACTTGCCATGAATATGCTGGGAATTTCAAAATTTAAGGTGATGAATTTTGTGCCGGCTATATTTTTGCCGATTTTGTTGTGCCGGTTTATGTGAGGTGATAGATGCTACCGAATCTGCGTCGGGGTAAAGTAGAGTCGACAGTGTTTTGCGTTGTGGCAGTGTACTAACGTGCGAACGTTTTAAAGTTGCTTGTTCAAGTGTTGTAATTTTTTTAATTTGTGGTATACTATATAAAATACCATAGGACGATTGTCCTATTTTTAACAATGTTAATGTATTGGTGGAAACAAGAGTATTAAGTTGACGAAATCGAACGGAGGACAGAACCATGAAGTTTTGCAAAGAAGAGTTCAAGCAGGGAGTCAAAGACAATTTAAAGACTTTGTTCCGCAGAAGTATTGAGGATGCAACCCAGGTACAGCTGTTTCAGGCGGTAGCCTTTGCGGTAAAGGATTACATCGTGGATATGTGGATGGAGACCCACAAACAGTACGAGGAGAAGGACGCTAAGACCGTGTATTATCTTTCCATGGAGTTTTTGATGGGGCGTGCACTGGGCAACTGCATGATTAATTTAAAAGCATATGATGAAATCAGAGAGGCTCTTGTAGAGCTTGGTATCGATCCGGATGCCATCGAGGATACGGAGCCGGATGCAGCGCTCGGTAACGGCGGTCTCGGCCGTCTGGCAGCCTGCTTTTTGGATTCTTTATCCAGTCTCGGTTACCCGGCTTACGGCTGCGGTATCCGTTATAAGTACGGTATGTTCAAGCAGAAGATTGAGAACGGTTTCCAGGTGGAGGCACCGGATAACTGGTTAAAGCACGGTAATCCGTTTGAAATTAAGCGTGCCGAGTATGCGGTTGAGGTAAAGTTCGGCGGTTATGTAAAGCTGGTACGTGACGAGGCAACCGGTCGTGATAAGTTTGTACAGGAGGGTTGCAATTCCGTTCTTGCGGTACCGTACGATTTGCCGGTAGTAGGCTATGGCAATAATATTGTAAATACCCTTCGTATCTGGGATGCGGAGGCAATTAACGATTTCAACTTAGAGTCCTTTGATAAGGGTGATTATCAGAAGGCGGTAGAGCAGGAGAACCTTGCCAGAACCATTTGTGAGGTATTGTATCCGAATGATAATCATATGGCAGGTAAGGAGCTTCGTTTAAAGCAGCAGTATTTCTTCGTATCCGCAAGCGTACAGAGTGCGGTGGCAAAGTATATGAAGAATCACGACGATATCCGCAAGCTTCACGAGAAGGTATGCTTCCAGTTAAACGATACCCATCCGACGGTAACAGTGGCAGAATTGATGCGCATTTTACTGGATGACTATTTCCTTGAGTGGGATGAGGCTTGGGATGTGGTTCGTAAGACCTGTGCTTACACCAACCATACCATTATGGCAGAGGCACTGGAGAAGTGGCCGATTTCCCTGTTTAAGGCACTGCTTCCGCGTGTATACCAGATTGTGGAAGAAATCAACCGTCAGTTTGAAACTATGTTAAAGGAGAAGTATCCGGGCAACGCAGAGAAGATTAAGCAGATGGCAATTCTCTACGACGGACAGGTACGTATGGCAAACCTTGCCATCGTGGGCGGTTTCTCCGTAAACGGTGTTGCGGCACTGCATACCGAGATTTTAAAGAAAGAGCAGTTAAAGGACTTCTATGAGCTGTGGCCGGAGAAGTTTAGTAATAAGACCAACGGTATTACCCAGAGAAGATTCCTGCTTCACGGCAACCCGCTTTTAGCAAGCTGGGTAACCGAGAAGGTAGGCGACGGCTGGATTACCGATTTGCCGGTGATTAAGGGCATTGCACCGTACGCTGACGACAAGAAGGCGCAGGAAGAGTTTATGAAGATTAAGTACGAGAATAAGCTTCGTCTTGCCAAGTATATTAAGGAGCACAACGGCATTGACGTGGATCCGAATTCCATTTTCGATGTACAGGTAAAGCGTCTCCATGAGTATAAGCGTCAGCTGTTGAACATTCTGCATGTGATGCATTTGTATGAGAAGATGAAGGAAAACCCGAGCATGGAGTTCTTCCCGCGTACCTTTATTTTCGGTGCAAAGGCTTCCGCGGGCTACCGCAGAGCAAAGGCTATCATTAAGCTTATCAACAGCGTGGGCGACGTGATTAACAACGATCCGGTGGTTGCAGGCAGAATTAAGGTGGTATTTATCGAGAATTACCGTGTATCCAACGCAGAGTGGATTTTCGCCGCTTCCGATGTATCCGAGCAGATTTCCACCGCAAGTAAGGAAGCATCCGGTACCGGTAACATGAAGTTTATGTTAAACGGTGCGGTTACCCTTGGCACTATGGACGGCGCGAACGTGGAAATCGTAGAAGAGGTAGGCAGAGAGCATGCGGTAATCTTCGGTATGAGCGCCGATGAGGTAATCGAGCTTGAAAAGAATCGCAGCTATCGTCCGCGTACGATTTATGAGCAGGACAGAGAGATTCATCGCGTGGTAGACCGCCTTATTGACGGGACCTACTCCGTAGATAAGGAACTGTTCCGTGAGTTGTATACGTCCTTACTGGATGAGGACCAGTACTTCATCTTGAAGGATTTCCGTTCCTACGAAGAGGCACAGAAGCAGGTAGAGGCAAAGTACCGCGACCGTGAGGGTTGGGCAAAGTCCGCAATCTTAAATGTGGCATGCTGCGGTAAGTTCTCTTCCGACCGTACCATCGAAGAGTATGTAGAGGATATCTGGCATCTGGAGAAGGTAACGGTAGAGATGTAATTGGAAAAGGTTATGTTTTGAATTACGGCTTGCTACGCACGTTGTGCTCTCGCAAGCCTCCCACAATTCGGATTCTCGCGTAAGCTGCACTTCCGCTCCTTCCTCATTGTGGGAATAAAGTTTATGTAATGATTACGGCTTGCTACGCACGTTGTGCTCTCGCAAGCCTCCCGCCATTCGGAATCTCGTGTAAGCTTCGCTTCCACTCCTTCCTCATGACGGGATAATTTATAAAAACCGAAATGCCACTTTTCATGCAAGCATGAAGTGTCATTTCGGTTTTTTTAATTTTATCATTACAAAAAAGGATTTTCCTTTTTTTTGTCGTATTATACTTATACGGGGAATTTTTTCGAATGGTTTAGATAAAAGGAGGATACGATGACGATTCGCGAGAGAATGGAGCAACGAGAGCACGAATATCTCAGCCCGAAGGCAGCCTTTAGTGACGAGACACAGGGGCGTGATGTGCCGGAGGAAATGTGTGACCTGCGTCCTGAGTATCAAAGAGACAGGGATCGTATCCTGCATTGTAAGGCGTTTCGCCGGTTAAAGGGTAAGACGCAGGTGTTTCTGGCACCGGAAGGCGACCATTACCGTAATCGTCTGACTCATACCCTGGAGGTTTCCCAGAATGCCAGAACCATTGCGAAGGCATTACGGTTAAACGAGGATTTGACGGAAGCCATTGCTCTTGGTCACGATTTGGGCCATACTCCCTTCGGACATGCCGGAGAACGTGCATTAGACCGGGTGTGTGAAGGTGGTTTCGAGCATCATATACAGAGTATCCGCGTGGTGGAGCGGCTGGAAAAACAAGGCCGGGGGCTGAATCTGACAAAGGAAGTGCGGGACGGTATTTTGAATCACCAGACGGAGGGCAAGCCTTCTACTCTGGAAGGCAAAATCGTAAGACTTTCGGATAAAATCGCTTATATCAACCACGATATCGATGATGCCATCCGCGGCCAGATTATCAGAGAAGAGGATATTCCTACACTGTATACAAGTGTGCTGGGACATTCCCCGAGAGAGCGCCTGAATACGCTGATTCACGATATTATTATCAGCAGTGAGGAGGCCGGAGATATTTGTATGTCGCCGGCGGTGGAAGAGGCGATGGTAAATCTTCGGTTGTTTATGTTTGAGAGTGTATATACCAACCCGAAGGCAAAGGGTGAGGAGAAAAAAGCAGAGAAAATGATTGAACAGCTGTATGAGCATTATATGGAGCATACAGAGCAGCTTCCGGGGAAATTTCTCCGGATGATAGAAGACGGCGAGGCGGTGTCCCGCGTGGTGTGTGATTACATTGCCGGAATGTCGGATCGTTTCGCTACGGTAACCTATACAGAAATTATGATTCCGGATGCGTGGAGCGTGTATTGAGTAAGTACGCATGATGCCGTGCTTACTCAATAGCCTCCGGCGGATCGCACGAATTTTTATAAAGAGGTGAGTTATGTACTACTCGGATGAAGTGGTGGAAGAGGTACGGTCCGGCAGTGACATCGTGGATGTCATCGGCACGTATATAAAGCTTCAGAAGAAGGGTTCCAATTACATGGGGCTTTGTCCGTTTCACGGAGAGAAGACCCCCAGCTTTTCCGTCAGCGGCAGCAGGCAGATGTATCATTGCTTCGGTTGCGGTGTGGGCGGCAATGTGTTTACCTTTTTGATGGAGTATGAGAATTTTTCATTCCCTGAGGCGATACAGCACTTGGCGGATCGGGCGGGGATAAAGCTCCCGGAGCAGGAGTTTACTCCGGAGGCAAAGAGAAAGGCCGACAGGCGCATGCGTCTGTTTGATATTAATAAAGAGGCGGCGAAGTTTTACTATGTTCGGATGAAAAAGGATCCGGGACAGACGGCTTACGGGTATTTTAAGAAGCGCGGGCTGTCCGATGAGACCATTACCAAGTTCGGTCTCGGTTATTCGGACAAGGGCGGCAGAGAGCTTTACGGATATTTGAAGTCTCAGGGGTTTGACGATGATATTCTAAAAGAAAGCGGTCTGTTTACTTTTGATGAAAAGCGGGGCGTGTATGACAAGTTCTGGAACCGTGCCATGTTCCCGATTATGGACGGCAACAGCAAGGTTATCGGTTTCGGCGGACGTGTTATGGGAGACGGAGAGCCGAAGTATTTGAACTCTCCGGAGACGCCGATTTTTGATAAGAGCCGGAATTTGTATGCACTGAATTATGCGAGACAGTCCCGAAAGAGCTATTTTCTTCTTTGCGAGGGCTATATGGATGTTATTTCCCTGCATCAGGCGGGATTTACCAATGCGGTGGCGTCTCTCGGTACTGCGTTTACGGGGCTGCAGGCAAATCTCATTGCCCGGTACGTAAAGGAGGTATACATTACCTACGACAGTGATGGCGCGGGACAGAAGGCGGCGTTGCGTGCCATTCCGATTTTACGTGCAGCGGGGATATCCGCAAAGGTCATTAACATGAAGCCTTACAAGGACCCGGATGAGTTTATTAAGGCACTGGGAGCGGAAGAGTACGAAAAGCGGATTCAGAGCGCCCGGAACAGTTTTTATTTTGAAATTGATGTATTAAAAAGCGAGTTTGATTTTTCGGACCCGGAGCAGAAAACGAAGTTCTTCAGAGAAACGGCGAAAAAGCTTCTGCAGTTCACGGAGGAGTTGGAGCGCAGAACCTATACGGAGGCCATTGCCAAGGAATATCAAATCAGCTTTGATATGTTAAATCGTCTGGTAAATCAGTACGGAAGTGCGGAGATGCCGACGGAGGAGAAGAAGGATTCCTATACGGAACGAAAAAAGCAAAAACAGGAAAGCGGACTTAACACTTCCCAGAAGCTGTTGCTGACGTGGTTGACCACAGAGCCGGCCTTGCTTGGTAAGGTGAAGGGGATACTGACAGCAGAGGATTTTACGGATGAGTTTTACTACGGAGCGGCCAAGGAAGTGTTTGAACAATACGAAAAGGAGGGGACGGTTACACCGGCGCGTATCTTAAATCGTTACGAAACGAAAGAAGAGCAGGCAAAGGCTGCGGAGTTGTTCCAGACCACATTGTTGGGGGATTTGGACGAGATGCAGAAGGCAAAAGCGTTTGCGGAAACGGTTCGTAAGGTGAAGCAAAGCAGTATCGAAATGCGGATGGGACGCGCGGCGGAAACGGGGGACCTGGAGGCAATGCAGAAGGCCATTGCGGAACAGGCATCTTTAAATACAACGTTACAAAAGGCAGGACTGTAGGCAAAAGGTATATTTTTCCGCAATGTCGGAAAGAATGTGCAATATGGAGGAAGCATATGGAAGGAAATATGGAACGTTTTCAGGCAAAGATGAAGGATTTGCTGGCGTATGCAGCAAAGAAAAAGAATGTATTGGAGTTTCAGGAAATCGCTGATTTTATGGCGGATGTGGAAATGGATGAGGCTACCACGGAGCGGGTGTACGAGTTTTTGGAGGCCAACAATGTGGACGTGCTCCGCATCAGCGATATTAACATGGACGGGGACGATGAGCCGGACGATGCGCTGTTGTTAGAGGATGACGCCGAGACCGAGGAACTGGAGAATCTGGACCTTACGGTGCCGGAGGGTGTGAGCCTTGAGGATCCGGTGCGCATGTATCTGAAGGAAATCGGTAAGGTGCCGCTTTTGACCGCGGAGGAAGAGATGGAGCTGGCCATTAAGATGGAGGCCGGGGATGAGGCGGCAAAGAAGCGCTTGTCCGAGGCAAATCTGCGTCTTGTAGTCAGTATCGCAAAGCGTTATGTGGGCCGCGGTATGCAGTTCTTGGATTTGATTCAGGAGGGTAACTTAGGCCTTATTAAGGCGGTGGAGAAGTTCGATTACCGAAAGGGCTATAAGTTTTCTACCTATGCCACCTGGTGGATTCGTCAGGCCATTACGAGAGCGATTGCGGACCAGGCGAGAACCATTCGTATTCCGGTGCATATGGTGGAGACCATTAATAAATTAATCCGCGTACAGCGTCAGCTCCTGCAGGAATACGGCAGAGAGCCGCTTCCGGAGGAAATTGCAAAGGAGATGCATATGTCTCTGGACCGCGTGCGCGAGATTCAGAAGATTGCGCAAGAGCCGGTGTCTTTAGAGACTCCGATCGGTGAGGAGGAAGACAGTCACTTGGGCGATTTTATTCAGGATGACCACATTCCGGTGCCGGCGGAGCAGGCGGCATTTACCCTTCTTCGCGAGCAAATCAGTGAGGTATTGGATACCCTGACCGAAAGAGAGCGGAATGTACTTCGTTTGCGCTTCGGTCTTGACGACGGCAGAGGAAGAACCTTGGAGGAAGTAGGACGTGAGTTTAACGTAACAAGAGAGCGTATCCGTCAGATTGAGGCAAAGGCTCTTCGTAAACTGCGTCATCCGAGTCGTTCCAAAAAGTTAAGGGATTATTTGGAGTAAGGAGAATACAATGGAAGAAAGAGTGGGAAACCGGGTTGGCGTAGCAGGCTTTTTGTCGGAGCGCATGCTTCGGACGGCAGGTTTTGTCAGCCGCGGAAACCGCACGGCAGATGTGGGCTGTGATCATGCTTACACGTCGATTTATTTGATAGAGCAAGGAATTGCGCCGCGGGTGGTTGCCATGGATGTGAATGCCGGACCGTTAGCCAGAGCAAAGGAAAATGTTCGTAAATTCGGGATGGAGGGTAAGATTGACCTTAGACTTTCGGACGGTTTGGCGAAGCTTCTGCCGGGCGAGGCGGACACGGTGCTGATTGCCGGCATGGGAGGACCGCTCATGGAGCGGATTTTGACCGCGCATCCGGAAACAGTGGCTGCGATAAAGGAGTTGGTATTACAGCCGCAATCGGAGATTGCGGAGTTCCGTCGGTTTATACAGAGCATCGGGTTCCGGATTACGGAAGAGGATATGCTGTTTGAAGACGGAAAATATTATACGATTCTTCGGGCGGAGCATGGAGAAGAAGCCCCGTGGACCGAGGAGGAATATTTGTACGGAAAATACTTGAGAAAGACGGCATTGCCGGTATTACGGGCATTTTTAGAAGAGGAATGCCGGAAGGCCAAAGAAGTCTTAGCGGGACTGCATACGGCGGGGACCGAAAAGGCAGAGAGAAGGAAAGAAGAGATATTGCTTCGATTGAAACGGAACGAAGCAATGACAGAGAAACTTGCAAAATAACAGAACCCGCGGAGAAGGCGGAGCTCGGAAAGGTGGTTTCTTATGGAGAGTACGGTAAATGTAACCGTAAAGGGAGAAGTACATAAGGTAGCTAGAGGCATGAAAGTGTCGGAGTTTGCAAAGCGATTTGAGAAGGAGTATGCCCATGATATTATTTTGGCGAACCGGGACGGGAATCTTTGCGAACTCAGTAAGACTTTGGACAGGGACTGTGAGCTGGAGTTTTTGACAACGGCGGATAAAGACGGCAATCGTACCTATATCCGCGGTATGTTCTTTGTGATGATATGTGCCATTTATAAGGTGTTCGGTAAGGATAAGATTAACAAAGTCCGCATCGAGCATGCCATCGGAAACGGATATTACGGCGAAATCGACGGCAATGTGGTATTGGACGAGGATGCTGCCCGGCTGGTAAAGAAGGAAATGCGTCGCCTGGTTTCGGAAAAAGTGGTATTTCATAAGCGTTCCGTGCCTACTACCGAGGCAATGGAGATGTTCCGCAAGCATAAGATGTATGATAAGGAGAAACTGTTCAAATTCCGTCGTGTTTCTAAGACGAATATTTACAATTTGGGCGGTTTTGAAGATTATTTTTACGGTTACATGCCGGAGTCTACGGAGGTACTTCGTTACTTTGATTTCTTCCCGTATAAAGAGGGTTTCTTATTGTTGCTTCCGGATATTAAGCAGCCGAATTGCATGTCCGGGTTTATTCAGAGAGAGAAGCTGTTTGCTACATTCCAGGAATCGAATCTGTGGTGTAAGCGTATGGGTATCGAGACGGTAGGCGATTTGAACGAAGCGATTACCAACGGCGAGTTTAATGACATCACGCTGATTCAGGAGGCGCTTCAGGAAAAGAAGATTGCGGAAGTGGCGGAAGAAATCGTAAAGAAGGGTAATGTAAAGTTTGTAATGATTGCCGGACCTTCTTCTTCCGGAAAAACAACCTTTTCCCATCGCTTGTCCATTCAGCTGCGTGCGGTAGGGTTACATCCGCATCCGATTGCAGTGGATGATTATTTTGTGGACCGGGAAAAAACGCCGCGGGACGCGGACGGAAACTATGACTTTGAGTGTCTGGGAGCTATTGACGTGGAGCAGTTTAATGCGGACATGACGGCGCTACTGCAGGGAGAAGAGGTAGAGCTTCCGAGCTTTAATTTCAAGACCGGAAAGCGGGAATATAAGGGAAATAAAAAGAGGCTGGGCAAGGACGATATCCTTGTAATCGAGGGTATTCACGGTCTGAATGATTTGCTTTCCCACTCTTTGCCTCGAAAGAATAAGTTTAAGATTTATATCAGTGCACTGACTCAATTAAATGTAGATGAGCACAACCGTATTCCGACCACGGACGGCAGATTGATTCGTCGTATTGTGCGGGATGCACGGACCCGAGGGTCCTCGGCGGAGCGTACCATTATGATGTGGCCGTCGGTACGGCGCGGTGAGCAGGATAACATCTTCCCGTATCAGGAGGATTGTGATGTCATGTTTAATTCCGCTCTTTTGTATGAATTGGCGGTGTTAAAGCAATATGCGGAGCCGCTGTTGTTCAGTGTGCCGGTGGATTCTCCGGCCTATACCGAGGCGAAGCGCTTGCTGAAGTTTTTGGATTATTTCCTGGGAGCCGGAAGCGACGATATTCCGCATAACTCGATTTTACGGGAGTTTGTGGGCGGAAGTTGCTTTAAAGTATGATGAGAAGAAAGATTCGGGATAACGTCTGATTTGGCAGATGTTACCCCAAAATTTACTTTACATTGTATGTCAAAGGTGGTAGTCTGTTTCTGGGGGAAGAAAACACAGTTTTATACGATAGGAGGGATATGTATGACGGAAAGCCAAATGTTAAAAGAGATTTATAATGACATGCAACTGATGAAGGATGACATGCAACTGATGAAGGATGACATGCAACTGATGAAGGACGACATGCAACTGATGAAGGACGACATGCAACTGATGAAGAGTGACATACAGTCGTTGAAGGATGAAGTACAGGCCACGAATGAAGTTGTGCAGGAAATGAATGGTGACTTGCAATTCTTGAAGAGCGAAGTGAGAGATTTACAGCTTACCCTTGAGAACGAGACCAACAGAAATATCCTAATCATTGCAGAAGGACATCTTGATTTGAACAGAAAGTTGGATGAGGCTTTAAAGGCGGGGAGCGAGAAGGAATTGATGCATCTGCGCGTAAATGTTTTGGAAAATGACATGAGGATGGTTAAGGAAAGAATAGGAATTGCATAAAGGTTTTCTTTATGAATGAAATAGTGTAAAAATGAATCGGATCGCAAGAAATAAGAAAAAGAGGGTGTCCCCAAAGTCGGTAAAACTTGAGGGAGCACCCTCTTCTTTGTTTCAGAAGGATGAGTAGCACTGTAAGCCGGGTTCTGTATCGGATGATCATCTATCTTGACTGTACGTTACCGCACAGCTCCTTTGCACCTTGCGGTACAAAACGCGACATACCCGAAAGCACGACGGGCCGCCGTATCGCTTTCTGTTTTGTCTTGCTCCGAGTGGGGTTTACACAGCCTCTTACGTTACCGCAAGAGCGGTGGTCTCTTACACCGCCATTCCACCCTTACCGACCTTAGGTCGGCGGTTTCTTTTCTGTTGCACTGGCCTTCGGGTCGCCCCGACCGGACGTTATCCGGCACCCTGCCCTGTGGAGCCCGGACTTTCCTCACCCAAAAGGGCGCGATCATCTGTGCTACTCTGCTCTATCCTAGCACAATTTTTTTTGTCTGTAAAGTATGGTTTTGAAAAATGGTAGGATATCAACAGGAAGGCAACGGGAATGTAAGTACTTTCGTGATATAAGGCAGTAGAAGACAGGCTTATTTTACTACCAGTTTTAACTTTGGAGAAATGCGTATCTTCTTATATATAGAGGAGGCCTCTTCTTCTGTAAGCCCTTCCACGTAATTTCTTGTATAATTTTTTTGAATCCCCAACTTGTTTAACAGGTCTGCGGCCTTGTTGTAGGCAATGGCTGCTTCTTCTTCGGAAGCGTATCTTCCTATAATATAGTCGCCGTTCACGTGAATCTTGGAAACGTATACAAGTTGGCCTTTTTTGTACTCGGCGGTAACACCGGCGTAGCGGTTAAAGATTTCCAGGTTGCCGTACCGGAAGTCGGTGGAGTCGCCGTTGATAAAGCGATAATCCCGGCCTTCTACCGCATGGGCTTTGATACCGTATCGGGAAGTCAGGGTAACCTGCATACCGTAATCCGCCACAAACAGATGTCTGCCGCGTTTCATAATTTTGTGATTGGAATAGTAAAATAAATCGTCCGCGTCGAATTTTAAGTGGATTTCTTCATTATAATGATAGACGAAATACCGACGATACAAATAAATCGGGGTTTTAAAGTAGATGCCGTTGTCGCGGAGGTTCAGCAAAATCACCCATTTTTCGTATGAAAGGGGTCTGCCGGCGGCCGAATAATCGGACAGGGACAAAAGGGTACCCTCCGGGGAACGCAGCAAAAGCTCTGCGGTCAGATAGGCACGGTGTGCTCCTTCTTTCGTCGGGAAGCTTCCCAGGCTGATATGCTTTCCTTTATAGGTAAAGGAAGCACGGTAGGAAGGTGTACCGTCTTTTTTTGTCGTTTCATATACACCGGCAACCATGAAATCCTCCTCATCTGTGCGAAATCATCGGGTTCTACTGTTATCAGTATAGCGTACTTTTGTCTTTCTGGCAAGGACAAACAGAGACGACAGCATAAGAATAAAAATCTTGTCATGCCGCCTTTTGTATAAAATATACAAAAACGGCATGCGCAAATTATGCAAAACATACAATACGCTAAAGGAGATTGTGAAAAATTAGTCAGTCCGGTGGGCGGAATTCACGAAAAACGGCAAAAGTTATTGACAAGCCCGAAATCGATGATAAAATCAAACCCGAGTATTTCTGCGGGGGACAAAGGCGGAAGCGATAGGGAATGCATGGATATGAGAGAATAGGAGCATTTATGAAAAAAGGAAAGACCGCAGCGATTGTGCTGGTTACTTTACTGATACTGGCCGGTTTGGGAATTGGTTTCGGCAGACAGGTATGGAACGGACAAGCTTACGATGCGGGCGCGAAGGCGTTGGCGGCTGAGGAAAATGCAGCAGAGCAAACGGAAGAAAAGAAGGCAGCGCAATATCAGACCCTTAATGAAGAACAAGTATTTGCGAATACGGCCTCCGGTAGCTTATTACAGGTGGCAGCATACAGTATTGAAACCGGTCGTTTGGATGCGGACAAGGCAGAGGAAGAAGAACTCTATGAGACGATTTCTACTTTTGCGTTGGCGCAGGGTGTCCTGGAGACGTTTGAACAAGGTGAGTTGGAACTGATGGCTTCTCCGGCGGGAACTGTCTGGGGCGGAAAGATTAAGGTGTATGCGGGAGAGACTCCGCTTCTTATTACGGAAGAGGATAAGGAAGTGTTACTCCGTATCGTAGAGGCTGAAGCAACCGGTGAGGATGTAAAAGGCCGTATGCTGGTGGCAAATGTAATTTTAAATCGTGTAGTATCCAAGAAGTTTCCGAACAGCATCGCGGAAGTTGTGTTCCAGAACAACGGAAAGACCTATCAGTTTTCCCCGATTAAGGACGGACGCTACTGGTCTGTGACGGTATCCGATAAAACAAGAGAAGCGGTGGATCGTGTGCTTGCGGGAGAGGACTATTCCCAGGGCGCGTTGTATTTTGCCGCACGTAAATTGGCAAATAAAAAGGCCATGGGCTGGTTTGATACCTCTTTGAAGTTTTTGTTCCGTTACGGTTGTCATGAATTTTTTACGGATAAATAAAAAAAGCGGTAAATCTTCTTGCAACACCGCACGTTCTGTGCTACAATGAGCGGAGAAAAAAGGTAGAATACCGCGGGCTCCGGAAGAAGAGGGTCCGGATGAGGAGGAACTATGGAAATTCTTTATAAGAGTACGAGAAACGAAAACGAAACCGTAACTGCGTCTCAGGCAGTGTTGCAGGGTCTTGCAAAGGACGGAGGTCTGTTTGTACCGACCGCTATTCCGAAGCTGGACGTTAGTTTAGATAAGCTTGCCACCATGTCTTATCAGGAAGTGGCATATGAAGTATTGAAGTTGTTCCTGACGGATTATACCGAGGCTGAGCTTAAGCATTGTATCAACAGTGCATATGACGAGAAGTTTGATGTGAAGGAAATCGCGCCGATTAAGAAGGCAGACGGCGCTTATTACTTAGAGCTGTTCCACGGCGCAACCATTGCGTTTAAGGATATGGCACTTTCCATTTTGCCGCACCTTTTGACCACTGCGGCTAAGAAGAACAACAACGAGGGTGAGATTGTAATCCTCACCGCTACCTCCGGCGATACCGGAAAGGCTGCGCTTGCGGGCTTTGCGGATGTACCGGGCACCCGTATTATTGTATTCTATCCGAAGAACGGTGTCAGCCGTATTCAGGAAAAGCAGATGGTAACCCAGAAGGGTGCCAATACGCATGTTATCGGTATTACCGGTAACTTCGACGATGCCCAGACCGGCGTAAAGATGATGTTCGGTAACGAAGAGTTAAAGGAGCGTATGGCAAAGGCCGGCTTCTGCTTCTCCTCTGCAAACTCCATCAACATCGGCCGTCTTGTTCCGCAGGTGGCATACTATGTATACGCTTATACCCGCCTTTTGGCAGACGGCACCTTAAAGGCAGGCGAGGAGATGAATGTGACGGTTCCGACCGGTAACTTCGGTAACATCCTTGCGGCTTACTACGCAAAGTTAATGGGCACCCCAATCGGTAAGCTTGTTTGTGCGTCCAACGACAACAAGGTATTATACGATTTCTTTATGACCGGTACCTATGACAAGAACCGTGAGTTTATTTTGACCACTTCTCCGTCCATGGATATTTTGATTTCCAGTAACTTAGAGCGTCTCATCTACATGATTGCAGGCTGTGATGCAAAGAAGACCACGGAGCTCATGGATTCCTTAAAGAAGACCGGTAAGTATACCATTACCGAGGAGATGAAGGCACGTCTTCTTGACTTCACCGGCGGCTACGCAACCGAGGAGCAGACCGCGGCTGTCATTAAGGCACTTTACGAGAAGACCGGTTATGTGATGGATACCCATACCGCAGTTGCTGCTCACGTATACAACGAGTACAAGAAGGCAACCGGCGACGATAAGGTAACCGTAATCGCATCCACTGCCAGCCCGTATAAGTTCACCAGAAGTGTTATGGGCGCAATCGATGAGAAGTATGAGAGCTGGAGCGATTTCGATCTGGTTGACGAACTGTCCCGTATCGCAAAGGTAAAGGTTCCGAATGCCATCGAAGAGATTCGTACCGCCCCGGTGCTTCACGATACCGTATGCGAGACCGAGAAGATGCAGGCGGAAGTGGAAAAGTTTTTGGGATTGTAAAAGAGAATGATGTGGCCGCGCTGAAAGGCGCGGCCTTTCTTTTCGTGCAGACTCCGATGCTTCGCATCGCCACGAACTGAGTGCCTTAACAGGCACTCAGTCGTGGACGCGCTCACATTCGTATTTTTTCAAAAAGCCTTTGCTTTTTGAAAAATCACGAATATTCGCTTTGTCTGCACGAAAAAAGTCCAAATATGACAAAAGCCTGACATAAATTTGACACAAACAAATTGCATTATAGGAATGAGCGAATGTACAACGTATGCCCTGACGGCATCTTGGGAACCGCGTGTCACATCCTAAATTAGATATTGCGATATCTGAGACACACGCTGTCGGTGCTACATAACTACATTTGCATTAACTCAATGTTTCCGAGGCAGGATATAGCACGGACCGAGGGAGGGGTAAAAGTACTTGATTTGTTCAAAATATGGACGAAAGTACTTGACCTTTGACGCGTTTGTTGTTATAATCATCTTGTTATTGGAACGGTTATGTCCTCGAGACAGAAGATGTGAGACTTCGAACTAGTAGCCAGGGAGATTTCGAACGACTTTTTTACCGGGACATAACACCATATTATTTAAGGAGGAAGATAAAAGATGAGAAGTTTCTCTAAGAAGCTTGCTTTCGTTTTAGCAGCAGCAATGGTTGTTACCGCATTTGCTCCGGCTGCTAAGGCTGAGGCTGCTAGTGAAATGGCTATCAACAAGCAGGATAAGATTCTCTACGTTACCGACGGTAAGGGAATCAACGATGCTGCTCAGGTTGGTGGCGGCAAGGGCAACGTTTCTGTTTACGATTTCAGCGTAAAGAACAAGCCTGCTGATTGGAAGACCGCATATAGCTTTGCTTGGTCCTCCAGTGACGAAGATGTTGTAACTGTTGGAAAGGGTGGCGTTACTACTGCTGTTGGCGTAGGTAAGGCTACCGTATATTGTAAGGTTACCAATAAGGCTACTAAGGAAGTAACCACTTTAAAGACTGATGTTACCGTTAAGGCTAACGCTGCTAAGGTTGAGATCATCAATGCTGATGATTGGGCTGATTTGGCTTATGAAGTAGGCGATACCATTGACCTTAACAGAGCTATGTACGATGCTGCTGGCGTTAAGACCACCAAGAGAGGTCAGTATGTAACTGACTACACGAAGTGGGTTGCTGAGCCGGCTACCGGTGTTAAGATTGACTCTACCAAGGGTACCTTCACCTTCACCGAAGAGGCTGAGGCTGGCGAGTACTCCTTCTGGTGTGAGACTTATCAGTCCAAGAAGTACACCGCTACCACCGCTAAGTCTGATGTAGTTAAGGTTGTTCTTGTAAAGGATAACGCTTTCACCGCTACTCAGGATTCTCTGAATCAGTTCACCATTAACTTTGACAGCGCTGTAGAGGCTCTTGCAAAGGGTGATGTTACTGTTCAGAAGATTCGTGTAGCTAACGAGAAGGAATACTACACCAAGGTTACCGTTAAGTCCGTTGCACTTAACGAGGCTAAGGACGCTGCTACTGTTGTTCTTTTCAACTCTTTAGAGGATGGCACCAACTACAAGATTACCGTTAAGGGTTCCGAGGAAGCTTTCGTTCTTTCCGCAACCGCAGGTTATCCGGTAGCTATGGAAGTATTCGCTAAGAATGATCAGAACAAGGTTCTTGATGTATTAACCACTGGTGTAGACGCTACTCTTGATGCTAAGTTCTATGATGAGAGCGGTGTAGATGTTACCGCTAAGGGTTACAAGGCTACCTTCTCTCTTGTAGAGTACTCCAAGAATGGTGGCTACAGCTTAGCAGGTACCACCTTAAAGATTAAGAAGGCTGGCGAGGTTGTTGGCGTTAAGGCTAAGTGCCAGAAGTACGAGAACGGCAAGCTTGTTGTTAATCTTGAGGAAGTATTCTACTTCACTGCAGAGGATGAGGCTCCGGTTTACGCAGTTGGCGTAGCTGATTTCAGCGTAAACGGTTTTGATTCCAATGGCAACCAGCAGACCATTCAGGTACAGGATAAGAACAAGGAGTTGTCTGTAAAGGTTGAGTATGACAACGGTTCTGTTTCTAAGAACGGTGTTAAGGCAAATGGTGCGTTAGAGACCAAGCCGGTAGCTACCACCCTCAGCTTCACCGCTTTAGATCCGAGCGTATGTAACATTACTTCCAATGGTATCTTAATTCCGTACAAGGAAGGTACCGCAGGTTTCTATGTAAACACTGTTACTGTTCAGAAGAATGGTACCAAGGTTGTTGAGCCGTTTGGTGAAGTGTATGTAGAGGTTAAGGCTAACTCTAAGTTTGATCACATTACTATTGACAAGTATGATGCAACCGTAGGTGTTGTTGAAGGTTACGATACCGCTGAGATTAAGGTAACTGCTTATGATCAGTATGGCAACAAGTTTGCAGGTGCAGACGCTATCACTATCGAAGGTGTATCTGATAATGCGAAGATTGTAACCCTTGGCAAGAGCGGTTCCGGTGCAGAGCAGAAGATTCTTATCGATGGTTCTGCAATTAAGACCGCATTAAGCGGAAATGCAAACTTTGCTATTGCTGCAGGTGATGCTGCTTACCTTGAGTTCAAGGTAAAGATTGGCAACTCTGAGCAGTACTTCAGCGTAGTTGTTCAGGATAAGAGCGCAAATGAAGATGATTACTACTTTGCAGTAGAGAACAACGGCAAGACCGATGCTCTCAGAGTAGTAACCAATGATGGTAACACCAATACTGAGGATCTGAAGACTTTAACCTTCACTGTATATCAGATGAGCAATAATACCAAGGTTGGTAAGATTGAGTTTGATGCACATCCGGGCAACGATCTCAGTGCTGTATCCGAAGGTCAGTACTTCTTCAAGTTACTTAAGGACGGCAAGGAAGTTGCAGTAGATGGCAACATGGTAACCACTGATGGTACCAGCGTATCCATTAAGCTCAGCGAGCTTTCTGATGCAGCAAGTGGTAGTGCAATCGGTGCAGGCAAGAAGCTTGTTACCTACAACACCACCGGTGCTGGTAACTATGTATTCGAGCTTTACCTCAGCTATGCTAACGGTGACCTTACTCAGGTTGATGTTAACTCTTGCTACGTAACCGTAGGTGATAAGGGTGCATACACTGTTGCTAGTCAGGAGAAGAACGAAATCGATATGAGTGATAGCTTCAATCATGCAATCGGAAACGGTTATGTTGCTGATTACAAGACTGCACTTCTTAAGTGCTTCAAGTTCAACGGCAGAGACGGTAAGGAAGTAGATCTTACTGCAGAAGGCAAGATGGTTGATGTTAAGTATGACGCTACTGTAGGTACCGGTTCTGTATACGTTGAGTCTATCACCGTTTACGAGGCTGTTGCTACCAACGAGTATGTAGCATACGAGATTCCGGTTAACGTAGTATTAGTTAGAAAGTAATTAATTCCATCGTTATCGAAACGAATATCGTTCATAACAAAAATCAAGCCCTCGCGGGTAACCGCGGGGGCTTTTTTTATAATTAACTTGAACAAATTCATAAAATGTGTATAATGGTATTTGGGATGTTTTGTCCTAAATAATAAAAGGGAATGATTAGAGATGGGAAAAAAGTATTATCATAAATCGAAATGGAATTTGCCAAAGGAAGGATACTTGGGAGCATTGCTACGAATGTTGCCGGTCCTTCTTATGGTTGGTATTGTGCCGCTTATTGTGAGACAGTATGTATATGAAACGGAGCTGACACAGTACGGATGGTTTGGAACTAAAGAGCTGAATTATGATTTTTTTCTGGCGTCCAAGTCACTGGTGTTGATGCTGTTGATGTTTGTGATGGCAGGCTGCATTGTAGTGCGTTTGTGGAAGGAAAAGAAAAGGATTCCGTTCATAAAGCTGATGCTTCCGTTGTTTGGTTACGGTGCACTGTGTCTTTTATCGGCGGTCTTTTCAGTTCATCACAGCTTTTCGTTCGGTGGCGGATATGAGCAGTTTGAGACCATATGGGCGTTGTTGAGCTATGTGACGGTTGTTTATTATGTGTATTTGTACGCGCAGGAAGAACTGGAGTTACAGGTGGTAACGGATGCCATCTGTTTCAGTGCTACGATAATCGGTATTCTCGGTACACTTCAGGGGCTGAGGCTTGACTTTTTGGCAAACGGTCTGGTCCAGAAGTTGATTACAACGGAACGATTCTTAAGTGCAATCGGTGGCGAGTTGTCTCTAAATTTTGTGGACGGGCATGCTATGGGAACATTGTGCAACCCGAACTATCTCGGCGTGTACGGATCCTTTGTGGTACCGTTTTTAGCATTGCTTGTATTATACGAAAAGAATAAGTGGCGTCGTATCTGGCATATTGCGGATTTTGTTTTGGTGACGGTAGCGCTTTTGTCCAGCCGTTCCCGAGCCGGTTTAATTGCTGCGATTGTGGCTCTTTGTATTGCTTTGGTTGTTTGTTTTAAGGAAATTATTAAGTATTGGTATTTGTCTATACCGGCAGTGAATCTGGCAGTTGTAATTGTGTTACTTGTAAATGCATATAACGACAATTTGATTTTTGACCGTTTGAAAAACATTTTTAATATGGATGAAGAACAAATGGTGGAAACCGTGGTGGTGGACGGCACGACAGTGCGGAAAACCGGACTTACGGAGATTTATACCACGGAAGAAAGTGTGGTTTTCACTTACAATGATGTGACGGTAGATTTGTATCTGTATACGGAAGATGGGTATTATGGCGTTTATGCTGCGGAAAAAGGCGGCGAACAGATTCCGATAACGAAGGATAAGACAGAGGATATTTTCCGTATGGAGCATTCGGCATTGAAGGAACTGCAGGTGCTTCCGGTGCCGGTAGATGAGGAAGGTACCTGGGGAATGTTACTAAAGGCGGACGGAGAATGGCCGTTTACCTATAATGCGGAGAGCAAGACCTATCAGTATGTGAAAAAATATCAGGATACGGATGGGAATGAAGTATATAAACAGTCCGATATGGTCATGGCAGAGTCTGTAGGGTTTGAGAAGTATCAGAGATTTTTCTCCGGACGAGGCTATATTTGGAGCAGAACCATTCCGCTGTTAAAGAAGCATATTTTCCTTGGTTCCGGTCCGGATACCTTTATTTTGGAGTATCCGCAGAACGATTATTTGAAGATGAGAGATATGGGCTTTGTGGATCAGGTCATGACCAAACCTCACAGCTGGTATCTTCAGGTGGGTGTACAGACCGGTGTGCTGTCTCTGCTTTGCCTACTGGTGTTCTACGGCTGGTATGCGGTGTGGAGTCTGCGCCTGTATGCGTTCCGTAAGCTTGGCACCCAGACGGAAGCTTTCGGTATTGCGGCCTTTATCGGTAGCATCGGTTATATGATTTCGGGTATTTCCAACGACTCCATGGTGGTAACGGCGCCGGTGTTCTGGGGCATGATTGCTCTCGGACTGACGGCTAATGTTCTGGTGGCAAAGAACCGTGCCCAGACGGTGGCTCTGCAGGAGACGAATGCGGTTGTGTCACAAGGAACGAGTCCACAGAAAGCGAAACCGGTGTCTTCGAAGCAATCGGGACAGAAGAAATCGCATAAGAAAAAGAAATAAAAATGACAGACGGTCGGAAAAGTTTTAACTCTCTGTATGGGGAGCAAAAACTTTCCTGACCGTCTTTTTTATTACTGACATGAATCTGACATATAGTAGGCTTATACTTACAATGGTAGAATGGAAAAGTTATATCTACAAGATATGGAACAATAGATGAGGTTATGTAAGATACGTTAATAAAGGAGAGAGTTAAATGAAGTTACGAGAAGGATGGAGACGAAGCCGCAGGGCAATTGCAATGTTGCTGTGTGCGGGATTGTTATTCGGAAATACGGCGGGCATGGCTCCTGTGGTGTCGCAAGCGGCACAGGAGGGAACGATTATTGCGTCCAGTTTATATGTGAGAAGCGGTCCGAGTACCAGCTACAGCAAGCTGACGGTAAACGGTCAGGATGTATATTTGTCGAAGAATGCTGTGGTGGATATTTTGGGCGAGGAGAACGGTTGGTATTATATCGTGACTGCCTTTGGAGGTAAGACGGTAAAGGGTTATATCAGCGGAAAATATGTGGAGGTAGAGGAGACGGCAGCTCCGCCGCCGACGAAGGCTCCGACTGCCACGAAGGCTCCGACAGCCTCCGGGAATTTGGCAACGGAGTATACACTTCCGGGACAAATCTGGGTAACGGAATTAAATATCAGACAGAGCGCCGGGACATCCGGAGCGCTTTTGGATACATTAAAGAGCGGAGCGAAGGTAACGGTCCTGGGTGAGACTTATTCCGGCAGCGAGAAATGGTACAAGGTGTCCTATGAATCCGGCGGAACCACAAAGACCGGCTATGCCTATGCACCGTACGTAACGTTAAATGCACCGATTCCGACGGCGACACCGAAGCCGACCGCGCCTCCTGCGCCGACCAAGGCGCCGGTACAGTCCGGCGGAAATTATGCGGATGAGTTTTCCGTGCCGGCAACGGTTACCGCAGGGACCTTAAATGTACGTGACGGAGCAGGCACAAGTCACGCCTTGCTTACTTCCCTGTATTACGGGGCTTCCGTGACAGCAACAGGGATTACTTCGGTAAACGGTGATACCTGGTACCGCATCTCCTTTACGGAGGGCGGTGTGACAAAGACAGGTTATGTATACGGTTTGTACATAACACTTGATCAGCTGGTCCCGACGGCGACCCCGGTTCCGACCGCAACGCCTACGCCGACGGCAACTCCGGTCCCGACAGCTACTCCGGTTCCGGACGGTTTGATTGCGGATTACAAAGTACCGGCAACGGTTAACGCCACCAGTTTGAATATGCGCGAAAAGCCGAATACCGACAGCGGAGTGATAGCGGTTCTGACTAATAATATGAAAGTTACCGCTACCGGCAGTTGTTATACGGGCAATGATAAATGGTATTGTATTGAAGTGGAAATAGACGGCGTGAAGAAGACCGGTTATGTATTCGGTCGGTATTTACAGCTGTCACAGCCGGAGCCGACCCCGACACCTGTGCCGACAGCAACACCGGTCCCGACAGCGACTCCGACTCCGACCGCTACTCCGGTTCCGACGGCCCCACCGTCCGGTGCAACATCCTATGCTTATCCGGCAACGGTTTCGGCCACGCAGCTGAATTTACGTGGGGGAGCAGGTACGACGTATGACATTGTAAAGGTTCTTGTGATGAACGACAAAGTGACGGTTGTAGGTGAGACCTATAACGGCGAAGATAAATGGTATCAGGTCAGCGTAGGAGAGGCGCAGGGCTATGTACTCAGTGATTATATCCGCTTAGAGTATGAGTCTTATCCGGATGCGGTATTGACAGCGCAGGTGCGTCTCCGTTCGGAAGCATCCGACAGTGCGACTTATGTAAAGACAGCCAGCGGTTCTGTCGCGGTACTGACTAAGGATACCGAGCTCTCCCTCAGAGGAGAGCAGACCGCTGCTGACGGCAAGTGGTATTCTGTGGTTGCGGAAAAGGACGGAGAACAGATTAAGGGCTATGTACCGGCCAATGTAGTGAAGTTAGGTAAGCCGGCTGTAACACCGACGCCGACACCGGAACCGACTGCAACGCCAACGCCTGAGCCGACGGCGACACCGACACCGACGCCGGATGTGACGGCTGAGCCGAATCCGACGGCAACTCCGGTGCCGGATGCAACAGCCACACCGAAGCCGACCGCGACTCCGAAGGCAACCAAGGCGCCGACTCCGTCTCCAACGCCGTCCGCCCGTCCGGGTTCCGAGGCAAAGGAGAATACGGAAGGAACGCAGCAGGGGTGGGGACATGCGACACACCCGAATGCTTCTGCCATGGTGCTGAAGGCATTGCCGCAAAGCAGTGCAGGTAGCGTAAAGAAGCAAGGCAGTTCCAATGCGGTTACCATAAAGGCCGAGCATTATTTGATGCTGTATGATGTATATGAAAGTGATAACGGCAGATTGTATCGCCATGTGGGCTTTACAAGCGGAGGCAAGACCTACTACGGATATATTCTGGCAGACTATATTACGGAGTGCGATGGACCGGTAACGGCAACGCCTCGTCCGACCGCAACACCGAATGTGTCTCCGACGCCGGGGCCTAAGCCGTGGACCGAAGCGAAGGAAAATGTGGGCGGTGTGCAGACCGGTTGGGCTCACGCGGTACATCCGAATGCGTCTTCCATGGTGTTAAAGGTATTGCCGCAAAACGGTGTGGCCAGCGTAAAGATAAAGGGAAGTACAAGTCGTGCTGTGACGGTGACCAAGGATACGTATCTTCGGGTATATGACCGTTATGTGGATGAAAAGGGCTCCGTATATTGTCATGTGGGTGTTACCTATTTGAATTTGAACTATTACGGGTATATTTTAGAGGATCGTCTTGTGGAATGTGAGGCACCTCCGACCCCGACGCCTCGTCCGACTTATGCGCCGGGACTTGATATATGGGGGGATGAGGATGAGTCTCCTGAGGTGAGTGCAGACTTCGAACTGAATCTGACATTGCAGCGGTTCCCGGAGTCTTATAAGCCGTATTTGCGCGCGTTACATATCCAATATCCTGAATGGATTTTTAAAGCCTTCCATACGAATTTGTACTGGGATGTAGCAATTGAAGAAGAAAATATTCCGGGTAAGAATTTGATTCCGAACAGCTCGGGTATTGCTTGGAAGTCTCTGGAAGAGGGTGCATACAACTGGAAGACGGACAGCTTTATCGTATATGACGGTTCTACCTGGGTGACTGCGTCTAAGGCGGCGCTGGAGTACTACATGGACCCGCGAAATTTCTTAGACGAAAAGTCGGTATTCCAGTTTGAGGTGTTAAACTACGAGCCGTCCTATCAGGATGCGGACGGTGTAGAAAATATTTTAAAGTATACCCCGTTGTATCAAAGCAGTTATGTATATGCGGATGATTCCGGGGAGAAGCAGTCCATCAGTTACGCGGAGACCTTTATTAAGGCAGCGGAGTATTCCGGTGTCAGCCCGTATCATCTTGCCACCCGTGTGAAGCAGGAGGTTGTGACCGGTACTTCTACGGTAAGTAACAGTGTGACCGGTACGGTAAAAGGCTTCGAGGGCTTGTATAATTTTTACAATATCGGGGCATACCATAGTACACAGGCCGGTGGTGCGATTGCAAACGGTTTGAAGTATGCAAAGTACGGAAGCAGTACCAATGATGCGTTAAATGATGCTTCCCTGATTCCGTGGGATAATCGTTACAGTGCGATCGTGGGTGGTGCCTATATTATCGGCAGTTCCTACATTAACCGCGGACAGAATACGATTTATTTACAGAAGTTTAATATGACTCCGACGTATACATACAGTCATCAGTACATGGCAAATGTGGCGGCTCCTTCTTCGGAGGGTAAAAAGACCGCCCAAGCCTATGCGGGAGCAACGGATAGTCCGATTGTGTTCTCCGTACCGGTATATTTGAATATGCCGGCCCAGGCGTGCCCTGAACCGACGGTTGCATACAATCCGAATAATTACCTGTCAAAGCTGTCCGTAACATCGGTAGACGGTACCAATTACGCACTGACACCAAGCTTTAACGGAACGACCGTAACGGATTATTCCATTATTGTTCCGAACAGCACGGAGGTGATTACTATTAATGCCACAACGGTAAGCAAAAAGGCAACGGTATTCGGGGACGGATATCAGTCTCTTTCCGTGGGTATGAACAACTTTATTGTGGCGGTAATCGCGGAAGACGGTTCTAAGAGAGAGTATGTATTGTGTGTGGTAAGAGAATAGCAGAGGAGATTTAAAATGAAACGGGTTCCGGTTTTAGTTTTGCTTGTGTTGGCGGCACTGTTCTTTTGTGTGCCGGAACAGGCACGGGCAGCGGTGGCAACCATCGAGTTGCAGACGGAAAGCGATGCGGTACGTGTGGACGAGGAGTTTGAAGTGACGCTCTGGATCAACGTACAGCCGGCGGAGGGTGAGTCTGCGCAGGCGGCAGTCATCGGAGATTTTGAGGCTTATCTTATTTACAATGCAGATGTAATAGAATTTGTGACGGCACCTTCCTGTTTTACAGGAGGTGCCGGTATGTTAAAAATCGCGGATATAGGGGCATCTCCCAGTGTGGGTAGCAGAAAGTATGTGATGCGTTTTCGTGCCCTGTCAAGAGGCGTGTGCGATTTGTCTCTGGACAGTCGCCCCATTGTGTATACCTACGGGGTGGACGGTGCTATGTCCGTATCCAGTAACGTGCTTACGTTAGCGGTAGAGGCGGCCAGGGATGCGTCCGATAATGCGAATTTGTCCGCCTTAAAGGTGAGTCCGGGAAAGATTTCTCCGGCCTTTGCCACGACGGTGCGGGAGTACGAGGTGACGGTACCTTACGAATCCGAGCGGATTGTAGTCAGCGCGCTGACCGAGGACGAGAACGCTGTGGTGGGAGTAAACGGAAGTACGGGGCTTAAGGTAGGTCGCAATACGGTAGTTGTTACGGTAACTGCCGAGAACGGTACCGAAAAGCGATATTATTTATATGTGACCAGACAGGAGGAGGCGCCGGAGCCGACCAAAGCACCGGAGCCGCCTGCAATAGAGGGTTATGAGCCCGGGGTGCATGCCAAGGATGCAGACGGCAGAGTGGTAATATCCTTTGGGGGAGAATACAAGGTGTCCGAGGAGCAGGGAGCCTATGTGGCGCCGACGGGATACGAAGAAACAGTATTGTTTGTGGACGGTATCCGCATAAAAGCATATGTGAAACGTGATAAACCGGACAGCGAGTTTTATGTATTGGTGCTGGAAGATGAGCTGGGCATCAGCGGGTATTACCGCTACGACAGGCGGCAGCAGACCTTGCAGCGCTATGATGAGGAGAGAATCGAAATCCGGCAGGTAGTGGAGGAAGACAATCGGGCTCTTTATGAAATGCTGGATCAATATAAGGGACAACAGGTATTTTTAATATTTATGTTGGCAATGTTTTTGGGACTCAGTGTACTTTTACTCCTGGTTGTAGTAAAATTATACCGGCAGGGTCAGTCCGGAGACTCGGATTTGGATGACCGCTTATAACAGATACGAAGGAAGGTCGGTGGCAGATGGTAATTCGAATTGATTTCGGAAGTCAGGAAGCACTGTATGTGCAGCTTTACAATCAGATAATTTACGGTATCGCCAATGCACAGCTGTTGCCGGGGGAAACCTTGCCGTCGGTAAGAGAGCTGGCGGAGGATATCGGTATCAATATGCATACGGTAAATAAGGCTTATGCGATTTTGCGTCAGGAAGGATATTTGCGCCTGGACCGCAGAAACGGTGCGGTAATTGCAGTGACGGCGGATAAGTTGCGGGCTATGGAGCAATTAAAAAACGAGATGCGAATTTCTTTGGCGAAAGCCCTGTGCCGGGGGCTTTCCGATGAAGAGATTCATGGGGTGACGGATGAGGTGTTACGGGAGTTTCAAGTTTAGTTTTGACGGCAGAAAGGGAACAGTATGGGAAAGTTGTATACCGAACAGGCAGAACAGGTATTACGATACGCAAGACAGGCGGCGGAGCATTTGTCCCACGGCTATATCGGCAGTGAGCATTTGCTGGTGGCGCTGCTTCGGGAAGAATGTGTGGCAAAGGAAGTATTGCAGGGAAACGGCATTCGGGCTGAGAAACTGGATGAGCTGATTGCACAGCTCATTACACCGCAAAAGGGTGACCGCAGAAAGAAGATACAAAATACCCCGCGTCTTAACCGGATTTTAGAGCAGGCAGAGGCGGAAGCCGGGCGTTATAACAGCGAAAAAGTGGGAACGGAGCATCTTTTGCTGGCGGTGTTACAGGAGCCGGACTGCATTGCGGTGCGTTTGTTAAATACCTTGGGGATTCAGGTACAGAAGCTGTATTTTGCAACTTTGGAGGCCATGGGAATCGATGCGAACCGTGCGAAGGCGGAGTATGCCACAAGTCGCAGTCGTACCCAGAAGGCGGAGAACGGCCTGTTGGAAAAGTTCAGTAAGGACCTGACGGAGGCGGCACGAAACGGGAAGCTGGATCCGGTCATCGGAAGAGAAGAGGAAATCAGTCGTGTGATTCGCATTTTGAGTCGCAGAACCAAGAACAATCCATGTCTGGTAGGTGAGCCGGGTGTAGGTAAAACCGCAGTGGCGGAAGGCCTCGCAAGGCGTATTGCGGACGGAAACGTGCCGGAGAATATGAAGAAAAAGCGTCTGCTTTCTTTGGATTTGTCTGCCATGGTGGCGGGTACCAAGTACCGAGGTGAGTTTGAAGAACGCATAAAAAAGGTGATGGATGAGGCAATTACGGACGGGGATGTCTTGATTTTTATTGATGAATTGCATATCATCATCGGAGCCGGCGGTGCGGAGGGTGCATTGGATGCTTCCAATATTATGAAGCCGGCGTTGGCGCGAGGAGAGTTTCAGGTGGTGGGTGCCACCACAAGAGAAGAATACCGCAAGTATATCGAAAAGGATGCGGCATTGGAGCGGAGATTCCAGCCGGTTGTGATAGAAGAATCGTCTCTTTCCGAGGCGGAAGAGATTTTGTTTGGGCTTCGGGAGACCTATGAGAAGCATCACGGCATTGTCATCAGTGATGCGGCGGTAAAGGCGGCGGTAAAACTGTCCGAACGCTACATCAATGACCGCTTTTTACCGGATAAAGCGATCGATGTGTTGGATGAGGCAGCATCCAAACTTCGCCTGACGGAGTATACGGCAGCACCTGCAGATCATGATAAAAGAAAGCAGCTGGCAGAGCTTCAGGCGGAGAAGGAAC
Source organism: Lachnospiraceae bacterium (assembly GCA_015057365.1). Taxonomy (GTDB): domain Bacteria; phylum Bacillota; class Clostridia; order Lachnospirales; family Lachnospiraceae; genus SIG307. The sequence continues at coordinate 27,562 of SVEN01000010.1, read as the reverse complement.
GTTTGTTGTTGTCCGGTGACAGCGAGGGTGCCATTGCCGTAGCGGCAAAGCAGAAGCGTTTGAAGTCTCGTCTGGAAGCACAGGAGACGGAGGAGAAGGTTTTGCCGGTGCTCGGTGAAGATATGATTGCGGATGTGATTTCCGCATGGACGAAGGTGCCGTTAGCGAAGCTTTGTGAGGAGGAAAGCGAGCGCCTCTTGAAGCTTCCGGATATTTTACGTAAGCGTGTCATCGGTCAGGAGGATGCGGTGCTTGCTGTAGCCAGAGCCATCCGTCGTGCCCGTGTGGGACTGCAGAATCCGCAGCGTCCGATTGGGTCCTTCTTGTTCCTGGGACCGACCGGCGTAGGTAAAACGGAGCTTTCCAAGGCTCTGGCGGAGGCGGTATTCGGAAAAGAAGACGCCCTGATTCGTGTAGATATGTCCGAGTACATGGAAAAGCACAGCGTATCAAAGATGATCGGTTCCCCGCCGGGCTATGTAGGCCATGACGAGGGAGGACAGTTAAGCGAGCAGATTCGTCGGAATCCGTATTCCGTAGTATTGTTTGATGAACTGGAAAAGGCGCACCCGGATGTGTTTAACATTTTGCTGCAGGTGCTGGAGGACGGTCACATTACGGACGCTCAGGGAAGACGGGTAAGTTTTAAGAATACGATTATTATTATGACTTCCAATACCGGTGCGGGCAGGATTATGGAGCCGAAGAATCTGGGCTTTTTAAATAAGCCGGATGAGACGGCGGATTATGAGCGGATGCGCAGTGCGGTAATGGAAGAAGTAAAACATAATTTCAAACCGGAATTTATCAATCGTATCGATGAAACTATCGTATTTAAGCCGCTGGGCGCGGAAGCCTTAAAGGAAATCGCGGGACTTCAGGTGGCAGAGGTGGTAAAGCGTTGCAAGGAGCAGCTTGCGATTACCTTAAAACCGGATGCGTCCGTTGCGGAGTTTATCGTAAAGAAGGGGTCCGATGAGAAGTACGGCGCAAGACCGATTCGTCGTGCGGTGCAGGTGCACCTGGAGGATATGTTGGCAGAGGAGATTTTAAGCGGCAAAATCGAAAGCGGCGATACGGTTGCGATTACGGTACAGCAGAAAGATACAACGGAGGAGTCGGCCCTTCGTCTGCGCAGAATTCGGAAAGCGAAGAAAATGTAAAGGATTCTTTGCTTAAATCTGCGAAATTTTGTGGAAAATCAGCGGAAGTTGTGCTATACTGGTATTGTAACAAATAACAGATGGACGGCTGTTACAGGAGGATAAAGAAATGGCAGAATTGATTTATGTTCAGGATAACGGAAAGCTTGCGTTCGGGGATTATACGCTGGCTGCAAAGGCAAAGGCCGACGGCTTCGAGTATGGTGGGGATTTGTATAAAGTAAAGACGTTCCAGGAGATTACGAAGTTGGAGCGTAACGGTATGTTTGCATACGAGTCTGTGCCGGGTACCGATGTAACCGAGTTTTCCGCAAACGATAAAGAAGTTACCATGACCGTAGAAGGAACCACCGATACTCAGGTGGCATTGGGATTAGAGGCAGAGACCGAGTATAAGCTCTATATCGACGGTACCAACATCGGTAAGATGAAGACGAATCTCGGCGGTAAGCTGGTATTCAGCCTGGAGCTTGCAGCAGGAAGAAGTTCCGAGGTACGTGTAGTAAAGCAGTAAGATATGCGGGGGAGTTATGGCAAAAGGGAAAGCAGTGTTTTTTTGTAAAGAATGTGGAATGGAATCGCCGAAATGGCTCGGACAGTGTCCGGGCTGTAAGGCGTGGAATTCTTTGGTAGAAGCGCCGCAAGCAGGTAAAATGAAGTCTGCTTACGGCGTTTCGTCGTTATCTGCGGCGGAGCCGGTGCTATTGTCCGAAGTAGATACAGGAGAAGAGGAACGCATGGTTACCGGCATAGGAGAACTGGACCGGGTGCTGGGTGGCGGTATTGTGATAGGCTCACTGGTACTGGTCGGTGGAGATCCGGGTATCGGTAAGTCTACGCTTTTGTTGCAGATGTGTTATGCACTGGCAAAGAAGGACCGGAAGGTGCTGTATGTGTCCGGCGAGGAGTCCATCCGTCAGATCCGGATGCGGGCGGACCGCCTACAGGTAACGGACGGCAGTACGCTTCTTTTGGCGGAGACGAGCTTAAATCGTGTGGAAGAAACCATCCGGCAGATTACGCCGGAGGTAGTGATTATCGACTCCATCCAGACGATTTACCGGGAGGAGACGGAGGCGGCACCGGGTAGTCCGGGCCAGATTAAAGAGGCTACCGCTTCGCTTTTACGTCTGGCAAAGGGTCTGGGAATTACCATATTTATCATCGGTCATGTGACCAAGGAAGGCGTGGTGGCAGGTCCGCGGATGTTGGAGCATATGGTAGATACGGTGCTGTATTTTGAGGGAGAGAGCCACATTTCTTATCGTATTTTGCGTGCGGTAAAGAACCGTTTCGGTTCAACGAATGAGATCGGTGTGTTTGAAATGGCAGGTGCGGGACTTCGGGAAGTGAAGAACCCGTCAGAATATATGTTGGAGGGGCGTCCGGAGGATGAGCCGGGCTCCGTTGTGACGGCGGCAATGGAGGGTACCCGTCCGATTTTGGTGGAGGTACAGGCGCTGGTGTCTCCTACCAGCTTTAATATGCCGCGCCGTACGGCAGCGGGCACGGATTATAATCGTGTAACGCTTTTGATGGCAGTGCTGGAAAAACGTCTCGGTATTTCCCTGGCAGGCTGTGATGCCTATGTGAATGTGGCAGGCGGCATGAAAATTACGGAGCCGTCCTTGGATTTGGCTATTGTATTGGCTCTTTTGTCCAGTTACCGCAATCGTCCGCTACCGCCTCGTACGGTAGCCTTCGGCGAAGTGGGTCTGACCGGAGAGATTCGTGCCGTGAATATGATGCAGGCCCGGATTGCGGAGGCGGAAAAGATGGGGTATCGTACCGTGATTGTACCGAAGCGGAAGAAGGCCGAGGGAGAGAAAAAGAGCGACGGGATTCAGGTCATTGAAGTGGCAACGGTGCAGGATTTGCAATCGGTGCTGCGGAATCTGTAAGTGCAGATGATTAGAGGTTAGTTGCGGGACGGCGTTGGTTTGCGCCGAAAAGAAGGAAACACACGGATGGGTGTGGGAGAACGGGAACAGGAGGATGTTTGGAATGAAGAAACGGACAAAGATTGCGATAGTAGTACTTTGCGGTCTTTTCCTGCTCGGTTGCGGAGCGGGAGTGTTACTACTGAAAAAGATTTCATCGGCGGGAGGTATCCGCTATTTATATAATTTAAAACACGATACCACGGGAATGGCGTCAACGGAGTACCATCCGGAGAATACGGCCGGGGCGGACGGGAAGGTCACTTGTACCACTCTGACCGATCCTTCCGTACTGGGAATTACGGAAACCATCCGTTTTACAAAGAGCGGCGAGACCATTGTGTGGGACGAGGATTATGCCTATATGCGACCGGAGCCGGTTTCATTTACGGATGAATTGATTGCGGGACAGGTGGAAGGCATTTTTACCTTTCGGGGCAATTATCACAGAACTGCCACCTCTTACGGTACGGCGGATATTTCAAAGAAAACGTTTGCGGAGGAATTTTGGAGCTTCGATACCGGAAAGCTTTTAAAGTCAAGCGGGACAAGCTTCTGGTCCGGTAACGGTTGGACCGGACAACCGCTCATTATTTCCTGGCCAGAAGAGACAAAGCAGATTATGAATCTGTATCCGGAGAAAAAGGCGAAGGAGAATTTTACGGAAGTGATCTATTCCGGTATGGATGGGTATGTTCATTTTCTTGATTTGGAGGACGGTACCGAGAGCAGACCGGCGATCCATATCGGTATGGTATTTAAGGGGACTGCGTCCCTGCACCCATCCGGGATTCCGCTTCTGGTGCTGGGCTCCGGCGATGCCCAGACCGGACTTTTTGGGGAGAATGTCAGCCCGAGAGCCTATATTTACAGTCTCATTGACGGGCGGAAGTTGTACGAGTTCGGCTATAATGATGAGATGGCGCACCGTACCTTCCACGCCTATGACAGTTCCCCGGTGATTGATGCAAAAACAGATACCCTGTTTTATCCGGGAGAGAACGGTGTGCTGTATACCGTAAAGCTTAATACGGAGTACGATGTTAAGGCCGGTACGCTTTCGGTAAACCCGGAGCATGTGGCGGATTATACTTACACAACAGCACGGGCCACGGAGGAAGCCTTTACCTGGGGGATGGAGAATTCCGCTGTGGTAAATGACAACTATTTGTATGTTGGGGATAACGGAGGTGTGTTTTACTGCCTGGATGTCAATACCATGTCCATGGTGTGGGCGCAGGACGTATACGGAGATGTAAACTCTTCTCCGATTTATTCCAAGGAAGAGAACGGAGATTTTATTTATCTGGCGACGACTCTGACGGAAGCAATTTTGGATGAGCATTCCATGGGAGAGGTGGCGATTTATAAGTTAAATGCGGCAAACGGAAGTATTGTTTGGAAGAAGCCTTTTGCCTGTCATAATGTGGACGGCGTGGAGGGCGGCATCCTGGCTACCGGTGTGTTGGGGAAGGGTGCTATCGAGGGGCAGATTATTTATTCTGTGTCCCGGACCCCGAGCTTGTCTTCCGGCTATCTGGTATCTTTAGATACCGAGACCGGAGAGGCAATTTGGCTGACGGAGCTTACCGACTATGCCTGGAGTTCTACCGTGACGCTGTATACCCAAACAGGAGAAGCGTATCTGGTGCAGTGCTGCTCCGACGGAACGGTACTGCTGTTTAACGGAGCAGACGGAACATTACTGGATTCCGTAGCGCTGAATACGACGTTGGAGGCAACACCGGCGGTGTTCGGAAATACAATTGTGGTAGGAACGAGAGACGAGCGGATTATCGGACTTAGGGTGGAGTAAAGGGAGGTTAATATGAAGAAAGGTGTAATCGGCCTTTGGGCTGTGGCGGTAACGGTGGTTCTGTTACTGATAGCAACGGCGGCAGGGTTTGCTAAGCCGGATGCGAAAGGGAAGGCGATAACGTCGTCGGAGCAGCTGGAGGGTTGCGTGATGGCAGGTGTGGATGCGGCGCGACTTCCGGAGGAGAACGCGGAGGTATTGTTTGAGACCATTCTCGGAACAAAGCTTGCCGGATACCATGGGGTATCGGATATGGATGAATTGTTATATGAATTAAAAAGCGATCGCGCGGATGTGATTTGTTGTCCGGACGTGACGGCGGAGTACCTGATTCGCACGGAGACCGGCTTAAAGAGGGTACAAGTGCCGAAGGATACGTCGAACGGTGTGGAAGGAGGCGGACGCCTTTCCTTTGCCATGGCGATGCGCACGGCAGACGCAGCATTACAGCAGGAATTAAATGCCGCCATTTCCGAACTGGAGGACGACGGAACGCTTGCAGCCCTTAAGGTAGCCTATGTGGATGCGGACGAGCCGTTGGACCTTTATGAGAAGAAAGACTCTTCCGGGAAAAGAACATTGTATGTAGGTGTGACCGGAACGGTGCCGCCGATTGACCGGGTAGATGAGAATGGCGTGCCGTGCGGTTTTTCCGTGGCATTTTTAGCGGAGCTTGAAAAGCGGACCGGATATCGGTTTGAAACGGTTGTAATTGAGCCGAAGGATAGTTTTACCCTGCTGAACAGCGGAAAGGTAGATCTGCTCCTTGCTTACGGTACCAGTAAAAACACATCTCCGGGAGAAAAGGATTATCTTGTAACCAAGGGATATTACACCATGCGGGAATACGCGTACCTAGTGTTGGAATAACGGATATGCGGGAAGGAAAAGGGAAACGGAGGAATCAAAAGCATGTTACGGAATATTTACGATGCGGTATATAACAATTTAATCGGAGGCGGAGCTTATCTGCGTATTATCAAAGGTTGCGTATTTACACTCCTTATCTTTGCTCTGGCACTGGCGGTAGGCTGTGTATTTGCGGCAGTATTGTCCTTTTTGCGCACTTCCGGGTACAAATGGTTGCAGCGCTTGGGAACGGCAGTAGCCTTTTTGACTAAGGGAACACCGATTTATCTGGCACTTTTGCTGTGGTATTATACGTTCCTGGGAGGAATGCATCGGGGTGGACTGCTGATTGCGGTACTTGTATTCGGGTTCTATGCAGGCGGTCATCTTTCGGATATTTTGTCCCGTAATATCAAAAAGGAGACAGAGGCCAGAAGCGCGGCGGTAAATCGCAGAGCCAGAAGAGAGTTTTTCACGGCCTTGCTTCCGTTTGTGACGGAGCAGTCCTTGTTTGAGATTAAGCGTCTTGTATGTATTTTACTGCAGATGTCTTCGTTGGTGGGACTTGTCGGTGTGAATGATTTGGCACAGGTGATGCTTGCAAACGGATTGAAGACGCAATATCCTTTTTTTGCTCTGGCATGTGCGGTGATTTTCTATTTACTGTTACAGCTTCTCATTGAGGCCATTTTCTCGCGATTGGGAAGAAAACTGACGGGCGAAGAGGAAGAATAGAGTAAGGATACGATGAGAAGGGAGCAAGGACTCCCTAAAATAGGACAGGTATATTTTACTTTCGGACATCATAGGTTTATAAAAAAGATTGTCCGGAGGGAGTATGAAAAAGAGAATCATAGTTCTGACGGCGGTACTTCTTTTTGCGGTACTGCTGTTTTTTTTGAAGGAAAAGGGGATTTGGGGAGACGGGGAAGCCCCATCCGGCACGCCGACGCCTGCGGTAACGGAGCCTAAGGAGTTAAAAAATGTGTGGATTCTGGAGTCTTCGGAGGAGAGCATTACCTTCTTTTATGAGGAGAAGGAGCAGACCTTTTCTACGAAAGGAAAGCTACAAGAGGCTCTTACGGAGTGCGTGGGGGATTTGACGGTACTAGGGGATAAAATTACATCTCTTGTGATAAAGCCGGACAAGATAACGGCAAAGGTACTGCGGGTAGATGAGAGCGGAATGGAGCTTGAGGGCTACGGGGTACTACCGCTGGCAGAGGATTTCCGGGTATACCGGTTGTACGGCGGGTTGGCGGAGGAGCCGACCGGGAAGGTATTGGTGGGTTCTGAAGAAAATACATTTATTTTAGAGGACGGTAAGCTTTGTGCGGCACTGCTGACGAAAGCACCGGAGCTAAAGAAAATCCGGGTATTGTTGGGAACGGACGGATACCGGGGATATTATCATGAGACTGTAGCGTTTACGGCGGACTGCGGCTTTACGGTAGAGACGGGAGAAGAGAAAGCGCATTTTACGGCGGGAGAACGGTGCAGTCTTTCAATGAAGGACTTTACCGGAAAAGAAGGAAGACGAGTGGTGACACCGGATGACGTGGACGGAAAAATCACGGTGTTTAGTATAAAACGTGCGGGAGGAACTCCGGCCTACCGGGGAATCTTAGAAATCGAAGCGAGGGAGGATGGTTTGCTCTTGGTGAATGAGGTTACCATGGAGGAGTATTTGTATGCGGTACTGCCCAGCGAGATGCCGTCCTCCTTTGGTGTAGAGGCGCTAAAGGCCCAGGCAATCTGCGCCCGGAGCTATGCCTATACAGAGCTTCTGGCCAATCGGTATGCCGCCTACGGTGCCCATGTGGATGATAGCACCGCCTGCCAGGTGTACAACAACACCCCGGAGACGGAGGAGGCGATACTGGCGGTAAAGGAGACTCACGGACAGGTATTGTTTCATGAGGGAGAGGTGGCGCAGTGCTATTATTATTCTACCTCCTCGGGACATACCGCGGCGGCGGAGGATGTATGGGAAAACGCAGAAGCTGTGCCATATTTACAAGCAAAGGAATCCGTTTACGACACAGAAAGTCCATGGTACCGTTGGCAGACTTTTCTTTCTCTGGAGGAGTTGTCGAAAAGGGCAGAGGTTACATTAAAGGAACGGTACAGGGTAGTGCCGGAGCAGATTCTGACTTACGATAAGGCGGTAGGAGACTATATCAGCAAACCGATTGAAACCGTCGGAGAAGTAAAAAGTATGCAAGTGTGGGAGAAAGGGAAGGGAGAAATTGCCACAAAACTGCTTTTGGTAGCGGAAAAGGGAGTATTCTTAATCAAAAACGAATATAATATCCGTAGTGTGCTGGCTCCCGTAAATACGATGATTTACCGGGAAAACGGCGAGAATGTAGAGGGTGCCGCATTGCTTCCCAGCGGGTTTGTTACACTGCAAAAGGGAATCTATAAGGACGAAACGGGCTATTTGGTGGCCGGCGGCGGTTACGGTCACGGCGTAGGTATGAGTCAATGCGGTGCGGACGCCATGGCGCGACAGGGAAAGACCTGTGAAGACATTATCGAGGAGTATTATCCGGGGACGGAACTGGGATTTATTTACGACTGAGTAAGACAGATTGTGCGAAGGGAGAAGGTATGGTACGGGCAGGCTATTGTATGGTAAAAGCATTTCTAAGGAAGCTGCGGGAGGACACTGTGTCGGCCTTTGCGGCCCAGACCGCCTTCTTCGTCATCCTTTCCTTTTTGCCCTTTCTGATTTTTTTGTTGACGCTGGTGCGGTTTTTGCCGGTAGAAACGGAGCGGCTCCTGGCGGCGGTGCAGACCGCATTTCCGGAGGCGGTACATGACTTTATCGGAGTGCTGCTCTATGAGGTGATGCAAAAGACCTCGGGAGCATTGCTCTCCATTTCGGTGGTGGCAACCCTTTGGTCGGCATCCCGGGGATTTCTCGTGATTATCCGGGGGATGAATGCGGTGTACGGAAATAAGGAAACGAGAAATTATTTCATACTACGGTTCTGGTCTGTGGGGTATACGCTGGTGTTCGCGGTGATATTAGTGCTAACACTGCTCCTGCTGGTGTTCGGAAATCGGATTTATGTGTATGTTCAGAACAGAGTTCCTTTGTTGGAGCATGGGGCACTTTTGATTATCAGTCTGCGGACGGTGGTTTCTTTCCTGATTCTGGCGGGATTTTTCTGGGGACTGTACTTGCTGATCCCTAACCGGAAATCAAATCACGCTATGGCAGAACTTCCGGGAGCGGTGCTCAGTGCAGCCGGATGGCTCGGTTTTTCCTTTCTATACTCTTTTTATATTGACCGCATGTCAAATTATTCGGCCATGTACGGTAGCCTGACCGCTATTGTACTGTGCATGGTTTGGCTGTATGCCTGCATGTATATTATGTTTATCGGGGCGGAGTTAAACGTAGTGGTAGCGGAACCGGCGGTTGGAGAAGCTTGGACGGAGTTTAAGAAAAGTCTAAAGGGTAGAAAAAACGCGGTATAACGAGGAAAAAAGAGGTAAATACTGTAAGGGAAGGCCTGCATTTTAGGTGCGGGACGGAAAAACAGACGGAAGGAACAGGTGACGGAATGAAGAAAAAGAAACCGATTGTGTTGGAAGAATTATCGCCGGAGGAACTGGTAAAATACGAGATTGCTAAGGAGCTTGGATTGTTTGATCGGGTAATGACAAACGGCTGGGGCTCTCTTTCCGCAAAGGAAACAGGACGCATCGGCGGTATTTTGGCAAAGAGAAGAAAGGCGGCAGCACAGTTGCCGGAAGAGTCGGAGGCAATGTAAAAGAAAGCAAAGTAAGAAGAAAGAGCGGCAAACTGTGTAGGTGGGAAGTTTGTCGCTCTTTTTGCGTGCAGATAAAGAGATGTTTTACCAATCGCTGTCCCAATCGGTTCCTCCGCTATCCCAGGAATCGTAGCTGCTGCCGGAGTCGTAATCGGAGTCCGAACCATTGTAGTCATCATAGTAAGAAGAATCTTCGAACCGGTCGTAAGAGTCCATCCCCCAGTCGGAGCTCCAGCTATCATCGTACATATAGACATAATCGTCCGGGTCCAGGTAGTCGGTGGAATAGTCGGTATAGTCCCAACCGGAATCGGTGTATTCGTAAACATCATTGTCTATTTTGTAAAAGATGCCGGTAGAGGTTTGATAGTAGCCCTCCTTTTTGTTGCCGTCAATCATCGGTACAACGGTAATAAAGAGGGTGCAAATCGCCAGCATAATCGCTATGGTTTTCCAGGAAAATTCCTCTGCTTTTTTCTTCTTTGACTTTCTCTTTTTAGAAAACAGTCTTCCGAACAGTGAGCGCAGAAGTTCGTTTAAAATAATAAATCCAAGAGGCAATCCCCAGGAAGCAAACAGGGAAAATCCGGCAAGTAACAAAAGATTCATGTAAAACACAGGGTGCTTTAACAGTAGGTTAAGCACGGTAACTGCCGTGGCGAACAGGGCACCGATGATAAAATGTTCTTTTCTTAGAAATGTATTTTTATCCGGAGAGTGTGTTCCTAGTTGCTTCTCTCGTTCCACCTGCACGATGCGGACATAAATCAGATTATATAAATAGTACAAGGCAAAGCTGAAAAAAGAGGAGATGCATAATTTTGCTTCCTCTAAAATGCCCATGCTGACAAAAAGGACTCTTGTAAAGAAATAACCGACGAATGCCGCAATCAGTCCGAAAATCAGGAGCAAGTAAAGCAGCCATGATTTGGACTTCTTTTGCTTTTCTTTGGCGGGAGTTGTTCTTGTGACCTTCGGCGGTTTGCCGTCCGGTGTATCCGGCCAGATGTTTCGCTTATGGCATTCATCCAGCAGTTTCAGATACAGTTCACTTACCGCATATTCTTCATCACGGCCGATGTAGCGTATGGAACGGGAGCCGTCGGCTTTGTTTTTATAAACCACAAACTCACCCGCGTTGTTTTGATAGATGCCGAAGGCTTTCGGTTTTTGATAGTTCTCTCCGATAAAGAACCGCATGCGCTGTAAGGGCATGTTACGTTCCGCACAATATTCTTTCAGTTCTTCTATGGTATGCGGGGTCAGAACCACAGAGGGTGCATCCTCCACATAGTGAAGGTTGGTGGCACCGCAGGTAGGACAGGTTTTGTCACTACTGAGGATGACCCCGCCGCAATATTCACATTTTCCCGTACTTGCCATAATGTAGTTCTCCTTTTCATTCGGTGTTACAAAAGGTTTGTAGGTGTTTCTATCATTTATTATAATTCCGGAGCATGTGATTTGCAAGAGCAATTCGTGTTTCACAAAACGGAAAAGGGTTCATATGATAGATTACGGAGAACAAGGAAAGGAGTATTCTATGAATAATTATAGGAATTATGGCAACTACGGAAACAGAAGATATGCCGGCGGCATGGACTGCGGCTGTAAGAAACCGGAAGTAATGGGCGGCATGGACTGCGGCTGCAAGAAACCGGAAGTAATGGGCGGCGTGGACTGCGAGTGTAAAAAGCCGGAAATGGACTGCGGTTGTAAGAAGCCGGAAGTGATGGGTGGAATGGACTGTGGTTGCAAGAAACCGGAAGTGATGGGTGGAATGGATTGCGGTTGCAAGAAAGAGGAGAAGAAGGAGGAACACTGTGGCTGTTCGGTAGAATCTATGTATCGGGAAGTAAAAAAGCACGGTGCATGCTGTGACGAGGATATGCCGGGTAAGGCGCTTGCGATGGCCTATGTGCCGTGGCAAAGTTGGAGAAAGCTTTATGAAATCTGCGAGGGCTTCTCCACCGGTACTATCTTTAAGGAGCTTGACCTTGAATTCTATGGAAGGAGATGTAACTGATGGGCGCTGAAAAAGACAGAATGACGTTGCTGCACAAGATTAACGAAGCAAGCTTTGCCATGGACGAGGCGCGCCTGTTTCTGGATACACATCCGAAGTGCGAGGAGGCATTGGCTTATTACCGGAATATGTGTGCGGTGAGAGAGCAGATGGTAAAGGAATATACGGCATGTTACGGCCCGCTTTCTTCCTACGATTGTTTTTGTGACGATTGCTGGAAATGGGTAGAATATCCGTGGCCGTGGGAAGGAGCGTGTAAGTAATGTGGAGTTATGAAAGAAGATTACAGTACCCGGTAAACATCAAACAGACCAATCCGAAGCTTGCCATGGTGATTATGAGCCAGTTCGGCGGACCGGATGGTGAATTGGCAGCGAGCATGCGTTACCTGTCCCAACGGTATGCTATGCCGTACCGGGAGGTGGCAGGGTTACTGACGGATATCGGCACAGGTGATTCGCTGGTGCCCCACAGGGTGCGGGGGTCTCTGAAACCCTTGATTTTAGCGGGTTTCAGAGGCTGCTTTTGCTTTGTAGGGATGCTTTTTAAGAAGCCTCTGGGGCATAAATGCCATTTTCGGTAGTTTGCGTTAAAATTTCGGTTTCAAGAATTTCTGTGGTGTACTCGTCGGCCCTACCAAAGGACCGAATTTTTAGTTTCATGCCGAAGGGAATCTCCCGGAACCAAATCTCTACCACGCCGCCGGGATAGACGGTGATTTTCTCCACCAGCTCCCGGTACAAGCCAAGGTTCGATTCGTCGAAGGTCATAATCTCGTCCAAGACGGAGTCGTACTGCCGAAACAGGTTCATCTGCCGGCTGCGCATATCGTCTTCCTTTTGCACGCCCTGTAACAGCTTGTTCAATTCCTCAATCTGGTCATCGTACCATTTGGTCTGCTCCTGTAATTCTACCTTGGAAATCAAACCATCCAACATCAAATCCACGGCTTTTCGCTTCTTGGTGTTTAACGCCTCCAGCTTTTCATGAATGCCGGAAGCATCAGTTCCGGTATCATTTACGCTTTTGGCTCCGGTCAGCTCCTGCAAAAGCTCTGCTTTCAGTGCTTTACGGTTTGCCTGAAACTGGCGGATGCAATGATGCACGCAGCTAAGCAAAGCCCGCTCGTTGATGGAACCGTTGCTACAGCCGACGGCCTCGCCGGTGTCCATGGTTTTTGCGGTGCCGTGGTTGGCAAAGGCGTAACAACGCCATGCCTTGTAGGTACTGCCGTCAGCCAGCTTTTTGGTACGGCTGACAAAGTGATGCCCGCATGCACCGCACCAAAGCTTTCCGCTACACCAGTAACGGTTGCTGTGCTTGGTTTTGATTGCCTCGGAAGGGGAGCGGCGTTTTAGTTCCGCCTGGGTGCGGTTCCAAAGCTCCCGGTCGATGATGGGGTCGTGGTGGTCTGTGATATAAACCATCTCTTCGGCACCCCGATTGTATTTCTTTGCATGTGTCAGGTAGTTGGGGGTGTAGGTTTTCTTCTGACACAGGTCGCCTACATACTTTTCGTTTCGAAGCATTCGCAAGATTACGGTGTTGGACCAAAGCTTTACCCGGGGCGGGCGAAGTCCTTCCTCCATCAGTTCCCTTGCGATAACGTGGGTGCCCTTTCCCTCGTTGGTGTACTTGTGAAAGACGGCACGAACGAGAGGAACCTCCGCTTCATTCACGGTCAGTTCGCCGTTCCGGACGGTGTACCCGATCATGTCTCTGCCAAACACCACACCTTGCTCCATGCGACGCTTCTGGCCCCATTTCACACGCTCGGAGGTCTTACGGCTCTCCTCCTGTGCGATGCTGGCCATAATGGTCAAACGAAGCTCCACGTCGGCGTCTCGGGTGTCGATGTTATCGATGGTAAAGATTACGCCGATGCCCTTGTCCTTAAGGAGTCTGGTGTAGTGCAGGGTGTCCACGGTATTTCGTGCGAACCGGCACACCTCCTTCGTGAGGATGAGGTCGATACCGCCCCGCAGGGCTTCCTCGATCATGGTGTTGAAGCCGATACGCTTCTTTGTCTGGGTACCGCTGATGCCCTCATCGTAATACACGTCCTGTAAAATCCAATCCTCGTGACGCGTGATGTATTCCGCAAAATACTTGCGCTGGCTGAGTAAGGAATTGGTCTGGTCGTCCTTGTCTGTCGAAACTCTGCAATATGCGGCAACTCTAAGTTTTTTATGATTCATTGTGTCCTCCTTTTCGGGAATGACACATCACTGACTCCAGTATAATACCGGAGTCTGCGATGTGCAAGTAAAAGTTACACATTGTGGCTAAGCAAGTAATCTAACTGCTCGTCGGTAATGAGTTCCCGCAAATATAATTCATGGTAAATGCCACGCTTTAGTTGCTTATTAATCAGCTCTCGCTGTTCTTTGGTAAAATAATTCTCCATGCGATTCTCCTTTTCTGTCTCTGAAAGTCCTCTTGATTCTGGCATCGCATACTCCCTAAAAATCCGGTTATTAGAGTCTATGAGTGCCGTTTTGTTCTATGCGCATAACAACCGGTTGTGAGGAAAGGATACCATGAAAATTTCGAAAAACTGCAGATTGGACGGAGTTGCAAATGTGGTGCTTTTGAGGAGGGATGGAATTGCAGATTTGCAATTGACGGAAGGGGCGGAGAGTGATAGACTGGAAGTGTGGAGGTACGGAGAGAACTATGAATACGAAATTGACCATAAATGAAAAGATAACAGACTTGCGGGTGCAGGCGAGACTTTCGCAAAAAGAATTGTGCGCAGCCATCGGCATCCCAGCATCATCTCTCAGTCGTATCGAGCGGGGAGAAATTACAAATGTCAGCAATGACATCCTTGTAAAGCTGGCAAAATACTTCCGGGTGTCCACGGACTATTTGCTTGGAATGACGAAGGTGACTGCACCGAAAAACGCAGAACTGGAGGAGTTGGGCTTGTCAAACAAAGCACTACTTTTACTCCTCTCCGGGAAGGTGGACGGAGCGATGTTAAGTCGCCTCATGGAGCATCCGCGCTTTGCACTTTTACTGGACGCGGCAGAGGCTTATTTTAAAGATGACCACAAGGAAGGATTGCAATCCCGAAATGATATTATTAATCTGGCAACTGCCAGCATCAAAGACTTTGCCAAGGACCATCCGGAGAAAAAGAATGAAATCGCCGGGGATGTTCGCCGTCTGAACTTAGAAAAAATCAGCGGAGAGGAAGCGGACTTAAACAAGCTGCGAAACATCTTTCTATCCATGCTAAAGGATATCAAAGCTGACTATCAGAACGCACCAGAAGATATCAGCCGTAAGGAATTAAAGGCGCAGCTCACAGAGATAAAAACGCAAAGCGATCAGATACAACTGACGCGAAAAGTATCCGAAACCGAGATGGCAGACATCGTCACTTCTGTGCTGACCGGTTCCGGAATGGCGGACTTGGATGAGGCGGAGACACAGATGTTTCATGAGTTGTTTCAGCATATTTTGGAACGGATGGGGAAGGAGAAAAAGTAAAAATCAGAAACATCCTTAGCGCTCAGAATGAGTGCGTAGCCGGACTCCGAAGGAGAACGATTTGGGGGGATTGGGGCAGGAGAACCAACAAGCAAAAATGCCGGATTGGTACCAGGAGGCACTGCTTGCCCGTCGAGTTTTTAGGGAGTATACTGCGTTGAGAAATTGTGATATTGATTAGAGCGTTTTGCTTCAAGAGGTCGAAAAGCCTTGAGAAAAATAATAAGATCAATTATAATAATTATTATAAGATTGTTTATACTTTTCGTGTAAAAATTAATGAAAAAGATGACATTAAGTTAAGATACATAAAATAATGAAAGAGGATGTGCCTGCGATGCGGATAGCAATTATTGATGCAGACTTAATCGGAAGAAAGAAGCATAGATTCCCTAATTTGGTATGTGAGAAACTATCGGCATACTGGAAGGAAAGGGGAGCAGAGGTTTGCCTAAAGCTCGATTATGAAAATTTTGAAGAGTATGATGAAATCTATGTTTCCAAGGTGTTTACTGACACACCTGTGCCAGAATGGTTAAGAGAGACAGAAAAAGTACATATTGGTGGAACCGGTTTTTATTTTGATAAGGCTCCTAATTTGCCGGATGAGGTAGAACATCATATTCCAGATTATAGATTATATGATGAATGGATTGAATCAGAAGTAAGAAGAGCATCTGCTGAAGCGGAGAAGGCCAATAAGAAATTTAATCAAAGGTCCTTTATGATTCAGTTTAAAGAATATACAGATTATTGTATAGGTTTTTTGACAAGAGGATGTTTTAGAAAATGTAAGTTTTGTGTAAATCAAAAATATGATCACGTGTTTGTGCATAGCCCATTGGAAGAGTTTTATTATGATGGTTGTAAAAAGATTTGTTTATTGGATGATAATTTCTTGGGCTGTCCAAATTGGAAACAACTTTTAAGTGAGCTGATTTCAATAAATAAACCTTTTAAGTTTAAACAGGGACTGGATGAGCGGTTGCTGACAGATGAGAAATGTGAATTGTTGTTTAATGCAAGATACGATGGCGATTACACGTTTGCATTTGATAAGATTGAGGATTACGATCTTATTCATGATAAATTGAAAATGATACGTAGGCATACAAAAACTACGAGCATTAAATTTTATGTGCTTGTTGGGTTCGAAAGTACAGACTATGTAGATATTGAAAATGCTTTTAGAAGACTTGCATTGCTCATGGAATATAAGTGCTTGCCGTATTTAATGAGATACCAAGATAAAAACTATCAACCATGGAAAGAATCAAATTATAGGTCGCTGTATGTATCGTTGGCTCGTTGGTGTAATCAACCTAGTATTTTTAAAAAGATGAGTTTCAGGCAGTTTTGCGAAGCAAATCAAGCATTACATAAAACAGAGGGAACATTATGCTCTTCGATGAAGGCAATGGTCGAGTTTGAACGGGAATATCCAGATATTGCAAAGAAATACTTTGACCTTAGATATGAGGAATTTACACTATAGGAGGAATGTATGGATTATATTAAATTACCTATTGATAAAGTTGAACTTGATTTAGAGAATCCTAGAATAAAGCAGTGGCTAGGAATATATGGAGGGCCGATAACGAGTGAAGCAATTGCATTGGCATTAAGTACTTCAAGCGGGGCCGCCTCGACATCATCATATGATGTGTTAAAGGAATCCATAAAAGTTAATAGGGGAATTATTAATCCGATTATTGTTAACCGTTTTTCGGATGGAAGACTTGTCGTTATTGAAGGAAATACTAGATTGCAGATTTATAAAGAATTTGCAGAATCTGACCCAACAGGGCCGTGGAAGGAAATTATTGCGATTGTATATGATAATTTGCCTTCTAATGAAATCCATGCTATTAGACTTCAGACGCACTTGGTGGGCCCAAGAGATTGGGATGCATTTTCGAAGGCTAAATATCTTCATCAGTTAAGTCATATAGAAAAACTACCGATGGCAACAATAATATCCTTCTGCGGGGGAAAAACTGCGGAGATTAATAAACTTATTAATGCCTATGTAGATATGGAAAAATATTATTTTCCGGCAGCTGATGAAGTGGGAGATGACCCAAATCCAAGAGAGTTTTCAAAGTTTGCAGAGTTACAAAATAGGTCTATTATTGATGCATTAATGGCTCATCAGTTTACAAAAAGTGATTTTGCTAAGTGGGTTATAAATGGAAATATAGATACTGCGCAAAATGTTCGTAAGTTGCCAGAAATTTTAGCGGATTCGGTTGCAAGAAAAGAATTTCTTCGGACCAATATTACAGAAGCTGCAAAGTTGGTTGATGTTTCAGGAAAAAACGGAAAGGTGTTATCATCTGTAAGTATGGATGATCTTGTGGTGGAACTTATTAACCGCTTAAAGAATATTGGTTACAAAGAAGTTAAGGCACTTAAGGAAAATGTAGCGTATCAGTCGAAAAAGAATAATATCTACTATTTGGAAGAGGAACTTCAGGAATTGATCGAGAATTTTGAGGGATAGTGTATGAGTGAATCGCGCAGTC
This sequence comes from Lachnospiraceae bacterium, assembly GCA_015057365.1. Classification (GTDB taxonomy): domain Bacteria; phylum Bacillota; class Clostridia; order Lachnospirales; family Lachnospiraceae; genus SIG307. The sequence continues at coordinate 9,960 of SVEN01000010.1, read as the reverse complement.
ATGTAGACCTTGTAAAAACTGTATATGAGTATGTGAAAACGATAGTGCCATTTGAGAAGCATGCACTTATTGAGGTGGACTCTGCGGATTCGTTTCGTCCCACTAGTGTGAACGGAAAATATATTCCGGATGTACAATATTGGGGAGATGATATGTATATTATTGGCGAAGCCAAGACAATTAATGATTTTGATAGAGAACATAGTAGATTGCAGTATATTGCGTACATGGAAGAAACTCAGAAGTTTTGTGGAAAATCCATTATTGTAATTGCTGTTCCATGGCAATTAGTCTTTTCGGCCAAGAATCATTTTAGAAGACTGAAAAGACAAAATGGTTATAGAGCAGATATTGTAGTCTTGGATGAAATGGGAGGACAGCATTTATTATGAGTAGGATTATATCAAGAGTCGCTACAAATTATGAAGCAAAGAACACTGCTTTCCCATATCAGCATGAAGCATTTATGACTTTAAAAGATATGGAATATTCAGCTATCTTCCATGAGCAGGGGTTAGGAAAAACAAAGATCGCGATAGATTTGCTTCTGTATTGGCTACAGAAAAGAGATCTCGATACTGTAATGATAGTGACAAAAAAACAATTGGTTAAGAATTGGCAAGATGAGTTTGTAGTTCATACACACATACGTCCGAAAATTCTTACCAATAACAAGGCCGAAAACTATTTTGTACTGAATAGTCCGGCTAAAGTTATAATCACAAATTTTGAAACGTTATCTACAGATAAGAAAAGAATTGAGCTTTTTTTGAAGTGTAGAAATGTTGGAATTATTATTGATGAATCAACGAAATTGAAGAATCCGGACGCAAAACTGACTCAAGATTTTTTTGAGTTGGCTCCGTTATTTAAGATTAGAAATATAATGACGGGTACACCGGTAGCAAATAGACCATATGATATTTGGGCACAGATTTTTTTTCTTGATATGGGAGAAAGTCTTGGGAGTGATTTTTCAGAGTTCAAAAAAAGCACCGATCTAAGAAATGATTTTGAAGTTAATAATGGTGCATTATTGGATTTCCAAGAGAGTGTAGGAGCTATTTATTCAAAAATAGCACATTTCTCTGTACGAGAAACAAAGAAAACATGTGGGATTGAATTGCCTCAGAAGGTGTATAAGACAATATTTGCGGCACCGGAAGAAAAACAGATTAAAATATACGATCAGATAATTAAGGAACTCGAGGTGGAGATATCACAGGAAGGAGAGACAATTATAGATGACGATTCGGCGGCATTAAAGCGATTATTGCGGTTGAATCAAGTGGCATCAAATCCAAGATTGATTGATGATGAATATGAAGGACCTTCAGGAAAAGAAGTTGAGTTGGATAAACTGCTTACTGAAATCGTTTCCAGAGGTGAAAAATGCATTGTTTGGAGTAATTTCATTGATAATGTTGAGTTTTTTTGCAAGAAATACTCAGAGTATTGTCCTAAAATGATTCACGGTTCGTTATCTATGGAGCAGAGAAATGCGTCTGTTTCTTCATTTAAAACAGACGAACGATGCAAAGTGCTTTTTGCTACTCCACAGGCCGCTAAAGAAGGCTTGACTTTGACTGTTGCGAATCATGTCATCTTCTACGATAGAGGATTTAATCTTGATGATTATCTGCAGGCACAAGATCGTATTCACCGGATTTCTCAGAAGAGAACGTGTTATGTGTATAATTTAATGCTTGAGGATTCTATTGATGTATGGATTGATAGTTTGCTTCAAGCAAAACAATATGCTGCGTTTTTAGCACAAGGAGATATCAGCATAGAGGAATATAAATCAGTTGCAGACTATTCGTACGGAGAATTGATAAAAGAGATACTGGCTTCAAAGGAGGAATGAACATGACTACGGAAAATTTAACTATTGGCCAAAAGGACTATGTTGTTGAATTAAGAGAGATTAATCAGGCGTCATTAAGGTTTTATACAGAAAATCCCAGAGTATACAGCATATTAAACACATCTGGGATTGAGCCAAATCAGGATGAAATAGAAGATTTAATGTGTGATCAGGAACATGTGAAGCAACTAAAACTTTCAATAGAAAGTAATGGAGGTTTGATTGATCCTTTGATTGTAAGGGCAGGAGACTTGACTGTGCTTGAAGGAAATAGCCGTCTTGCCGCATATCGTTTATTGGCTAAAGTTGATCCGCTTAAATGGGGAATGGTTAAATGTAAGGTTCTTCCGGCAGATATTGATGACAGTGCTATTTTTACATTATTAGGACAATACCATATTATCGGACGTAAGGATTGGGAACCGTTTGAACAGGCTCATTATTTGTATAGACGACATATGCAGACGAAAACTCCTATTCAGTACATGGCTCAAGAACTTGGCTTGGGTAAAAAGAAGGCAGAGAGCATGATTGAAGTGATTAAGTTTATGATTGAGAATGATGACCTTAATAAACGTCGTTGGAGTTATTACGAAGAGTATTTAAAGAATGGTGGGATAAAAAAATATCGTGAAACCAATCCGGATATTGATGAAACCGTTGTTAAAGCTATTAAGATGGGAGAAATCAAAGAAGCCGCGGATATGCGAAAACTTGGTGAAATTGCGAAGCTTAATGATAAACAGTCAAAGAGGGTTATGCAAAAAATTTCATCTGGACAAATGAGTTTGTATGACGGATATGACGAAATTCAAGATTCAGGTAAATTGGATGATGCTGTTAAGCGTTTGCAAACATTTAGAAAGTTGATTCAAGAAGATACTTTTGAGAAACAGGTGGCGGCAAGCCCGGAAACAATTCAGCAGGCGCAGTTCGAATTAAAGAAGATTATAAAACGTCTTCAGGATATACAGAATAAGATTGGATGATGAATTATGGATGTGATTCACTTTATGAGCGGACAGTTTGAAAAGAACATAAATGAAAAGATGATGTACTATGATTATGTATTTCCAACAGGTGAGGTGTTAGAATATGTTGATGCTGTCTGCGAAACACCAATTGATAGGATTTTAGAATACATAGTTCAAATGGAAAGTATAGAGATTACAGCGCACGATGTTTTTCAGTTTAGTAGTTTTGATGATGCATCCATACGAATGTGTATCGAAATGCAGAAAACAGATAATCCTGGAATGAATCATTTGGAAGTAGGTAAAATGCTTTTAAATGATGGAAAAGAACGAAATGAGGGCGCGTATTTAAAGTATGGTGAAAATCATGCAAAGACGGGAGCGGCAATTGGATTATTATATGAGCTGTGTAGGACATACTTTTTATCTTGTATTGGAATGGTGTATCCACAAATTCCGGAAGAACAACGAAATCGTTTATTGACTAGACTTATTTTAAGGAGTCCGTTTGTTTCAAGGGTTATTAAAGCAACACAGAATGGTAATGTTCAAATGAGACAATTTTTGTACATGCTTTCATATTCAACATATGTTAGAAGAAGGAGTAATATCAAGGCTGTCTTTTCTATTGTTTCTGATTCTGTTGAATTTGATTTTTCTGAGGTTGTTAAAAAAATAAGTTTTAATGATTAATAGGATGGGAAATAAAATCAAGAATCGTTATTGAACTTAGCGCTCAGAATGAGCGTGTAGCCGGACTTCGAAGGAGAACGTTCTAGGGGCTTGGGGCACGACACCAGCAAGCAGAAATGCATAAAATGCTAGCAGTATGCACTGCTTGCCAGTTTGTGAAAAGCTTTTTTATTTGTTTGGAGAGTCGGGGGTGTTCGGAGGTGCGATGCATGAGCGATTATAGTAAAAACAGAGTTTTAGCTTTATACAAGATTCTAACAAAGTATACCGATGAGTCGCATCAGATTTCCATGCAAGACATTTTGTTACATATGGAGGATGCAGGATATTCTTGCAGTGAGGATAGTATTTTGCGATATATTAAGCAATTAAGGAATGAGTTAGGAGTAGATGTAATTTCTTGTAAGGGAAGGAACGCACGCTATTTTATCGGTGGCAGATTGTTGGAAAAGGAAGAGATGAAACTAATCATTGATTCTGTTAATGCGTCAAATTTTATAGAAAAAAATGTTGCAGCTAAAATGATTGATAAGTTGAAAAGTACCATGAGCATTTATGAGGCAGCAGAGTTAGATAGAAGCGTATTGGGAATCAATATTGCGAAGGCAGAGAATAAGAAGATTCTCTACAATGTTAATTTGATTCAGGAAGCATTAGCAAAGGGTGTCCAGATAAGTTTTGATTATATGCGCTGGGATAAGAATAAGAAGCTAGTGAAAAAGAATGAAAACAGATACCATATGAATCCGTGGGCTTTGATATGGGCCGGAGACAGATATTATTTGTACGGTTATGATGTAAAGGAAACGGATGGTGCATTAAAAGAAAGAGTTTACAGAGTTGATAAACTAGATAAGGTACAACTGTCCGAAAGTTTACGCACAGGGAAAAGTCAGTTTCAGAGATTTAATGCGAATACATTTGTTTCAAAGCATATAGGGATGTTTATAAAAGAAGAGTATTTGATAACAGTAAGAATTCCGGAATATTTGATTGGTGCTTTTATAGACCAATTCGGAAAAAGGGTAGCAGTTTTGGAGGAAGAGAAAGACATATTATTAGTTACATTCACTGCCGCTGCATCTGATAATTTATATGGGTGGCTCGTTGGATTAAAGAATGTAGAGGTCATAGAACCACAGTATGTAAGAGATGGTATAACAAAGCTGCTTGAACATAATAAGAATTTTTATGAGAAAAAGAATTGACGCAAATATGCGGCAATTCTTTTTGCGTTATGTGGTAAAATTATATTAATAATTTTACTGAATACGCGGAGGCAGTCATGGAAAAAGATTTGAAACTTGAGGTTTATGCATCAAAGACAAAGGTTATGCCGGTTTCATTACACGTATACAAACTGGTATCACAAAACATTACAGATAGCCGCTTTAAAGTAATAAGAGGTGCCAGCTGGAAGATTCGAAACCTCAATCAATGTGGTGTATTTGAAAATGGAGAAGTAATTTTTACAACAGAAGAGATTGAGACTGAAATTCCGAAAGCAGATTTTAAACTGGAGTATTTAGGTTTGAAACAGCCGGATGTCCAGGAGAACAAAAGAGTATATGAGGCACTGGTAAAGTACTATATTGAAAGAAATTTGGAAAAGATTCTTGTTGCGGATAAGTATAGAAAGTATTCGTGCAAGAGTGAAATTACTAGTAAGTTTATTATGACTGAGAGAGGCTTCAACATAGTCACATCCGGAAATAAGGAGATAAGCTTGGAAAGAAAATACAAGGTATGGGTAAGTATCGAAGAAGATGGCTATGCATATTTGCGTTTAGATACTAGTAGTGTTTTCTCGTCAAATTTGACACTCGCAGATTATATTTCCAAAGGGAAAAATGTATTAGGAATGGAAGTAAAGAATGATTGGAGCAAAAACAAGCAGAGCGGAACGGTTGTTGAGGTATCCGATACTACAGTTACGGACCCTTTGGATTTTGCACCAAGCTTAAAGGCATATTATGAAGGTAGAGGAGAAGGCTATCGCGTCGCAGCATTTCCGGATGATACACCGGTTGTAAGAGTCAGATTGAACGAGAAGAACGTGATTCCTTATTATCCACAGGCGCTAAAGCCGATTTTGTCCAGAGAGGTAGTGGGAAGGATGGATGCCGATTTTTCTCTTAAAATCGAAAGGTATGTAAAGCGAGATATGCGATCAAGATTGGAGCTTGATAGGGACTTTATTAATGATATAGGAGAGCTCTCGGAAATGTATGGTTTGGCGTTTGAAACGGAGTGCTGTCCGGTAGAACGAATTGGATTTTTACGAGGTGTTGTGGAAATGCCAAAGTTGGTCTGTGGGGACAGCAAGACGATAGATTGTGGGAAGGAATATCAGGTTTTTAACCATGGTTTCTACAAAAAGACAGAGAAACAGATTAAAATCGGTTATCTTTATCCTGTAGGGACAAAACCATTGATGAAAGCAATTGTCAATGCAATCTATGGGTTTAGTGTAAAGGGGCAGTTTCACGGAGAGAAGGATAAATACATATGTAATGGCCTGCTTGACATACAAGTAGCACCAATGATTCAAGAAGAATATGAACTAGGGGATATTACTGCATATAAGCGAGCAGCGCATAAAATTAGAAAGGTGGAGGATATCGATATTGTTATCGCTATGGTTCCGGATGGAATGGAGGAGGACAGTCCGTACAATCCGTTTAAGACCATATGGGCAGAAGCAAATATCCCGTCACAAATGATAAGCGTTAGTACGGCAAGGTTATTTGCAAACGAGACCGACAGCAATAGTTCACGGTATTTTTTACATAATATTGTGCTTGGGATTCTGGGTAAAACAGGCGGAATCCCGTGGATTGTAAAAGATATGCCGGGAAATGCAGATTGCTTTGTGGGGTTGGACGTGGCAACGGTGGATGCCGGAATTCACTTCCCTGCTTGCTCTGTGTTGTTTGATAAGTATGGTAAACTGATAGGATTTTATAAGCCGAAACAGGCACAAAAGGGAGAAAAGATTACGACAAAGATTTTACAGGATATTTTTGATCAGGTGCTCTTTTCTTATGAAGATGAGTATGGGGAACCACCAAAGAGTATCGTGATTCACAGGGATGGTTTTAGTAACGAGAACGATGATTGGTATGAAAAGTATTTTTCACTAAAGGGGATTGCATATACGATTGTTGAGGTGCGAAAGAATATAAGTTCTAAAATCGTTATGTATAAGGATGGTGAGGTTACAAATCCGGATATCGGCTACTGTGTGTACAATCAAAGTCAGGCATATCTTGTTACTACGGATATGAAGCAAAAGAAGGGTTCACCGAATCCGATTCTGATTGAAAAGAGATGCGGAGATGAAAAGATGATAGATGTCATTCGACAGATATTATTTTTAACCCAGTTGCATGTTGGCTCAACACATAAGATGAGACTGCCGATTACCACCGGCTATGCGGACAAGATATGCAAAAACAGAGAGTTTGTGCCGGAGGGGAAGGTAGATAATAAGTTATTTTTCTTGTAATGAATTGCGAAGGAGGTAAAAGATGTATCAAGTAATAAGTGTTTTAGGAGTTCTAATAAGGGAGTTATTTCTGCCAAATCCGTTTACACCGTTGGGGGATAGTGCAGAACTGGTCAATTTTCTTTGCGGTTGGATTCTTGGACCGATATCATACGGTATTACAGGGATGTTTTATGAATCGGGAAGGAATCCGGTGGCGGGAAGTTTATTGTTTACGGTGTTTTATGCGTTAAATACGGTGGTAGTGCATTTTGCCATGGTGTTTTATCCGAATCAGTGGATAATGGGAGGGATTGCTGTTGCATATTTGGCTTTGCTAGGGGCACTGTCATCGAAGATTGGAACGGTAAGATAAAACAGATGGTCTATGAATAATCGTCATTGAAAATATGGCAAATGAAGAGTATAATTTTTATAAGATGTTCAGATTTGAAAGGGAGGTATACGAGATGAGTTCGCCAGTTAAAAAGAATTCGCATACAATAGATAGTGATACTAGATCACATATTTCAAGTAGGTACAAAAGAATTACGAAAGCAATTAATCAAACATTTTGGGATAGTTCAAGTGAAACTTTGCATAGTTTTTATGTGGGTTCTTATGGAAGGGGAACTGCAATAAATACAAGTGACTTGGATGTGTTAATTGAATTGCCGGATGATGAGTTTAGTCATTTCTCGTCTCTTTATGGTAATGGGCAGTCCAGACTATTGCAGTCTGTTAAAAATGCACTTTTACAAACATATCCCAATACAAATATAAAAGGGGATGGACAAGTAGTTGTTATAAAATTCTCCGATGGAATGAAGTTTGAAATATTACCGGCATTCAGAAATAATACAATTTGGGGATGGGATGGTACATATAAATATCCGGATACCCACATGGGAGGAAATTGGATGACAACCAATCCCAAGGCAGAACAAGAAGCTATGAAAGAAAAAAACAGTAGTTCTAATGGATTATTATTTGATGCATGTAAGCATATTAGATATGTTCGTGATAATAACTTTTCAAGCTATCATTTATCGGGAATATTGATAGATACTTTTTTGTATGATGCAATTGGTGGATGGCACTTTTTAAGGGAGGGCGAAAAGCATTCCGGAGGGACTACTACATTTGAGGAGGCATTATTAAAATATTACAATGATATCTCTTTATACGGATGTTTCACCCCAGATTTAAAAGCGCCAGGAAGTAATATGAATGTGGATGCTTCAAAAGGCTGGGAAGTGTTGGGAAAAGTTCTTAAGTTTATGATATAGGAGAGTATTTGCGATGGATAAAAAACGAAATGAGTTAAGAGCACAATTAGTTGATTTACATGGAAAGGTTGTTTATACATATACGGCTCATCATAAGATACGAAACAGATTGGAAGGATTAAGTACAGGGGTTAAAATCACACAAATTGTATTAACTGCAATTTCTACAGGAGGCTTTTTAGCTACGGTTATTACAAACCAGTATCTGCTGGCTTGGGTGGGTGGTATTGCGTCCGCTTTGTCATTGGGACTTAACTTGTATATGAAAGATAGCAGTTTGAACAGTAGAATAAAGAATCACAAAGATGCGGCGGATGAATTGTGGGATATCAGAGAAAATTACTCGTCTTTGATTACTGATTTTGATGATTTGACGATAGAAGAGATAAGGACTAAAAGAAGTGAAATTCAGAGAGAATGGTCTGATGTAAATAAGAAGTATCCAGGAACAGATAAAAAAGGATACAAGGCGGCGCAACAGGCATTACAAAACGAAGAAGAGCAAACGTTTAACGAGGGAGAAGCAGAGAAGTTTTTACCTTCGATTCAAAGTACAAAGGAGAATTAAAGAAAAGGAAGAGGAACATAGAACGAGAACCGGTTGAAAATGTTCGAAGGAGAGAAAGAGATTTTTGAGCATAGAGTGCTGATGAATAATAATGGGAGGATAACAGGTGATAGAGAATATTGAACCGTTTCTATTGAAACCGGATGAGGTTCGAGCAATAATTCAAGAAAACATTAACAGATATACGAAGGAAGATTTAAAAAAGATACCATGGGGAGAACGCGTATCGATTCGGAAGAATACTTCCAATATAACCACAAGCCGATATGATAAGTATAGGCGTGTTTATTTACCGGATGAGATTAATCCGATTGCCTTAACAGAATATTTGCAAACAGAGAAAAAGTATGAGACAGAAAAGGAATTGGTTTTAGCTGCGGTTTGTCGTGCTATGGTGGGACATATTAATGAACTTTATGCTGCGGCATGCGGAAGAAAGTCCTTGTCTTGGGCAAGAAATTGTGTTTTTAGTGTAAATCTATCGAAGAAGCAGTGGATGTCGATAGAGGACGAATACAGACGGAAGATTGATAGTCGCAACGGATACAAGATGATTCGGGCAAAGCGTATGGCGAAGCGAGAAGAAACGGTGAAAGAGGGATGATTGTCTTGATTGTAATTTCGGTGCGTTAGCAAAGGAGCCGAAAAGGAGCTAAAAAGGAGTCAAAAAAGGAGCCGAAAAAGTGAGCGATATATGAGCGATATATGAGCGATAAAATGAGCGATAACGCGAAAACTTATCACCGGAATGTTTCTGAAGACACCGAAATGAAACAAGTTATGAAACAAGATTGAAACAAGTTCAAAAAACTTCAGCCACCATTTTCATGGTGGCTGCTTCTATTTTACCCTCACATAAAAGGTCGATTTTCCGACACCGCTTCTCATGAGTTCGCCGATGGCGACCATTTTTCGTAATGCGCCTTCGATGGAGCTGATGCTGAGGGAAGGGCATAATTCGCGGATGTCCTGTTTGGTGAATTTTCCGATTTTGTTCTGTGTGGCTTTTCGGACCATGTCGATGGCCGGGAGCTTTTCTTCTACGATGGAGAACCGGTCTTCAAAGTCGCGGTAGGCGGCAA